>CAYLKZ010000016.1:0-41285 GCA_964384275.1 uncultured Sphingobium sp. | reverse complement strand
TGCCGGGTGCGCGCCTGCTTCGCGTGGGCGCGGACTGGCTATGGCGTGAGTGACAGGCGCGGCCCGGCATGGAAGGGCAGGAGGCTATAGCGACGGAGTGCTGCCGCGAGACTTGTAGGGCATCTTTTCCACCGGCGGTTGTCGGCGGCGGCGTGGCGAGCGCCTCGCCCTTTTCTCAGCCCTTCACCCAGTCCGCGACCTGTTGCGCCACTGCATTGGCCGCCTTGTTGATCGGCTCCGCCACCCGGTCGGCGCGAATGTCGGAAACCGGGACGCGCGCGGTGAAGCGGCGGCGCAGCGCCTGTCCGCTCGCTCCGTCCGTCAGCGTCGCGTCATAGGTGACGATCGCTTCCCGGCTCCGAGAGTCCACGCCGAATTCGACCAGCGCGCCGGAAAGGCGGCGTTGCGGCTTCAGCCCATATTGATCCTCGTCGATCACGAACAGCGCGCCGCCCGCGGTGATCGTTTCGCTGAGCAGGCGGTAGAAGAGGGTGCGCGGCGCCTCCGACCATTGCGCGTCCTTCACATAGGCGATGCTGGTATCGTTCATCTGCACCGGCACGCGTGTCGTGGCGATGGTGCGCGGCACGTCCGGCAGGGTCAGCATCAGCGCGGGGAGGCCCTGACTGCGGATGTCCTGCCCGGCATTCACCATGGCCTGGGTGCGGATGGTGAGCAATTGCGGCGGCGGTTTCGTGCCGAAGCTGACGCAGCCGCCCAGAACCAGCCCCATGGCGGCGAGGCCCGCCCACGCACGGATGATGCGGTTCGACGTGCGGTTCGGCATGGCGCTATTCCTCATTTCCTGTAGTCCGGCAGCGGCGGATCGCCCAGCAGCGAGCCTGCCCCTTGATGATCGAGTTTTTCCGTAATGGCGCGCATGCTGCGCGACATTTCGCGCAGGTCGCGGACCAGATGATTGACCTCCGGCATCGTATCGCGGGAGAAGGTCTGCACGCCCGGCTGCGCCTCTGCGATGGTGGCGTTGAGCGTGTCGAGGCTGCGGGTGGCCGACTGGATGGTGCTGCGCAGATCCTTGACCAGCGGGCGGCCTTCCTCGTTCAGCGTGTCATTGGTGGTGGCGACGAGCTTGCCGATTTCTTCGGCTGCCTGACCCGCCTTTTGCAGCGTGACGCGCGTTTCGGCGATGGTGGCGGCGATTTCCGGCCCACGCGCCGACAGATCGCCCGACAGCTTGTCGAGATGCTGGAGGATGCTGGCGATGCTCGCCTGATTCTTGTCGTTGAGCAATTCGGTGATGCGCTCGGTCAGCGTCGTCAGCCGTTCGAGCAGCTGCGGCGCATTGTTGAGCAACTCGCCCAGCGCGCCGGGCTTGGTCGGAATGACAGGCACGCCTTCGGGGCAAGCCTTGAGCCGGTTTTCCTCCGGGCAGACGATCGGCGGGGCGCCCTTGACCGCGCCGTCCAGCACGATTTCCGACACGCCGGTGAAACCCACGCCCTGAATGGTCGCGCTGGTGCCCAGCAGGATCGGCGTGTCCTTCTTCACGACGATGCGCACGCGCACGAAATTCGGGTCGCGGCGCCAAAGCTCTATCGATTTGACCTGCCCGGACGGCACGCCGGAATAGGATACGCCCGATCCTTTGGCGAGGCCGTTCACCGACTGTTTGAAGAAGATGTCATATTCCTCATTGTCGCCGTCCGACAGGCGGGAGAACCAGAAGGCGGCAATCAGCACCGCCAGCAACAGCGCCAGCACGACGCTGCCCACCAGCACATGATTGGACCGAGTTTCCATCTAGCCTTCGTCCTTTCCGGCGTCTGTTTTCCGGCTGCCTTTATTGATCGTGCCCTTCGCCGACAACGCCGCCCGGCCGCGCGGGCCGTTGAAATATTCCTGAATCCACGGATGCTCGGTCGCCAGCAGCTCGTCAATGGTGCCGACCGCGATCACGCGCTTGTCGGCGAGCACCGCCACCCGGTCGCAGATCGCATAAAGCGTGTCGAGATCATGGGTGATGAGGAAGATGGTGAGGCCCAGCGTCTGCTGCAATTGCCGCGTCTGCTCGTCGAAGGAGGCCGCGCCGATGGGGTCGAGGCCCGCCGTCGGCTCATCGAGAAAGAGCAGATCAGGGTCGATGGCGAGCGCGCGGGCAAGTCCGGCGCGCTTCTTCATCCCGCCCGATAGCTCGGATGGGAATTTCGGCGCGGCGGCGGGCGGCAGGCCGGTCATGCGGATTTTATAGGCGGCGATTTCCTCGCGCAGCTTCGGGCTGATCTGCGGATAGAATTCGCGCAGCGCCACCTCGATATTCTCCGCCACAGTGAGAGTGGAGAAGAGCGCGCCCCCCTGAAACAGCACGCCCCAGCGCTTGCGCAGCGCCAGCGTTTCCTCATCGCTGCGGCCGACGGTCGAGTGGCCGAACACGCTGATTTCGCCTTCGTCCGGCTGTTGCAGGCCGATGATCGAACGCATCAGCACCGATTTGCCGGTGCCCGATCCGCCGACCACGCCCAATATCTCTCCCCGGCGCACGTCGAGGTCCAGATTTTCATGCACCACCTGAGAGCCGAAGCTGTTGCGCAGGCCGCGCACGCGAACCGCGACATCGTTTCCCGGCGGGCTTTCGTCCGGCTCGCTCATGTCCACCCCAGCCATGTGAAGAACACCGCGAAAAAGGCGTCGAGCACGATCACCACGAAAATCGCCTGCACCACGGCGGAGGTGGTGCGCAGGCCCACTTCCTCCGCATTGGCCTTGACCTGAAGCCCCTGATAGCAGCCGGTCATGCCGATAATGAGGCCGAAGACAGGCGCCTTGATAAGGCCGACCCAGAGATCGGTGATCGGCACCACTTCCCGCAGGCGCTGGATAAAGGTGATCGGCGGAATTTCCAGCGACACCGCGCACAGAAAGCCGCCGCCGATGACCGCGATGATTGAGGAATAGAAGCCGAGCAGCGGCATCATCACCATCGAAGCGAGGATGCGCGGCATGATCAGCGCCTCCATCGGGGAAACGCCGATGGTGCGCATCGCGTCGATTTCCTCGGTCAGCTTCATCGTGCCGATCTGCGCGGCGAAGGCGGAGCCGGATCGGCCCGCGACCATGATGGCGGTCATCAGCACGCCCAGTTCGCGGAAGGTCAGGCGGCCGACGAGGTTGACGGTCAGCACCTCCATGCCGAAGGCGCGCAATTGCACCGCGCCCTGCTGGGCGATGACGATGCCGATGAGGAAGCTCATCAGCCCGATGATCGCCAATGCCGAGACGCCCACCACTTCGAAACGCTGGATCACCGCGTTCCAGCGCATGCGCGAGGGATGGCGGACAAGGCCCCAGGCGGTGATGAGCGTCGCGCCGAAAAAGCCGATCAGGCCGATCAGAGTCTGCGCCGAGACGATGGTCGCCTCGCCGATCTGGGCCAATACGCGCTGCAAGGGAGGAAGCGAGGGCGCGTGCAGCGACCGGGCCTGCTCATCGGCGCCTGCCTGCACCGCCTCGATCAGGCGGCTGGCATCGCTATCCGCCCCTTCGATGGCGCACCCCCATTTGACCGACTGGCTATGGACCACCCAGGCGCCGATGGTGTCGATATGATCGACGGCGGAGAGGTCGATTACGTCGACAGGGCCGTCCACCGCTTCGAGATCGTTCGGCAGCGAGCCGAAGGAACTGATCGAAAGGGAGCCGGAAAAGCGCAGGACCGTTCGGTCGCTTCCCTCTTTGTCCAGAGAAAAATGGGCCAATTCCGTCATCGGTTTAGGTCTGTGGTCCATTATAGGTTGCGCGGCAAGCCGAAACGGCCCATCCGCAGGAATAACGAAGAGGAATTGTCGAGGTTGCATCCATAGTGAAGGACGACGAAGCGGTAAAGATCGCCATTTACGACATGGACCGGACGGTGACGATACGCGGCACCTATACGCCGTTCCTGATGCATGTCGCGCGGCGCATGGCGCCGCTGCGGCTGCTGCTTGCGCCGCTGGTGCCCTTCGCGATGCTGGCCTATGTGCTGCGCCTCATTTCCCGGCGGCGGCTGAAGGAGATCAACCAGCATCTGATGATGGGCGGCAAGGTGCGCCGCGCGGAGCTGGCGCCCTATATCGAAAGCTATGCCGACCATGTGATGGCGCATAATGTGCGGCAGGGCGCGCTCGACCGCATCGCGCAGGATCGGGCGGAGGGCTATCGGCTGGTGCTGGCGACGGCATCCTATCGCCTTTATGTGGAGGCGATTGCGCGACGGGCGGGGTTCGACGATGTGATCGCGACCGATCATATCGGGCAGGATGTCGAATATGTGCGCGCCAAGATCGCCGGAGAGAATTGCTATGACGCGGCCAAGCTGGGGATGATCCGCGACTGGATGGCGGGCGAGGGGATAGAGCGCGGCCATGCCCATATCCGCGCCTATTCCGATCATGTGTCGGACGCGCCGATGCTGGAATATGCCGACGAGCCTTATGCCGCCAACCCGCACCCGCCGCTGGCGAGGCTGGCCCATGAGCGGGGATGGGGCCGCTTCGACTGGAGCTGACGGGTCTGGACCGATAGCCTGCGTCCCGGCGCGATTGTCGGGCAGCAGCGCTTCAGGGCAGAACGATCAGGCCAGGCCGATCAGCGAGATCTGCCGTCCATAGCCCGGCTCCCCCCGATGGCAGGAGCGGCGATAGCTGTAGAACAGATCGGGCTGGGCATAGGTGTCCTGCCCCAGCATCTCGATGCGCCGCACCCCCACGCGGGCGAGGCGGGCGGCGACATAGGCCTCTATGTCGAACTGGGCGTGATCGGGGCGGGCACCCTCGGTGAAGAAGCGCTCATTCTCGCGGTCTTCGTCCAGAAAGCGCTGCGCGAAGGCGGCGTCCACCTCATAGGAGGCGCGGGCGATGCACGGGCCGATCGCGCAGCCGATTGCCTCGCGCCGCGCGCCGAGCCTTTCCATCGCGTCGAGCGTGCGGTCGGTGACGCCCGCGATGGCGCCTTTCCACCCGGCATGAGCGGCGCCGACGACGCCCGCCTGCGCATCGGCGAACAGCACCGGCACGCAATCGGCGGTCAATATGCCGAGCAGCAGGCCGGGCGTCGCCGTCACCAGCGCGTCGGCCTTCGGGCGGGCCTCTTCGGCGACGGGGGCGGTGACGGTCACGACATCGGCAGAATGGACCTGATGCAAGGTGACGAGCGTGGCGCCGGGCAGCACCGCCTCTGTCGCGCGGCGGCGGTTCTCATGGATCGCGGCGCGGTCGTCATCCGACCCCAGCCCGACATTGAGGCCCGTATAAAGGCCCGTGGAAACGCCGCCCTTTCGACCGAGAAAGCCGTGGGGCACGGCGCCTAGTGCGCCGCTTTGCCATGAGACGATGCCGTTTTCCGGCGCGTCCGTCTGGGGCGTTTCAGGCGTTGGAGGCACTTCGGGCATGTCAGGCAAATCCTCCCGGTTGCGCCCAGTCGGGATGGGCGACGGCCAGCACTTTGAACAGCGTTCCCATCTCGCCCGCGTCGATCAGCCGGTGACGGGCCGCCTCCAGCGCCTCCGCCTTGTCGGGCGCGGCGCGGGCGAGCATCTGCGCGCGGGTGTCGATGCCGAGGTTGCGCAGGAACGCGCCTTGCCCCACCGGGCCATGGACGTCGAGCCCTTCCTGACGCGCGACATTGCCGATCAGCGTGAAATCGACATGGGCGGTAAGGTCGTTGTCGCCCGCATCGGCGAACGGATCTGCGAAGCGATGATCGCGCAGCGCCTGCAATGTGTCGCCCAGCGCCGGGCCTTCATAGCCATAGTCGATGAACAGGGCGAGGCCGCCCTGCCGCATCAGCCTGCGGGCGAGCGTCATCATGATCGCCGCGCCCACCGGCGCGCTTTCGTGGATCGACCCTTCCGGCGCGTCGCGCAGTGCCTCGGGGATGCGCGCATCGACCGGGCGCTCCCCGGCCAGCGGGCGGAAGGGCCGGTCCTCGCCCAGCCCGACCATCACCTCGCGCCAGCCCTCGTTCGTCTTTATCGCCTGCTGGATCGGCAGCGCGTCGAAAAATTCATTGCCGACGATCAGCAGCGGCCGGTCGGTCGGCAGGCTCTCCACATCGTCATGAAATTGCGCATGGGGCAGCAGCGCCTTCTGGCGATCGCGCAGCGCGGGGCTGGTCTCGACCAGATGGACGGCGGGCGCCAGCCGGGCTTTCTCCATCGCGCGCAACGCATCGGCGGCGAGCGTGCCGCGCCCCGGCCCCAACTCGACATAATGGGGCGGCCGGTCGGGCGCGGAACGCATCCAGCAATCGGCGAGCGCGAGGCCGATCAATTCCCCGAACATCTGGCTGATTTCGGGCGCGGTGGTGAAATCGCCGCTCGCGCCCAGCGGATCGCGCGTGCCGTAATAATGGGCGTTGGCCTGCGCCATATAATGGGCGAGGGTGATCGGTCCTCCGGCAGCGATGCTGCGGGCGAGCCGTTCCGAAAAGCTGAGCTGGCGGCGGCCGAAACCGCCCGCCGCCGGATTTTCAGCTGACACTGGCGCTGCCGGAGATCGGCTCCACCCGCAGGCGGCGGCTCTTGGCCGTCGCGATGAGATAGAGGCCGCCGACGATCATCGGAATGGTCAGCCACTGGCCCATATGGAGGCCGGTGCGCTGGGCGAATTCCATCAACTGGGCGTCGGCCTCGCGGAAGAATTCGACGGAGAAGCGGGCGAGGCCATAGCCGAGCAGGAAGATGCCGACGAGCTTGCCCGGCTCATAGCGCGCCTTGGTTTTCCAGAAGGCGAACCAGAGGATGAGCCCCAGCACCAGCCCTTCGAGCACGGCTTCGTAAAGCTGGCTGGGATGGCGCGGTTCCGGGCCGCCGGTCGGGAAGATGATCGCCCAGGAGACATCGGTCGTCTTGCCCCAGAGTTCGCCGTTCACGAAATTGGCGAGCCGCCCGAAGAACAGCCCGAAGGGCGCGCAACAGGCGACATAATCATGGACGCGTAGCCAGTTCAGCCCTTCCTTGCGGCACAGGATGAGGATCGCGGCGGTCACGCCCAGCACCCCGCCATGGAAGGACATGCCGCCGTTCCACAGCTTGAAGATGTCGAGCGGATTGGCGAGAATTTCCGGCTGGTAGAAGATCACATAGGCGAGCCGCCCGCCGAGGATGATGCCGAGCGTCGCATAGAAGATCATGTCGTCGGCATGGCGCCGCGCCATCGGCGAACCGGGCTGCGCGATCAGCTTCAGCAGATACCAATAGCCGACCAATATGCCGGCGAGATAGGCGAGCGAATACCATTTGATCCCGAAGAAACCGAGATTGATGGCGACCGGGTCCAGTCCCAGATCCTCGAAACGGATATAGTGGCCAGCGGCCGATAGAAGTTCCAGCAACAAGGTGCGTCCTCGAAAATTTTGCGTCTGCATATCGCAGCGGGCCTGCAATGGGAAGCGCGGGCTGACCCCTCGGCGGACAAAGCAAGGCATTGCGATGGCGCGCCGCCACGGCGGGAGCGTGTCCGACCGGCGGGTGTGATGGCGATGCTGCGGCAAGTCCCGCGCCGTTGTTCCGCAGGTCGGAAAAAAGATGCACGGGATCAATCATTTGAGGAGAGATGGATATTTTGGGTGGGACGGAACCCGGACGGGTGTTGCCGATTATTTGATATATGTTTTTTTCCTCATCGCTTCGTCCCGCTTCCTCGTCCCACAACTGCCTCGGTTCCTGGCCCGGCCCTCATCCCTTTCCCTCGCCGGTTATAAGGCGTAGGATCGGCGGGAACAGGGATGCATGAGCATGGCTGACGACGCCCGCTTCGCTTCGGGCCAGGCAGACCGGCGCGGCACCCCCGGCGCGCAGGGAGGGCAGACCATTCCGACCGCAGACAGAAGCATCGCGATGCCAGACAGCTTCCCACCCCTCGACCGGGAGGCCAGCCTCTTTCTCGATCTGGATGGAACGCTGGTCGATCTGATCGATCGGCCCGATAATGTAACGACCGATACGGAATTGCGGGAACTGCTGGTCGCGGTGCAGGGGCGGCTGGATGGGCGGCTCGCCGTGGTGAGCGGCCGGTCGCTTGTCCAGCTCGACACCATATTGGGGGCCGCCCTGGCCGCGCGTCTGGCGCTGGTGGCGAGCCATGGCGCCGAGTTTCGGCTGGGCGGCCGCGTCGATGCGCCCGCGCGACCGCCCGCGCTCGACAGCGTGGCGGCGGAGATGCGCGCCTTTGCCGACCGTTATGACGGGGTGCTGCTCGAAGAGAAGAGCTATGGCGTTGGCCTGCATTTCCGCATGGCGCCCGAACAGGGAGATGCCGCGCTGGCGCTGGCCGCCACGCTCGGGCGGCGTCATGGCCTGTTCGTGCAGCAGGGCAGCGCGATGGTCGAACTGCGTTCTGCCGGTCACGACAAGGGTGACGCCGTCCGTCAGTTGATGCGGCAAAGCCCCTTTGCCGACGGGCGGCCGGTTTTCCTGGGCGACGATATCACCGACGAGGCGGGCTTTGCCCAGGCTTCGGCGATGGGCGGCTATGGCGTGCTGGTCGGCGCGCCGCGTCCCAGCGCCGCCCGGTTCCACCTTGCGGCGCCCGCCGCCGTCCGCATCTGGCTGAAGGAGCTGAGCCTATGACCGCAACGCTGGATCTCTGGCCGATCGGCAATTGTCAGGTCTCCGCGCTGGTGGACCGGGCGGGGCGCTTCGTCTGGGGATGCGTGCCGCGTGTCGATGGCGATCCCCTCTTCTCCTCGCTGCTCGACGCCGCGCCGCGCGGCGGAGAGGGCGCGCATGGCTTCTGGGAGATTGATCTCGAAAATTGCGTGCGCACCGGGCAGCATTATCTGCGCAACACGCCAATTTTAGTAACGACCCATACAGATGTAGACGGCAATGAGATCGAAGTCGTGGATTTCTGCCCGCGCTATGCGGGCGAAGGGCGCGTCTATCGCCCGGTTGCCTTTGCCCGCATCGTCCGGCCGCTGAAGGGATCGCCGCGTGTCCGCGTGCGCCTGCGCCCCTCGCGCGGCTGGGGCGCGGAGCAGGCGCCGACGACGCGGGGGTCCAACCATATCCGCTATCTGGCCGAGGATATGGTGCTGCGCCTCACCACCACCGCGCCGGTCGGGTGGATCGAGGATGAGCAGCGCTTTCGTGTGGAACGCGCCCTTTATTTCTTCCTTGGCCCGGATGAGCGCTTCGTCGGCGATCCGCGCACGACGATAGAAGCCATGCTGGGGCGCACGATTCAGGAATGGCGCCATTGGGCGCGGGGCCTTGCGACGCCGGTGGAATGGCAGGACGCGGTGATCCGCGCCGCGATCACGCTGAAGCTTTGCCAGCATGAGGAAACCGGCGCCATCGTTGCCGCGCTCACCACCTCGATCCCCGAACATGCCCATTCGGGACGGAACTGGGACTATCGCTATTGCTGGATCAGGGATGCCTATTACACGGTGCAGGCCCTCAACCGGCTCGGCGCGCTCGACGTGCTGGAAGGCTATCTCGCCTATTTGCGCAATATCGTCGATAGCGCCCGGGGCGGCCATATCCAGCCGCTCTACGGCGTGGGCGGCGAGACGGGGCTGGAGGAACGGGTCGAGCCGGGGCTGAACGGCTATCGCGGCATGGGTCCGGTGCGCGTGGGCAATCAGGCCTATCAGCAGATCCAGCATGACGCCTATGGCCAGATCATCCTGTCCAACGCGCAGGCCTTTTTCGACCAGCGCCTCTACCGCATGGCGGGCGAGGAGGATTTCCACGCGCTCGAAAGCATCGGCGAGCATGCGTGGAACGTGCATGACAAGCCCGATGCGGGGCTGTGGGAATTGCGCACCCGCGCCTCTGTGCATACCTATTCGGTCGCGATGTGCTGGGCGGCGTGCGACAGGCTGGCGCTGATCGCGCAGCGGCTTGGTCTGAGCGCGCGCGTCGAATTCTGGCGGCGGCGCGCGGACACGATCCGCGAACTCATCATCGAGCAGGCCTGGCGGGAGGATACGCTGCGCCTGTCGGCGACCTTCGGCGGCGACGATCTCGACGCCAGCCTCATCCAGTTGCTCGACCTGCGCTTCCTGCCGCCCGACGACCCGCGTTTCCGCAATACGCTGCGCGCGGTGGAAGGGGGGCTGCGGCGCGGCAGCCATATGCTGCGCTATGCGACGGAGGATGATTTCGGCCTGCCCGAAACCGCGTTCAACGTCTGCACCTTCTGGCTGATCGAGGCGCTGCACGCGACCGGGCGGCTGGAGGATGCGCGCACGCTGTTCGAGGAAATGCTGAACCGCCGAACGGGCGCGGGCCTGCTTTCGGAAGATATCGACCCGCAGACGGGAGAGCTTTGGGGGAATTATCCGCAGACTTATTCGCTGGTCGGGACGATCAACTGCGCGGTCCTGCTCAGCCAGCCATGGAGTACCGTGCGATGAACCGCCGCCTGATCGTCGTGTCCAACAGGGTGCAGCCGCCGACGGGCGAAGGCGCGGGCAATCAGGGCGGGCTGGCGGTCGCCCTTTCCGCCGCGCTGCGCGAGAGCAGCGGCATCTGGTTCGGCTGGTCGGGCGGGGAGACGGAGAATTTCAGCGGCCATATCGATTTTCAGCGGACCGAAGGCGTCACCACCGCGACGATCGATCTGGAGCCGCAGGATATCGACGAATATTATAACGGCTATGCGAACCGCACGCTCTGGCCGCTGTTCCATGACCGGATCGACCTCGCCGAATTTGCGCGGGAATTCGAGGGCGGCTATCAGCGCGCGAACAGCCGCTTCGCCGAGACCCTGCTGCCGCTGTTGCAGGACGACGATCTCATCTGGGTGCATGACTATCATCTGATCCCGTTGGGGCGGGAACTGCGGGGCAAGGGCATCGCCAACCGGCTCGGGTTTTTCCTCCATATCCCCTGGCCGCCGACCCGGCTGCTGCTGTCGCTGCCCCATCATCGCGAACTGGTCGAATCGCTCTTCTCTTACGACGTGGTGGGTTTCCAGACGCAGGACTGGCTCGATTCCTTCCTTCATTATGCGCAGCACAAGCTGGATGCGGAAGTAGGCGAGGACGGCACGCTCCATTATCAGGGACGGGTGCTGAAGGCGATCGCCTGCCCGATCGGCATCGATACCGCCGCCTTCATGGAGATGGCGCGCGGGGAGGAAGCGCTCGCCACCTGTCGCCGGATGTTGACGAGCGCCAATGGCCGGGCGATGATATTGGGCGTCGACCGGCTCGATTATTCCAAGGGATTGCAGGATCGTTTCCTCGGGTATCAGCGTTTTCTTTCCACCTATCCGGACATGCAGGAAAAGGTCTTCCTGCTCCAGATCGCGCCGCCCTCGCGGGAGGATGTGCGCAGCTATCAGGAGATACGCGCCCAGCTCGATGCGCTGTCGGGCCATATCAATGGCGAATTCGCCAGCGTCGAATGGGTGCCGATCCGCTATGTGAACAAGGGGTATCCCCGCGTCGATCTTGCCGGGATGTACAGGGCAGCGCGCATCGGCCTCGTGACCCCGCTGCGGGACGGGATGAACCTCGTCGCCAAGGAATATGTGGCGGCGCAGGACCCGGAGGATCCCGGCGTGCTCATCCTCTCCTCCTTCGCCGGGGCCGCGCGGCAGATGCAGGAGGCGTTGCTCGTCAATCCGCACAGCGCGGAGGATGTCGCCGATGCGATCGCCCGCGCGCTCGTCATGCCGCGCGAGGAACGGATCGGGCGCTGGCAGGCGCTGGTGGACAATGTGCAGCGGGAGGATGTCACCTGGTGGCTGGCGCGCTTCGTCGCCGAACTCGCCGCTCCCTCGATAGGGCAGGGGGAGGAGGATGGCGACCGCGCGGAGCAGGAGGTCGCGGGCTGAGGTCGCGGCTTTCCTTGCCGGTCCTCCTTGCCTCCCTCCTCGCCAACCCCGCTTGCGGTCATGCGCGTTGCGATGACCCTGGTTCCGGTGGAAGATACCGGGCATTAACCAATTCCTCCTAGTCGTGGACCGGTGAATCAAGGGCTCGACCGTCCGGTGAGTCGGACAGGCCCTGCTGCCGGAGCGCAATATGCATGGGTGAAGCATTTGGAAATGAAGCGGGAATGTCGCGGGAAACCGCGATTTTGCCCTGGGTTGCAGGCGGTTGGGGCTCGCTTGGCGTGGCAGGCGCCGGGCTGGCGGCGGGGGGCATGCCGCTCTGGGGGCTTGGCTGTTCGCTGGTTGGCATGTTGGGCGCCGCATTCGGAGTCGCGCGTTCCGGCAAGCGGATTTCCAATCCTTATGCGGCGCTGACCGCCCGTTTCGAAGCACTGGCCGATGGAGACGCGGACAGCGCGGTTCCCTGTGTCGATCGATCCGGTCTGCCCGGCCGTCTTGCACAGGTGGCCTCCACTCTCCGCACGCGCGCGGGCCTGCTGCGCGATGGCGCGCACCAGCAGGAGTTGCTGGCTCTGGCGCTCGATGAGGGACTTGCGGGCCTCGCCGATGGCAATCTTTCCTATCGCATGGATGACGAGCTTCCCGGCGATTACGAGCAGATGCGCCACCATTTCAACGAGGCGATGGAGAGCCTGTCCGGCACGCTGGGCGCTGTTGCCCATGCAACGCGCGGCCTCCATTCCGGCGCGAGCGAGATTCGCGCGGCGACGCAGGATCTGTCGCTGCGGACCGAGCAGCAGGCGGCTTCGTTGCAGGAAACCGCCAATTCGATGAACGAGATCACCGACATGGTGAAGCAGAGCGCGCAGAGCGCTGGCCGCGCCGCGCAGGCGATCGGCGATGCGCATCATGAAGCGAGCGAGGGCGGCCTTGTCGTCGAGCGCGCGGTGCGGGCGATGAGCGCGATCGAACATTCCGCCCAGGAAATCAGCCAGATCATCAATGTGATCGACGGCATCGCCTTCCAGACCAATTTGCTCGCGCTCAACGCCGGGGTCGAGGCCGCGCGCGCGGGCGACGCGGGCAAGGGCTTCGCGGTGGTCGCCAATGAAGTCCGCGCGCTTGCCCAGCGCAGCGCGGATGCTGCCAAGGATATCAACTCGCTCATCACCACCAGCGCGCAGCAGGTCGAGCAGGGCGTCAGCCTGGTCGCCGAAACCGGCGCGATGCTCAACCGCATCGTGACGCGCGTGGGGGAGATCAGCACGCTCGTCTCCGCCATTTCCGAATCGGCGGAGACTCAGTCGGTCGGCTTGCAGCAGGCCAATGTCGCCGTGGGCGAGATGGACAAGATGACGCAGCAAAATGCCGCGATGGTCGAGGAATCGACGGCGGCGGTGCGCAGCCTCGCCTCTCAGGCCGATGAGCTGGCGCGGCTGGTCGCGCGGTTCCGGCTCGATACCGGCGTTGGCCCCTCGCTTCCGGTCGGCATGCCTTCGCAGCCGCGTGCCGTGGAGAGCCGCCAGCCGGTCGCGCTTGCCAGCGCGCCGCAGCCGGTGCCCATGGCCGCCTCTCGCGCCGCGCCCGCTTATGCCGTTGCGGTCGATGAAGACGACTGGTCGGAATTTTAACGAAGGGGGCATAGGCTATGACGATGATAACTTTACCCTCGATGATCGACAGGACGACCGCGGGCGCGCTCGTCTCCCATCTCGACCGGGCGCTCGTGCCGGGCGGAGCGGTCATGATCGAAGGACGCGACGTCGCGCGCATCGGCCAGTCCGGCCTTCAGCTTCTGTTGAGCGCGCAGCAGACGGCATTGGCCCGATCCGCGACGATGACCGTGCATCCATCCTCCGCGATGGTCGGCGCGGCGCGCATTGCCGGGCTGACCGGCACATTCCAGTGGGCGGGGCAATGTGATGACGAATGAAGAAATCCAGAACATCTTCTTCCTGGAATGTGAAGAAGCGCTGAGCCAGGCCGAAGAAGGCCTGATGGCGTGCCAGTCCGGCACCGCCGACACCGAAACGGTGAACGGCATCTTCCGCGCTGTCCACTCCATCAAGGGCGGCGCGGGGGCCTTCAGCTTCACGCTGTTGCAGGCTTTCACCCACAAGTTCGAAACCGTGCTGTCCTATGTGCGCGACGGCGACCTGCCGCTCGGCGACTGGCTCAATGCGCTGATGCTGCGCGCCTTCGACGTGTTGGCCGATCATGTGGCGGCGGCGCGCGGCGAAGGCGATGCCCCCGATGACGCGGCCGTCAGCGCCGAACTGGAAGAGGTGGCCGAGCGGGTCGCGGCGGGCCTGCCCGTCGGCGATGCCGCCGCGGGAGGCGCCAACGATGCGCCCGCAGGCGAGGATATGGCTGCGCCCGACGACGGGCTGGGCCTCGACTTCGATCTCGACGGCCTGATGGGCGACCTTTCCGTCGATGACGAGGAAGCGGCCGCTATCGAGGCGGCGGCGGCCGAGGTCGAACGCCGGATGGACGAGGGCGAGGAGATCGATCTTCTCGCGGTCGCGCCGGTGGAGGGCGCGTCGGATGCCGAAGGCGCGACGGGTTCTCACGGCTGGCTGGTGACGCTGCGTTTCCGCGATGGCGCGCTCGACAAGGGCAGCGAGCCGCTGCTGATGTTGCGCGAACTCAATGAGTTGGGCGCGCGGTGCCTGTCTGTCGATGCGCTGGCGCTGCCGATGCTCGACGCTTTCGATGCCGAGCGCGCTTATCTGGGCTGGACCTATCATCTGCCCGCGCGCGTGGCGAAGGAGGATATCGAAGAGATATTCGATTTCATCGGCCCGGATTGCGAACTGAAAATCGAGGCGGCGCTGAAGCCCGCGCCGATTGGCGAACCGGAAGTCGCGTTGGCGCCGGTCGAGGTTGCGGTCGAGGTGACGGCGCCCGTCGCGGAACCTGCTCCGGTGAAGCAGGTTGCCGCAGCGCCCGCGCCGCGGGCTGTCGAGGAGAATAAGCCGCAGCCGATTGCAGCCGCGCCGGAAGCTCCTTCCGTTCCTGCCCCGGCGGTAGCGCAGAATGCTGCCGCTCCTGCCCCCGCCAACGCGCCGCGCGCGGTCAATGCGGTCGGTCAGACCGTCCGCGTGGACCTCGCCAAGCTCGATCGCCTGATCGACACGGTAGGCGAACTGGTGATCGCGCAGGCGATGATGGCGCAGCGTCTGGCGGGCCATGGCCTTTCGACCATGGATGAAATCGGCATGCTCGATCATCTGACGCGCGAAATTCAGGAAAGCGCGATGTCGATCCGCGCCCAGCCCATCGGCTCGGTCTTCTCTCGCGTGCCGCGCATCGTGCGCGAACTGGAGGCGAGCACCGGCAAGCGCGTCGAACTGACGATGAGCGGCGAGAGCACCGAACTCGACAAGACGGTGGTGGAACGCCTCGGCGAACCGCTCACCCATCTCATCCGCAATGCGGTCGACCATGGCATCGAGACGCCGGAAGTGCGCATCGCCAATGGCAAGCCCGCCGAAGGGCGTCTGCACCTCTCGGCGGAGCAGCGCAGCGGCCGCATCGTCATCTCGATCACGGATGACGGCGCGGGCATCAATCGCGAGGTCGTGCTTCGCAAGGCGATAGAGCGGGGGCTGGTCGCGCCGGGCGCGCAGCTTTCGAACGAGGAAATCGACCATCTGATCTTCGCGCCGGGTTTCTCGACCGCGCAGCAGGTGTCGAACATTTCCGGGCGCGGCGTCGGCATGGACGTGGTGCGCCAGAATGTGAAGGATCTGGGCGGCCGGATCTCGATCGAATCGCGTCCGGGCGAGGGCTGCACCTTCACCCTCGCGCTGCCGCTGACGCTGGCGATCGCCGATGGCATGATCGTCACTGTCGGCGACCAGACGGTCGTGATTCCGCTCACCCATGTGCTGGAAAGCCTGCGGCCGGAGCAGGCCGACGTGCAGTTCATCGGCCAGAATCTGATGGTCCTCAACAGCCGGGGCCGCTTCCTGCCGATCGTCCCGCTCGACAGCGCCGTGGGCGCGGTCGAGGCGGTGAAGACCGCGCGCGAGGCGGTGCTGATCGTCGTCGACACCGAAAGCCATGGGCAGGCGGTGCTGATGGTCGACAGCATCGTCGATCAGCGCCAGTTCGTCATCAAGAGCCTGGAGGCCCATTATCAGTCGATCAGCGGCGTCGCGGGCGCCACGATCCTGGGCGACGGCAAGGTCGCGCTTATCCTCGATGTCGATGCGCTGGTCGCGCATAACTTCACCGAGCAGGGGGCGCTGGCGGCAGCATGATCGCGGCGGAGGCAGATTTCGCTCCCTTTCCGGGGATCAGCGCGCAAATCTATTCGCGCGCCGATTTCGAGGCGGTTCGCACTATCGTCTACGATATTGCGGGCATCGTCCTTCCCCCCGGCAAGGCGACCCTGGTTTATTCCCGCCTCGCGCCGCTGGTGCGCGAAAGCGGACGGCAGACCTTCGGCCGCTATATCGAGCTTATCCGCACCGATGAAAATGCGCTGCGCAAGACGATCAACGCGCTCACCACCAACCATACCTTCTTCTATCGCGAGGCCCATCATTTCGAGCATCTGGCGAGCCATGTACGGCCGATGCTGCTGGAAAAGGCGCGCGCGGGGGAGCCTGTGCGGATCTGGTCGGCGGGCTGTTCCACCGGCGAGGAGCTGTATTCGATCGCGATGACGCTGCTTGGCCCGGACAAGGTGCAGGCGCGCACTTTTCTTACCGGCAATACCGTCATCCTCGCGACCGATCTGGCCGATCATGCGGTCGCGGGCGCGCGGCTCGGGCGCTATGCCGCCGAGGCCGTGAAGGATGTGCCGTCCGATCTCGTCCATGCCTGGACGAAAACGCGCGACGGCGAGGTCGAGATGGCGCCGGAAATGAAGGCGATGATCCGTGTGCGGCGCCTCAATCTGCTGGGCGACTGGCCGATGCGGCGCGGCTTCGACGTTATCTTCTGCCGCAATGTGATGATCTATTTCGATCAGCCCACCAAAGACCGGCTGGTGTCCCGCTTCGCCGATCAGCTGTTGCAGGGCGGCTATCTCTACATCGGCCATAGCGAGCGGGTCGGCGGGCCGGCCCAGCAGGCGATGCAGCTGGTGGGCAGCACTATCTATCGAAAGGAGCGGCCGTGAAGACACGGGTATTGGTCGTCGATGATTCCGCGACGATGCGGGCGATTCTCTCTCGCATGCTGGGCAGCGAGCCGGATATGGAAGTCATCGGCACGGCGGCGAACGCGCAGGAAGCGCGGGTGATGATCCGCGAGATGAACCCTGATGTCGTCACGCTCGATGTCGAGATGCCGGGGATGAACGGGCTCGATTTCCTCGAAAAGATCATGCGTCTGCGGCCGATGCCGGTGGTGATCGTTTCCGGCATCACCCGCAAGGGCGCGGAATCGACCATCCGCGCGCTCGAACTGGGCGCGGTGGATTGCTATGCGAAGCCGGACGGGTCGATCATGAACCTGCTCGACAATGATGGCGGGATGCTCGCCAATATGGTGCGCTCCGCCGTGCGGGCCAACCATTGGCGATCCGGCGCGGCGCCGGCGCCCGGCGTCACGGCCTCCACCATTTCGCGTGAGACGATCGCCGTTTCGGCGGGCCGCCGCGAGGGCGTCAATGCGCAGCTCATCGCGATCGGCGCGTCGACCGGCGGGGTTGAGGCGCTGCATCATATCCTGCCGTCCTTCCCGCTGAATTGCCCGCCGACGGTCATCGTCCAGCATATCAGCGCCGCCTTCGCGCCCGCGATGGCCGAACGGCTCGACAAGCAATGCGCCGTGAAGGTGCAGTTGATCGAATCGGGCATGCCGCTGCTGCCGGGCCATGTCTATCTGGCGCCGGGCAATGATCGCCATGCGGTCGTCAGCAGCGCGGGCCGCCTGACCGCGACGATGAAGATCGGCGATCCGGTGTCGGGCCATCGCCCGAGCATCGACATGCTGTTCGAATCGGTCGCGCGCTCGCTCGGCCCGGCGGCGGTCGGCATCCTGCTGACCGGCATGGGGCAGGACGGCGCGCGGGGCCTGCTTTCGATGCGTCAGGCGGGTGCGCTCACCATCGCGCAGGATCAGGCGACCTGCACCGTTTATGGCATGCCGCGTGCGGCGGCGGATATGGGCGCGGCGGAGAAAATCCTGCCATTGCCCCGTATCGCCGAACGCGCGCTCGCAGTGGCGGGGCTCTAGGCCATGTTCATTTCCACCGGCATGCATGGCGGCCGGACCGTTCGCCGCGTTACCGTGATGCAGGGGCAGGCCTATGTCGGCACCGGCGAACCGGAATTGCTCACCACCGTGCTGGGCAGCTGCATAGCCTGCTGCCTTTACGATCCTCTCGCGCAGGTCGGCGGCATGAACCATTTTCTGCTGGCGGAACCCAATCCGGGCAGCGGAACCATCGCCGACCAGAATTACGGCGTCTATCTGATGGAACTGCTTATTAACCAGATGATGACACGTGGTGGGTTAAAGTCCCGCATGAAGGCTCACATCTACGGGGGCGCGAACATGCACGGCGGCATGGGGCGAATTGGCGATGCCAATGCGCTGTTTGCCAGGAATTTCCTCGCTGATGAGGGAATTCCGCTGGTGCGAAGCGATACGGGCGGCGAATCGGCGCGGCGTATCGAGTTCGATCCCGTGAAGGGGCGCACGCGGTGCCGCATCATCGAATCGGCCGCCGCACCAGTGGCGAAGCCGGTTGTCCGACCCATGCAGGTCGGCGGCGGCGATGTGGAATTGTTTTGAGGAGGGAAAGCGGAAACATGTCCGAGACCATTCATGTGCTGACAGTCGATGACAGCGCCAGCATGCGCGCGCTGCTGAGAGCGGCGCTGACCTCGCGCGGTTATACGGTGACGCAGGCCGAAGATGGTGTCGCCGCCCTGGAATGGCTGTCAGTCAGCCCGGAGGAGGTCGACGTGATCGTCACCGATATCAACATGCCGCGCATGGACGGCTTCGGTCTTATCGAGGCGCTGCGGGGGCAGGTGCGTTTTCGCGATTGCCCGATCCTCGTCCTCTCGACCGAAAGCTCCGCCGACAAGAAGGCGCGCGCCCGCTCCGCCGGGGCGACCGGCTGGATCGTCAAACCCTTCGATGCCGACAAGCTCGATTCCGCGCTGCGCCGCGTAACCCACTGAGAAGCTCCCAAGGAACCGCATTATGGCACGTCAGTTGATCACTTTTCGTCTGGGCGAGCAGAGCTTCGGCCTCGACATCATGGCTATTCGCGAAATCCGCGCCTGGTCGCCGGCCACCCGCTTGCCGCACGTTCCCACCTATGTGGCGGGCGTCGTCAATCTGCGCGGCACGGTTTTGCCCGTCATCGATCTCGCCGCCCGGCTCGGCTGGGGCGCGGCGGACCCGACCGACCGGCATGTGATCATCGTCGTGCAGATCGGCAACCAGTTGAGGGGCCTCATCGTCGATGCGGTGAGCGATATCGTCACCGCGCAGGATGAGGATATGCAGCCCGCGCCCGCCACCGGCGCCGATGACGTGGTGCCGTATCTGGAAGGTCTGCTCGCGATGGACGACCGGATGGTGATGGTTCTCGACCTGCCGGGCCTTACGTCCGATTCGTCGCTGCCGGAAGCCGCCTGACATGGCCGGTCCGGCGCCCGGCTGACCGCTGCGGGCGCCAGGCCGGAACGATATCTGAACGACATAATTGCGAATACAAGGGACGCGTAAAATGGCTGCTATCAAGGTTCTGGTTGTAGATGACTCGATCACGATGCGGGCATTGTTTTCGAGCGCGCTGGAGCAGGCGGGCAATCTCGTGGTGGTGGGTGCCGCCGCGAACGCCGATGAAGCGCGTGGAATGATCGAGGAGCTTCGCCCGGATGTGGTGACGCTCGACATCGAAATGCCGGGGATGAACGGCATCGATTTTCTGGAGGAGATCATGACCACCCGGCCGATGCCGGTGGTGATGCTTTCCACCCTGACGCAAAAGGGCGCGGAAGTGACCCTTCGCGCGCTGGAGCTGGGGGCGGTCGACTGCTTCCATAAGCCTGCGCGCGCGACCCCTGAAGAATTCGCCAGCATCGCGGGCAAGCTTTGCAAGCTGGTCGCCACCGCCGCCAAGAGCAAGGTGAAGAAATATGATGCCGACGCCGCCGCGGCCAAGGCGGCCAAGGCCGAGGCGGCAGCCGCCGCCGAAAGCGCGAGCTATAAGTGGAATGGCGGCCTCGTCGCGATTTCGGCCTCCACCGGCGGCGGCCCGGCGGTGCTGGAACTCCTCGCCAGCTGGCCGCTCAACTGCCCGCCGACCATCGTGTTGCAGCAGTTGGAGGATGGCCTTGCGCTGCCCTTCGCCTCGCGGCTCAATCAGGCGATAGCCCCGGAAGTGAAGCTGGCCGAGGACGGCATGGCGCTGAAGCCCGGCCATGTCTATGTGCTTTCCCACCCCGATCGCCACGGCCTTGTCGATCGCTGGCCCAATGGCTCGATCCGTCTCGTCGCGCGCGATCCGGTAAACGGTATGCGCCCCTCGGCCGACCTGTTGCTCACCACCATCGCCAAGGCGGCGCGTGACCGCGCCGTCGGCGTCATCCTTTCGGGCGCGGGCACCGATGGCGCGGCGGGCATGGCCGCGATCAAGCAGATGGGCGGTCTTACCCTGTGTCAGGACAAGGACAGCGCGATGCTGTTCGAAGCCTCCGCCGCCGCGATCGCCAAGGGCGCGGTAGAGGCGCAGCTGCCGCTCGCCGATCTGGCGGATCGCATTCTGGCCCGTTGCGAGGAACGCGATATTGCCGCCTGATGCTTCGCCTTCTCCGGGGCATCCGGCCGGTTTGCCGCTTTCCCTTCCCGGCGGCCTGCGTCGCAGGATCGCCGTGGAACTGGAAACGATGCGGACCGATATGGAGGCGCTCGGCGTGGCGCTCTGCTCCGATGACGAGATCATGCATCGGTGCATGACCCAGTTGCAGCATCTCGATGAAATGGGACAGCGCTGTCATTGGCTGGCCGAGCTTCTTCGTTCTGACAACCCCGAAGCGATGATTCCGGATATCAGCCTTCAGGCGCTTGGCGAACGGCTGGCGGACCCGGTGCCAACGGATTGACAGGTGTGGAGCGGGAGCGCTTCTGCTGCCTTCCGGCATGATTATCCAAAAAAGGGGCCGTTACTGGCCCCTTTTTCGTTGGTCGCTATCGATCCCGCCTCAGAAATAAGGGGGCTGGTCGAGGCCCTTGGGGCTTTTCGTGAAAATCTCGCACCCGGTTTCGGTGATGCCGATGCTGTGCTCGAACTGCGCGGAGAGGCTGCGATCGCGGCTCACCGCCGTCCAACCGTCTTCGAGCAGGCGCACGCCCGGCTTGCCGATGTTGATCATCGGCTCGATGGTGAAGAACATGCCGGGCTTCAACTCCGGCCCGGTGCCGGGCTGGCCGACATGGACGACCTCCGGCGAATCGTGGAAGACGCGCCCCAGCCCATGGCCGCAAAAGTCGCGCACCACGCCATAGCGATGCTTTTCCGCATGGCGCTGGATCGCATGGCCGATATCGCCGAGCCGGTTCCCCGGCTTCGCCTGCTCTATTCCGAGCATCAGGCATTCATAGGTCACTTCGACCAGACGGCGCGCCTTGATCGACGGTTCGCCCGCCAGATACATGCGGCTGCTGTCGCCATGCCAGCCGTCGACCAGCGGCGTCACGTCGATATTGAGGATATCGCCCTCTTTCAGCTTCTGCTCGCCGGGAATGCCGTGGCAGATCACATTGTTGAGCGAGATGCAGCAGCTATGCTGATAACCGCGATAGCCCATGGTCGCAGGCACGCCGCCGCCCTCTATCGTCAGGCGGCGGACGATGTCGTCCAGCTCTCCGGTGGTGACGCCGGGCACCACATGGGGCGCGATCTCGTCGAGAATTTCGGCGGCAAGGCGGCCGGCCTTGCGCATGCCTGCAAAACCGCTTTCATCATAAAGCTTGATCGCGGCCGAACGGGTTGGCGGGGAATCCGCCGTCATGGTCATGTAATTGGTCATCGCGCCAATATAGACAGGATGAGGCCGGTTGACGAGAGGTCTGGCGCATGGTCCGATCAGGGGCTTGATCCTGCCTCCGCATGGGGGCATGGATCGGATCGATCGAGGAGATGGACATGACCGCAGCGGAAGGCGCGCAAGGCACGAAGGAAGGCGGATGCGCCTGCGGCCAGCTGCGCTATCGCGTGGAGGGGGAGCCGGTCTTCGTCAACATGTGCCATTGCAGGCTGTGCCAGCGCCAGACCGGCAGCGCCTTCGCCTTCAATCTGTTCATCGAGAGCAGCCGGGTCACGCAAGTGTCGGGCGAGACGCTGCGGGCCACGGTGCCCACTGGCAGCGGCGGGGAGCAGGCGATGGTGCGGTGCGCCGCCTGCGGCACCGTGGTGTGGAGCCATTTCAGCGGTCTGGGCGAGGGATGCACCGCCATTCGCGTCGGCACGCTGGACGATCCGGCGGCGGTGCGGCCCGATGCGGTGATCCATGGCGCCTCGCGCCTGCCCTGGGCTCCGCTGCCTGAGGGCATCCCGGTGTTCGAAACCCATTACCGGCCATCGGAGCTGTTGCCGCAGGACCGGTATCAGCGACTGAAGGCGATTGTGCAAGGAAACCGGCAGGCATGAACGAACGGATATGGACCGCCGCTCTGGTGGTGATCGGCGATGAAATCCTGTCGGGACGGACGCAGGACAAGAATATTGCCCAGATCGCGAGCTGGCTCAACGTGCAGGGCATCCGCCTGCGCGAAGTGCGTGTCGTGCCCGATGTCGAGGACGCGATCGTCGAGGCGGTGAACCAGTTGCGCGCGCGCAACGATTATCTGTTCACCACCGGCGGCATCGGCCCGACCCATGACGACATCACCGTCGATGCGATCGCGCGGGCGCTGGGCGTGAGCGTCAGCATCCATCCCGAGGCGCGAGCGATGCTGGACGGCTATTATGCGACGCGTGGCGGCCTCAATGAAATGCGGCTGCGCATGGCGCGGGTGCCGGACGGCTCCTCGCTCATCCCCAATCGCTTTTCGGGCGCGCCGGGCATCCGCCATGGCAATATCTTCATCATGGCGGGCGTGCCGCATATCACCGCGGGCATGCTCGACGCGCTCACGGGATCGCTGGAGGGCGGCGCGCCGCTGCTTTCGGTGCAGGTCGGCTGCTGGGTCGCCGAAAGCGAGATTGCCGGTCTGCTCGCCTCTGCCGAGCGGGATCATGAAGGCAGCCAGATCGGCAGCTATCCCTTTTTCCGCGAAGGCAAGGTCGGCTGCAATTTCGTGATCCGTTCGACAAGCCCGCACGTCATGCAAGCCTGCGCGGCCGATCTGGCGGAGCGGTTGACGGGGGCGGGCTGGCCCGCGATCATGGGCGGCATATAGGGGGAGTTCGCGAGGCGGGTAGATCAGCCCGCCAGCGCGGGCGCGATGGCCGCGCATAACGCTTCCAGCCCTGCCACGTCGGCCTCATCGAACCGCGCCCGGATCGGGCTGTCGAGATCGAGTACGCCGATGAGTTTGCCGTCATGGAAGACAGGCACCACAATCTCCGAGGCGGAGGCCGCATCGCAGGCGATATGGCCGGGAAAAGCATGAACATCGGCGACGCATTGCGTCGCGCCGCTCGCAGCCGCCTTGCCGCATACCCCTTTGCCGAGCGGAATGCGGATGCAGGCGGCCTTGCCCTGAAAGGGGCCGAGCACCAGTTCCTCGCCGATCAGCCGATAAAAGCCCGCCCAGTTGAGATCGGGGAGGAACTGCCAGATCAGCGCCGCGACATTGGCCATGTTGGCGACCGCGTCCGGCTCCCCGTCCACCAGCGCGCGGGCGGCGGAGAGGAGGTCGGCATGGAGGGCGCGCTTGTCGGTCGGGTTGGTCGGGGTGAAATCATACATGGCCGCTTTCCTATCCCGTCCTGCGCCAGACGGCCAGCCCGCCCCTTGATCGCCGGGCTGGTCCCCTGTTCAGATGGAGAGGGCTGAACAGGGATGGTCCCTGTTTTCCGGGCCACCGGAGGTTTCCTGAAAAGATCAGCGCCGGATCAGCGTGCCGGATACCAGCCCGTTGCGCACCGAGCAGACGAAAGGCAGCGCCTCTCCGCCATCCGGCGGCATAATATCGCCTTCCACTTCCCAGCCGGTCGACATGCTATGGGCAGAGGGCGAACCCGCTATGGCCGCCCCATGGCCTGCCTCGGCGAGAATTTCGGTCACGCAGGCGTGGCGCGCTTCCTCGGCCGAAGCGATCGGGCCTTGCTCCCACGACATATAGGGCTGGCGTCTGGCGTCCCGCTCCGCCTGTTTGTCCTTCATGATGTCATGGACGATCGAGGCGGCGACGGCGCTGCGCAGGTCGATCCCTTCCTGCGCCGATGTGGCGAGGGGGGCAAAGGCGCTCAGGCCGTACGCGGCGATGACCGGAACGATTGCGCAACGATGCATGACGGATTTCCCTCTTTTATTGAGCCGAAGCGGCGTGGGGCGAAGCATAGCATGAACGGCGCGAGGGAAACAGACGGGCTGCGGCCTCCATTGCAGTGCCGGTTCAGTTCATCCGGCCAGAGCCGGAAGAAGGGCAAACAGGCTTATTTGCAGGGGAGCCTTTAACTGCCTCATTTATAGGTAAAATATCGATCCCTGTATCGATGATGCTTTAGGGGAAGGTGGTCTATCAACTCAGGATGATAGCACTTCAAGCTCTGATGGAACGAGTCCCATTTTTATTGGTCATTCTCGAAGAGACAGAGATCATCGAAAAATGAATAGATGATATTATCGTTATGGCACAACTTCGATAGTCGCGATCTTCTTGATTAGTTGCGCGCGGATCTTTTGCTCATTATACGCCATGCAACCCATTTTACGAGCGTCTGTGAACATTAGTATCGTTACTAACGGAAAATCCATGCTTAAGCTCTCGACCAGAAACCGCCCCATATTATTCGGGTTGATCCTGTTGCTCGCCATAGGGGTGAGAGTGGCTGCCATGTGGGCTGTGCCGCAGCCGGTCGAAAGCGATGCGCTCTCCTATTTCACCATGGCGCAGGGTTTCGTGGAGCGCGGCGAGTGGCTTGACACAAGTGGGCTGCATGCCTTTGCCAGCGCCGGTTATTCGCTGCTGTTCGTCCCCTTTTTCATGCTGTTCGGCAGCGCGGTTTCCGTGGCGCTGGCGGTCAACATAGTGCTCTGCATCGTCAGCATGGTGTTGATCTACAGACTTGTCCTTGCCCTTTCGGATCATATCGGCGCGGGATTGCTCGCGATGTTCATTTACGCCTTGTGGCTTCCCGGCATTTGGAACGCGACGAGGCTCGCGAAGGAGAATCTGGCGATCCCGCTGTTGCTCGGCATCGCTCTTTGCGCGATCTGGGTTGCTCGCAACAGGCGGCCGAGGGCGATGGCGCTGACAGCGGGGCTGCTATGGGGCGCATCGCTAGTGACCGGAGGGTCCGCCTTGCTGCTGTGCGCCGGGGTCGCCATGGCGCTGATCCTGCTGTGGCGCGCGCAAGGCAGTTTCACGCCGGCTTTCACCGGGGGACTATGCTTCCTCGCGGGAGCGGCGATGATACTGGCGCCCTGGCTTTATGCAACCCAACAGATGCTGGGCCGTCCCGTGCTCAACACCAATACCGCGTTCAATCTCTATCTGGGCAATAACCCTGCTGCGACCGGACGTTTCGTGAGCATCGTTGACACGCCGCTGGCGGGGAACTGGGAGGCAATCCGGCTTCGCCTCGGGGAAATCGGCAATTCAGACCGCTTGCAGGCGGAATCGCTCGATTGGATTGCCAATAATCCCGGCCGGGCGGCCGAGCTCGCCGCGCTGAAGCTTTTGTATTTCTGGGAGCCGAATATACCCGATGCGGATGACTTCGCGGTATCGAAGTTGGTCGCTTCGATCCGCATCTTCGAGGTCGCGCAATATATGCTGATTATGCTTTGCGGCCTGCTGGCGTTCCGCTCCCGCTCGATCGCCGCCGATGCGAAATGGATTTACGGCGCGATGATCGCCGGCTTCTGGATCGTCCACGCGCCTGCCTACATCATCGCCCGCTATCGGGACCCGATCATTCCGCTGCTTATCATCATGGCGGCCGTGCCTGTTGCAGTTTGGCTCCAGCGTTTCGCCGAGCGAAAAGGATATTGCGGGAGGGTGGCTGCTTGACCGCAGTGTTACTGAAGGGCGTCTGTTGTCGCGGGCTGCCAGAGCGGCGGGGCAAGCGATGGTGCCCTGTCCGCCATTGTTCTGTAGCGCATAATAGTCCGCAGGCGACGTATGCGTTCGAACGCGGCGCAGCCGGGATCGATTGGATATATAGCTTCCAGATGATGTCTGGCTGCGTCGCAGCGCAATGTCATCCAAATGGCGGGCAAGAGATTTTGTGAAATATGGTGCCCGGGGACGGAGTCGAACCGCCGACACTGCGATTTTCAGTCGCATGCTCTACCAACTGAGCTACCCGGGCATCTTCGCCAGACTGAAAGCGTCTTAGCGGAGGAGAGACGGGCGTATAAGCATCATCCGTCGGTTCTGTCCAGCCCATAATCGCTGCTTTTTTGTAGTTCGTCCTCTTCGGTCGACCGGCCCGCGATTTTGTAATCCTCCTGGAACCAGCCGAGCAGGTCGCGATCGCGGCATCCTCGGCTGCAAAAAGGGGAGAATTCCGGGCTGCGCGGGGCCTTGCAGACGGGGCAGCGCTTTTCCCTGCCTTTATCCGGCATGGGCTTGCTCCAGCGAGAGGCGTTCGTCGGGGACCAGTGTCACCGCGCCGCCGCGCCGCTTTTCGAGGCGTTCCACCCAGTCGCCGCTGCGGCGGATGCGATCGATCACCGCCGGATTCGCGGTCAGCGTCACCGCGCCGCCGCCAGTGCCATGGCCACCTGTCCAGCGTTCCGCCTGCCGCAGCAGCTTCATCGCCGCCGTCAGCACCGGATCGTCGCGCAACAGCTCGATGAGCGAGGCGCGTTCCCGCCGCCGGATGATCTGGATGAAGCCAAAGCCGTTGACGGCGGTGCGCTCGAACGGCAGCGGCAAGATCTTGTCAATCTGCGCGGCGGCGATGGCGCGCTCGTCCTTGTTGTTCATCGTCGGCAGGTCGATGCCGATCGATCCGGTCAGCCCCATCGCCCGGATCGCCTGCGCGGCGAGCTTCGCGCCCTTGGGGCCGAGCTGCGCGGGCGGCAGGCTGCCGTCGACGTCGATCAGCACCATCGCGGGCGTCGGGAAGATGCGCAGGGCGGCGGCTTCGGTGCCTACCTCGCCGCGCATCGCCGATTCGAGCAGTTCGCCCCAGCCATGCGCCTCGAAATGATCTTCCTCATGCGCGGGGCAGGGGAGGATGGGGATTTCGGTCGTGCGCAGGCGTTGCAGCAGGCTCGGCCCCGGATGCGCCTTCTGCCCCGGCAGAGCGGCGCGGGCGGTCGCCAGCTTGTCGCGGCGCTCGCCGTCGAGGCCAGCCTCGCCCAGCGCCTCCCGGCGGATCTCCACCAGCACGGTGCCGCCCTCGGCCAGCTTTGGCGGGATCGGCTCCAGCAATATTTCCTCGCCGGAGAGCAGGCGGACGATGCCGCGTTTCTTCGGGATGAGTGTGCGGACGAGGCGCCCCTGCACGATCGCGCCGGCCAGCACGTGCTCGCTCTCTCGCTCGATATGCGCTTCGAGGATGCGGCCATGCGCGACCAAAGCGGCGCGGCATTCGCCGATGCCTTCTTCATACAGCCATTGCGTCTGGTTCATAATGGATATCCTGCGGCCATCAACAAGGCCCTTGTTTCGTAAAGCGGCAGGCCGACGACGCCCGAATGGCTGCCCTGCAAAGCGCGGATGAGGCCCGCCGCGCGGCCCTGTATCGCATAGCCGCCCGCCTTGCCGTGCCATTCGCCGCTTTCGATATAGGCGGCGATCTCGCCGGGATGAAGCCGCTTGAAGGTGACGATGCTGTCGGAGAGGCGATGGCGCGCCTTGCCCTCGGCGTCGATCAGCGTGATCGCGGAGAGCACATGATGGCGGCGGCCCGACATCAGATCGAGGCAGCGGCGCGCCGTCGCCTCATCCTCCGCCTTGGGCAGAATGCGGCGGCCGCAGGCGACGACGGTATCGCCCGCCAGCACCAGCGCGCCGGGATGGCGCGCGGCGACGGTGGCGGCTTTCTCCGCCGCCATGCGCATCGCATAATCGCGCGGCAGCTCTGCCTTGCGGGGGCTTTCGTCGATATCGGCGGGGTCGATGGCGTCGGCCTTCGCCCCGATCTGGGCGAGCAGATCGGCCCGGCGCGGAGAGGCCGAGGCGAGGATCAGGGGAAAGGGGCGCATGGTCGTGCCACGCATCCCTTATTTGAAGCGGTAGGTGATGCGACCTTTGGTCAGGTCATAGGGGGTCAGTTCGACAAGAACTTCGTCGCCGACCAGCACGCGGATGCGGTTCTTGCGCATTTTGCCCGCGGTGTGACCCAAAATCTCATGATCATTTTCAAGGCGCACGCGGAACATCGCGTTGGGGAGCAATTCCACAACGGTGCCGCGCATTTCGAGCAGTTCTTCTTTGGCCATATATTCCTGGAATCCTGAAAAAGTCGCGTCGCCATAGCGCCAAATTGCCCAAAAGGAAAGATTGGAGCGGCTGATCCTGTTTTCCGCACCGGACGGCGGCTGGCCTTAGCGGCCAAAGCGCTCCCCGGCTTCGGCGATGGCGGAGAAAATCCGGTCGAACTGGGCCGCGTCGGCGCAATAGGGCGGCAGCACATAGATGGTGTTGCCAAGCGGGCGCAGCAACAGGCCGCGTTCCAGAAAATGCGCGCGCAGGGCAGGGGCGACCTCGGAAAGATAGCCCGCGCCCGTGCCGACCTTCAGGTCCATCGCGGCGATGGTGCCGAGGCGGCGGGCATTTTCAAAGGCGGAATGGCCGACGAGGGCGGCAACATGTCCCTCGATCAACGCGCCCAATGCTTCGAGGCGGGGCGCCATGGCCCCGCTTTCCCAGATCGCGATATTGGCGGCGGCGGCGGCGCAGGCGATCGGGTTGGCGGTGAAGCTGGACGAATGGAAGAACATATCCGCCCGGTCTTGCGAGACATGCGCGTCGAATATCGCCGCGCGGCAGAGCGTGGCGGCGAGCGGGATGCTGCCCCCCGTCAGGCCCTTGGCGGTGCAGAGGATGTCGGGCGTGACGCCTGCCTGCTCGCAGGCGAAGAGGGTGCCGGTGCGGCCCCAGCCGGTCATCACCTCGTCGGCGATCAGCAGCGCGTCATGGGCGGCGCAGATTTCCGCCATCGCCCGCAGCGTCGCGGGAGAATAGAAGAGCATTCCGCCCGACCCGAGCACCCGCGGCTCGACGATCAGCGCGGCGGGTTTCTCGGGTGCGCGGCAGGCGGCCTCCAGCGCGTCGAGCGTCGCCTGCTCCTGCCCGGCGGCGGGATAGGGGATGCTCGTTACGTCGAACAGCAGCGGGGTATAAACCTGATTGAACACCCCGCGCTCGCCCACCGACATGGTGCCGATAGTGTCGCCATGATAGCTATGATCCATCACGATGATGCGGTGGCGCGCCTCTCCGCCATCGCGGCGGGCGCGGTGGTGCCAATAGCCGAGCGCCATCTTCAGCGCGACCTCGACGCAGGTGGAGCCGCTGTCGGAGAAGAACACATGGCGCAGCGGATCGGGCGAGGGCAGATGCGCGTCCGTCAGACGGAGCAGACCGCGCGCGACCTGTTCGGCGGGTTCATGGGTGAAGCCCGCGAAGATCAGCTGGTCGAGCTTTTCCGCCTGTTCGCGGATCGCAGCGACGATTGGCGGATGGCAATGGCCATGGGTGATGACCCACCAGCTCGAAATGCCGTCGATCAACGTCGCGCCATCGCGGCAATGGAGCAGGGCGCCCTGCGCGCTTTCGACCAGCGGGCGGGCTTCGTTGAGGCCATGCTGGGTGAAGGGGTGCCAGATGGGCGATGGCGCGTCAGAGGATGGAGCGGATGTCATGCGATCAGCGCCTCGATTGCGGCGAGATCGATATGCGCCTGCATCGCCGCGCGCAGGCTTTCGGTGTCGAGAGGCGCCAGCCGGGGCAGGCGGCCAAGCGAGCGCACGCCGGAGAGTTGGGGAATGATGCGTTCATTCTCCTCATGCGGATCGCCGGAAAAGAGGATGCCGCCGATGGGGATGTGCCGCGCCTTCAGCGCCTCGACCGAAAGCAGGCTATGGTTGATCGTGCCGAGGCCGGTACGGGCGACGAGGATCACCGGCGCCTGCCAGCGGGCGAACAGATCGATGGCGAGCGCCTGTTCATTGAGAGGCACCATCAGGCCGCCCGCGCCCTCGACGATCAGCGGCGCGTCGGCGGCGGCAGGCAGGGGCAGACGGTCGAGGTCGATCGTCACTCCCTCCATCCGTGCCGACAGATGCGGTGAGGCTGGTTCCTGTAGGACATAGGCTTCGGGCAGGAAGCGATCGTCGGGCAGGCCGGTCAGCGCGCGCACCGTCGCGGTGTCCGTGGTGGGCGCGGTGCCGGACTGGATCGGCTTCCAATAGCGCGCATTCCGCAGGCAGAGGGCCAGCCCGGCGGCGATGACCGTCTTGCCGGCATCGGTGTCCGTGCCGGTGACGACGAGCGCGCGGTTCATGAGGCGGCTCCCTGCATCAGCGGCACAAGCGTCGCGGCGAGCGCGTGGATATCCTCCGGCGCGAGGTTGCGGGTGAGCGACAGGCGCAGGCGGCTGGTGCCCGGCGGCACGGTCGGCGGGCGGATGCCGCGCACGTCGAAGCCCGCCTGCTGGCAGGCCGCCGCGATTTCCATCGTCCGCCGGTCCTCGCCGATCAGCAGGGGGAGGATCTGCATCTGCGGCGCGGCTAAGCCGAGCGGCGCGCAGATCGTCTCGCCTGCGATGGCCAGCAACCCGCGCAGCTCCGCGCGCAGCGCGTCGCCATCTTCGCCGCCTACCCGGTCGAGCGCGGCGCCCACCGCCACCGCCATCAGCGGCGAGGGCGCGGTCGAGAAGATGAACGGCCGCGCCTTGTTGATCAGCGTGTCGATCAGCACTCTGGGCGCGCAGACCAGCGCGCCCTCGACGCCCAGCCCCTTGCCGCAGGTGTGCAGCGAAATGAGGTTTTCCCCGCCTTCGAGATGGGCAGCAAGCCCGCGCCCGCCGCTGCCGAACACGCCGGTCGCATGGGCTTCATCGAACAGCAGCAGGCCGTCATGCTGCGCGGCAATGTCCGCGAGCGCATCGACGGGCGCGCGGTCGCCGTCCATCGAATAGAGCGTCTCCGCGACGATCCATGGCGTGCCGGTGCCGCCCCGTTCGCGCCAGTCCGTGATGGCGTCGGCAAAGGCTTGCGCGTCATTATGAGCGACGAACACCGCCTGCGCCTTCGACTGGCGGATGCCGTCATGCATGCTGGCATGGGCGAGCCCATCCGCGACGATGAGATCGCCCGCGCGCGGCAGGGTCGAGAGGATGGAGAGATTGGCGGCAAAGCCGTTCGCCATGAACAGCGCCGCCTCCGCGCCGAAAAAGCTTGCGGCCTTTTCCTCCAGCGCCTCATGCTCGGGCGCATTGCCGCGCAGCAGGCGCGATCCGCCCGATCCGATCGCCACGCCGCGCGCGATTGCCGCGCTGACCGCTGCGCCGATCGCCGGATCGCGGGACAGGCCGAGATAGTCGTTGGAGGAGAAATCCACCCCCTCCCGCGTGATGAGGCGCCGTGCCCGCGACCGGGCTTCGAGAGCGGCGATCTGGCGGGCATAGGGGGCAAGCATGGACATGGCGGGCTTATAACAGCGTCCGGGCAAAACAAAACCCGGCGACTCGAGGGGAGCCGACGGTTGAAAGGGCTTGGCGCCCGGCTGGACGCGGTTCGATTCAGATTGAAGCGAACCGCGTCTATACTTCTTTTGTTTTCCGTATTTTCCAAGTCGTCAGGAGTTTCCACTCGACTTGGAAAATACTCTAAGGGTCAGACCGCCCCATGCGCCAGCGCCGCGAGCAGCAGCAGCGCGACGATATTGGTGATCTTGATCATCGGATTCACCGCCGGGCCGGCGGTGTCCTTATAGGGATCGCCCACCGTGTCGCCGGTGACGGCGGCCTTGTGGGCCTCCGACCCCTTGCCGCCATGATGGCCGTCCTCGATATATTTCTTCGCATTGTCCCATGCGCCGCCGCCCGAGGTCATCGACAACGCGACGAACAGGCCGGAGACGATCACCCCCAGCAACAGCGCGCCCAGCGCCGCGAAGCCGTTGGCGTTGCCCGCGATTGTGCTGATCAGGAAATAGACGACGATCGGCGCCAGCACCGGCAGCAGGCTGGGCAGGATCATCTCCCGGATCGCCGCCTTGGTGACGAGGTCCACGGTGCGGGCATAGTCGGGCTTTGACGTGCCCGCCATGATGCCGGGATTGTCGCGGAACTGGCTGCGCACCTCTTCCACCACCGATCCGGCCGCGCGGCCCACCGCCGTCATGCCCATAGCGCCGAAGAGATAGGGCAGCAGCGCGCCGAGCAGCAGGCCGACGATGACATAGGGGTTGGACAGGCTGAAATCCGGCGGCTCCAGCAGGCCGAGCGCGCTGTTGTAGAATTTCAGATCCTCGGTGTAGCTGCCGAACAGCACCAGCGCGGCAAGACCCGCCGAGCCGATGGCATAGCCCTTGGTCACGGCCTTGGTGGTGTTGCCCACCGCGTCGAGCGCGTCGGTGCGGGTGCGCACGTCATCCTCCAGCCCCGCCATTTCGGCGATGCCGCCCGCATTGTCCGTCACCGGGCCATAGGCGTCGAGCGCGACGACCATCCCGGCGAGCGCCAGCATCGCGGTCGCGGCGAAGGCGATGCCGATCAGGCCAGCCAACTGGTATGAGACGATGATGCCGACGCAGATGACCAGCGTGGGCAGGGCGGTCGCCTCAAGGCTCACCGCGAGGCCCTGGATGACGTTGGTGCCATGGCCGGTTTCGGAGGCCCTGGCGATGGAACGGACCGGGCGGTATCCGGTGCCGGTATAATATTCGGTGATCCAGACGATCAGGCCGGTGACGGCCAGACCCACCATCATCGACCAGAACAGCGCCCAGCCGGTATAGCCGCCCTGTCCGTCGAGATCGGCGCCAAATGTGGCGTTGAGATCGCCCAGCGCGATCTGAGCCACCGCCCAGATGGCGGGGACAGAAAGGATCGCGGTGGTCCAGAAGCCCTTGTAGAGCGCCCCCATGATCGACTGGCTCGACCCCAGTCGCACCATGAAGGTGCCGAGGATCGAGGTGATGATGCAGGCGCCGCCGATGCCGAGCGGCAACGCCATGAGCTGCGAAAGTTCCGCCGCGCTGACGCCCTTCACCAGAAGAGCGATCAGCACCATCGTCGCGCCGACCGTCACCACATAGGTTTCGAAGAGGTCGGCGGCCATCCCCGCGCAGTCGCCCACATTGTCGCCGACATTGTCCGCGATCACGGCGGGGTTGCGCGGGTCGTCCTCCGGTATCCCGGCCTCGACCTTGCCGACTAGGTCGGCGCCGACATCCGCCGCCTTGGTGAAGATGCCGCCTCCCAGACGCGCGAAGATCGAGATGAGGCTCGCGCCGAAGGCAAGCGCGATCAGGCTGTCGATCACCGTCCGGTCGGACGGAGCGAGGTCGGCCGGGCCGGTCAGATACCAGAACAGCCCGCTGATCGCGAGCAGCGCCAGCCCCGCCACCAGCATGCCGGTGACGGCGCCCGCGCGGAACGCGACGGTGAGGCCCGATTGCAGCGAGGACCGGGCAGCCTCAGCAGTGCGAACGTTGGACCGCACCGAAATGTTCATGCCGATATAGCCCGCCGCCCCCGACAGGATCGCGCCCAGCACGAAACTGATCGCGGAGGTGGGGCCGAGAAAGATCAGCACAAGGATCGCGACGGCCACGCCGACAATGGCGATGGTGCGATATTGCCGGCCGAGATAGGCCTGCGCGCCCTCCTGAATGGCGGCGGCGATGCCGCGCATGGTGTCGTTTCCGGCGGAACTGGCCAGCACCTGTTTGCTGGTCAGCAGCCCATAGAGCACGGCCAGCAGGCCGCACCCCAATGCAAAACCGATGATAGTCATGAAATCATCCTCTCCCCCTGTTTATGCCGATGGCTTGCTTGGGTGTTTGCTATGGGAGGGCGCCGTGCCCATGAAGGCGCGCGCGGGGGAGGAGCGGAAGCGCGAAGCCGGACCGTGCCGCCAGCGATGCGGGCAGCTTCCTTCCTCCTGAAAATGTTCAGCATCTTCTCGGTCAATGGCAAATCCCGACCCGGCTGATCCTTGTGGCGGGTGAAGGTATCGGCAGGACGCCCGGCGTCAAGCAGGATTATTGCGCGCCATGCTGATAGCCGAGCCGGTCGGGCAGCGGCAGTGGCTTGCCCCGGTCGGTTGGCGCCACTCCGGCCTCGCCCGCAACGCAGCTTCCCAGCAGGCTGAGCGCCACGCCTTTTTCGGCGGCAAGGCGGGTGATCGCCTCCCGCGTTTGCGGGTGTGCTGTGAAGAGCAGCTGGTAATCGTCCCCTGCGGTCGCGGCGTCGAGGCGGCTCTCGCGTGTGTCGCCGCAGAGGGCGGTAAAGGCGTGGGAGAGCGGCAGCGTGGCAAGATCGAGCGTGATTGCGACCCCGCTCGCCCGCGCGATGCGGTCCGCGTCGATGAGTACGCCGTCCGATATGTCCGCCATCGCCGAGACGAGCGGGGCCAGCGCGGGACCGAGCGCGATTGGCGGGCGGGGCTGGCGGTAGGCGGCGATGAGCGCTTCCCGCGCCTCGTCCCCGGCTCCGCCATCGAGCTTGCCGGTCAGCAGCGCGAGGCCCGCGCCTGCGTCGCCCACGGTGCCGGTGGCGAAGAGCAGGTCTCCGGCCCGCGCGCCGCTGCGTGAGGGCGCGCCGCAAGCGGGCGCCGCGCCGATTGCGGTAAGGCCCAGCGTGCGTGGCCCCCCTGCGGGCATGCGCACCGTGTCGCCGCCGAGCAGCGGCGCGCCGAAATGATCGAGCGCCCGCGCCAGACCTTGCGCGAACGCCGCGTCCCAGCGCCGGTCGCCGGTCATGCCATAGCCGATGAGGATGCCGAGCGGCGTCGCGCCCTTGGCGTTGAGGTCCGACATATTGACCGCGCAGAGCTTCCACGCGACCGTCTCCGCCGGGTCGCCGGGCAGGAAATGCACGCCCTCGACCAGCATGTCATGGGTGAGGACGAGCGCGCCCCCGGGCCGGTCCAGCAGCGCGGCGTCGTCCATCAGGCCGCGCGCGCCGGGGGTGGTGGCAAGGCCGCGCATCAGCGCGATGAACGCGCTTTCGTCGCTGTCCCTGCCGTCTCCGCTCAGGGGCGCACATCCTTCGCGACGGCATCGAGCAGCCCGTTGACGAAGCCCGATTCGCGCTTGTCGTAGAAAGCCTTGGCCACATCGACATATTCGCTGATGACAGTGCCGGTCGGCACGTCGATCCGCGCCATCAGTTCATAGGCGCCCGCGCGCAATATCTGGCGCATCGGCCGGTCCAGCCGCTCCAGCGACCAGCCCTTGGAAAGACGCGCGGCGATGCGCTCGTCGATTTCCTCGCGGCGCTTGTCCACCCCGCTCACCACATCGTCGAAGAAGCTTATCTCCGCATCGGCATAGGTGACGTCCTCAATCGTCGCGCCGAGGCGGTGATTGTGGAACTCGGTGAGCAGCAGCGGCAGCGGCGTATTCTCCATCTCTTTCTGATAGAGGGCCTGCACGGCGGCGAGCCGCGCCGCGGAACGGGATCGGGAACGGTCGTTCATGATGCTTCTCAGTTCGCCTTTATGCGGACGGGGCCAAGGAAATCCTGCTTTCCGATAGGGAGTCCCCTGGCGCGCAGAATGTCATAGGCTGTTGTGGCGTGGAAATAGAAATTGGGCTGGGCGAAGGAGAGGAGGTAATTCTCCGCCGTGAAGGGCATTCCCAGCTGATAGACGGGCAGCGAAAAGAGCATGTCGGCACCGATAAAGCCCTCCATCTCCTCCGCGCTCACCTGCTTCAAGCCCTCTATCGCGCCATCGACCAGCGCCTTCATTTCGGCAAGGCTGGTGGGCAGGACGGGCTTCGGATTGGGCGAGAACACGCCCTCGCGCACGCCCTTGATCGCGCCGAAGCTGTGATTGGCGGCCGAGACGATCTGGAAGGAGAAGGGCAGCATGTCGTCGGCGAGGCGGGCGTTGACGATCTCGCTTTCGGCGATGCCTTCTTCCGCGCACCAGCTTTCCGCCTTGTCGATCAGGTCGCGCACGCCGTGCAGGATCTGGAGGCAGGACGGGATGACGGCGTCATATAGGGAAAGCGGCATGATCGTCCTTCCTGTTCAGCGGTTGAGGCCAAGGCGGCGCGCGACCGAGGAGGCGTGAGCGGGCAGCCCCTCAGCGCGGGCGAGCGCGACGGCGGCGGGGCCGATCGCCTCTATCGCGTTGCGGTCGAGCGCGAGGAAGCTGGTTCGCTTCATGAAGTCGAGCACCGAAAGCCCCGAGGAGAAACGCGCGCGGCGCCCTGTCGGCAGCACATGGTTCGGCCCGGCGACATAATCGCCGACCGCTTCGGGCGTCATCCGGCCGAGGAAGACGGACCCGGCATGGCGCACCATCGCGAACAGCGCGTCGGGATCGTCCACCGCCAGTTCCAGATGCTCGGGCGCGAGCCTGTCGACCAGCGGCATCGCGGCGGCGAGGTCGGGTACGAGGATGATCGCGCCATTGGCGTCCCAGCTCGTCCGCGCGGTCTGCGCGGTGGAAAGTTCCGGGATTTGCGCATCGACGGCTGCCGCGACGGCGGCGGCGAAGGCGGCATCGTCGGTGAACAGGATCGACTGGCTGGTCGGGTCATGCTCCGACTGGCTCAAAAGATCGGCGGCGATCCAGTCCGGGTCGTTCTTCGCATCGGCGACGACGACGATTTCCGATGGCCCCGCCACCATGTCTATGCCCACCACGCCGTAGAGCTGGCGCTTGGCCTCCGCCACCCAGGCATTGCCGGGGCCGGTGATGACATCGACCGGCGCGATTTTCTCCGTGCCATAGGCGAGCGCGGCGATCGCCTGCGCGCCGCCCAGGCGCCACACCTCGCTGACGCCGGCGATGCGCGCGGCGGCGAGGACCAGCGGGTTCATTTCCCCGCCCGGCGTGGGCGTGACGATGACGATGCGCTCGACCCCCGCGACCTTGGCCGGTATCGCGTTCATCAGCACCGAGGAAGGATAGGCCGCGCGGCCGCCGGGCACATAGAGCCCCGCCGCATCGACCGCGCTCCAGCGCGCGCCCAGACGCGCGCCGGTCGCGTCCACCTCGTCGCGATCCTCCGGGCGCTGCTTCTCGTGATAGGCGGCGATGCGCGCTGCGGCGAGTTCCAGCGCCTCGCGCAGATCGGCGGGCAGGCCGTCGAGGGCCGCCTGCATTTCCTCCCCCGTGACGCGCCATCCGGTGGCGTCGAGATCGTGGCGGTCGAAGCGGCTCGTCAGCTCTGCGAGCGCGGCGTCGCCGTCGCGGCGCACTTGATCGATGATCGCGCGCACCGCGTTCGATACGTCGGCATCGGCCTCGCGCCGGGCGTTGACCAGCGCGTCGAATTGTGCGGCGAAATCCGCCGCCGTCGCATCAAGCCGCTGCATCGCGTCCCTCCACCGCCGCGCGGAAGCCCTCGATCAGCGGCACCAGTTCCGCCGCCCGCATCTTGAGCGCGGCGCGGTTGACGATCAGCCGGGCGCTGATCTGCATGATGATGCTGGTTTCGACCAGGCCATTGGCTTTCAGCGTCGCGCCCGACGACACCAGATCGACGATCCGCCGCGACAGGCCGAGCGAGGGCGCCAGTTCCATCGCGCCGTTCAATTTCACGCATTCGGCCTGAATGCCGCGCGCCTCATAATGGCGGCGGGTCAGATGCGGATATTTGGTCGCGACGCGCACATGGCTCATCGCGCTTTCATCCTCGTCCAGCGCGTCTTGCGGCTGGGCGACGGAAAGGCGGCAGTGGCCGATATCGAGGTCCACCGGCGCGTAGATCTGGGAATAGTCGAATTCCTCGATCACGTCGGAGCCGACGATGCCGACCTGCGCCGCGCCATGGGCGACGAAGGTGGCGACGTCGAAGGCGCGCACGCGGATGATCGACACGCCCTCGCGGTTCGTCGCGAATTTGAGCGCGCGGCTCTTCTTGTCGTGAAACTCCGCCTCCGGCTCGATACCGGCGCGGGCCAGCAGCGGCAGCGCCTCGTCCAATATGCGCCCCTTGGGCACGGCGATGATGAGTGGAGCGGTCATGATGGCCGCGCTTTACCGGGGGCCGGGAAAAAGGGCAAGGTGAGTCGCTTTTGCGCTCCTCTTTGCTATAGTCTTCCCTCCATGCCGAGGGAGAGATGAGGATGCGACGCCTGACGAAATCGGGGGAGAAGAAATGGCGGGGCGCGAAATGGCTGGCCGCCGCCGGAGTGTTGGGGGCGGTCGCGTTGCTGGTGGTGCCCAAGGCCGCAACGAGCGCGCTTGCGGTCGGGGCCAAGGCGCCCAATTTCACCACGCGCGGCGCCCTTGCCGGAAAAATCTTCACGCTGACGCTGTCGGACCAGCTCAAAAAAGGGCCGGTGGTGCTCTATTTCTTCCCGGCGGCCTTCACGCCCGGCTGCACGGCGGAGGCGCATGAATTCGCCGAGATGAGCGACGAGTTCAAAAAGGCGGGCGCGACCGTCATCGGCATGTCTGCGGACCCGGTGGACAAGCTCGCCAAATTCTCGGTCGAGGAATGCCGAAACAAGTTCGCGGTGGCATCGGCCGGGCCGGATATCGTCAAGGGTTTCGATGTCGCGCTGCCGATGAAATTGGGCATGACCAACCGCACCTCCTATGTGATCGCGCCGACGGGCCGCATCGCCTATGTGCACAGCGCCCTGAGCTATAAGGACCATGTGAAGAACACGCTGGCGGCGGTGCGCTCGATGCAAATGAAGTGAGGGCAGGCGAAGTAAGGAGCGCCGTTATTCGGGGAAGGTGATGCGATAGCTGCACCCTGCCAGCACCGCGCCGGGGTGCGAGGAAACGGTCGAGACGTTGAGGGTGATGCGCTCGGTTCCCTGAAAGGCGGGGGAGCCGCCATCGAACGGATGCTCGTCTATCACCCGCTCGCCCATATATTTACCCGGCACGTCCACCGCCGGTTCGACGCCCAGCTCTTCGGCCAGTTCCTGCGGCTTCACTTCCGGCAGGACAGCCATCAGCCCGGAACTGGTGAAGGCGATGCGGTCCGTCTCCCGGTCGAAAATGCTGATCGGCGTCGCCAGCCTGTAGTCGGAAAGAAAGGGGTTGCCGGTTTCGATCCGGGTCAGCCCATAATGTTTCAGGGCTTCCTCATTGTCGTGGAACCAGAAGGCAAACGCATTCCATTCCGGCGTCGTGATGGTGCAGGCGACGATGTCCTGAAGGTCCAGCGTCGAGGGATCGAACTCTTCCTCGCCCGGTGCGTCTTGAGCCAGCGCGTTTTCCGCCAAAGCGCCTCCGGTCAGCGCAGCAAGGGCGAGCAGGGCGGCAATCGCGGGACGGAGGAGGGCGGTTGTTCGCATCGGCGGGTGGTCCTTGTCCGGTTGATGGGCCATTTGGGGGCAAGGGAAACGACTGCGCATCCCGCATAGGCTGCGGGGCGCCAAGGGCCGTCGATGCCTTGTCTCGCGCGCATTGTCTCGCGCGCATCGTGGCGTTTCAGGGTCGAGCAGGAGGGGCGGGGTGGCGCGCACCGACGCCAATTCCAACGGGAGGAGGCGGCAGCGCGCAGGTAGGCCGAGTGAGCGGCGTTCCCCGATGCGCGCCACCATCTTGTCGTCGCCCCCCGCCGCGGCGTTCCATCAAGGACCGGCAGGGCGAGGGCGACAAAGAGTCGCGGGTCAGGCGGCGACGGAGCGCTTGGCCTTCTTGCGTTCATGCGGATCGAGGTGGCGCTTGCGCAGGCGGATCGACTTGGGCGTCACCTCCACCATTTCGTCCTCGTCAATATAGGCGATCGCCTGTTCCAGCGTCATGCGGCGCGGCGGCGTCAGGCGGATGCCTTCATCCTTGCCGCTGGCGCGGAAGTTGGTGAGCTGCTTCGACTTCATCGGGTTGACTTCAAGATCATCCGGCTTCGCATTCTCGCCGATGACCATGCCTTCATAAAGCGGCTCGCCGGGGTTGACGAACAGCACACCGCGATCTTCCAGCGCATTGAGCGCATAGGCCACTGCGTCGCCGGTGCTGTTGGAGATGAGGACGCCATTGGGGCGGCCCTCGATCACGCCCTTATAGGGGCCGTATTTCTCGAACAGGCGGTTCATGATGCCGGTGCCGCGCGTGTCGGACAGGAATTCGCCATGATAGCCGATCAGGCCGCGCGACGGCGCCGAGAAGCTGATGCGGGTCTTGCCGCCGCCCGACTGGCGCATGTCGGTCATTTCCGCCTTGCGCAGCGCCATCTTGTCGATGACGGCGCCGGAAAATTCGTCGTCCACGTCGATGACGACCGTTTCATAGGGTTCTTCGCGGCCATTGGGGCCTTCCTGGAACAGCACGCGCGGGCGCGAGATGCCGAGTTCGAAGCCTTCGCGGCGCATCGTTTCGATAAGGACGCCGAGCTGCAATTCGCCGCGGCCGGCGACCTCGAAGCTGTCCTTGTCCTCGCTTTCGGTGACGCGGATGGCGACGTTCGATTCGGCTTCGCGGAAAAGGCGGTCGCGGATCATGCGGCTCGTCACCTTGTCGCCCTCGCGGCCCGCCATCGGCGAGTCGTTCACGGCAAAGCGCATGGAGAGCGTCGGCGGATCGATCGGCTGCGCCTCGATCGGCGTGGTGACGCTGAGGTCGGCGATGGTGTTCGACACTGTCGCGGTGGTGAGGCCCGCGAGGCTGATGATGTCGCCCGCATGGGCTTCCTCCACCGGCACGCGCTCCAGCCCGCGGAACGCCATGATCTTGGAGGCGCGGCCCTGCTCGATCACCTTGCCGGTCGCGTCGAGCGCGTGGATCGGCTGGTTGAGCTTCAACACGCCGGTCTGGACGCGGCCCGTCAGGATACGGCCAAGGAAGGCGTCGCGGTCGAGCAGCGTTGCAAGGAAGGTGAAGGGCGCGTTTTCCTGCACCGCATGGGGCGGCGGCACATGATCGACGATCTTCTGGAAGAGCGGCGTCAGATCGCCCGAGCGCGCCTCGATATCGTCATTCGCATAACCGTTGCGGCCCGAAGCGTAGAGCACCGGGAAATCGAGCTGCTCGTCATTGGCGTCGAGGCTGACGAACAGGTCGAACACCTCGTCCAGCACCTCGACCGGGCGGCCGTCGGGACGGTCGATCTTGTTGACGACGACGATGGGCTTCAGGCCCAGCGCCAGCGCCTTGCCGGTGACGAACTTCGTCTGCGGCATCGCGCCTTCCGACGAATCGACCAGCAGGATGACGCCGTCGACCATGGAGAGGATGCGTTCCACCTCGCCGCCGAAATCGGCGTGGCCGGGGGTGTCGACGATGTTGATGCGGTTGCCCT
>CAYLKZ010000015.1:0-43046 GCA_964384275.1 uncultured Sphingobium sp. | reverse complement strand
CCTCGCCGCGCAGCCCATCGAGCACGATGCGGATCTTGTCCTCGGCCGAGAAATGGCGACGCGTCTGCCGCCGAATATCCTTCACAACACGCTCAGCAGGGGCCTTTGCCGGCGATTTTTTCAAGGAGGGTTGGGGCTTCATCTTCGTTCCTTCGTCACTACGACGAAGCCCCAACCCTCCTTAAATCACAACCTCAAATCTGTGCCATTGGCGCTGACGGCGGACACCTTGTTAGCTAGTCTGTATCTGCGGGACGCTACTTTCGACCCTGTGCAATCCCTTAAGATGGCAAAGCTTTCCGAAAGTCTTGGCTATGAAGTCAAACGCGCGGACTTCCTACTGGCACGAGAGATAGTGATCGCTGATCAATTCTCTCGGACGGGTGAATTGCCGCAAGTCGGATTCGATAATTGGGAGGGCGCTACCACTGATACCATTGCTGATCTTGTAAATCAGAGCGAAGATAATGTCCGGAAAGGCGAGGTTTATCCCGCAATCCGGCTTGCAACAAAAGCCTTTGAACTTTGTAGACAGGCTCGACTCATGGACTGTGACACCGGCTGCAAAGCATACCACGCTTACGCCCGGGCGCGTCTCCACATAACTCTAGGTGGTGTGCCTCGGGATATAACCACTGAAAACGAAAGGAAATTCTTTTCTGATGTGGAGCTAAGCGCAAACATTGTCTCAGACTGCGCGGACCACGCTGAGAGGATAATGGGGCCAGAAGCAGATATTACGCTCAGCGCGAGTTTTCTCTTAGGTCAAGCACTAATCTCTAGCTTCCACTTTGAGGCCGCGCTTGATCATTTCGAGCGCCTGTTACCGCGACATATTGCAGTCAAAGGTGAATTCCACCGCGACGTGGTGGCGAATCGTGGTGAAATTGCTAGTCTCACCGCCCTTTTGGGAGACCGTGCGAAAGCAATAGAAATGCAGAGCGAACTGGTCGAACTTTGCAAAAAGGAACTTGGTCCCGACAGCCAAATTGTACGAGATGCACTACGGGTCTTAAGTGGGTTGCCAGAATTCGGAGCTGATAAAAGACCCTTATGGGCAGACGCTCTCAACGTACCTAAAAAGCTAGCGCCGAACGTGTCAATACGATTTTCAATGATTGAACCCAAGACGGGAGAGGGGGCACCGTAGCCCTTAGATGAGGAATAACTTCAGGGTCAAGAATCAGGCCATGCCGTCACGCACGCGGATGTTGTATGCATTTATCGGGCCATCGAGTGGAAGCCGACAGTTAACTGACAGCCAGGCTTGTTCAGTAGAACCTTCGGCGCTGTCTAGAGCCTGAAGGTTCCTTCCCGCGAGAAGCAGTCATCGGATATGGCAGAAGCACCCAGACCCGGTCATAACTTGAATGTCCCCTTTCGGGCGCGGCAAGATCGCTGTGAAACGGCAACAATTGGCGCAAGCTTGCCGGGTGGAGTCAGCCTTCTGTGCCGGATCGAGTCAATTTGGATACTCCCACCACCTCCACCTTTTTCGCGTGAAGGGTGTCCCGCCGCACGATCATGGTGGTGTGGCCACCTTCGCGCAGCAACTCGATGGCCGCTTTCATCTCTTCCGAGAGCGCGGCAACACCATCGACACCGAACATCTCGGCCTTGCCGATCAGCACTTCATCCTCGCCGACAGGCGCTCGATCCCAGCGCACTGATCACCATCGGTACCACGCTGCATGCGATCAAGGCGGCGATTACCGATTGCCGTAATGCCGGCGTCGATTTCGAGCAGGATCCCGCAGTGATCCTGCTGGCCCGGCACCTCGGTACGGTCTGCGGCGATCGCGGCGCCGATGCGCAGCTCCGGCGCGATTGCATGACGCGGATCGCCGAGCTGCGACGCCAGCCGGTGCTCAAGATACTGGCCTATCGCGACGTTGCGCATGACGAGCCCGCCAAAAAGCTGTTCCATTCCGAGGGGCGCAGTGCCCTTTGTCGGCTTGCTGATGCCCTGGGCTTGGCGGCCGGATCGTTCGATATTCGCTCGAACAGGGGCGGGCCCGCCGTTTCAGGCGAAATAACCCTTCATGGCGACGACATCTGGGTCCAGCTCTCCGTGGGCCTGTTCGGACCGGGTCGAGAGGTCTGTTTCCGCAAGGTGCGCGGTCGCAGCGATCATGTCGGCGATCGCAATATGTGGGCCTCCGTACGCGAGCTGATGACACCTGAACGTCTTGCATCGCGCATCCGAAAAGAGCTGCACCTCCCATCGTACGAAGTCGAAGCCCCGCGGCTCGTAGCCTGAGAGAAACCTGACAATGCTCATCACATTCACGTTGGCCGACCAGAAGATCGGCTCATAAGAAATGACGGTGGTTCCGCGCACCAACGAGTTCGTCAGAATCCCCGGTGAGGAGGGGGTTCGACGTGTCGCCGTCATCACGCACGATATCGAGCGCGACGAAATCGCTGCGGAAGTGATGCTGCCCATCTGATTGCCTTGTGGCACTCCGGCGAGGAACGCCGGGCGCGGAGCGTGAACCTCGGGGATTTGCGGCCTCACAATCAGCCTCGGGGTCGATCGACCAGTTCAAGCTGTCGGGACGAGAGAAAGGGAAGGGGGCTGTAAGGGGTCGAGCGGATGAACCGCGCGAGATCCGGAGACACCCCGATGAACTATGATGTTGCCTCTCGACACCAACAGACGCTCGATCCGACCGCCGCAGATCCCGAGCTGGATCGATACCGGCTGCTTCGCCACCGGCAAGCTGATGCTGAAGGAAGTCGCATAACCAAGGGCCGGTCAATGCGTATCCTCCTCACCCGGATCAGGATCGGCGCGCAGAGCCCTGTTCCCGTTTTCGCATCTGGTGCGCAAGCGGCCGCACACGGCCTTTCCGAGGTCGACGCTCCGGGCACAGCAGCCCGAAAGGTCATCGAGAAATTGACGCTCAAAAGACAGCGCAGCGCGAGCTCACCTCAGCACGCCGCCGCTGACGGGCGAGACGACTGACGAATCCTGCGAACCGCGCCACGTCTCATTCCTGGCGTGGCCCGCCTTCGTCTGCAGGCAGGCTCCCCACGATATCCTGAAGAAATTGACCCCGCGTCTCGGCCAGCCCTGCGGCCGACGGCTTGATTGGCCCAGCCGGACGGTCGTCCCGGTCGGGGACGGCGCCGCTTCGAAAAGGGAAGGGGGGAGGGCGATGGTCGGCTTGGGGCTGGTCCCCGGCTTATCGTTCCATTTCTCCATTCAGAAAGATCAACATGACCGCAGATATCGTAGTCATTGGCACCCCTTATGATCCTCGCGACCAGCTCATAGGGCGCATCCATGATCTGACCATCGCGTTGTGCGAGGCAGAATATGATGTGGCCAATATCCTCGCTTTCGATCCTGAAGCAACGATCCAGCCCAGCTCCCTCGTCGAACACGCGGAAAGCCCGCGCCCTTACCTGCTTGCGGGAGGGGCTATGGGTCTGGCGGCCTGGTTCGTGCTGGCTCGCGCATGCGTCCCGGATCCTGGGTTGCTGGATAGTCCGGCCTGCCTGGCGAGATTCCTCGCCGATCGTGCTCAAGATGTAGAGCATATCCTGTGACCCCGATCCCGACGCTCGGCGCGCGCGTACGTATCCGAGATCGCAAGCTTGTCGGCGGCGATCGTTTCGCCGGCCGCGTCGGAACCGTCGTGAAGAAGCATTTCGCGGGCTTCTATGGCGGACGCTCGATACCGGGCTCTGGGATGCTGAATCCGCGATTGCCCGCATTTACAATGAAGCAGTTTACGCCGCCCTGCGCGAGACGCGGTGAGCCTCCGCGCTTCGCACGGTGGGCAGGATTCGGCGGGACAATCCCGAAGCGCATTCGGATCGCTGTCAAAACCGGGCGACGAGCTGGCCCATTCCGGCGTTGATTCAAGCGCTAGCGGGCGCCCAAGGAGAATAACGATGCAAGCCGTACTGTTCGATGAAGCAACAGGCAAGGAACGTAAGGTTCGCCTTCATTTCGAAGGGGGCCAAGTATCTTGGTCCGAAATAGGCGTGGGGGCTGAAATCGCGCCCAACCCAGTTACCGTGAAGCTTTTGAGCGATGGTTCCCTCCAGATCGTCAATGGCCATAGAAGGATCGCGGCATTTCAGAACAGCGTGCGCAATCTATAAGAGTTGGCCCACACTCGATAGCGCCCACCTATTCATAGTTTCAGCGTCGTGACCCGCCACCTGCGAGATTCCGCGGAGGTCGGCTTCGAGACACTCAATCCATCTAAGACGGCTGACCCTACTCCGGGCCCTTCGGGCCACGAGAGAGAAGGGGGAGGGGCAAGGCATCAGGCTCGCGAAGAAGAAGGCGCGGGGCGCCGCGGCACGAGCCTGCAACACGCCACGAGGAGATCAGCCTTGCATACGCCCCAACTGACCTATCCTACGACGCTGCCGCTCTCCAGGATCGTGAAGGGAAACAATCCTCGTCGATATTTCGACCGGAACAAGCATGCCGAAATGGTGGCCTCAATCCGCCTGCGCGGAATCCTCCAACCGCTCCTGCTTCGTCCGGCGCCCGACGCTGATGACATCTTCGCGCTTGTCGCCGGCGAGCGCCGGTACAGGGCCGCGCTGGAGGTCCTTGGCCCCGACGGTGAAATCCCCGTCATCATCCGCGAGATGACCGACCAGGAAGCCCTCGAAGCTGCGATCGACGAGAACGACAATCGCGACGATGCCTCGGAGACGGAGCAGGCGGATGCCGCGGTCCGCCACCTTGCGGCGTGCCAGAACGATCGCGCCGAAGCCGCCCGGCGCCTCGGCTGGTCCCGCGCCAAGCTCGATCGTCGCCTTGCGCTCGCCGAACTCTCCGAGACCGTCAAGCTCGCGCTGGACGAACGCCGGATCAAAGTCGGCCATGCGGAGCTGCTTGCCGCCGTTCCGGGGGACAAGCAGGACAAGGCCCTCGAAACGATCCTTAGCGCCGGTCTCGACGTGAACAAGACCCGCGACCTGCTTGCGCGCGTCACGCAGAGCCTTGCGAGCGCCTGTTTCGACAAGACCGAATGCACGTCGTGCGCATTCAACTCGAGCAGGCAGCGCGCCCTGTTCGAGACACATGTTGACGACGGGCACTGCACCAACGCCGGATGTTTCGTCCTGAAAACCGAAGCAGCTGAAAAGGCGCGCCGCGAAGAGGAGGAACGTGCCGCGGAAGCGGCGAGGGCTGCGGCCCCTCCCGTTGTCGACGACATTGACGAGCACGATAATGATGATCACGATGAGGGCATCGACGAGACCACCTCGGCTGAACCTCAGGAGCGCTCAGCAGACGCTCCGTCCCCTGCCAGGACGGCGGTGGCAGCGTCTGCACCGTCGACCTCGCCCAATCCCACCAGCGGTGCCTTGTCCGCCCAGAAACCGTCGGTCACCGCAAAATCGATCGCTGAGCGTACCATCGACCTGCGTGAATCGTCATGGCGAACCGCGCTCGCCAAGGCGCTCGCGGGCAATTCCGCGCATGCCCAAACGGCGATCTTTGTTGCGGCCATGTCGGGCACGCTCTCGCAAATCAAGCCCGAAACCCTGGCGTCCCGCGCCGGCCTACTGGTCGACCCAGCCTTTGCGGACATGGACTACAAGGGCAAGATCGCGGCGATCCGCGCGCTGTCTGCCTCGCGGGCTGCCAACGTGCTTTCAGTCATCGGCGCCGCCTACGCGATGGATGTCCTCACCTTCGGACATGTCGCCGATCTCGCGAAGGTCTTCGAAGTCGACCTTCGCGATACCTGGCAGGTCAATCAGGTGTTCCTCGAGCGATACACCAAGGACGAGCTCAGATTCATTGGCCAGGAATGCGGCCTGGTGACGCATGTGGGCGAGAAGGCATTCGCCAAGCTCCTCGCCTCCAAAAAGGCTGAGCTCATCAACGGGATGCTCAATCGTACCGGGTTCGATTGGGCCGGACGCCTGCCAAGCGCGATGACGCTCGACGGAAAATATGGTCCGCCCCCGGTCGATACCTCCCCGCGAGCCGAAGCTCAAATCTCGCAAATCGCTGCCTGACCCGGCTCCCCGCACTTCCAGACAAGGACTGATCGCCATGCTCATTGCAAGCCTGCTCCCCCTGCTGTCCCGCTACTCGCTCGGCTTCGACCTCGTCGCTGGGCCCGACGACACGGTCACTCTCACCGTCATTCCGCGCAAGGCGGAAGCCAAGGGGCCCAATCTCGAACTCTGCGAGACCCGGCCGATCTCGATCACGGCCCGCGCCGTCGACATCGATGCGGAACTCGCGAAGGGGGCTGACGGCGCGCTGGGAGAGCTTATCGCCTCGCGAAAGGCGCTCGCCGACCAGCTCGCCGAGCAACGGCAGGCGGCCGAGGCGGCAAAGGCTGCTGCCGCGGAGGCGGCCAAGGAGAAAGCTGCCGCGGTGAAGGCGTCCGCGCCCGCCACCCCTGCGAAGGCCCCGGCCCCGAGCTCTCCGCCGGCCGATGCGAAGCCGAATGAGCCTGCCAGCCTCTTCTGACGACCGCAGTCCCCCTTTCTCAGCGATCATTACACCGGGAGTCCCCCATGGAAGTCACACTTCTCACTCGAGCTTACCGATATGATGGGATCGACCTTCCCGTCCCGCCGCATCTTGCCGACGACCGGGACGGGCTGCGCGCCTACCATTCCAGGCTTTATCCGGCGATCGTCAACGCCGAGATATTCGATGCCGGCGTTTCGGAGGGCACCCACATCATCGAATATCGCCGCGCTGTCGGCACCAAGGGCTGACCATGCCGCGCCGCAAAAGCGCGGCGATTCCGCCCGCACCCCGCAAGACTCTCCTCGAATGGATCGAGTTCGATGATGGCGACACAACCGGCTCTTCCTTGCCCGCCCGCACCCAGCAAGCCCGCGCCCTCCATGCGCAAATTCTCCCCAACGGCGCAAACAACAAGAACGAAGCCACCGAACCGCTTCAGCCGCCATCGGGCTTGCGGCTCGTGCCCCTCGGCTGACCTCGCCGGGCGGTCGGTTGCACTCGCAGCCGATATCCCCGCCCTCTTCGACGAGTCGCTGGCGTCACATCACAAGTTGATCGGCCGCTGGGTCATCTCGCGGGAATGCTCAGCGCAGACATACACGCGCGCGCAAGCCCGCCGGCACATCGAGCGGATCTTCAACACCGCAGTGCTCGAGACCCTGGGATCCATCGAACTCGCTGATTTCCGGGTCGCCGTCCTCCAAAGCGAGGATGGCGGTCCGCCCGCGATCGCCGTGATCTGCGACAGCCTGGGCCAGATCGACCTCGGGTGGATCGAAACCAGCGATGCCCCGATTCCGTGGCGGGCGGCCGCCTACGAAGCGCTTGGACAAACGCTACGCTGTGCCCTTCCAATCTTCGGATACGACGATCTCTTCGAAGATATTTCAATGTATTACTGGGAAGGCGAAACCGACGACGAATCCGCACGGCGATGCCAGATCGAGTATCAGGGTGTGGACCCGGATGATCTTGATGAGTCCATGCTGCCATCGGCCATGAACGCCCGTCGGCCGGAATGGATGATCGCAGCCAACGCGGCACCATCGGCGCAACTCCCGACCGGCCTGCGTCAGAAGCTGCGGAAGCTTCGCGACGCCCACAAGGCTCTCAAATTCATCCGGCCGGAGCGCAATGCCTGGCATTTCGATGGAGAGCTCGCCTACGAATACATCCCTGGCATCGAAGAATGCTCGACATTGCCAGCGCTGACGCTCGTGCCCTTCGAGCAGTTCGCGCGAGAACTCGACGATGTCGGACGTCAAGGCATGGAACTTGGTTTCATGGACGTCTCCGGTATCTGCCGACTGCAGGACGAGAGCCGGGTCGAGGAATGGTTCGCTTCCTTGCGGGTCGGCGCGCAATTCCTGCTCGCCGCGCAGGACCTCATTCAGCTCGATCCAGCCAATCCGTGAGACCCCGATGCCCGACCATTCCACCCAGTTCGAAGTCACCAACGGCGGCCTGGCCCTGACCAACGCCATTCTGCTCTACAGAGGCGGTGCTATTTCCAACATCAGCCCCTACGCCGCGCCTCGACGGGATGACGCAGCGTTCGCCAGCATGCACGCCGTCGAGCTCGATCCCGATGGCCGGCCGATGATCGCTGCCGGCGTTCCATTGTCGCGCGCCCATTTGCGTCGATGGACCGAGGTGCTTGGACGGACCATCGTGCCGGAAATCCTGCCCGGCAATGTACTGGTCGCCCACCCCGACATCATCGCCTGGTGGATTCCCGAGCAGGTACGCTCGGCCTATTTCGCCCTGTCATCTCCACCTGACGGACTTCGTTGCCTTTCCGAACGGACGATTGTGCAGGTTCCCTATCCGGCACACCTGTTCATTGCCACGCAGTCCAGCCTTGGCGTCTATGCCCTGCCGGCAAATGAGCGTCCCGTCGCCGATACCCGCGTGCTGCACTCGCCGATCCTCAATGTCTTCCTCAATGGTCTGCTTTGTTGGGGCAACATCCCCCAACCTAAAGCGCCCATCATTGCGTCCATCCCGGAATTTGAACGCGCGGTGTTCGACTCCTGGTCGACCCACCCCAACCGGGGACAAGAGATGACCGTCACCGGTAAGGGCGGCCTCGTCAGGCTCTGGGACAATCTTGCCGCGCGTAAGGCGACCCGTTTCCCGGTCAAGCGTCTCAAGCCCTTCGGGCGGCAGGATTCTCGAAGGCCGAGAACAGCCGCAGACGACGTGCGGGTCGGACAACTGATTTCAGAAAGCGCACCGCGATGACGATTCTCGCTGACGACCCCACCGACACCGCGGTGCTCGCGGCCATGCCCTGCTACCCGGTCCCCCCCGGCGGTAGATCGCCCGCTATCGAGGAACTCCGCAACGCTCGCGCGGGCCGCGGCCTTGCCATTGGCAGCGACGGAGTCATGCTCATCCTGCGCCGGCCGTGGCTTGAGCTCGACGTTCCCGTCACACCGCCGATTTCCGCCTACCTCCCCTATGGCAGCACGGGCGGGCCCAAGGCCGATCTGCGCTGCGGATTGATCCCGCACGGGCATTTCGACCGGATACTCGATCACTTCCGAGCGGCACTACCCAACGAGGACGCGGCGTTCGTGCTCTGGAGTGAGGCCACGCGGGAGTTCGCGCTGCACTTCCCGACCATCGACGAGGCCACGCCTTCGCGCCTCGTCTACCGCACCCCAATACTGGAACCTCATTGGCACGTCGTTTGCGACATCCATAGCCATGGGACGGGGAAGGCGTTCTTCAGCGCCACGGACGATATCGATGACGCCCACGCAACGAAGATTTCAATCGTGGTCGGACTGCTTGATCATCCCGACGGCCCCATGATGGCTTCTCGTCTCTGCGCCGATGGCATGTTCTTGCCCTTACCGCGCAGCCCATTTTCCGGAGATCGTCATGCAGCCTGACGCTATGGCCCGCCATTATCTTCCCGCGACCCTGGTCGATCGCGAGATCAGCATCTTGCTTGTTGGTTGCGGCGGAAACGGTGCGCAAATGGCAATGGGCCTTGCTTCGCTCGACACCTCGCTGCACGCTGTCTCTTCCCGATCGATAGATGTGACCGTGGTGGACGACGATATCGTCACCGAGGCCAATCTTGGTCGTCAGCCGTTCTACCGGTGCGACCTCGGCAATTCGAAAGCCCGGACCTTGGTCGAACGGATAAACCTCGCGCACGGCTTGGACTGGACAGCGGTGCATGGTCGCGCACCTACGGCGATTCGCGCCGACAACGCCGATATCCTCATCACTTGTGTCGACACCGCCTCTGCCCGCCGCGTAATTGGAGCGTCGCTCGATCCGGGGCGAGCGACGCCAACCTATTGGATGGATCTCGGAAATCGCGCGCGCGACGGACAGTTCCTGATCGGATGCCCGAATCGCAGTATCAGAACTGGCAGCCTCCGCCTTCCGACCGTTCTCGAATACTTCCCGGAACTCGCAGACGAGAATCTGCCTGATGACGATGCCCCATCCTGTTCCGTCGCCGAAGCGCTTGAACGTCAGTCCCTTTTCGTGAACCGGGTGGTGGCCAGTCACGCACTCGCGCTGCTCTTCGATCTTCTCGGCCGCGGCTCGATCGGCCACGCCGGCGCCTTCATCAATCTCACCAGCGGTCAAGCCGCGCCGATCCCGCTGCCGCGTAGCGATTGAAGCACCGCGCGGCCGGTGCACCGCAGCGCAGTAAAGATTGTTCCCTGAGTTTCACGACGGTTTCACCCGGCCCGCCGATCATCCCCGGGCTCTTCAGGCCGTGAGAGTGAAGGGGGAGGGAGCATGGGGATCCATTGGAGAACGTCGCCATGCTCGCTAGCCGAAAGTCCACCAAGCCCATCGAGCTCACCGTGATCGACAGTATCACCTGCGCGAACTGCGGTGCGGCCGAACCTGACCCAATCTCCTGCATCTCATCGCCCGGTCCCTTGTCACAATCCCTTCGGGGGACGGCTCGGCCGCTTGGCTCAATGGAGGGTTTCAAACCATGCACGTCGAATTTCAGATCGAGGGGCGCTACCATGTGCCCGAAGGGACGGCACCTGTCGAAGGATCAGGAAACCTGTTCCGATTGCCGACGGGACAGATCGTATCGGTTTACCCTGTCATCGAAATGGCGAGCAGCGCCGACAGTGACGACCATCGTGACCTCGCCTGGTCCGAAGCGGCGGCGCTGGGCATATCGCTGGACCTCTATGATCGGGAATCCAACGTCGTCCAAGACGATTGATCCGCCCGCGCCGAAGCAAGCCGCGCAAGATTTCCGCTCGAGCTTCCTCTCGGCGCGCTACCGATATTTCCGGCACCTCGGGTCGGACTGTAGCTGCGCCTGTTGAAAAACGGCCTTCCTGTCTTCGACGGATAGCTTTTCAGAGTTGCGAAGAGCCGATCGGGCTCGTGCTGCAACCCTTGCCCTTGCTTCGTGCCGATGAGCGCGGCCGACCCTCGGACGATCCGCTACCCCCACTTTCACAATGTCCATTTCACAATGGAGCGCAGCATGTTCGTATCGATCCGCATCAAAGCGACGGATGACCTTGGCTAGCCCTTCCGGGCTCGCAGCCGCTGCAACGCCCCAGATGCTCTCACGGGATTCCAGCCCGGTTTCTCCGGCGACGCGGTCGCCCGGCGCTCGCGCGCCGAGGACAGGGGAGGGGGACTGGGGGAGGGAGATCTGGTTTGGTTCTCTCGCTTCGACACCCTTTTCGAAGCCGTCGCGACGGAGGAATCACCATGCCGAAATTTGTCGTTCGAAAAAGCCATGACGCCTTCGTCCATTATGAAACCGTCGTTGGAGCCGACACGCCGCAGGAGGCGTGCCTGCAGGCGCGGGGCCATGACTATGATGGCGAATGGTTCGCCACCGGGGAAGTGTCGGAGTTCGACGACCACGAAATCGACGAAACCGATGGAGTCCGCCTGCTCGAGGACGGCGAAACCATCGAAGGCTACATCACCCTTGCCGTTACCCCGCAGGAGCGCGATGCCCTGCTCGCTGGCCTTTGGCTGCTCCAGGCGGGCCTTCGCTTAGGAGCCTTCCTCCAGCCGGTGCTGGAAGTCCTCACCAACGACGCTTCCCATTCAGGTCTCGATCCCGATGCGATCGACGGCCTGTGCGAACGCATCAACTTCTAACCCGCCTGATCACCGATCCATGCACAGCGTCGGTTGCGTGCCGGCGCCACCCGCCAGCGTGCCCAACAGTTGAAAGGACGACCAATGACGAGCTTCACCGCAACATACAGCCCGGAGGACAACAAGCTCCGTATCTACGCCTCATCGCGCCTCGACGCCGAGACTTATGCCCGAGTCAAAGAGGCGGGGTTCAAATGGGCTCCGAAACAGGAGCTCTTCGTCGCGCCCAAATGGACACCTCAGCGCGAGGATCTCGCCGTCGAGCTGGCCGGTGAGATCGAGGCGGAAGAAATGACGCTCGCCGAGCGTGCCGCCATCAAGGCGGAACGGCTCGACGACCTCGCGCACAAACGCCATACCGAAGCCAACGTCTTCGCGCGCCGCGCCGACGAACTCTCGCAGGCCTTCTATATGGGGCAGCCGATCTTGGTCGGTCATCATAGCGAGCGCCGGGCGCGCAAGGCGCAGGAGCGGATGCATTCGGCCTCAACCGCGGCGGTAAAAGCCGAAAAATCCGCAAACTATTGGCTCTCTCGCGCCAGCGACGTGGAGCACTTCGCCAACTGGAAAAACCATCCGCGCGTTCGCGCCAACCGGATCAAGACCCTCCTGGCGGAGCTGCGCGACCTGCAGCGCGGTATCAATGCGGCCCATGCGGCGCTCGCGATCTGGGAGAAATTCACGACCGACGACCAGATTCGCCATGCGCTCGGCAACATGGATACCCGCAAGACCTGGGCGAGTTACGACCTCTATTCAAAGGTCCACGAGGGTCAGGTCGCGCCTGCCGACGCCCGGCAGCGATGCATTGAAGGCGCAACCCTTGCCGCCAATGGTCCGATCCGCCGCCGCTGGATCGAGCATGTTCTGAACCGGCTGGCGTTCGAGCGTTCGATGCTGGGCGACGTCCCGCGGTACGATGGTGAGCTTACTCCGGTCATCATTCAGGCCTTCGCCCGCGAGCACGGCGCCGAAAGCCCGAAATGCACCGTGACAGATCCCGGTCATTTCCAGCTCGAAAGTCCGGTCCCGCTTCCGGCGCATCTCGCGTTGGATGCTTCCCTGAAGCTGAGCGAAGACGAGTGGCGCGACCTGATGCAGGCGACCGGTTATATCGTCCCCGAGAAGAAGCTCCGCCGTACTTCCGCCAGGCCGGATGCGGTGCCGCTGATCAATCCAACCCGCGAGCAGGCCGAGCAGCTTCAGACCATTTGGAACCTGCGCATGGAAATCGCCTGCCAAGGCAAGCGTCAGGTCGCCAAGACCGCCAACGTCTATTCGACGACGCAGGCAATCTATTCGGCAAATTCAAAGGGGGACTATGCTCCTCTCAAGACGGTGGAAATCGCCGCCGATGGCCGTCGCGTGCAAATGGAATGGCGGAAAATGGAACGCGTACGCTCCGGGGAACCGGTAGCCCGCATTCGCATTTCAACGATCGGCGGCGAATTCTACAAACCCGACTCGGTCGTGGTCATCACCGACAAACCGAGCAAGTCGTTGCCGATCGACCTCGACGCCCTCGAAGCGGAACTGCGCGCCGCGCTCGCGGTCGATACGGAACAGGCGGCGTGAACCGGGCCCGGCAGCTCCATCGCCAGCGCTTAGCCAGAGATGCTGACCATCATCGGGCGAGAATCAAATGGCTCGAATCACCAAGCCCAAAATGGATCGACGGAACCCCGTTGCATCCACAGACATTCGGGAGCTTTCGCGGCAAAGCCGGGAATGGCTGAACTTCTACGGGGAGCCGACAACGTGAAACCATCTGTATACAGTCGGCCCGACAAGCCGTTGCGCCTTGAGGTCAAATGGCGCGGAGACTTCGCGAAAATTGACGTTGCAGTACCGCCTGAGGTCGTCACCGTCGACAAAGCCACGGAGTGTCATGTGACGCCGCCGGACGTTGCGGCGCGCATGGTCCGCTATCTCGGACCTGTCGGCGACTACCTGACGCTCGAACCGAGCGCGGGCACCGGGAATCTGTCCCGTGCGCTGCTCGAAAGCGGACACAGCCAGTACGAACTCGTGCAGGTCGAACGCCATGTCGGCCTGGCGAGCCAACTTCACCGGTACGGGACCGTGATCAATCGTTGCTTTCTCGAATATGCGGCCGAGGTGCGCGGAAAAGTCGAGTTTCCGCGAGCGATCATGAATCCACCGTTCAGCGACGTGCGCAAGCATATGGCGGCCGCGCTCGACCTGATGGGACCACATGGGCATGACGAAGCCCCGACCCTGGTAGCGCTCGTGCCGGTCACCTTTGAAACTGAGGGCATAGAGACGCTCGAATATTTGCCGGACGGCACCTTTGCGACGGCAAAAGTGCGAACCAAGATCATTCGCATTCACCGGGGGGGTTAACCCTGACGCCAGGCAATCGGAGAACCGATCGATTCAGCGATCATCCCTTTCCCATTCAATTCGCGGTTGTTGTCCCTCGCCGATCAGGCGCCGGTATCCACACACTCTGCTCTCGGTGCACGCTCAATGGCCGAGCGATGCTTGCCAGTACGAGCAAGCCGAGACCGCGCCAGTCTTCAACGCCGGTGCATGTCGGGAAAAGGGGAGGGGGAGGGCGGCGAGCTGAACATTCGGTTCGCTACGAGGATTTTCCGATGCCCCTTCCCACTGCCATTCACAGTCTGGTCGACCCTGCCGCGATCACCAAAGTCACGAGACTTTTCAATAATACGCTGAGCGACTGCCTGATCGAGCTTGTCCAGAACGCCCGCAGAGCCGGTGCATTGCTGATCGAACTCACCACTAGCGACCGTGATGGGCAGACCTGGCTCACGGTAACCGATAATGGTGGCGGCATCGCCGACCCCTCCGTTGTCCTGTCCCTCGGCCGCTCCGACTGGGATAACACCATCGCAGATAGAGAAGACCCCGCCGGCATGGGCGTCTTCAGCCTCGCGGGACGCCATGTGGTGATCGCGTCGCGCTCGCGATCGGCGGTGCAGGGCTGGCGCATCGACATTGGGCCCGATGATTGGGAATCGGGCGCACCGATCGCAGTTCAGCCATGCGAGCATAACATCGGCACCAGCGTTCGTCTGCCGATCGACCGCGACTGGGCTGACAAGTTCCTGCAGGTCGCCAACGGCGTCGCACGATATTGTCCCGTCCCGATCCGCTGCAACGGTGCCTTGCTCCCCCGACAGGACTGGCTTGCCGACGCCGCCGCGGTCGTCGAGCAAAACGGGGTCAGGATCGGGATATTCAACGGCCAGCGCAGTCCCCGCTATATGCCGCGTATCAATTTCCACGGTGTGACCGTTCCCTGCTTCCTCCCGGAAGTCGACGAAAAGGATCGCCACTGGTGGGCCCGGGTCGATATCGTCGATGCCCCTGATCTCCAGCACGTTCTCCCTGCCCGCAAAGAGTTGGTCGAGAACCAGGCGCTCGCCGATCTGCGGCAAACCGTCAAGCGGGCCATCTTCCGGCATATCGAGTCTTTGGGCGGCCACTCCCTACCATATGCCCAGTGGTGCGAGGCGCGCGATCTCGGCATCATTTTGCCTGAGGCCCGCCAGCAGCTCACGGCATGGATCCCGAGCCAGGCCGATTCCAATGCATCGTCACGATGCGCGGGCTCGTTGGGCGAGCAACCTATCCTCGTTGGCGACTTCGGCGCTCCCATTGAACAATGTGCCGACCATGCCCTGGCGAAGGATGGAAGATTTGCCTCCCGGCTCGCCGAACCAGACGCCGCCATGGCCGGTTACGGCTGGTACGAAGCTCTTCCGCGCATCACCGACCTTCGTTTCGAGATCGAAAAGGACGGCGAAGCGAGCCATTTCGACGCGAGCGAGCTCCCTGACGTCACCACCGGGGTCGCCGACCGGCTCGATCTCGTCGTGGAAATCGCCGGACCCGAGGCCGGGAAGTCCACGATCCCCGCTCCGGTTGCCATCCTTTACGATGAATGCACGCATTGCACGTTCGAGGAAGCCGCGATAATTCTGAAATCGACCGAAGCCGTCACCCCGGCGGAATTGGTGGAACTCCTGGAAGCCTGCTGCTTCTGCTCAAGCGACGACCACGAGGCCGACAGCTGGGACACCCAGAACAGCCGATTCCTCCTCGACGCGCAAGAAATGGCAACGCGGCTCTTGCTCGGCGACGACGCGGCCCTCGTTGAGCGTGCGCGCGCGATCGTTTCCGATCGCATGCAATGGTTCGTCCCAGAAGGTCGACAGTTCACCATCGTCATTGGACGCAACACTCTCGACGTCCAGATCACGTCGCCGGCGGATGCCGCATAGTATATTCGCCGGCAATCCGATCCCTCCTTTGCGGACCGTTCGACGACCATGAGGCACGCGTGGAATGGTCGCTCCCGCCATCGCCGCGATTCCCCAGTCGAGAAGACGCCGCATCACGATCTTTCTCGAGCCCTCGCTCCCCGCGGAGCGGGGGCTTTGTCTATTCCCCTTTTCCTCCGGTGGTCGAGGGAAGGGGGAACGGTAGGATTGCACTGAAAAGGATCAGGATCTTGTCCGACATTATCGATCTCGGCGGCGCGCCGGCCAATGAAGAATGCGCCCAACTCGGCCACACACCGGACTTCGAGCGGCTCAACCGTCTTGAAATCGGTGCATACCGTGCCGCCATTATAGCCCGCTACGGCCCACCGCCCGAGGGTTGCACGTTGACTACCATCATGAACCGGCACGATTTCGGAGTCTATCGCACCCTCGGTCTCAAGGTCGCCGTCTTCCCGCTCCGGATGCATTGCGTCGCACCCTACATCGAGGCGGTACAGGACGGCCTGGAAAGCTGGCACGAGGCCGGTTTTGCCGCGCCGGTCCGCTATGACGACGGCGACACTCCGACGGTCGAACGCCAATCCGTCGACGAGATCGTGACGGGTGCGATCCTCGCAACCCGGCCGGACGCATCAGGCAAGTTTCCGCTCCCCGATTTCGAGACGCTTCATCGCAATCTTGCCGAGGCTTACCCGCAATGCGCCGAGGCCGCGCAACGGCTGATGCTAAAGGCTGCCGATGACCGATGACCTCACGCGCAAGGGCAGATAAACCGCTCCGCATCCGGTCGAACCGGGGAGCGTCGCGCGCTTCATCTTACAGCGCGAAGCCGAGACGCGGTCCATGACCGTACGCTCCGGCGATGTCGAGGCCGACCTGCCGGACGTTCCGTGCGACCACCACTACCTCGACGATCACGGTGATGTGAAGGCTGACCGAGATTGATCCCCATACCCTGCGTGTCGCAGCGTCGCTTGTCCGCGCACGGATCGCCAGGCTCGGCCTCGATCCGCGCATGGACGGACTCCAGCGCCTTGGAGCCCATCGCAGCCTGACCAAACTTGCCGTCGATCTCGAGGTCTCGGCTGATCATGCAGGTCCGCGCCGTCGCCGCACGGGACGAACGGCTCAATAGCCCATAATTGCCTTGCCAGCTTCGGTTTCGCTGGTTCCATAATCTATCCGTCAGCCGGACTGCCTGCGTCGCTCTGCACCGAGCGGCTCACTGGCGCATGCCGTCACTTTGCGATGGGAGGCGAGGGGGAAGGGGAGGACGGCCTTGTGGGTTCTCCGAGGCCGAGAGCCGGCGACTTCCGGCGGCTGCCCATGCGAGGAGCACTATGGCCGACTATTTCACCAAAGCGAGCTTCACCATAACTGTTACAGAAACCGAGGCCGACATCTTGCGTCGCATCGACGACGCAATCGCCATCATCGAGGACAAGGAGCTGGATCCCACCGAGCTTGAGGCCCGCTTCCGCTCGCTCGGGCCTGCCTTCGCCGAGTGCTTCCAACCCAAAGACGCCGACATCTTCAGCAGCTTCCTCAGCATGTTCCCGGATCCCGACTATCCGCGGCTCGGCTTTTCGCTGAGCATCGATATCATCGATCCGGCTGATGACAGCGGCCTACGCAGGCTCTGGTTCCATGGCGAACAGATGGACGTCGAGGTAGCGGCCAACCTCATCCACACTGTCGCGCGCTCTGCGCTCCCATTCGGTTTCGAATACGCGATCGATTGCAGCCGTATGCGCATCGGCGAATTCGGCGGCGGCTTCGCCGCGATCCGTGAGGACGGGATCGAATTCGGGAATTCCGCCCAAGGCCTCGAACGGGCGCTGACCCGCTTGCCTGACGACCCTCACCACGGCCTGGTGATCGCGATCCGCGATCGGGAAGAGGGGCTGCTTTTCTGGAATTCGGATACAGGGTTCGGCTCGCTCGAAACCGCGACGGTCTTCTCCGAAACCGAGGCCGCGACGTACGATCTCCCGATCGCCGACGACCAGCCTGAATGGCTCCCCATGCCGTCTCCCCTTGCCTGAAGGAGGGTTCCCATGCGCTACGTCGTCGCATTGTATGAGATCGATCGCGCCTACGGAGGCCCCGAAGAAGGGGATTGGTGGTACGACACCGGAGAATTCGTCCGCCTGATCGCCCTTGCCCCTACCGAAGAGCGCGCGTGCCGCCTCGCTTGTCGCGCCAATCGACTGCTCGACCATCTGCAGCGCCATCGCCGTCCGGTGAGCTCCGTCATCTACGATGGCGGCCGCTATGCGGCGATCGTCTATGAGGGCAACGCGCCGCTCGCCTTCCCGAAATACCCTCCGCAATACTCCTGATGCAAGCGCCGAAGCTTTTGCTCCGGCACCGCTTTCGCTTCCTTTCCGAACATTCTGAGGACCATCGTCATGGCCACCTTTCACGTGACGCTCGAAGCGAGCGTTCCCGATCCGCTTCTCGCGACTCTCGACGAGGAAAGCGAGCTTCGTGCTCGCAGCGCGCTGCTGACGCATGGCTGGTACGAGCGCCGGACGATCAACTGGCGATTGCAAAGCCGACCAATCGATCATAATGGGCAGTCGCAAACACGCCATCAGGTCCGTCTCGACCTCGACTGTCCGCGCATCGCTCGCCCGAAATCCGCTTCGTTTTGCCTCCACTTAAACGTCGTCACGTCCAGAGAGGACGATCCTTGCGACAAGGCCCGCCGCATTCTCGACCTGCCGGGAGCGCCCCGGCGATGCGGCCGATCAGTCATCCATCCCGGATCCCTCGACCGCGGTTCATTCGCCAGAATCCGCAGCAATTCGGTAATCGGGCCCGTCCCGGACGGCTGGCCCGTAGACCGATTGCTCACCCGCTATGCCCATCATCTCGGCAGCTACGGGCAGGGCGGGGTTGGGCTCAGCGGCTGGCAGCTCAACGGCGGTTCCTGGCTGGTGCTTCCACTCAAATATTCGGACAGCTACATCTGGCTCACCTTCGAAGACCCAATGCCGGCGGCCGACCATTTCCCGCTTCGATGCAACAGCGTCGGGTTTCGTTCTCGAGGCCGTCAATGGGTTGCAGCGCTGGCGCTTCGCTATGAACGACCACCTGCCTCGACCTGTCCGGGGCGGCTCGGGGAAACCGCGCAATCTCCACGACGGCGAGTCCGTCGCGGAGGCGTTCCTACTCACCCACGACTGCTACCTCGACGTCTGACAAGCAGCGCACCCGGCGGCCCTGTCAGATAGACCAGTTGCAGCCCTCGATGGAGAGATCGTCATGCCAGGATATCAAATGGCGGCGCGCCTCGACGGCTATGCCGGTCACGATGATGACTATTGGCACGTGGTTGCCGCGCGCGAGCTGGAACGTCGCCATGTCGAGGCCTTCGACGGCAACACCAACGGTGCAGGCCGCCCGGCGTCACCCTGAGCACCACGCCTGACGGTGATACCAATGGTTCAACCCATGACGATCCCGAGGCCGCAAACGCGGCCCTCGGATGGGCGCGTACGCGCCCGCTCGGCCGAACGGCCGAGGAGGGAAGGGGGAGCGAGGAATGTGGTCCGGACATCGGGTTCGTGACCGCATTCAGGAGACTTCCTCATGAACATCGGTTCCATCAAGCAGAACGAAGCTGGCACCTACATCGGCAAGATCGCCACTCTGGCGCTGGCGATGACGATCGCCCTGCGCCCCGTGCACTCGACCAATCCCAAGGCCCCGAAATACGAGGTGATGGCGCTGTCGCAGGCGCGCACGTGGGTCAAGGTCGGCGCTCTCTTCGAACTGTTCGCGACGAACACCACCGGTGCGGCATTTCTGAACGGCAAGCTGGAGGATCCGAGCTTTGCCGCGCCGCTCTATATCTCCATGTTCCAGCAGGACGACGGCAGCTACAACGTCGTCTGGAACCGCCCGAACCGTCGCCGCGACGTCACCGCCGAGATCGCCGCCAAGACCGACGACAGCCTGCCGCCGCTGCCGGGGGAAGGCGATGGCGAAGCTCCGGTGCAGAAGACCGAAACCGGCCTCGGCCAGTCTTCGGCCGAACATGCGTTCGGCGGCGATGCGGGCGACGCCAACCGCGGCAAGCGCAAGCAGCGCACTGCCGACGCCGCCAATCCGGCCGAGCCCGCCGACGCGGCCGCCTGACAACTGACTCCCCCGTCGCGCCAGCCTCCAGGCGCGGCACCCTCGCAGGGTCCGCTGCGCATCGTGTGAGGCGGACCCCGTTTCTTTTGGTCGCTCCCCTCTCCGGAGCGCGGCAATCAGGAAGGAACCACCCATGCCGTCATCTTCGCGCGGCCCATCGCCGACCGACGATAGCTGCGGTGTCACCGCGGACTTCATCGCTCTCGACAGCCATGAGCTTGCGCTCGCCAACGAATGCGCCGGAAGGCTCCCCGGCGGTTACGCAAGCCGCGAGCCCATGCTCGATGACGACTGCCTTGTCGCTCGCCACGTCGTGCCTGTCGACAATTACCGTTGGCCTGTCTGGCATCGCATCGCATCCGATGTTCTGGGTGAACTTTGCGATCTGCACGATGAATCGCAAATCGACCGCCTTCTCCAGCTTCGCGGGCTTTTCCCTCGCGCGAGCGCCTCCGAGCCGCAATGGATCGCGCTCTATCAAACGGACCTCTCAACCTTGTTGGAGAGTCAGCAGGATCAGGATGCCGTCTCGCGTTTTTATGAACGTCCTCGATTCAACCGCCCACCCGGGCGAACCGTACCACTACATCGATGCCCGCACGATCGCTCGCGAACAATGGGAAACGGTCTCGCCCCTGATATTCGACCGGGTATATTCCGACCTCGACGGCAGCAGCATCGACCTGATCTTCGACCGACCCGATCTCACGACCGGCCACCCTTCCGCCCGGGCCTTCGCGGCACTTCGTGAATTGCGGAACGCCCTGTCGGAATACGAGCTGGACCGGGCTGAACAACCGGCGTTCGACAGCTATACCGCGAGACTTGCACATGAGGTGGCCGAGACGCCCGCCTGCATCCCGTTCCTTGCCGACTATGCGACCGACGCTTTCGCCACACTGGTTACATTCGTTGCAGAGCGCCACCCCGGCTGGCTCGACAGCCTCCCCATCCTTCCAGCCCCTGGTGATCTGCGTCCTGTTCCCCTCGCTTGGAACGGCACGATCAAAGTCCTCGGTATGCACCAGCATCTTACCGAACGCGTCCACGCGAACGGCCCGAATGAGGAACCCACTTCCTATGGCATCTACGAAGAGCGGCATGATGCCTCCCTCGCGTGGCTCGGGGCGACATATACGCTAGCGGAAGCGACGCGGCTCAAGGGCGAACTCGAAGCCCTCTCGACGCCGTTCAGGCAGTCCGCTTCGAGCGTCTGAACCCGCTGCGTCGACCCCGGAGCGCTGCCCGCGCCGCCTCTGTTCCGGGGATCCGCCTCTACACCACCGCCGCGTCCCAATGGCGCGAGACGGTGCCTTCCATCGTTCCCTCAACGCAGGAATCCCCATAATGGCCCTTTCTCTTTCCGACCGGCTTGCCCGCGCCCGTTGCGCCTATGCCGCCCTCGAGCGCTTTGCCGCCCGCCGTGCGCGTTTCCTCGACGCCCTCGACCTCACAGCGCTCGGCACGGACAACACCCGCACGCTCGAAGCTGGAACCGACCGCATCATGACCGATCTCGCCGAGGCGTGGCTTCTCGTTGACCATCTCGAACAGCAGATCTCCGACGTCGCCTGAACCGCGGCATCCTTCGTTTGCGAATGTGTTCGCTCCTCCGAACGAGGCGCGCCGTCCACCCGTCAGGGGACCAGCCGGTGAGGATATCTCGTGCCCCTCGGCCCCGCGTCAGCCCGGCCATCATGCCCGCCTGCGGGCGGATGTCGCCGACGACCGCTTCCGCCTTCTCCTCCCGTCCAGCGCCCAACCGACCGTCCCGATCCCGCTCCGACCTTGATGTTGCGTGGATCGCGGCGATCGCGGTGTAGCCGTTCCCGCCCGTCCGACCCTCGCTTCGCCATCGCGCACGCCCGGCGCCGGTGACGGGGAGGCTCTTTACGCGGCCCTGACCATCGGCACCGGATGTCGACCCCCGCCATGGCCCGGCCCTTTGCCGAAAAGGCTCTGTCCAGGCGCACGCCCCTCCCGACCCCCACCAGAAGGCCACCCGCTTGGTGGGATGAAAGCTGCGCCCGCGCGGAACCGCCGCAACCTGCAATTTTCCGACCGGGTGGGCGGCCTGAAGGCCGCCTGCCCGCACCACTCGAAAAATAGAGGTTCCCCCGACCTGGCCGGGCCAAGGCCCGACCGTTCGGGTGCGCCGGCCCCTCGTTCGCGGGCCGCAGTGCTTTTTCATCCCAGCGGGATCGGCCCGCTGGCGGAATCGAAAAGGACACGCACATGAACAAGGTTTTCCTCGGTGGCCGGATCACGTCGGACATCGACACCTTCGGCACCGACGCCAAGGGCGGCGCGAGCTTCACGCTGGTCACCAGCAAGCCGGTCATTCGCGATGGCGAGGTCCAGAAGGACGAGAACGGCTACACCCAGACCTACGACCAGTTCCACACCATCAAGGCTTTCGGCGGGCTCGGACGGGCGGTCGCCAAGCACAAGAAGAAGGGCGACAAGCTCAATATCGTCGGCGAGATCCGCTACTCCCGCAACGAGCACAATGGCCGCACCTACTACAACACCGAAATCGCAGCCGACGAAATCGAATTCGTCTGACCCCTGACGGGCGGCCTTGTGCCGCCCTTTTTCTTTTCGGAGACCGCTGATGATAACATTCATGCAGTTCGACGAGATGTCAGGGCCCGGCCACGACATCGAAATCGTCAATCCCGACATGGTGACCCGCCTGCGCACGCAGGCCGACAGCCTCAACCGCTACCAGATCGCCGCCGAACTCGCAGACGCCGTCACCGCGGCCGCCGACGCGGCCCACACGTGCCGCTGGCAGGAACAGGTCTACGGCCAGGCCAGCCCCGACGCGATCGTCGATCACGAATATTGTGACGAGATGGTATCGGCATGGACCCTTATCGCCGCCGAGAACCAACTCATGAACCTCGACACTCTCTTCGACGGGTCGGTCCACTGACCCGTCATCACCCTTCATCGAAGGATCCCGACATGACAGATGTTGCGCCCGGTTCCGGCTCGTTCATGCGATGCCACGGCATGATCATCGATCACCGTAATCGGTGGTGGTTCGTCGAATTCCCGAAGCCCGGTGGCAATCCCACCCGCGCCCGGTTGCTCTCGGGAGAAATCTCGATGGGCCTTGCCGAAAGCCTCGGGTTCGACACCGGCCCTCGCATTCTCCTTCCGAGCGTTGCGGCCCTCAATCCCGAGACTTCCAGCTGGATGGCGACCGTCGACCTCGTTTCGACCATGCCGTCGTCAAAGCCGGAGCACGTCGACTTCCACATTGATGCGCACATCCTTGCGGGTGTGGCTGGCGAGCTTGAAGTGCGGCTTGCGCGCGCCATGATCGAAACCAAGCTGTTCCCGATCCCACCGGCGTTCACTTCGGTTTTCGATTACCTTCCCAAGGAGAACGAGCCCGTGCTCGCGATACGGTTGAGCGGATATCTCTGCTCGACCTTCGAGCTGCTCACCGCGCGCTACATGCCGACATACCGGCCACGCTCGCCGTGGCGAGACATCTCCAACGAGTCCGTATTCGACAGCGGCAGTGACGTCCTTGGATGGATGCCCGCGCGCGACTGGATCAAGCCGCGCTGAACCTTCCGGTCGCGGACAGCTTGCACCGCAGCAGTTCGCGACCGTTTCTCACCCAACCTCTGAAGGGATCCAGTCATGATCATCCTCACCGCGCGCGCCGACGGCGTGAACACGATTGCCGAAACCTGCCATGAAGCCGCCGATCTCTGCAATCGTCTCGGTATCGCCCTCGACCTCACGATCGGCGACCACGCGATCAACGTCTATCCGGGCGATCATCCCTACAATCTTGAGCAGGAATATATCTACACGGTCCAGCGAGCCGAGGGCAGCGGCGCCTAGGCGCCGCGCCGCGCCGCGCAATCTTCGCACCGCCTTCGGCGGATAAAGGAAAGAGGGAGGCTCTCTTCTGTCCACAGGATGGGAGAAAGCACGATGCCCCGACCGGCCCAAACCTCCGAGCACCATCCCCGTCGTCACGGCGACCTCGCCGAGACGCCTGCCCGGTGACGATCGGGATCCCGGTGCTTCACCACACTACTTGATGCGACGGTTCGTGCCCTGCATGCTCTGTCCGGAAGCGAAAGCTCGAAGGGTCTGGCGCATCCCGCCTTCGACAAGCTCAGGACGGGACCGGGGCTTCTATTCGCTAAGCCGCAGGCCCGCTTTGCCAAGCAAACATGCGGCTAGCCTTACGGAGCCAAGGCAAGCCTTGTCTCCGCCCTGCCGGGTAACGATCCCCTTGCGGGGTGTCTGGCGGCACCGTTTCGCTTCGGTCCGTCCAGAGACGATTTGCTGTTAACCCGCGCGTGCCGCGCGGGGCAAATCGGGTTTCTCTCTCTCATTTCGGGATCAGACGAGCTTCATCGCCAAAGTGTGAGGGGCTTCCGGCGCTTTCGTCAAGGATGAGCGGTCCCCCCAATTTTTCCGCGCGGACCGCATGCGCGGTCCCCCCCAAAAAATCGGCTCCCCCACTCCCCGCTTGCGCGGCGCGGGGCAGAGCCCCGCGTCCCTGACCAAAGCACCGCCGCCCCTCCGATGAGCGTCATCTCTCATCTGATCCGGATGAGAGAGCAACCGCCAATTGGAGGCTCTTATGTCTAGGAAATTCAACAACTTCTCTGATCTCGCCAGCTTCATTGCGAGCGAGACCGCAAGCCACGATCTCAGCTCGACCTATGAGCACGCCTTTATCGAGCATGCCGAGCGCGCCAAGCTTTCGCCGGTCGACGAACCCGAAGATCGCGACCTGCCGGATCCGGAGCAGGCGCGTGCGGCCGTCGAGATGGTGATCGCGACCCTGTTCGACGTCTTCCGCGACACGCGGCTCGAACCGTTCGCCAATGATCTCGCGTGGGGTTTCGTCAACAGCTTCCATGTCGTCGCCAAGCGGATCAACGACCGCGAGGACGACGCGGCGAAGGAACTCGGTAACCTCGCCCGGAGCTTCGATCCTTCCGAGATCTACGCTGTCCAGCTCGAAGACGCCGAGCTGCTCTGCAAGACGCTTCAGAGCTGCCGGGACGCCATCGAATGCATGCGCGACCACGCCGCCGAAGTCTACCGCGTCGAGACCGGCCGCCCTTACTCACCGACGCGCGGCAGCCGGGTATCGAAAGGCGTCACCGCATCGATGATCGATGCGCGCAACTATCTCGCCGAGCGCGCCCGCGAGCGCAAGGAGATGATCGCGCCCGAAGGCCCGGTAGTCGTCTTCTCCGGGGGCCAGCAGTGGGACGACCACGAGATGCTCTGGAACGGCCTCGACTCGATCAAGGCCCGCATTCCCGAGATGATCCTCGCCACGACCGCGCAGATGAAAGGCTGCGATGCGATCGCACAGGCATGGGCCGCGGCGCGCGGGGTCAAAGTCATCCTGTTCCGCCTCGATCGCAGCCTCGGTGCGAAGGCTGCCTTCGTCCGCAACGATCGGATGCTCGGTCTGCGCCCGGTGGAAGCCGTCATCTGCGATGGCTCCGGCATCCAGATGAACCTCGCGCAGAAGCTTCGGCAAGCCGGTGTGCCGCTGCACGTCGTCAAGCTCGACCAGCAACGCAAGGTGACGTCGCCGACCACGGTTCATCGCCCGGGGCAGCCCGACTACCGCAGGCTCTACGAAGAGGAACGGATGCGGAACACCCTCCGTCACGACAACCGGCGCTAACTGCAAATGAAGGGAGGCTCCGGCGCAAGCCGGGGCCTCTTCCCCTTTTTTGTCGTGGGAACGCGGCGCGTGGGTGCATCGAACCCCCACGCGCCGCCTTGGATCGCTTACTCCCCCGCAATTCCTCGCCCTCGAACCATTCCGGGTTGACGCGGAGCGGCTTGCCCGCGTGGAGATGCGGGCGACCGCAGGCGGAAGTTACGAACTCTATGCCTGCCGGTTTAGCGCAGCATGCGCATACTATATCGATGATCTCGATCCGCAACTCCAGCCCTACGCCGTCGCAATCGCCAACTATCATGGCTATGTCGAGGACGAGGACGAGCGATATGCCGACTTCGCTCCGGATCTCTGCTCCCTCTCCGGCATCGAGGAGGAGTATTGCCACTGCGGCGGTCATCCCTGACGGCATCCGGGACCGGGCTTCGCGCTCGGTCCCTTTTCCTCCCACCGCCGGTTCCATGCCTCGGCTCGCTCGCGTGCCGCGCGGACCCTTCGGTCCGCACGCCGCTACGCCTTGACCTGGTCTCCCGACGAGAGGGAAAACTCTCACAGTCTTCCCATCCTGCCAGACGTCCGAGACCGCCTCAAGGACGGCGGGGCCCCACCATTTTCTTCGGCGGATCAAGCGCTGGCGCGTCTCCTGCCATGGCGGTGGCCGCCAAAGAAAATCGTGACCCCCACCGCCGCTTCGCGGTCGCTACGCGATCCTTGACCCGCCCTCAGACGCCCGACCGCGCAGCTCCCGTCATTCAAGACAGACAGGAGCATATGATGCAGATGATCTCGACCAGCGCCGCCGCCGACACCGCCGCCTTCTTCGCCGCGGTTGCGAACGCCGAGCGGCGCGCGGCGCACAGCTACTTCGACCAGCACATCATCGCCGACGACGAGGCGGGATACACCACGATCGACGAGGGCGATTACGGCGCGCTGCCGATGACGGTCATCGATCGCATCGTACACAGCGTGCCGGGCGGAATGCTCGACGAACTCTGAGCCGGTCGGGAGGGGCGCGCAGGCGCTCCTCCCCCTTTTTTTGTGCGAGGTTCAAACGGGCAAGGGGGGCATCGAGCCCCCCATGCCCGTGCCGCGACCTCTGGTCGCGGCGGGACAGGTCATGCCGTAAGGCGCTTCTCGACCTCTTCCATGCCCAGCGCCTTTATGCGGCCGAGCAAGTTTGCCAGCCGCTGGCCGTCAAGCCGCAATAGCCCGGCCCTGTCGATCGCCTGAATCGCCTGCTCACGCTCCCTCTCTTCGAGCCTCTGCCGCCGCTCTTCCAACCGACGCGCCTCGGCGTCCAATGCAGCTCTTTCCTGTTCCAATGTGCGTGCCATGATGTGGCCTTTCGTTCACGCTGATCGGGCTATGAACGCGGCCCTTATAACCGAGGGTATGACTGGCTGAAAGAGGGGAGGGGCGGGCGGCTCGGCGGGCCCTTGCGGACCCGCCGCCGGGCTCTATTCGCTAGGCCGCCGCCCGCGCTGAAGCGCGGACCCCGGCCAACCTCACGGAGCCAAGGCAAGCCTTGTCTCCGCCCTTCGGGTAACGATCCCTGCCGTGACCCGGACGCCAGGTCGACCCGATTTCTACTCCGTCCACCGGACGGCACGGTGCCCCGCCGGAGGCGCTTTCCCACTCCCATCGATCGCGTCACCAGACGCCCTGAAGGACTAGGTCTGTCCTGATACAGAAATGCACACCCTACGCACCAGGGTGCAAGGTGTTCGCAAGCGATTTCAATGAATTACTCGCTATTTTCCGTGTGGGACACTGTGGGGCAGTATTCGACCGCGCCTGAAAGCCAAGCAAAAGCGCGACAAAAGCGTGCTACGCTGTAACACGCTTCACCGCTCCAGCCTGATTTTCTTGCCAGGCCCGCACGAATACTCTATAAGCGAAATCGGTTTCTGAGACCCCACCAGCCTCCCTGCTAGGAGGTCTGGTTTGAAAACTCCCCATAGACACTGCTCGGTCCGCCTCGACCGCGGCAAATATGATCGCCTCGTCGCGCTCGCCACCGAGCGCGGCTGCACTCCTTCCGACTTGCTGCGTTCGGCCGTCGACTATGTCCTGTCGACGGGGGAGATGCTGACTTCGAGCCAGCGCCGGCTGGCCCGCATCAGCGAGTTCCAGCACCTCGCGCTCGACATCATCATCCGCGAGCAGTTCCCCGAATATCGCGACCGCATCATCGTGGAAACCGACAAGCGCGTGGGGATCTATCATGGCACGTAAGGACATCCGCTCGAACGGCGTGGCCATCCCCCTGGTCCACCACAGCGCGCGCGGAGACGTGAAGCGCAATGCCGGCAATTTCACCCGCGGCAGCCAGCTCCTGACCCATGAAGCGCTCATGTGGTTTTCCGGCGCCAGGCTCCCCTTTCTGCTCTGGTTCTTCGCCTTCCTGATCGCATGGTTCGTCATCATGTCGATCAAGCTCGATGAGCACGGATTCCAGCTGATCGCCATGAAGGCCTATGCGACCCTGTGGAACTGGATCGATCTCGATCCGATGAAGCGCGTCAACGTCACCTTGCCCGACGGCGAAGTGCTGCGGACTGTCATGAAAGCGGTCCCCTATATCCCCGAGGTGATCGCGGCATGGGCCGTCGCCATGCGCGGTCTGCTCGGCGCCTTTGTCGTCGCGGTGTTCATCACCATCCCGGTGGCGATCTGGTTCGTCGACATCTCGCACCGGCGCGGACGATCGATCCTTCAGGAACGGCACGAGCGCGGCGCCATGCTCGTGCATCGGCAGGTACTGCTATCCGAGATCGTCGAGCACAACCGCGCCGGGTTCGAGGAAGACGCCCGCACGCTCTTCCCCGACAAGACTGCGAAACAGGTTCTTCGCCTGCCGTTCCGCGCCCGCAAGGAGGGCGGCATCCACCATCCTTACTTGCTCGCCGGTATCCCTTATCCTCACCGCACCGAGCAGTCGCACGCGATGCTCATCGGCACCACCGGCGCGGGCAAGACGACCGAGCTCAGGAGTCTCGTTGCCCAGATGCGCGAGCGCCAGGACACCGCCGTCATCTTCGATCTCACCGGCGCCTATGTCGAGGCCTTCTACGATCCCGCAAGGGACACGATCCTCAATCCGATGGACCAGCGTTGCCCGGCCTGGTCGATCTTCAACGATTGCTCGAGCTACAGCAATTTCACCTCAGCCGCTGCGGCGCTGATACCGTCCGATGGCGGGTCGTCCGAACCCTTTTGGGCGCTCGCGGCTCGCACTTTGTTTATCGAGATGTGCATGCGCCTGAGGGAACGCGGGCAGACGACCAACCTGGCGCTTTCCGAGAACCTGATGACCGCGGACCTGAAGCGCGTTCATCGCACGCTCGCCAACACCATCGCGGACCCGCTAACCGCACCCGAAGCGGCCCGCATGGCGGAATCGATCCGTGCCGTCTTCAACACTAACGCCCAAGTGCTGCGCTTCCTGCCGGACGAGGGGGAACCCTTCTCGATCCGCAGGTGGATGACCGCTGATAAGCAGCCCGGCTCGATCCTGTTCGTCACCTCCGACTATGACGATCTCGACCTCAATCGCCCGCTGCTCACCCTCTGGATGAACCTCGCGATCACCAGCCTCATGACGATGCCGCGCACACGCTCGCTTCGCACCTGGTTCATGTTCGACGAAGTCGGTGCGCTGCACCGCCTGCCGGCGATCGAGAAGGGGCTGCAGACCGCCCGCAACTTCGGCGGCGCGATGATCCTGGGACTCCACAGCTTTCAAAAGCTGGTCGAGGTCTATGGCGAGGAAGGCGCCCGCAACCTGGCCTCGCTTGCCCGCACCAAGCTGATCCTCGCCACCGGCGAGATCAAGACCGCGGAGGAATGCTCGCAATATATCGGCAACCGCGAGGTTCGCCAGATGGATGAGGCCTATAGCTACGGCTACAACAACACCCGCGATGCCTCGACCCTGACGCCGCGCAAGCAGGTCGAACCGCTCGTCCTTCCCGACGACATCACCAATCTTCCCTCGCTTCACGGCTTCGTGAAATTCCCCGACGGCTTCCCCGCTGCGCGCATTCTCCTCAAGTGGAAAAACTATCCCGAGGTCGCCCCGGGTTTCATTCCCCGGCTGGATGTCCAGCCGGTCCAGTCCAGGCGCGGAGAGGAAGCGTTCGAGGAGGAGGATGGGGCAGGGGAGGCCGGCGGGCGGGATGGCTCAAGCCAGGTGGTGGACGAGGTGTCCGAGACCACCAATCTCGCCCGTGATCTCGCAGCGCGCATCCTCTCGGCCGGGGTCGAGGAAGAGGATGATGCGGGCGCCCGCGCCGCGCCGCGCGCCGACGATCGCGATGAGCAGACGACGCCGCAAACCGCCGCCGCCGACAAGGCGCCGGTTGCCCGCCCCGCCGCGGAGGGACAACCCGCTTCCGCGCGGGATCGCGACGATCGGCGTGACGGGCATCGTCACGGACAGAGTGCGCCCCAGGTCGAGGACCAGACCCTCATCGAGCTGCGCCACGACTTCTCGACCGGCCGCCAGGATGACGGCCTGGATATGGGCATCTGATGCTCTCGGTCGCCCCCGTCCGCTCCGCGTCGGGCTCCGCGAACTATTTCGCGAAGGACGACTATTACACGGTCGAGGATTCGTCCGAGATCAGCGCCTGGGGCGGGGAAGGAGCGGAGGAAATCGGCCTCTCGGGTGAGGTCTCGAAGGATGCCTTCGAAGGCGTGCTCAACGGGATCCTGCCGAGCGGCGAGGCAGTCGCAAGGCACGAGAACCGGCGGCACGGATTCGACCTCACCTTCTCCATGCCCAAGTCGGCCTCGGTCATGGCCTATGTCGCGGGCGACAAGCGCGTGCTCGGCGCCAACATGGCCGCGGTCACGCAGACCATGGCCTGGGTGGAAAAGAACCTTGCCGAAGGCCGGCGCGACATCGAGGGGCGCAAGGTTCCGATCCAGACGGGCAACCTCGTCTATGCCCTGTTCCAGCACGACACCAGCCGCGCGCTCGACCCGCAGGGCCATATCCACGCCGTCATCGCCAATCTGACCCAGATGCCCGACGGCAAATGGCAGGCGCTCCACGCCGACAAGATCTGGAGCCACAACAGTATCATCGGCGCGATCTATCATGCCTATCTGCGCCATGAGCTGGAACGGCTCGGCTACCAGATCGAGCTTCGCGGCAAGCATGGCGCGTTCGAGATCGTCGGCGTGCCGAAACCGGTGCGCGAGGAGTTCAGCCAAAGGCGCGAGGAGATCCTCGACAAGGCAGCCGAAACCGGCGTCACGACCCACAAGGGCCGCGACCAGATCACGATCAACACGCGCGACCCCAAGCTCGATGTCGAGGACCGCGCCGCGCTCAAGCAAAGCTGGATCGATAGGGCGGCAGCGCTCGGTTTCGACGGCAAGGCCTTGCTCGAGGCAGCCCAGGCGCGCGCCGGCATGCTCGCCTCATCCGGGCCGATCGAGCGCGGCTATCGCGCGATCGTCGAGGCCATTGACGGCGTGCGCGACCGGCTCGGCGACTTGCTGCGCCCGCAGGATCCCCTGGTCGATCACGCGCTTGCGCGCGCGGTCAAATCTCCGGACGAGGCCCGCACGCAACTGGCCGTCGCGTCGGCGGCCCGTATTCTTTCCGAACGCGAAGCGGCCTGGCCGGTTCATCAGCTCAGCAAGACCGCGCTCGACCTCGGCGTGAAGGGCGTCACCGTCGACAGCGTGGAGCGGCGGATCGGTGAGCTCTTCCAAAGCCGGCAGCTCATTATGGGCATCGCCACGGCCACCGATCGGAACGGGCGTATGGCGACCACCCAGGAAGCCCTGCGGACCGAGGAAAAGATTCTCAGGTTTGTGGAAGAAGGGAAGGGGACGGCAAACCCCGTCCTCTCCGCGGGAGATGCCCCGGCGCGGCTGCAGGAGGTCGCCGAACATCCGCTCAATCCCGGCCAGCTCGCCGCCGCGACCGTCATCCTTTCGTCCGATGACCGGACGATCACGGTCCAGGGCAAGGCGGGCACGGGCAAGTCGACCATGCTGCAGGCGGTCTCCCGTGTCGCGGAAGCCGAAGGCCGAACGATCAAGGGCCTCGCGTTCCAGAACAAGATGGTAGGCGATCTCGCCGAAGGGGCCGGGATCGATTCCCAGACGATCGCCTCCTTCGTTCTCGCCCACGAGCGTTTTATCACCGAACGAAACACCCCGCGCTACGAAGCGGCGCGCGAGAAACTCGCCGGTACCATGCTTCTCGTCGACGAAACGTCGATGGTGTCGTCGAACGATATGCTGAAACTTCATCAGATCAGCGCCGCGATGGGGGTCGACAAGCTTGTCCTCGTCGGCGACCGGCAACAGCTTTCCTCGATCGACTGGGGCAAGGCCTTCGCCATGATCCAGGCGGCAGGCGCAACGCTCGTCCGGATGACCCAGAATATCCGCATCGGCCAGCCAGGTCAGCCGCTGACCGAAGAGCGGCAGAAGCTCAAGCTGGTCGCCGAACTCGCGGATGTCGGCAAGGCGAGCGCGGCCATGAAGGTTCTCGGCGATCACATCACCGAGAGCGAAGCTCCGGCCGAAGCGGCCGCCGACATGTGGCTCGCCCTTTCTCCAGCCGAACGCGAGGCGACGGCCGTCTTCGCCTCGGGCCGCGACGCGCGTGCGACCATCAACGAACGCATCCAGAACGGACTGATCGCCGAAGGCACCGTCAAGGGCGAGGCGATCAAGCTCACCGTCTATGAGCGAGTCAACACGACGCGCGAGGAGCTGCGCTACGCGTCGACCTACAAGGTGGGCCAGACCCTTGAAGTGGGGCGGGGCGGGGGACGCGACGTCGGAATAGGGGCTGGTCGCTACGACGTGCTGAAAGTCCATGCCAGCGGCAAGGTCGAGCTTTCCGACGGGCGCCGCAAGATCCGCTTCGACCCGCAGAAGCTGTCGCCCACCGAGAAGCGCGACCGCCTCCAGCTTTCCGAGAAGAAGGACATTCATCTGCGCGAGGGCGACCGCATCCGCTGGACCGCCAATGCCAAGCCGCGCGGTCTGCACAATGCCGCCCTGGTGCGCGTGGTCGGCGTCGATGCAGCCGGCGTGACGATCGAAACGGCCCGCAAGGAGCAGCTGACCCTGGCCGTAGGCGATCCCATGCTCTCGCGCCTCGACCTCGCGTACAGCCTCAACATGCACATGGCCCAGGGGATCACGACCGAGAAGGCGATCGGCGTGATGTCCTCGTCCGAGCGCAACCTCTCGAACCAGCGGCTGTTCAATGTGCTGGTCACGCGCGTGCGCGACGCGCTCACCATGGTGGTGGACGACAAGGAGAAGCTCTCCCGCCAGCTCGACATGAACCCGGGCAACAAGACGTCATCCCTCGAGACGCTCGGCCGGCTCGACATCGACGGACACAAGGGGGCGGGGGGCCAGGCGCGCGAGAAATTCGATCCGGGGCCGATCGACGGCCTCGACCTGTCGGATCTCCCGCCGCTTCCCGACGACCTGCCGCCCCTTCCGAACGGCGAGGCGCCGGCGCCGGCGGCCAAAGATCCGCAAGCATCGCCGGATTTGAAGCCAGACTGCGGCGACCTGCCATTGCCCCCGCTGCCGGAGCGGAGCCTGGGGCTTGACCTGTAGCGCAACACCGCCGGCGCGGTGCCGGCTCGATGAGAAGGAGACGAACTATGGGATGGGAATTCGAACAGGCCGGCAAGTTCGGCAACGAGAAGGCGGCCGACGAATATGCGAGGCGCAACAACATCGACCCGCGCGATGTCCAGATCACGCGGCGCGGCGGTGAAGTTGAGCTCAATATCCGGCGTTCGGCGCTCGATGGCAGCAACCTGCGCGACAATGGCGAAGGCCGGCGGGACGGCTGGGCTTGAGGGGGAACCGGACGATGATGAAGAAGATTCGCAGCTACGACGCTCTGGCAGCTCACTTGTGTCCAGATGACCCGGCCGAGGGCGCCCGGCAGATCGATACCGCGATCCTCACGCTTCAACGCGCCCGCTATCGGCCGCGCAATTTCAATCGCGGCATATTCTGGATCGCCATGCTCCTGCTGTCCTTGGGCTTGAGCATTTTGGGGGCCAGCTTTGTGTGCTGGCTCGTACCTTCGATGGAACCCACATTCTATGGCGCTCTTGCCGGAGCGGTTCCGCTTCTGGCTGCCAAGATCATGGTCATCTGGGGCGTCGGCTCCTTCCTATATTATTGCGCCAACGATACGACACTCGACTATGGTCCGCTGCCGCTGCCACCGGCAGCCATCCACTTGTGGCTGGTCGCGCACGGCAAGTCCGATCTTCGTTACTGGCCTGAGATGTACTGGCCATACGTGAAGATCCTGGCCCATCGGCGGGACGTTCTGGGCTTCGTCTTCTGGCGCAAGAACCCCCGGCCGGTTGACCAGTATCCGCCGGTTCCGGTCCTGTTCGAGGAGCGTGCCGCCGCGTCCGATCCGCATTGGACCTACCTGCGAAGCGCCGAAGGGCGCGCCGACAGCGCAGCCTATGAAATCGACTTCGAGCAACGTTTGGAGGCTTGGGAACGGCTTATGTTCAGGGCCTCGCTCGCCGTGCTCGCGATACTTTTCGTAGCGATGTGGTTGCCGATCTATCCGGCCACTCAGAACGGCCATCTCATGCATGCGGGCGTCTTGCTTGCGTTCATCGTCATGGGCATTCTGCTCTTCTTCGGTGGTGGTACCATCAAGATGCGCTGGCTGCCTGCCGCTTTCCGGCGCTACTGGTTTCGCGATCTGCCGCCGGAGGCGGAGCAGTTTCGCGATCATATGCTTGCGATCACCGATTGATGCGGGCGCTGACAGACATGCGCGCCGGGACTTTGTGGACGCTGGCTGCCGCGCGATCGATGACCGCGACTATCTGCGCGAGCGCTATCGTGCCCGGGCCAGCCGACCGAAATGGAACGACCGCGCCTGCTTCCAATCCTTGATCGTCGGAGAATGCCATGTGGAATATCTTCAAACGCCGCTCGAAACCACTGTCCGACACTGCGTCTGAGCCTGACCCCAGCTCCACGAATAACGAACCTGTCGCCGCCCCAAGGGAGCACGCGCCCTATTGGTATGAAATGGCCGAGCCGATCCTGACCTGCGGACGGCTGCCGAAGGCAACAGTTCATGCATTGGTTCCAACGCCGATCCGCTGGACGCAGGATGTCGGTATTTATTCCGACGAAGAGCTTTCCCGCTGGGGAATAGATGTCGAGCATCACCCGGAGTTTCAGTCACTCCGGGAGTGGCAACAGAAAAATCCTGAACGTATTGCGCGACGACGCCGATTAGGCATTCCGCGCTCGCACGAGGATTTACGCCGCTGGGCTTTCTATTCCCTTCCCATTGACCGCGAATTCGTCTTCTCATTGTTTCCTGCGCTGCCGCGGTGGAACGATCTGAGCCGTTATAGTGGGTTTCACGGGCCTGAGCACGCTTATAGGTTCGTGAACTCGCAGCGATGTGATGCGAGCAGCGATGATGTGCACGCGGTGATAGCTTTCTTCGAGGGACTGGGACTTTCCGCCTTTGGACGTCCGATACCGGCTCCGCCTTCTGCCTTGGGCGACGAGACCATCACCTGGATTCTCCTTCATTCTCCCAATCCGTTCAGCGTGAGGGAACGTAACCCGGATGTACGGCTTCGCTGGCCGACCCTTCTGGACCTTCGGACAGAGCTACTGCAGGCGGGCTCTGATGCGATGGCCGCTCCAGACCGCGCGAAATGGCGTCTGAAACTGGCCGAATATGGGCTTCTCGAAGATTTTCGGCTGCCTTCGCGGCCGCAGTGGCTGCCTCCTGCTCCGCCTGTGCTGCCCGCTGGCATGCCCATCGCCCATGCGGTCCCGATCGTCGACTGCCTGCTGGATTCGCGGTTGATGAACGGCGCGATCGCAGCTGGTTATTGGTGGCTCGGCGACTTGATGCAGTTGGAAGCTCGGGAAATCCTGGCTCTGCCCGGCGTCGGCAAAAAAACCGCTTACGCCTTCTGCGACGACCGCCACTCGACGCGGATACGCCTCAATCTCCGCTCGAACCGATCCCGTATCCAGCATGTATCGGCCATCCTGGCGGCAGTTCGCGCCGGTGAAAAGGATGACGCCAGCGCCTACAAGGAATTGGCTGAGCTCTTCGGTTCGTCATGACGACGATGGGTCATGCCTGGCCCGGGGTCCGTGCGTCTGAGAGCATCGCTATAGTGGACGCGGGGAAGAGCCTGATGACTTCCTCTTTGTGGGCCTACAACTCCTCCGTCAACGCCATCGCCCGAACCGTTGAGGCCAAACGCAATGCCGTGCGATGCGGCGTGTCGCCTAAATCTAAGATTTCGATCAACTCATGTTCAGTGAGCTCAATCACTTTAGCCCGCCGCTGTTCGGCAGACATTCCGCGAACACGGGGATGCTCAAGAACACGGTGAACGGCCGCAGACCAGAATGGATCGCCTTCACCCATCACAGCTTACCTTTCAAAACCACCCAACGGATGGGCAACGGCCTCCTGCAAGGCCAGGGTGCGAATGCCGACAAAGCGAAAACTCGACCTTCTTCCATCCCATGTCCTGCAATTCGTGACCGTCGGTATCCGTATTTCATGCCTTCTCCGTGCGGAACACGAAGCCGTCATTTTGCATATCTTCGCAGATCGTCACCAGCATAATTATCCCAATCAGCGGGTCATCGTCGCCGGGCCTAGCTCCACGCTGCAATAGCATCGAAACAGCGCGATCAAGGCGCTCACCTTCAAAAAATCCGGCAACATCGGGGTGTTCCACCGAGGCAAGTTCGATCAGGCGATCACGTATCTTCAGACCGTCGCACCATGAACGCGCACGATCCTCGTGCGAAATGCTCGTTTCCGGGTAGTCGCTGGCATATACTTCACCTGTCATTGCACTAATCCCTTTTGTCCAACTGCACGCGTTTTGCGCAGTGAAGCGCGGCACAAGCGCCGGCAGATTGTCCGTGGACCAGGCTATCGTCCAGCGTGAACATCCCGTTCCGTAATCCTTCGCCTGCTGCCTGGGAGGGGTGCTGGCTCTCATAGCCCATCGCCCCTTTGTTCGGCATGTCTATCTCGACACCGGTGCGGCTCAACTCCCGATATCGGCCGCCAAAGCGCACGATGATATCGCCGTGCTTGCCTATGAATACCGTCTCCAATAAATAACGCTGATATATCGTTCGGCACAAACCTTCTCATGAAACCATAGTGGTTCCAAAATATGCGTTAGAATGCTAAGAAAGTGCGGGACTATTATCAAGGTTGTATATGGAACTATTGAAATTCCGACGTTTAGGTAAATTACTGGTCCAGGAGGAATCGGTTGATCTGACTGGGGCTATCAATCGTATTGAAGGGCTGAGCGAATCCGAACGTATCGGCTACCATGATATTTACGGAACTCTGCTCGCGATCGCGAAGCGCCCTGTGTCGCAAGCGGAAGTCGAAGAGCAATTGCGCGGCGCCGTTGCGGAAAGGGCGCATGAAAGTGAGGTGTTTCGGGCAGCTTCGGCGAGGCTAAATGGGTTCCGCCACTATGTCCCGATAATGCTGATGATGGCACTCATCCTGTTCGCGTTGCGCGATGAGGTATCGGCCCTGGCGGACTGGGGCACCTGGAAGGCGCCCTTTGTGCTGATCACTGGCCTGGCTCTCATGGTAACCTTCATCCAGAATAGGAGTGAACGCAGCGCTGCATTGCGGTTTGCGGCAATGCGCGGCTGGACGCTCCTGTAAGCCATCGAAGCGGTACGGTCCTGATTGGCCAAAATGGATGGGACCCAATCAAACGGCATACCAACGAGGCATCGGACATCGCTCTATGATCGGGACACTGCATACCGGCCTGGTCCCATCTGCCGCGCTCGTCCTTGACCCTCGCGACCATTTGGTTCTTGCCGATGCGATGCAGGCCGCATGGGATCTCGCGGCGCTCCTGCATCGCAAACAACGGATTCCCGGCACGGATCTCCCCTATCTCAAGCATCTCGCCATGGTGACTTTCGAGATTTTCGCGGCCCATGCTGCCGAGCCGATCGGCGATCTGCGCCTCGCAGTGGTCTGCGCGATCCTGCATGACAGCGTCGAGGATCAGGGTGCGGAGATCGCGCTTATCGAGAATCGGTTCGGATCGGAGATCACCGCGGGCGTTGCGGCCCTATCGAAAGATCCAGCACTCCCCCAAGCCCAGGCCATGCCCGACTGCCTAAGGCGTATCGCCCAGCAGTCCAAGCCTGTATGGTGCGTCAAACTTGCTGATCGGATCTGCAATCTTCATGGCGCGCCACCCCATTGGGGGCCGGCGAAGATCGAGACGTATCGATCCGAAGCTGCGCTCATTCTCGAGACGCTCGGCTCTGCCCATGCGGTTCTGGCACGCCGCCTTGCGCTCCAGATAGAGCGTTATCCTCAACGCCCCACTATCTAATGGTTGAACTCTGTCCTTCGGATCGTGCCCGTTGACGACTGGCGAAGCAGACAATGAGTTGGAGAAATGGCTCACGCTAGACCGAATCGCGTATAGTCCTTTCTCGGGAATCCTGTTCGATGGTCTCCACGACGGGTCCTGGAATGAGGACGAGGCCGCCGCCCTTGCGATTATTGCCCTTCAATGATTCGGCAATGGCATGTGCTATTTCCTGGCATCTGCCGTCGCGACCGCGGTTCCGTGGCCTTTCATTGGCATTTTGGCGCGGCGCGGTTGACGCTCCGCTCGTTCACGCCGCAATCTGCGATCCCCTTAGCTGCGAACCCGGGAAAGTACGCGTGCGGCGACGTTGCTGCGCACCGCCAGCTTTCTACCGTAGCGCAGCGCGGTTGCCGGTGAGCTCCAGCGAAGCGCCTGGGCAATGCCGGCCCCGTCCTCTCCCGCCGCAAAGAGATCCTGGGTCAGGCCGACGCGCAGCGAATGAGTGGACAAGGCCTGGACCGCCTCTGCGAGCTCGGCCGCAGGTAAGTTCACCAGTCCCTTTTCGTATGCGGCGAACGCCACGCGGCGATAGATGCCGTTGACGCCCTGCCGGGTGAGGGCTTTTTCCCCAATGGAATAGGTCGTTCGCGCCAGTGCGGTTTCCTCGTCAGACTGCCGCGCGCGCCGGCGATCGACGCCGACCCTGCGGAACAACGGCCCTTCCTCGATGCCGCTTGCCTCCTGCCATACGCGAACCCGCCGCATGGTCTCGGCGGATAGCCACGCCCAGGCGCCTTCGCCATCCTGGTCGGTCTTGGAGTAGGGAATGAACAGTGTCCCGGAGCCGTCCTCGTGCGGGTCGATTTGCTTTTCTTCAACCACGGTGAGCTCGCTGACCCGCAATCCCGCATCATAGCCGAGCGAGAGCAGGGCTGCGTCCCGCAACCCCTGCAAGTCACCACCACAGGCGTCGAGCAGCGCGGCAAGTGTGAAACCCTTGGTGACATGGGAATCGAGTGCCCTGCCCAGCCGCAGGGGCGCCGCCTGGCGCTGCGAGGCGCCACGACGCCGGCGGACGGCCTTGAGCGCATCGCGAACCATAGGAGCGTCTGTCGGCGCCACATCGCCCTCGACCAATCCCAGCATGCGATGGACAGAGGCGATGCTTGCGATGCGGCGCGCGAGCGTAGCAGGCTTCAGGCCGCGCGCGTCGAGCGCCTTGACGTAGCGCACGAGATCTTCAACATCGGCCGGTAGAGGGTGTCGTCCTTCGTCCGCACACCATTGGCCCCAGCAATAGAGATCGGAGGCGATCGCTGACTTGGTCGCGTCGGCATTGGCTGCCAGCGTGGTCTCGAGTCCGAGTTCGCTGATCGGCGGGAGATCGGCCGGAACGATTTCGCCGATCGTGCGCAGCAACCGCTCATCGACGGATTCGGCCTCCGCGTTCCGACCTCGGGTTGGAAGCGCGGCGCCATCCGTCCTGACGACGATGATTTCTGCTCCGGAGCCGATGGCGGGTTTCTCGCTCATTGCGTGCTACGCGCCCGCCCGCCAGGCATTGCAGCCATGCGGCACAAAGCGCGGCACAGATGTGCCGCATAGCTCCGACAGCTTCTTAGTGATTGTCATTTTGCCCCTTCCCTGCCGGTTTTCGGCTATATACTTACCATAATCTCTCATTATGGTAAGTGAGAAAATCGCGCGGGGAGGGCGGATTCTGGCGCTGCGATTTGATCGCGTCCATCCAGTCAATTATCCAGCGGATTGGCCGTTCTTGTTTTGATAACGCCCACGAGCTATATAGACGGGGTGATCAATGGGATCACGGAACAGGTTTGAAAATGGCAAAGGCGACAAGCTTGGTGTTGGCGACGGTGAACGCTCCTTATGGAGCGAACCTTTCCGCGTATCAACTCGCCGTGCTGATTGCCGACCCCAAGAGCGCGAGCGACTTCAACGCGCCCGTGTTCTCCTTTTTCTCGGAAGTAAGCGTCGATCTGCAACTGCAGTTCGTCGAGGAGATGGGTGTCGACGCCGGCAAGGTCTGCGCGGTCGCGGGCCAGTTCTCCCACTTGTCGGGCTACGCGCTCCCGCTGGCGGCGTAGCGCATGGTCGCCCAGGGCCCAAGCCAGTGGCCTGTCTTGTTTGACCTCGCGATGGAAATCTTCGGCCATTTCGAGAAGGCCATGGGCTATGCGCCCTCCTGGAGCTTCGGCGGCGGAACGGCTCTCATGCTTCAGATCGACCATCGCGAAAGCCACGATATCGATATCTTTCTCGATGATCCGCAAATCCTGCCTTTTCTTAATCCTGAGACACAGAATTTTGCGCTGACCCGCCTTCCCGACGAATATAAGAGCGATGGGACACAGGCGCTCAAGCTGGCCTATGACGAGCTGGGCGAGATCGACTTCATTTGTTCATTCGACATCCTCGATACTTCCAGTGAGCGTCACGACGTACGGGGGCAGATGGTCGCCCTTGAAACCCCGGCCGAGATTGCGGCGAAGAAGGTCTATTTCCGAGGCTGGAACCTCCAACCACGAGATATGTTCGACCTGGCTGCCATCGCCGAGCATCATGGGGACGGCTATGTCGTGTCCGCATTGCGCGAATGTGGCTACGACCGATGCCGCAAGGCGCTGGAAGTCGTGGAGAGAGTCAACCCGAAAGCTGTCGAAACGGTGATTGGCCAGTTGCTGTATCGGGAAAAGAACAGCCATTTGATCGCGAATGCGCAGGCGATCACGCATCGGATTTTGACGGCATCACTTTCCGACAAAGCAGAGCATGTCGACAGTGAAGATTGAAGGCTGCCTCTTGCCCTGGTTGGTTGACCCGACGAATGCCCCATTGAGATAGTCGATTGCTTCAAGGGCGTCCTATCGACGAGGCGCGGTCATGCAGCAAGCCTGAGAGCTTACCGCGCCGCAGCTCGAGGATGACCGTGCGCACCCCGCACATAGGGCTGCCGTCGGTTCTCGCTCGTAGCGATGCTCGGGTGAAGCGCAGCCCGGACGGGGGGCGTCACCGTATAGACCGCATGGCGCTGCGCCCCGCGGTTTTCATGATCGACGAGGAAGCCCTGATAGTGACGCTGGATAAGGCCTGCGCGCACCAGCTCGGATACTGCCCGGCTGATAGCCGTCATGCCTGTGTCCCGGATGCGTTCACTGACTTGAGCGTCCACGATTCGCTTGGCTTCGGCGGGATCGGTCGGGAGCTCGCCCGCGGCCGTGAGACTTGCCCGGACCTTGGCTACGGTGTCGCGGCGTTGGTGATTTCGCGCGCTGCTCAACGCAACGGTAGCGGCCAGCCACTCGCGGATCGGAACTAGGGCCTGGCCGTCGCGAACGAGCGGACCCGCCTCACCGTTCGGACGGGCGACCCGGGCAATGAGATCGAGCACCATGAAAGTATAGCGTGGCCGGGCAGAATGCTCGGCGATGACACGGACGATGTTCGGCAGGTCGGTCGTCGCGGCGACTGCCGGTGAAGGATTTCCCGGCGTGAAAAGATCGGGTTGAAACATGGAACGAATCAAGCACAAATCAGGACTCTTGTGAATCCCCCAATTGCTCATACAAAGCGGAAAATGCACTATTGCCACCTACGTCACTTTACCACGTGAAGGGTAAAGTGACGTAGGTGGCATTGGCGGCTTGTTTGTTTGTCGGTGTGCCGTCACTCGCGAAATGGTTCCATGAATCTGTATTGGCGACGGCAGATCTCAGGCATGGGATTGGGCATCGCGGTTATGTTCGGGTAGTCCATGCCATGACGCACGGCCAATGCCAGACAATGTCATGACAACACATCGGCGCTATGCTATGGCGGTCACCATTGGAGGTATGAATCATGGCAGCGACAACCGTTCGATCCGAAAAGCTGGATCTGCGCCTGACGGCAGAAGCCAAGCGCACGCTCCATGCCGCCGCCAAGGCTACGCATCGCTCGGTGAGTGAGTTCGTCCTTGAGAGCGCGCTGGCACGCGCGCAAGAAGCCTTGCCTGACAGGCAGCATTTCGGACTGGGAGCAGAGCGTTGGCAAGCCTTTCTTGATGCGCTCGACGCTCCATCTCGTCCGGTGCCGCGACTGAAGCGTCTGTTCGAAACACAAAGCGTGTTCGAGCAAGGGCCGTCTTCATAACGTCATGACGCTTGGCATTGAGAAGTTGGGCCGCGATCATCGGGTCGATTCCTTTGATTGCGGCGAGGAACCCCTCAATCGATTTCTCATCCGCTTCGCCTGGCAGGCGCAGCTCTCGGGCAGTTCACAAACTTATCTCGCCCTCGCGAATGAGGCGGTTGTTGGATATTATACGTTGGTGTTCGGCGACATCAGCTTTGAAGATGCACCGGAACGGCTTCGCAAGGGCATGGCGCGCCACCCGGTCCCCTTGATGATCCTGGCAAGGCTGGCGGTGTCGTCGGATTGGATCGGAAAAGGCATCGACTCCGGCCTTCTCAAGGATGCCATGATCCGCACGCTTGCGGCCGCCGATATTGCTGGCCTTCGCGCCTTCGCCGTCCATGCTAAGGATGATGACGCGCGATCCTTCTACCAGCATTTCGATTTCATCGAATCGCCGAGTGATCCGATGCACCTCTTCCTGCTCTTGAAGGATGTGCGTCTGCTGGTGAACGCCGGACCATGATCGCACTCGATCCCGAAGCACATATCTACTCCGTTCATGTTGATGGCGCATTCTGGGAGCAATCCACAGAGATGTAACAGCCACGTCAAAGCTAATCTATTGTTCTAAAAAGATTCCCCATTCGTACGAATTCACGAAAGATTGAACGCCGACATTTGTCTATCGGTGTGCCGTCATTCACGAAATGGTTTCATAATTGAAATCGGTTCCATCATTCTGAGCTCGACTTTGTACGATTATGCAGCGAAGCATAGTGCCTGAGCCATGCGTATTG
>CAYLKZ010000014.1:15914-43488 GCA_964384275.1 uncultured Sphingobium sp. | reverse complement strand
TCGCCGCCGAAATCGGCGTGGCCGGGGGTGTCGACGATGTTGATGCGGTTGCCCTGCCATTCGACCGAGGTGCACTTGGCAAGGATGGTGATGCCGCGTTCTTTTTCGATATCGCCGGAATCCATCGCGCGCTCTTCCACGCGCTGATTCTCGCGGAAGGTGCCGGATTGGCGGAAAAGCTGGTCGACCAGCGTTGTCTTGCCATGATCGACGTGCGCGATGATGGCCACATTGCGGAGACTCATAGAGGTCCTGACTTGAATTTTGAGGATAGGATTATCGCGGCGGCCCTTATCCTGTTTTGCGCTGCGGCGCAATTTGTTTCGATAGGACCGCGATGGGCGGGGAGGAACGGGAAAAGGGCGGCATTTCGTGGCCCGGAGAGAGTCGCGTCAGTTGCGGATGCCGCCTTCCCGCGCGGCGGTGGCGAACAGGCTGTCGCATGGCGCATGGCGCTCCATGGCGTCGATCAGCGGCGGCAGGCTGTCGCGGTCGATCAAAATGCCCGCATGGCCGGGGCGGATGAAGCCGGTTTCGACCATATGGCGGTGAAAGGCCAGCAGGTGGTCGTAAAAGCCGCCGACATTCAGCAGCCCCACCGGCTTGGCGTGATAGCCCAGCTGCGCCCAGCTGATCGCTTCCCACAGCTCGTCCATCGTGCCGACGCCGCCGGGCAGTGTCAGGAAGCCGTCCGACAGGCTGGTGAAGAGCGCCTTGCGCGTGTGCATATCCGGCACGACGTGGAGTTGGGACAGGCCCCGATGCGCGGCCTCTGCTTGCACCAGCGCCTCGGGAATGACGCCGATCACCTCTCCGCCTTCCGTCAGCGCCGCGTCGGCGAGCGCGCCCATCAGGCCCAGATGTCCGCCGCCATAGACGATCGCTATGCCCCAGCGGGCGAGCTGCGCGCCCACCTCTCTCGCCGTATCGATGTAGAGCGGGTCGGCGGGCGTCGCCGCGCCGCAATAGACGGCGAGCCGGGCGATCTTGCTCATGCCCGGCTCTTCCTCACAGCAGGTCGTCCAGCATCAGCTTGGCGGTGATCCTCGCGCTGCCGACCACGGCGGGAATGCCCGCGCCCGGATGGGTGCCCGCGCCCACCAGATAGAAGTTGGAGATCACATCGTCGCGATTATGCGGACGCAGCCAGCCGCTCTGCGCCAGCAGCGGCTCCAGCGCGAAGGCGCTGCCGTGATGGGCATGAAGGTCGCGAGCGAAGTCCGGCGGCGCATAATGGGACCGGGTGACGATGCGCGAGCGGATGTCGGGGATGAGGCGGCGCTCGATCTCGTCGAGGATGCGTTCGGCATAGGCGGGGGCCATCTCCTCCCAGTCGATCGGCAGCTTGCCCATGTGCGGAACCGGCGCCAGCGCGGTGAAGGTGGAGCATCCCGGCGGCGCGAGGCTGGCGTCGGTGACGGTCGGATGATGGAGATAGAGCGAGAAATCCGCGCTCAGCACGCCATGCTGGAATATATCGGTGAGGAGGTCGCAATAGCGCGGGCCGAACAGCACCATATGCTGCGGGATGCCCGGCCAGGTGCCCTTGATGCCGAAATGCACCATGAAAAGGCTGGGCGACCAGCGTTTGCGGGCCAGCTTTTCGGCCTGGGCCGCGCCGCGTGGATGATGGCCGAGCAGGCGGCCATAGCTGTGCATCAGGTCGGCATTGCTGGCGATCGCGTCCGCTTCCCCACGCCAGCCGTCGCGGGTGAAGACCGCGCTCGCCCGGTCGCCGAGGGTTTCTATCCGCTCCACCGGATCGCCGAGCCGGATCGTGCCGCCGATCCGCTCGAACTGCGTGACCATCGCCGCGACCAGCCGGTTCATGCCGCCGCGCGGCCACCAGAGGCCGGTGTCCTTCTCCAGCTTGTGGACGAGCGCGTAGAGCGCCGTCGCGCTCATCGGGTTGCCGCCGACGAGCAGCGTCTGGAAGGACAGCGCCTGCCGCAGCTTCTCATTGGTGACGAAGCTCGACACCATCGAATGAACCGAGCGCCATGCCTGCGACTGGATGAGCGCCGGGGCGGCCTTCACCATCGATGCGAAGTCGAGGAAGGGCGTGCGGGCAAGATGCTGATAGGCCTCGCGCATCATCGCGCCGCTATAATCGAGAAAGCGCTCATAACCGGGCAGATCGCCGCTATCGAGCCTGGCGATTTCCTGCCGAAGCGTGGTTTCGTCGGCGCTGCAATCAAATTGCGTGCCGTCGGGCCAGTTCAGCCGGTAGAAGGGCGAGACGGGCAGCAGCGTCACATCCTGCGCCATGTCATGGCCGGACAGGCGCCACAGCTCCGCAATGGTATCGGGATCGGTGAGCAGCGTCGGCCCGGCGTCGAAGGTGAAGCCGTCCTTCTGCCAATGATAGGCGCAGCCGCCCGGCCGTTCGCGCGCTTCCACGATGGTGGTCGCGATCCCGGCGGATTGCAGGCGGATGGCAAGCGCCAGCCCGCCAAAGCCGGCGCCGATCACGATCGCGGATTTCTTCCTGTCGGCGGAGTGCGGTGCCGTGGTCATGCGCCTTTCCGCTGGTTTGTCATTCCCATCCGCGCCCTTATGGGCATAGCCGCCGCCGGGCACAAGGGCGTGAATCGCAACAGGGCGGCGGGCGGGCCTCTCCGGCTGTCCAACTGCCGTGGCGATTGACGCGCCCCCGCAGGGCGGCATAATGCTTTCCCATGACCGCCGAACCGCCCGAGCAGACCCATTATTACGACCATATCTATCTGCCCGAAGGCCATGACCGCAATGCGCGCCGCACGCGCTGGGTGATCGCGCTGACGGTGGTGACGATGCTGGTGGAGATCGGCGCGGGCTGGCTCACCGGGTCGATGGCGCTGCTGGCCGACGGCTTTCATATGGGCACCCATGCGGGCGCGCTGGCGATCGCGGCTGCCGCCTATAGCTATGCGCGGCGCCACGCCTCCAATGCGCGCTTCACCTTCGGCACGGGCAAGGTCGGCGACCTCGCCGGTTTCGCCTCCGCGATGATATTGGGCATCGCCTCGCTCGGCATTGCCTTCGAATCCGGGGAAAGGCTGCTCGATCCGGGGCAGGTGAAGTTCTCCGAAGCCACGCTGGTCGCGGTGGTCGGCCTGATCGTCAATCTCATCAGCGCCTGGATGTTGATGGAGGGGGGGCATGATCATGGCCATGACCACGGGCATTCCCATAAGCCTGCCCATGATCACGCCCACGACCATGCGGAGCATGAGCACGCCCATGGCCCGGTCGCCGCGCGGCCGCGCGACAATAATCTGCGCGCCGCCTATCTTCATGTGCTGGCCGATGCGCTGACGTCCGTGGCGGCGATCGTCGCGCTGCTGGCCGGTAGCTATCTCGGCTGGGTGTGGCTCGATCCGCTGGTCGGCATTGTCGGCGCGGCCGTCATCGCGCGCTGGGCCTGGGGGCTGATGAAGGATACCGCCGCGATCCTGCTCGACACCGCCGAGCCGCAGCTCGCCGCGAGCATCAAGGCCATTGCCGAGGAAAAGGGCGGGACGGTCGCCGATCTGCACGTCTGGCGCGTCGGCCCCCATGCCCATGCCGCGATCGTCACCATCGCCGGGCCGGGCGGCGACATCGCCGCGATCCGCGCTGGCCTTGGCGGGTTGAGCCATGTCGTCCATGTGACGGTGGAACGCTGGCCGGAGTGACCGATGCTCGCGGCTCATGGCGTTTTGGCGGGCATGGTGCGGGCGAACGAGAGATTCCGCCAGCGGGCGTAGAGGTCCGTGTCCCCTTTGTGGAATGGCGCTGTGATGTGGCCCGGTGGCTTGCCGGGCCGCGTTCCTATAGCATTATTGCAGGGGAATAGGGCCGGGAGGCCCGCCAATGCAAAACAGGCCATGGCGCTGCCGCCACGGCCTGTTTTGCTGCTTCTGACGTCACCCCCATTTGGGGGGGGCGTCGTCAGCCGTCGCTCAGGTCGAGGATCATCTTGCCCTGATTGCTGCCGTCGAACAGCCGCATGAACGCCGGATAGGCGTTGTCGATGCCCTTTTCCATATGCTCGTCGAAGCGCAGCTTGCCCTCGGCGATCAGCCCGGCAATGGCCTTGCTGCCTTCCGGGAAGCGGGTGACGAATTCGCTCACCAGATAGCCGCGCATCGTCGCCGTCTTGACGATCAGTTGCCAGATGTTGCGCGCGCCATAAGGCTCGCCATTATATTCGGAGATCAGCCCGCACAGGATGATCTTCGCATATTGGTTGATGTTGAGCAGCGTCGCGTCGAGGCAGACGCCGCCGACATTCTCATAAACAAGGTCGATGCCTTCCGGGCAGGCCGCCGCGATGTCGGCGGAGAGCGCGTCGACATCCTTGCCGCGATAGTCGATCGCCGCGTCGAAGCCGAAATGGTCGATCAGCTTGCGGCATTTCTCCGCCCCGCCCGCGATGCCGACCACCCGCGCGCCGCGCAGCTTCGCGAGCTGGCCGACGCAGGAGCCGACCGCGCCCGCCGCGCCGCTCACCAGCAGCGTCTGCCCCGGCTTGGGCTGCATCACCTCGCTGACGCCGAACCAGGCGGTCAGGCCCACCGCGCCCATGGCGGAGAGGTAGAGCGTGGGCGAGGGCACTTGCGATACGTCGATCGGGTGCATGAAGTCGTCCGGCGAGACGAGGCTATATTCCTCGATCGCGTTGAGGCCCATCACCCAGTCGCCGGGCTGGAAGCGGTCCACGCCGCTCGCCACCACCGTGCCCACGGTCGAGGCGCGCACCGCGTCGCCCAGCGCCACGGGCGGCAAATAGCTCGGCTTGTCGTCGAGCCAGCCCCGGATCGCCGGGTCGAGCGAGACATATTGGTTGCGGATCAGGATCTGGCCCGGACCAGGGGAACCGATGGCGGTTTCCTCCAGCCTGAAATCGCTCTCCCCTGGCAGTCCATCGGGACGGGCGGCCAGCACGAAGCGGCGGTTATTGGTCGGCATGGTCATGATCCTATCTTCCCGAAGTGCCCGATGCCCAGTCGCGCGTCTGGCTGAAATCCGCGCCCCCGCGACCGGAAAGATGGACCAGCGGCATGTCCTGCAATATGCCGTCGCTGGCCGGGTCCTTGCGCGCCCAGTCGATCAGCTCGCGCCGCCGCTGGATCGCCCACCGCCCGTCGCGGCAGCTATATTCGTCGATATAGCGGCCCGCCATCAGCAGATCATAGGACTCGCCCTCCTCGATCAGCCGGTGCCAGGCGAAGAAATAGATCTCGCCCGTGCCGGTGCCGGCCTCCGCATCGACATCGAGGTCGATCTGGCCGAGGATATGCTGGCTCCCTCCCATATTGGCGAGGAAGCCCTGCGCGAAATCGGTATAGGCGCCGGGGCCGCCGCGCAGCAGCCCGCAATCCACATCGGCATCGGCGTGGAAGGAGGAAAGCTGCAACCCGTGGTCGAGCCGGTCCTGCCCCCGCATATAGGCATGGAGCGCCTTGGTGATATCCCGCCGCGCGATAAGGTCGCGCACTTCCCTTTCCATGTCCATCGAAGCTCTCCGGTTGTCTATAGTGGTCGCTTATTTCCAGAAGCGGTAGATCGGGTCTTCCGGCCCCTGCGCGCCGCGCAATGGCAGGGCGGCGATGATGCCGTCCTCCTGCCTCGGTACCGGCTGTTGCAGGGTCCAGTCGCAGACGAAATGGCGCTCGGCGAATTTCCACACGCCGTTGCGGCGGGAGAATCGGTCGATATAACGCCCGCCGGTCAGCATTCCCATGCGCGGTTCGTCCTCGCCGCGCGGCGTGGTCGCGGCGATCGCATAGGATTCGCCGACCGCCTCGTCGCCGTCGATCTCGAACCATTGATTGGCGGTCGAGTGGAAGGCCATCTCGAAATAGTCGCGCACGATCTTGCAGATTTCGACCGCGAAATCCTGCCCATTGCCGTTGAACGCGCCGCTCGTCACCACGCTGTCCTCATGGAACAGCGATTTGAGCAGCGCCTCGTCGGTGCGGTCGACGCCCCGGCAATAGGCGGCGGTCAGCGTGGCGAGCTGCTGGGTGGAGATGGTCTGGTCGATGAGGTCGGCGGAAGGGGCGTTCATGGCGGATTTCTCCTTGCGGGAGGAAAAGGCGGCGGCGCGGCCGCGGGCGAGCAGGGCGAGGCCGGGGTCGGCGCGGCCATGCCCGCCGGTCGGGAAATGATTGGCGAAATCCCCCAGCGGCGGCGGGGCGAAGCTGCCCTCATGGTTCAGCGGCACGTCGAGCACATAGCGGCGATGGGCGATCTTCCACGCGCCCTCGCGCCGGGTGAAGCGGTCGAGATAGCGCCCGCAGATCAGCCGCTGACGCGGGGAGCCGTCATCGGCGGGCGACTGGGCATAGGCGGTGACATAGCTTTCGCCCAGCGCCTCATCCTCGCCCGTCAGCCTGATCCAGCTTTGCGCGACGCGGTGCAGGGTGATCGGCCCGCCCGTTTGCGCGGCGGCGAGGATCGTCGCCAGTTCCGATGCGGGGCCGGTGAAGAAGCCGTAATCGACCTCCGCATCGTCATGATAGCATTGGGCGATCGTCCCAGCATCGGCGCGATCGACGCCGCGCCCATGCTGGGCGAGCAGCTTGCGGATCGCCTGAATGACGGCGGTTTCGGCCAGGGCTGTTGCGGTGTGACTATCCATGATTCAGGCTCCTTCCATGGCGGAGGCGGAAAGCGGGGCGGCGTTGCCCATCGCCACCCGCCCCGCGACGCGCCCGAAATAGGAGCCGGGGCCAAGGCTCATGCCGCTCGCATAGCTTTTGCCGCAGCGGGGGATGTGCGCGGTGCACGCCCCCGCCGCATAGAGGCCGGGGATGACCGCGCCCTTGCCGTCCAGCACCTGCGCATCGGAGGTGATCTTGAGACCGCCCAGCGTGATGTAGAGATAGTTGGAGCGGTTGAACGATATGTCGAATGCCGCCCACGGCCCCTTGTCGAGCGGCTTCAACCAGTCGGGATGCTTGTTGAACAGCGGGTCCCGACCCTGCGCGGCATGGCTGTTATAGCTCGCCATTGTCCGCGTTAGCGACCCGGAGGGCAATTCCAGCCGGGATTCCATTTCCTCCACCGTCTCGAACCCGTCGATCAGCTCATGATTGGCGGTGGTGATTTCGGGATAGGCGAAGATATCCTGATCGACGATGAGGAAGGCGCGCTGGCCCGGCTGCTCCATGATGAAGGAGGCGGTGCGGCCGTGATAGCTGTCCTCCGCGATGAAGCGCTGGCCCAGCGTGTTGACGATGATGCCCTTGATGAGTTGCCCTGGCGGATAGATGGAGGCGGTGGCGATCATCCCGTCCATGCCCGATGTCGCCGCGCCCGCCGCCGTGCCGAGCAATATGCCCGACCCGTCGGTATAGGGCGTGCCCAGCGGCTCGGCGCTGTCGGGCAGGTCGGGGAAATGCTCGGCCAGCATGTCCTTGTTCACGCCGAAGCCGCCGGTGGCGATGATGACGCCGCGCCGGGCGCGATAATATTTCTCCGTGCCGGTCTGGCGGATGACGATGCCCGCGATGCCGCCCTGCTCGTCCATGATGAGCGCGGTCGCGATGCTGTCATAGCTGGCACGCACGCCTTCCTCCTCGCAGCGGGCGAGCAGCGGCGTCATCGCGCCCGCACCGGGACTTTCGCCCGCCATCTGCACCTGATGCCCGCGCGGCGCCGGTGTCGCGATATCGCGGAACGGCCAGACCTTCTCGTTGCCGGTGCTCATCAGCCCCTCGGTGGAGAGGATGAACACCGCCTTGTCGGGATAATAGCTGCGCTCGAACGGGACGCCCTGCGCCTCCATCCAGTCGAAATGCGCGACATTGTCGTCGCAATAGCGGCGGATGTGGTTCGCCTGTTCCATGCCCATGGAGGCGACCATGAAGCGGTACATATTCTCGGCGCTGTCGTCATAGCCCGCCGCCTGCTGCACCGTCGTCCCGCCGCCGAAATAAAAGAGGCCGGAGGACAGCGCGCTCGACCCGCCGCCCGCGCTGGCGCGCTCGATCACCAGCACGTCGCCGCCCGCGCGCCGGGCCTCCAGCGCCGCGCAGGCGCCCGCAATGCCATATCCCACGATGACGACATCGGCTTCGTCATCAAAGCGGGAGATATCGCCCAGCGCCACTGTCTTGTTCATGATCCTCTTTTCCCTAGGGCGCCTGTGGGCGCGCTTCCCCCGATTGCGTTCACCGGGCTGCGCGGCAGTTGAGCGGGTTCACCGCGTTCCGAACACTGGCATTAATAAGAGGGGGCAGGGGGGAGAGGGCGGCAAGGGCCGCCGTAAGGGCGTGGGGCAGAGGGGCGCGGCAGGCCCGGGTGCAAGGCGAAAAAGAAGGCGATCCGGCCGACGATCGCCGGTTCGCCTCAGAGGGGAATGTCGGGCGAGGGACGTCTGGCGCCCCTCGCCGCAGGGGGCATCGTTCAGTCGTGGATGCCGCACATGTCGTTCAGGCGCTCATGAAAGGCTTGAACGCGCTTTTCCTGATTGGGCAGGATGCCGCCGGTATAGCCGCGCGAATGCAGCCCCTGCTGCTGGCCGATGGCGACGCTGAGATCCTGATCGGCGACGTCGCCCAGCGTCTTGGTGCCGAATTCGATGGTTTCGCGCTCGACCGATTCGAACGGGGTCGGCCCCATCGGCCCCACCACCACGTCGGTGTCGCCGATCTGGTGCGCCATGAACCAATGGTCGAAGATGCAGCGTTCCGGGTCGGTCGGGTGCGGTTCGGACCGCAGCAATTGCACGCCGTCCGGCCACATGGTGAAGGTGAGGTTCGGGAACATCGTATAATGGTGGAAGTCCACGATCTCGCTGTCGCCCATCCGCTCATAATGGGGATAGCCCTTCGCCGTGCCCAGCTCGCGCTTTTTCGCGATGACGGCGGCGCGGGAATGGCTGGCGCGCCCTTCGAAATCCTTGGGATCGAGTTCCCAATATTCCAGCGCCTGCGCCAGCGGCATTTCGAGGATGTCGGCGGTGTCGTAACGGCCCGAGGGCTTGAGGCCGCGCATGATCATGCGGTTGTGGCCATCGGGGTGGATTTCAAAAATCGTGTCCTCCAGCGAATCGTCGATCACGTTGGAAATCTGCGGGTGCAGCGTCGGCAGGTGATAGGATTCGTTGAAATTGTCGCGGATGATTTTCCAGTTGCACGGCACGTCGGATTTGAGCGCCATCACGCGCGTCATCTTTTCCATGCCCCATTGTTCCATCTGCTGACCCACCGCGCCGAGCCACTCGGTCAGCGGCGCGGCGTCGCGATCCATGGTGAACCAGACGAAGCCGCCCCAGACGGTGCAGGGGATTTCCTCCAGCTTCGTCTTGCCGCAGGGGTTGCCATTGGGGAAATCGTCCGGATCCTGCGCATGGGCCAGCGTGCCGTCGGGCGCATATTTCCAGCCATGATAGGCGCAGGTCAGGAAGGGCGAGCCGCCCACTTCCGTCCAGGCGAGGCGATAGCCGCGATGCTTGCACGCATTGTAGAAGGCGCGGACGGAGCCGTCCTCCTGCTTCAGCATCACCACCGATTCGCGGCCCAGATTATGGGTCAGGAAATCGCCCGGCTCCTCAAGGTCGGCCGCCATGCCGCCGATATGCCAGACCCTGGTCCACACATGGTCCCATTCGGCCTGCGCCCAGCGCTGGCTGTAATAGCGTTCCCCGGTAATCGGATCACCACGGACGGGGGGATCGAACTCGACCTGGCGGCCCAGCAAGGATTCAACGGTCATGACGCGCTCTCCGGATTATTATTTGAACGATCGACTAAATATATTACAACGGGTTGCGGCCTGTCAATTCGTTGTGCATAGGGTTGGGATGGGCGGAAAAGCTGAAAACCTAGCGGAAATGACAGGGGTGGAGAAACGCCCTCGGGTTGATCGCCGCCGCGCGCCCGAAACGGCGGCGCGCATATTGGACGCGGCCGAGTCGCTGTTTTCCCTGCGTGGTTTCTATGGCGTCTCGCTGCGCGATATCGCCAGCGACGCGGAGGTGCAGGTCGCGCTCACCCATTATCATTTCGGGTCCAAGGATGCGCTGTTCCGCGCCGTGATCGACCGCCGGGCGGACGAGCATGTGCGCTGCCTCGCCGATGCGCTGGCCGAGGCGCTGGAGGTCGGCGGCAGCCGGGCCGAGCGGCGCAGGGCGATCATCCGCGCCTTCATCCTGCCCATTGTCGAAAAGACGATGCGCGGCGGAACCGGGTGGAAACATTATATCCGGCTGATGGCGCAGGTCGCCAACGCCCCGCAGCAGGAAGACTATACCGCACCTTTCGGCCAGCATTTCGACGATCTGGTGCAGGCCTATATCAAGGCGTTGAAAGACCTCCACCCGGATATGGCGGAGGGCAATGTCTATTGGTGCTTCTTCTTCTATCAGGCGATGATCACCCATATCCTCGCCGAAAGCGGGATGCTCGATCGTCAGTCGGGCGGGCTTTTCCACTCCAACGATCTTGACGCGATGGTCGGGAAGATGGTCGATTTCGTCTCCGCCGGGTTCCTCGGGCTGGGCGCGCGGGCGGATGTCGACCCGATCCTTCAGGGGCAGCCGTCCTAGCAGAAAACCGAGTTGGCTCCTCTGCCCCCGGCCCTACTCTGACTCCAAAAATACAAGAGGAGCAGGGCATTGCAGCATGCCGTGGATTTGACGGGCATCAACGCCGCACTGGCGCGCTATGTGGATGGCGTGAACCAGCGCGACGCCGCCTTGTGGGCATCGTCCTGGGACGAAGAGGCGGAATGGCGGCTGTTCGATCCTGAACCCGTGCGCGGGCGGGAAGCGATCGTCGCGGCCTGGACCACCGCGATGCAGGGCTTTCCCTTCGTCGTCATGCAGGTGACGCAGGGGCAGGTGATCGTTGACGGAGACGAGGCCGAAGGGCGTTCCTACACCAGCGAAGTGGCGGAAACCGCCGATGGCCGGAACCTGCGCGTCTGGGGCTGCTATGCTGATCGCTATCGCAAACGCAACGGCGTCTGGCGTTTTTCCAGCCGCACTTTTTCCATCCTGAAATCGGAAGAATATATATCATGACCAGCACTGACAGCGCGAAAAAACACGGGCGGCTCGCGGGGAAAACCGCCGTCATTCTTGGGGCCTCCGACGAACGGAGCATGGGCTTCGCCACCGCCCGCCGCTTTGTGGAGGAAGGCGCCAACGTGGTGATCGCCGCCCGCCGCAAGGAAGCGACGCAGGCGCTCGCCGACAGGATCGGCGCGAAGGCGGTCGCTTGCGACATCACGAAGGAGGAAGATCTGGCGGCGCTGGCGCAGGCCGCGCTCGACCATTTCGGCCGCCTCGACGCCGCAATCAACTATGCGGGGATAGAGGCGCCCGCCGCAATCCTCGACGTGACGGCAGAGGATCTGCGGCGCTCGTCGGATGTGCATTTCGTCGGCGCGACGCTGTTCATCAAGCAGATGGCGCGGGCGATGGCGGAGGGCGGTTCCATCGTCACCGCATCCTCGCTGACCGTGCTGGCGCAGGCGCCGGGGCAGAGCGCCTATGCCGGTGCCAAGGGCGGCACCGATGTCGTCGTCCGGATCGCCGCCAATGAGCTGGGCGAAAAGGGCATCCGCGTCAACAGCATCGCCCCCGGCTTCACCCGCAGCGCGATGACCGACGCCTATTTCGAGGTGGAGGCCGTGCGCCGCGCCTTCCTGAAGGAAATGCCGCTTGGCCGCTTCCCCACCGTCGAGGATATCGCCGAGGCCGCGCTGTGGCTGGCGAGCGACGAGGCGTTCGTGACCGGCCAGCGCATCGACATAACCGCGGGCCAATCGCTGCGCCGCGTGCCGATGGCGAGTGAATTCGCATGAGCGGCGCGGCTTTGTTGGGCGGACGCCTCGCGGGCAAGACGGCGCTGGTCGTGGGCGCGGCGGGCGTCGGCAATATGGGGCAGGTGATCGCCCGCCGCTTCGCCGCCGAGGGCGCGCGCGTTGCGGTCGCCGGACGGCATAGGGATGTCCTGCAAGCGCTGGCCGACGAGATCGGCGGGGTCGCGGTGGAATGCGACTTCAGCCGGGGCGACAGCATAGCGGCGATGGTGAGCCAGGCGGAGGAAGCGATGGGCCGCATCGACATCGCCGTCAACGCGACCGGCTGGGGGCTGCTCAAGCCTTTCCTCGAAACCACCGAGGAAGAGCTGGACCGCATGTATGCGCTGCAACTGCGCGGGCCGTTCCGCTTCTTTCAGGCGCTCATCCCGGTGATGGAGCGGCAGGGCGGCGGGTCGATCATCCAGATCAGCTCCGCCACCGCGACGATCATGTTCCACGACCATGCCGCCTATATGGCGACCAAGGCGGGGACCGATCATCTGCTGCGCACCGTCGCCAATGAATTCGGGCATCTGGGCATTCGCGCCAACAGCATCTCTCCGGGCGTCACCGAAACGCCGATGACCGCCGATGCGCAGGCGGTGCCGGGGCTGATGGATGCCTTCAAAAAAGGCTATCCGCTCGGCCGCTATGGCACGTCGGAGGATATCGCGGCGGGATGCGTGTTCCTCGCCAGCGACGAATGCTTCATGACCGGCCAGAATTTGCAGGTGAACGGCGGCCTCACGTTGCGCGCCAATCCCAGCAAGGCGGATATCGAGGCCTCCGTCGTGGCGGCGCTGGCGCCATGACCGCGCAGGGCCTTGCCTTGCCCAATCCGCTGTGCATGGCCTCTGGCATCATGCCGGAGGCCTGCCCGGTCGAACTGGTCGAGGCCGCCGCGTCGGCGGGTTTCGATTTCGGCGGCATGTGGGTGGAGCCAGCCGACTGGACCGACCGCACCACGCGGGAGGTGAAGGCGGCGATGCGGGCGACCGGCCTGCCGCTGATCGATGTCGAGGTGGTGTGGCTGAAGCCTGGCCCGCCCGACCCCCAGCATGACCGGATCGTCGATATCGGCATGGAACTGGGCGCGCGCAACGTGCTGTGCGTCAGCAGCGACCCGGACAGGGGCGCCACCCGCGACAAGCTCGTCCGCCTTGCCGAGCGCGCGGGAAGCGACATTCGCGTCAATCTGGAATTCGGCCTCTTCACCGAGGTGCGGACGCTGGCGCAGGCCAGCGCGCTGGTGCGGGAAATCGATCATCCGGCGATGGCCTTGCTGATCGACGCGCTGCACTGGCGGCGGTCGGGCGGCACGCTGGCCGAGGTGGCGGAACTGCCTGACGAGTGGCTTAGCTATGTGCAACTGTGCGACGCGCCCGATCCGGGCGCCGATCCCGAGGATGGGCAGGCGATCCTCGATGAAGCGATCGATGGCCGGGTGCCGATGGGCGCGGGCGGATTGCCGCTGGGTCCGCTTTATGCGCTGATGCCGGGCGGGATTCCCATCGCGATCGAGGAACGGTCCAAATTATTGCGGGAGGGTTTTCCCGACCTGCACGAGCGCGCGGCGGAGCTGATGCGTATCAGCCGATGCTGGCTGGCCCGCGAAAGCAAGCTCGCCGGGCGGCCATAGCCGCGTCTTACAGCACCCGATAGCCCCATATCATCGACCGGCCATGGTCGATGAAGCGGCGCTCGTCCGCCAGCGCTTCCTCGGCGACATCGGGACGGGAAAGCTGGCGGACGAGCGCCTCGATATCGGGAAAATCGACCTCGACGCCGCCGTCGAGGGTGGAGGCGGCAAGGCCGCTCGCCGCCGCCAGCGCTTCGGCCCGCGCGGGGCGGGCGTGGAGTTGATGATAGCTATAGGGCGGGATCATCCGGCGGCCATAATCGGCGTGCCGGTGCAGCCAATAGTCGTGAAATTCATCCAGCGTCAGCGCCGGCAGGCGGCGCAGGCCGAAGAACAGCCGGATGCGGTCGCGCCCCGCCAGAATCACATGCCGGTCGAACGCGGCAAGGGTGGAGCGCGCCGGATCGATAAGGGGCAGGAGCGGTGCCAGAACCTGCCGCACATCCGCCGCTTCTCCCGCTTCCCCAAGGGAAAGGATGAAATCGGGGAGCGACGGGTCCGGCCCGTCCGCATGGGCGAGTGCGGGCAGCGCGTCGTCGGGCAGGCGGCGCATCGCCCGCAAAAACGAATGCGCCCGCCCACTTTCAGAGTGGGCGAGCGCATCCTCCAGAAGCTCCGGAGAGAGGTCCGGCCTCGCATGGAGGTGAAGCTGGACCTCCGTCATGCGGTCAGCCGGTGAGCAGCGCAGGCTCTTCGATCAGCCCTTTGAGTGTACGCATGAAGTCCGCGCCCACCGCGCCGTCGATCGCGCGATGATCGCAGGAGAGCGACATTTCGACGATGGTGCCGAAGGCCAGCGCATTGCCGATCTCGATCGGCTGGCGCGAGCCCGCGCCGACCGCGAGGATCGCGCCCTGCGGGGGGTTGATGATCGCATCGAACTGATCGATCCCGAACATGCCCAGATTGCTGACCGAGAAGCTGCCGCCCTGAAATTCCTCCGGCTGGAGCTTTCCGGTGCGCGCCTTTTCGGCCAGAGTCTTCACCTCGCGGGAAATGGCGGCGACGGAGAGGCAGTCCGCGCCCTTGACGATGGGGGTGATGAGGCCCTTGTCGGTCGCCACCGCCACCGCGATGTCGGCTCCGGCGAAGCGATGGATCTCATCGCCATGCACCTGCACATTGACATCGCGATGCTGCATCAGCGCCAACGCGCAGGCGCGCACGATATAATCGTTGATGCTGGGCGCCTCGCCGGTCGCCGCCTTCGCCTGCGCGCGCAGGCCGAGGATCGCGTCGATCCGCACCCTGGAGCGGAGGTAGAAATGCGGGATGGTCGATTTGCTGTGGCTCAATGCCTTCGCAATGGCTTTACGCATTGGCGACATCTTGACGATTTCCGCGCTGCCGTCCGCCGGGCGGGCGAACTCCATCGGCGCGGCCGGAGCGGAAGCTGCGGGGGCTGCTGCCGGTGCCACCTTCGCCAGCACATCGGCCTTGCAGATGCGGCCCTTGGGTCCGGTGCCGGTGATGGCGGAGAGGTCCACGCCATGCTGCACCGCCAGCCGCCGCGCGAGCGGGCTGGCGAACGCATCGCCCAGACTGTTGCCCACAGGCGTCAGGTCTACGGGAGCGCCGCCGCCGATGGCAGCGGGGGGAAGGCTCGCCTGCTGCACATCCTGAAGGGTGATGCGGCCATTGGGGCCGGAACCGGCAATGCCGCCGATCTCCACGCCCTGATCCTCGGCAAAGGCGCGGGCTGCGGGGCTGATATTGGCATCGGCCGCAATGGTGATCGCCTTTTTCGCGGGAGCGGGCGTCGCCGCTGCCGGAGCAGAAGCCTCCGCCTTCGCGGCCGGAGCAGGGGCCGGGGTGGGCGCGCCTGCTTTGGCCGCGACGCCTGCCGCCGCCGCCGGGGCGAAGGCGGCGATGAACGCGTCCACCTCGTCCGCACCGGGCGCGGCATCGGCGGCGGTCAGCACGGCGATCAGCTCGCCCACCTGATAGGTGCCGCCCTTTTCGGCGATCAGCCGGGGGAACATGCCGTCCGCCTCGGCTTCTACCTCATTGGTGATCTTGTCGGTTTCGATGAGCGCGATGAGATCGCCCTTTTTGAACGGCTTGCCTTCCTCGACCAGCCATTCGGCGACGACCCCCTCGGTCATCTCAATGCCCCATTTGGGCATCGCAAATGCGCGCAATTCCGCCATGTGCTTACACTTTCCTGTAGGACATCAGCCGGCTCGCCGCCGCCACGATCTTGTCGGGCGAGGGCAGATAGGCCGATTCCAGCTCGCGGGAGAAGGGGACGGGGCTGTGCGGCGCGGTGATCATCTCGATCGGCGCCTTCAGCGAGGAGAACGCCTTTTGCGCGACCAGCCCGGACAGGTCCGTCGCCAGCGAGCAGCGCGGCGGGGCCTCGTCCACGATGACCAGACGGCCGGTATGCTCGACACTGTCGAGAATGGCCTCCTCATCCAGCGGGCTGGTGGTGCGCAGGTCGAGAATGTCGCAGCTGATGCCCTCCTGCGCCAGATCGGCGGCGGCCTTTTCGGCGAAGCCCACCATCATGCCGGTGGCGAGGATGGTGATGTCGTCGCCCTGTGTCACATGACGGGCATTGCCGAACGGGATCACATAATCCTCGTCGGGCACCTCGCCCTTCACCGCGTAGAGCGCCTTGTGCTCCAGAAAGATCACCGGATCGTCGTCGCGGATCGACTGGGCGAGCAGGCCCTTGGCATCGGCGGGCGTGGTCGGCATCACGACCTTCAGGCCCGGCATCGCGGTGACGAACTGGTGGATCACCTGGCTGTGCTGGGGCGCGGCGTTGAAGCCCGCGCCATAAGGCATGCGGATGGTGATCGGGCAGCGCGACTTGCCGCCGAACATGTAGCGGAACTTGGCGACCTGATTCCAGATCTGGTCCATGCAGACGCCGATGAAGTCGGCGAACATGATTTCGGCGATGGCGCGCTTGCCGGTCAGCGCCGCGCCCGCCGCCGCGCCGATGATCGCGCTTTCGGAAATGGGCGTGTCGATCACGCGGTCCGGGCCATATTTCGCCCAGAGCCCGCCCGACGTGCCCCAGATGCCGCCGATTGCCTCTGGCCCGCCAGCCGAGCCGTTGCCGCCGACGATATCCTCGCCCAGCATGATGAGGCTGTCATCGCGGGCCATTTCCGCGTCGATGGTGTCGCGAATGACATCGCGGATCATTTTGGTTGCCATGGTGTGCGATCCCCTGAGTGTCAGTAGCTGATGTAAACGTCTTGGGTGACGTCGGCGGCGGTCGGGCGGGGCGAGGACTTGGCCTCCGCCACCGCCTGATCGATGAGCGCCGCGACTTCCGCGTCCACCGCGTCGATATCGGCATGTTCGAGCAGCTTCGCCTCCGTCACCCTCTTGCGGAAGGTCTTGATCGAATCGCGCTCCTCCCGAATGCGGTCCAGCTCGCCCTTGCCGCGATAGCGCTGCGGGTCGCCTTCGAAATGGCCGTAGAAGCGTTCGCAATCCAGCTCGATCGAGGCCGGGCCGTTGCCTGCCTTGCAATAGTCGATCAGCTCCCGCATCGCGTCGTAGACGGAGAAGAAGTCGATGCCGTCCGCCTTGATCGCCTTCATGCCGAAAGCGGCGGCGCGGGTGGTCATGCTCTCCGCGCCAACCGCATAGGCTTCGCCGGTGTGCTCGGAATAATGGTTGTTCTCGAACACGAAGATCACCGGCAGCTTCAGCACCACCGCCATGTTCATCGCCTCGAAGGTCGTGCCCTGGTTGCAGGCGCCGTCGCCGGAAAAGGCGATCGAGACGGTGCCGTTGCCCTTCGCGGTGATGCCCGCGCCGACCGCGATCGGCGCGCCCGCGCCGACGATGCCGTTGGCGCCCAGCATCCCGACATTGATGTCGGCGATGTGCATGGAGCCGCTCTTGCCATTGCAGAGGCCATCGCGCGCGCCGTAAATCTCCTTCATCATGTCGATGACGTCGCAGCCCTTGGCGATGCAGTGGCCATGGCCGCGATGGGTGGAGATGATATAATCCTTCGGCCCCAGATGCTCGCATACGCCGACGGCGCAGGCTTCCTGCCCGGCATAAAGATGGGTGAAGCCCGCGATCTCGCCCAGCGCGATCTCGTCATGCAGGCGTTCCTCGAACATTCTGATCGTCTTCATCTGGCGATATGCCTTCAGGAGCGCTTCTCTGCTGAGCTGCATCCCTTATTCTCCTCTTGTTCCGGTTTCGGGTGTGCGGTTCAAAGCCCCAGAACCGTTTTGGCGATGATAGTGCGCTGGATTTCGTTGGTCCCGCCGAAAATCGTCCAGGCCCGCGAATTGAGATAGCGGGGCGCGGCGAGCTGCGCCTCCTTGGTGGTGAGCGGCTCGGGCGCGTCGTTGCCGTAGAGCGGCCGCCGCGTTTCGAGCGCGAGGCTGGCATAGCCGTATAGCTCGACCGCCAGCGCATCGACCTGCTGGCGCAGGGTGGAGGCGACCATCTTCGACAGCGAGGTCTGCGGCCCCGGCGGCAGGCCCTTGGCCATTTCGGCGAGCACGCGCAGTTCCGTCATTTCGAGCGCCTGCGCCTCCAGCTCGATCCTCGCGAGATGGGCCATGAAGATGCGGTCTCCGGCCATGTAGCCGCCCTTGCCATCGGGTTCGTCCTTCGCCGCCTTGCGGATCTTGGCGAGATCGGACAGCAGCTTGGGCGCATGGCAGGCGCCGCCGCGCTCATTTTCCAGCAGGAATTTGGCGATGCTCCAGCCCTGGCCTTCCTCGCCGACCAGATTTTCCGCCGGGGTTTTCACATCGTCGAGATAGACCTCGTTCACCTCATGATCGCCGGCGAGACCGATGATCGGCCGCACCTCGATGCCCGGCTGGTCCATATCGACCAGCAGGAAGCTGATCGCCCGCTGCGGCTTCTCGGTCTGGCTCGTCTTGACGAGGCAGAAGATGCGGTTGGCGTGATGGGCGTGGGTGGTCCAGATCTTCTGGCCGTTGATGACATAGTGGTCGCCCTGCCGCTCCGCGCGGGTCTTGAGGCTGGCGAGGTCGGAGCCGGAGCCGGGTTCGGAAAAGCCCTGACACCAGAAATCGCTGCCGTCGAGGATGCGCGGAAGAAGTTGCGCCTTTTGCTCCGGCGTGCCGAAGTGACAGATCACCGGGCCGAGCAGCTTGAGGCTCAGCACCGGCAGGCTGGGCGCGTCGGCGAGCGCGCATTCCTTCTCGAAGATATAGCGCTGGATCGGTGTCCAGCCGGTGCCGCCGCAATCGACCGGCCAGTTATAGGCGAGCCAGCCCTTGCGATGCAGGATCGCCTGCCATTCATTGGCGATGTCCGGTTCCGCGAACACGCCGGGGGTCGCCCGCGTGCCCTCGCGCAGATGCTGGGGCAGGTTTTCGTCGAGAAAGCCGCGCACTTCCTCGCGGAAGGCCTTGTCCTCGGGGGAAAAATCGAGATCCATCTTATCGTTCCAGAATCGTGACGCCGGAGATGCCCGGCGCGCCATAAACATGGGAATAGGCCGTGCGCGGATCGCCGGGCACCTGCCGTCCGCCGCCAAGGCCGCGCAGTTGCAGCGCATTTTCATAGACTTGCCGCAGGCCCGAGGCGCCGATCGGCTCTCCGCAGGCAAGGCAGCCGCCATCGGTGTTCACCGGCAGCCTGCCGTCGATATTGGTCCAGCCGTTCGCCAGCCATTCCTCCTGCTCGCCGTCGCGGCAGAAGCCGTTTTCGGCCATGTGCATGATTTCCGCGCCCGATTCGGTGTCCTGCAACTGGGCAAGGTCGATATCCTCCGGGCCGATGCCCGCCATCTCGAACGCGGCCTTGCTGGCCAGCAGGGTGGGCGCGCCGCCGCGCTCTATATCGATGCTGGGGGCGAACACCTCGAACGAGCCGGGCGGGCGGGTGCGCACCACGGCGGACTTGATCCGCACCTGATCGCGGCCCAGCTCCCGCGCTTTCTTCTCGCTGGCGAGGATCAGCGCGACGCCGCCCTCCGCGGGGGAGCAGAACATATATTTGGTCAGCGGATCGCTGATCATCTGGCTGTGCAGGATGGTGTCGAGATCGACCTCCGACCGCCGCCACGCATGATCGGCATGGACGGCGTTGCGGAACGCCTTTTCCGACACGCGGCCGAGCGCGGTCGGGGTGATGCCGTGCAGCGCCATATAGCGTTGCAGCTTGATCGCGAAGAATTGCGTCGTCACCATGAAGCCCGCCTCGCCATACCAGTCGGGCAGGCTGTATTCGGCGGGCATCGCGTTGAAGGCGCCGCGCGGATGCTTGTCGAAGCCGATGGCGACGCCGACATCGTGCTGGCCCGAGGCGATGGCTTGCCATGCGCCGATCAGAGCGGAGCCGCCGGTTGCGCAGCCATTCTTCACATTGATGAAGGGCAGGCCGGTCAGGCCCAGCTCATTGACGATGGTATCGGCATTGCCCGCCGAATCGGAACCGCCGAAGCCGAACTGCATATCCTTCCACTCAAGCCCCGCATCGGCGAGCGCCTGCCGCGTCGCATAGGCGCCCTGCTGGATGCCGGAGAGCCCGTCAGTGCGGCCGAAGGGATGGATGCCGATGCCGATAATGAATACGTCCTGCACGGGGATCAGCCCTCCTTCACCGGCGCGAATGCATAAATAAGGATGTCATTGCCCTGCGCATCCCGGGTGAAGGGAATGAGGCGTAGCTCCATCTCCATGCCGATCCGCAGTGCGTCGAAATCGACATCGGTGAGGCGGCTTTCCACGATGGTGGCGCCGGGCAGCTCGATATAGCCGAGCGCGAAGGGTTCGAACGCCTCCGGCCCGGTATAGGGCGGCGACTTCGGGCGGAAGCGCTGCACCGTCCAGGACCAGAGCGTGCCGCGGCGGGGCAGATCGACCGGCTCCCAGCGATCGGGATCGGCCGGGCAAGGGAAAACCTGCCGCCCGGTCGCCCGATCCCGCCCGCCTATCAGCGTGGGCTGGGGCGTTGCGCGGAATAACCCTTCCGCAATCGCTGTGCCGTTCACTATCCTGACCTCTCACATCTGTGGTTCAAGGATCACTATGGAAAAGCGGGGCGACGAATTCTTCTGTAAGAAAGCATAGGTTCGGTGACGGGCGCGATCTGTCACGCGCAAGAAAAAAGCCGGCCGGAGGGTATCCGGCCAGCTGAATGTATTTTCCGTCTTCACCTGTCCGGATCAAGGCGGGCATAAGGAAGGCTCATCTCTTTACCGGCGCGTTTTCCACGCTCGCCAGCACTCTGGAGCCATCGCTGCCGCGCCTATCGGGCGGCGCAGTGAGCCTCGCTGTCCGGCGGACTGGCGACTACCGCCGCGACATTGCCGAGATAGCCGAGCTGCGTTGCCTTGAACACGGCCTGGCTGCGGTTAACCGCCTCCAGCTTGATCGCGGCATTATGGATGTGGAAGCGTACGGTGGCGCAGCTGCGATTGAGGATAAGCGCGATTTCCACGTCCGTCTTGCCAACCGCGGCCCAGCGCAGGCATTCCACCTCGCGCTTGGACAGGCGGCAATTCTTCGGAATCCACGGGCGCTGGCTGGTCACGCGGGTATAGCCGTTCACGAATCGGCGGGAATGATATTCCAGCTGATCGCTATAAGCCTCGAATTCCTTGGCCAGATTGTCGCGCCGGTTGTTGACCGGGGAGAAGCTGACGGCGGCGATTTGTCCGAACGCCATGTGGATGGGGATGACGATGACCGCCTTGGCATTCACCTCGTCCTCGAACAGCGACAGGTCGATCTGATCGAGCAGCGGATTGTGCGCGCGGGTATAGATGCCCGCCGAATTGGCCCAGAAAGGCTCGTTTTCATACCGGCAGGCGAAAGTGAGGGGCGAGCTGAGCGCGAGCAGTGGCTTTTTCCACCACTGGTCTTTGGAACCGGGCCAGCCGAAGATGGAACTGGCGAGGATTTCTCCCTCCGCGTCCCGCATGGGGGTTTTCGATGCGATGTTCGCACAGGCGGCGACGCGAAAATTCCCGAGTTCGCGGGCTATGTCGCGCAGCGCTTCGGCGGCGGACCGGATATCGGCTGCCGACCTTATGCTGGTTGATATCGGCCTGCCTGCGTGAAATTCGGCTTCTATGGTCTTTTTTCCACCGGTTTCATGCGTGCAGGCGGCGAGCGTGTCACCTCTTCTCTCCATGGCCGGCATTCTATTCCTCCCCGCCGAGGTGGGCAAGCAGCAAAACCTATTGGAACTGCTAGGATAGACCAAAGCATGAGCAGGGCGAAGGCGCAGGAAACTAGCGAAAAAAGCAGTCAACGGGCGGGCGGAAGCGGGGGCATAACCTGTCGTCTGTAAGGAAGGCGGGCAGCCCTTGGGCGGGCGCCGTCGATTCTAGGGGAATACAGCTTGGATTTCGATGTAAATGAAGAGCAGGCGATGCTGCGCGATCTGGTCGGCAGATTCGGCGCGGATCATTATGATCCGGTGAAGCGGCTTGCCTATCTGCACGAATCGCGCGGCTTTGCCGAGGCCAACTGGATGATGCTGGCCGAAACCGGATTGCTGGCGTTCGCGCTGCCAGAAGAAGCGGGCGGTTTCGGCGGGTCGGATACCGACATCATCACGGTGATGGAGGCCTTTGGGCGTTTCGTCGGGGTGGAGCCGTTGCTGGCCTCCATCCTGCTCGGCGCGGGCGTGGTGAACGCCGCCGGAACCGAAGAGCAGAAGGAGGCACTGCTGCCCGGCATCGTCGCGGGCACGCAGTTCGCCGCGCTCGCGCTGTTCGAACATCAGAGCCGTTTCGGCCTCGCCAATCTGTCGACGCAGGCGGAACCGGACGGGGCGGGCTTTCGCATCAGCGGCGCCAAGCGCCTTGTGCTGGGCGGCGGTTTTGCCGATCATATGATCGTGCTCGCCCGCGACGCGGTAAATGGCGTGCCCGGCCTCTATCTCGTCGGCATGGACGCGGAAGGGATCACCCGCCGCGACTATCGCATGGTGGACGGCATGGCCGCGAGCGACATCCGCTTCGCCGCCACGCCCGCGCAGGCGATGGCGGGCGGACAACAGGCGCTCGACAGGGTGCTGGCAAAGGCGCGGCTCGGCATCTGCGCCGAATTGCTGGGCCTGATGGAAACCATGTTCCACCAGACGCTCGATTATCTCAAGACGCGCAAGCAGTTCGGCCAGCCGCTCGGCTCCTTCCAGGCGTTGCAGCATCGCATGGCGGATTGTTATGCGCGGGTCGAGCTTAGCCGTTCGCAGCTTTACCGCGCCACCGGCGCGGAAGGCGAGGAAGGGGCGGCCCGGCTCGCGGCGATCTCCGCCGCCAAGGCCTATATCTCCGCAAGCGCCATGCATGTGGGCGAGGAAGCGGTGCAGTTGCATGGCGGCATCGGCGTCACCGAGGAACTGCTGGTCGGGCAGGCGTTCAAGCGCGTTATGGCGCTGGCCAGCCTGTTCGGCGATGCCGATGCGGAGATCGACAGCTATATCGCGCTGACGGCCTGAGCGCGCGCTGGACGAAGAAGGGAAGGGGTCGGCATGGTCAAGCTCATCACGCTGCTCAAACGGCGCCCCGGCCTCTCGCGAGAGGCTTTTCGCGACTATTATGAGAGCCGCCATCGCCTGATCGGGGAAAAATATCTGGCGGGATATGCCGTCCATTATGTGCGCCGCTATGTCGAGCTGCTGCCGGGCGGGGGAGAGCCGGATCATGATGTGGTGATGGAAATCTGGCTCCCCGACCGGGAAAGGCTGGAGGCGCTGATGCGCAGGCTGGCCGAACCCGATGTCGCGGAGGAAATCGCGCGGGATGAGGAGCAGCTTTTCGATCGCCCGGCGACTTTGACCTTTACCGTGTCCGAAGTAGCATCCACCTTGGACTGACGGCGGGGGAGATCGTCACCCCCTTTTAGAACGGGAATATGAAGTTCAATGTCCGAGACTTTTCATCGCGTTGTCGAAGCCGCCCAGATCGAGGAGAAGGGAATGCAGCCCTTCATCGTCAATGGCTGGCCGCTGTTCCTTTGTCGGGATGAAGGCACGATCTACGCGATTATCAATCGCTGCACCCATGCGGCGGCGGAGTTTGCGCCGGGCGGGCGGGTGCGCAAGGGGGCGGTGATGTGCCCGCTGCACGGCGCGCGCTTCAAGCTGGATAGCGGCGAATGCATTGGCGGCGCCAGTTACAAGCCGCTCAAGAAGTTCGAATGCCGCGAAACCGCGGATGGCTGGATCGAGGTCGCGGTGCCTGACGAGGCGCCGGGCGCCGAGCATATGCCGGTCAAGCCGCTGGTCTGATACCTGCCGCCGGACAGGAAAAAAGGGGGAGGCGCCATCCGGTCGCCTCCCCCTTTTTTCATTCTTTTTCCATGCAGGTCTTGCGGGCGTTCAGGCCTTGTGGGCGGCGTCCTTGCACCAGCCGATGCCCCGGCGCAGCAGGTCGTAAAACACTGGCAGATCCCAGGCGCAGCGGTCCACGGTCGGCCACCAGTCGAGCGCGGGTTGCATGTCGTAATGCCCCCGGCAATGGCCGAGCGTGTTGTAGAGCACCGCGCCCTCGCCCTGGGCCTTGATGTACATCACCGGATGGCGACCATGCGCCCACTGGTGCTCGTCGAAGCCGGTGGCCTCGCCCTCGAACTCGGTGTCGAGCAACACATGCAGGTCGCCATGTTGCTCCATCAGATAGAGCTCGTCCGTCGTCTCGAACGGCTCGATCCCACGCGTCAGCGGGTGGTCGGCATCCGCCACCTCGACCTTGTAGGGCGCGATCGGCGGATGGGCGATGAACTGGCTGCCCAGCGTCTCCATCATCAGCGGCGCCCAGCGCGGGCTGCCGTAAAGGCCGTTGTCGAACAGGCGCAGCACCGAATTGGTGCCGTGCAGCGCATACCAGCGGCCCCCGTCGCGCACCCACTGGCGCAGCATTTCCTGCGTGGCGAGCGGCGGCACCACGTCGCAGGTATAGGTGATGAGGAAATCGGCTTCCCCGATCGCCTCCGCATTGCTGTAATCCTCGAACACGCGGGTGCGGACGCGCTGATCCTCGCCCAGCAGCTTCAAGAGCTCCAGCCGGGCGAAGTCCATGTCATGATACAGACCGCCGACGATCAGCACGCAGTTGATGCGCGAGGGACGTTCTTCCGTCATTGCTGCGTCTCCCTCTGCCGCCACGCGGTCAATATTGCACGCCCTTGGTGATGCCGCCGTCGATCAGCACGTTGGCGCCGGTCATGTAGCGGCAGGCGGGCGAGACGATGAAGGCGATGGCACGGGCCAGTTCCTCGCCCGTGCCCATGCGGCCCATCGGAATCTGTTGCAGGATGGAATCATGGAATTCCGGCATATTTTCCTTGATCGCCGCCCAGGGGCCATCATTGGTGTAGACCGGGCCGGGGGAGATGCAGTTCACGCGCAGGCCCTGCGGCGCATATTTCTGCGCCAGCCCGGCGCTATAGTTGATGATCGCGGCCTTGAGCGCGTTATAGGGCTGCGGCCCCATGAATTCCTCCAGCGCGCCGGTCGAGGAAATGGTGAGGATCGCGCCCGCGTCCGATTTTTCGAGGAAGGGCAGCGCGGCATGGATGCCCCGCACCATTGGCAGTATGTCGCCGTTGAAAACGGTGGTCCAGCCTTCCGGACTGTCGACGCCGGGGTTCACCGACACGAAGGGAATGAAGATATCCGCGCCGCCCAACTGCTCCGCAGCCTGTTCGACCCAGCGCGGGAAGGCTTCCGCGTCGGTCACGTCGACCGCAGAGCCGAAGCCGCGCGCGCCCAGCGCCTCGATTTCCGCCACGACGGTATCGACCTTGGACTGGGTGCGGCCGCACAGCGCGACATCGCATCCTTCGGCGGCGAGCACCTTCGCCACCTGACGGCCGATGCCCGCATTGGCCCCGGCCAAAATCGCCTTGCGGCCCTTCAATCCAATATCCATGTGCGGCGTCCTTTCCCGACTTGCCAATCTTTTCCCAATTGCCAGCGGCCCGGCATTTGCCGCCGGGGCTGTTTCGCGATGGACTTTACCCGCATTGCCGGTGCGCTGCACTGGCGATTCCGTCAGTGGCGGCGGAGGGGACGGAGCCACCTTAATAATATTGACAGGCCACAAGCGCCGACGATGGGGCTATGAACGCGCATCAAATCAACCGCATTGGACGGCAAGGGGGCGGAGAGGAACAGGTGGAAAGCAGCATGAACGGCCTTGCGGAGCTTATTCGCGGCCATGCCCGCAATCGTCCCGAGGCGATCGCCCTGATCTTCGAGGGGCGGGAAACCGGCTATGGCGCGTTCGACCGCAACGCCAGCCGCGTCGCCAATGCGCTGATCGCCGAAGGCTGCCAGCCGGGCGACCGGGTCGCCTATCTCGGCAAGAACCGCGACAGCTATTTCGAATATTGGATCGGCGCGGTGAAGGCAGGGCTCGTCACAGTGCCGGTGAACTGGCGCCTCGCCGCACCGGAGGTCGCCTATATCCTTGGCGACTGCCGCCCGCGCGTTATCCTGTGCGAGCCGGAATTCCTCGACCGGGTGGAGGGCGTCGATGCCGTCATCCTCGTCACCGAACCGGCGGGCAATCATGTCGTATTCACGCCCTGGCGCGACGCGCGGCCGGACGCCGATCCCCATCGCGACGTCGGCTATGACGGGACGGTGTTGCAGCTTTACACCTCCGGCACGACCGGCAACCCGAAGGGCGCGATGCTTTCCAACCGCAGCCTTTTGGGCCTGCGCGCTTCGGTCCCGGCCGAGGAGCTGCCGGAATGGTATCGCTGGAGCGCGGACGATGTTTCGCTGATCGCGATGCCGGTGTTCCATATCAGCGGATCGGGCTGGGGCCTCTGGACGCTCCAGCATGGCGCCAAGGGCGTCGTGGTGCGGGAGTTTGACCCCGAACGCGTGCTCGACCTGCTCGTCGCCTATCATATCACCAAGATCATGCTGGTGCCGACGGCGCTGCGCATCTTGTGCGACCATCCGGCGGCGGCGGACACGGATTTCAGCTTCCTCAAATATATCTGCTACGGCGGATCGGCGATCCCGCTCGACCTGCTGCGTCAGGCGATCGCGGTGATCGGCTGCGGCTTCGCCCAGATGTACGGGATGACCGAGACGGCGGGCACCATCGTTGGCCTGCCGCCGGAGGATCATAATCCCGAAGGCGGCCCGCGCATGCGCGGCATCGGCATTCCGCTGCCGGGCGTGCGCGTGCGCATCGTCGATGAGGCGGGAAGGGAGCTGCCGCCGGGCGAGGTGGGCGAGATCGTCGTCGCCTCGCAGGCCAATATGACCGGCTATTTCGACCGGCCCGAAGCGACGGCGGAAACGGTCGACGCCGAAGGCTGGCTGCGCACCGGCGACGCGGGCCGGATGGACGCGGACGGCTATCTCTACCTTGCCGACCGGATCAAGGACATGATCATCACGGGCGGCGAGAATGTCTATCCCGCCGAGGTCGAGAATGCGCTCTACAGCCATCCCGATGTCGGCGACGTCGCGGTGATCGGCGTGCCTGACCCGAAATGGGGTGAGGCGGTGAAGGCGATTGTCGTGCCCGCGCCGGGGGCGCACCCTGATCCCGCCGCGCTCATCGCCTGGGCGCGGGAACGGATTGCCGCCTATAAGGCGCCCAAGACGGTGGATTTCCGCGCCGACCTGCCGCGCAACCCTTCCGGCAAGGTGCTGCGCCGCCTGCTGCGCGAGGAATATGGCTGACCTCTGCTTTTCGGCAGGTTCGCCGCGCCAACAGCCGGATTACCGTCTCATTTCATAGACAGACATGATAAGGAGAGAGGCATTGACCGCCAATTATTCCGGCCCGATCGAGGACAGGCTGGCTATCCGCGAATTGCTGGAAACCTATGCCGATGCGGTGAACCGCAACGATAAGGAACTGTGGGCGTCGCTGTGGGTTGAGGACAGCCATTGGGACTTGTCGCATTATCCCGAACTGGGCGTCGTTTCCGGCAAGCAGGCGGTGGTCGATCTGTGGGCGAGCGCGATGCCGCATTACCCCAAGCTCAGCTTCATCCTCAGCCCCGGCCTGATCCGCGTCGATGGCGACACGGCGCAGGCGCGCGCCTATTTCTCGGAAGTTTATGAAGAGCCGGGCACAGGCAAGGATAAGCGCGCCCGCGCCTGCTATAATGACAAGCTGGTGAAGCGCGATGGGCAATGGTTCTTCCAGACCCGCGTGTTCCAGATCATCCACCAGACCTGATCGCCTCCGCAGCGCTCCCC
>CAYLKZ010000014.1:0-15814 GCA_964384275.1 uncultured Sphingobium sp. | reverse complement strand
TACCACATGGCGGAGGAAGACCCGGAAAACGGCGTGATCCTCGCCGCCGAGGCATGGGAAAGCGAGGAGGCGTTGAACCGGCATCTCTCGCTGCCCGCGATCGCGAAGCTGCTTGCCGATTTCGAGGGCAAGTTCCGCAACGACGTGAATATCCATGAGGTGAGCGCGACCCGCAAAATGTAAGCGGGGCCACCTTTAAGGTTTTTCCGCCCATTTCTCTCCATCAGGGCGGAAAGAAGAACCCGGCCGCACCAACGGCCGGGTTCTTTTTGTCGATAATGGAAAACCAGCCTATTTGGCGGTCATGCCGCCGTCGATCACCAGTTCGGAGCCCGTCACGAAGCTCGCCGCCGGGGAAGCCAGATAGGCGATGCCGCTGGCGATCTCTTCCGCCGTGCCCATTCGCCCGACCGCATGGCCCGCCGAAACGGTTGCCCGCGCCGTTTCCTCGTCCGCGAACAGGCCGGTTTCGACATAGCGGGCATAGATGGTGTCCATCATATTGGTGTCGATGCCGCCCGGATGCACGCTGTTCGCGCGGATCGGTTGCTTCAGCGCCGCATATTCGAGCGCGGTGGACTTGGTGAACAGCTTTACCGCGCCCTTGCTGGCGCAATAGGCCGACATGAACGCCGCGCCGCGCAGGCCGCCGACCGAGGACAGGTTGATGATCGAGGAGCCGCCCTTGCGATCCGCGCCGCTGCGCGAGAGCAGCGGTTCCATCGCCCTGGTGCCGAGGAATATGCCCTCGACATTGATCGCGAAACATTTGCGGAATTCGGCGAGGGACGTGCCCGCGATGCTGTTGGTGACGGATATGCCCGCATTGTTCACCAATATGTCGAGCCGCCCATAGGCGCTCTCTATATGGCTGGCGAGATCGGCCCAGGCGGCCTCGTCGGTCACGTCGAGCTGGCGATAGCTGTCGGCGCCCGCCACCTGCGCCTGCGCCGCGATATCGGTCGCGATGACTTTCGCGCCAGCCTCGGCCAGCGCCCGCACCGTCGCGGACCCGATGCCGCCCGTGGCACCCGTCACCAGCGCCACCGCGCCGGTCAGATCGAACTTGCTCATATCTTGTTTCTCTCCAGTATCGGTTTGAAGGAAATATCCTAGCGGGCGGTCCATCCGCCATCGACGACGACTTCGCTGCCGGTCATGTAGCTGGCGTCGTCGCTGGCGAGGAAGGCGACGACCTTGCCGATCTCGACCGGCTGGGCGAGCCGCTTGACCGGCGTGGTCTGCGCCATCGCATCGACCAGTTGCTGCGCGGTCTGGGTGCCGTCGCGTTGCGCCCAGCGCTCCATGCCCTGCCACAGCAGCGGGGTCTCGACGAAGCCGGGATGCACGCTGTTGACGCGGATCGGCACGCCCGCATCGGCGAATTCCAGCGCGTTGGACTTGGTGAACAGCCGCACCGCGCCCTTGGACGCGTTATAGGCCGACACCTCGGCCATGCCGACCAGCCCCATGATCGAGCTGATGTTGACGATGCTGGACCCATAGGGCGTGCCCGCGCCGGTCCGCGCCAGCAGCGGCTGGAAGGTCTTGGTGCCCAGGAACACGCTGTCGAGGTTGAGCGCCATCAGCCGGTGCCAGGCGGTGAGTTCCAGATCCTGCACCTTGCCGGTCAGGTCCGCGCCGACATTGTTGACGAGGATGTCGAGTCGCCCATGGTCGCGCTCCACCCGGTCGCGGGCGGCCTGCCAGGCGCTTTCCTCGGTCGCGTCGAGCCGGATATAGGCCGACCCTGTGATTTTCGACAGGGCGGCCGCGACTTCCGGGCTGTCTTCGGCGTCAAGATCGGTGATGATCGTCGTCGCGCCATCGGCGGCCAGACATTCCGCTATGGCCCTGCCAATGCCGCGCAGGGCGCCGGAAACCAGCGCAACTCGTCCGTTTAATCTGGTGGACATAGTGTTCCTCGTCCTGATGATTGACCCCTTTTGCGGGGCAATTTGCATGCAGACTATTCCGCTGGCCGGGGCCGGGCTTCACCTGCTGCTTTTTACAGGTTCGTATTTTCGCCGGAAAGCGCATTTTGGTTCCATCAGGATCGGGATCGGCAAAAGGGGCCGGGCCTGATTTTCATTACGTCCTGTGAAAACAGAAGATTTATGAGGTGAGGAAATGAAGAGATCTTTCAACAAACGCTTTCTGTGCGTGGCGGCGAGCGCCGCCAGCCTGTCGATCGCGCTAGCGCAGCCGGTGCTGGCGCAGGACGATCAGGATCAGCAGCCTGCCGAAGCCGCGTCTCAGCGTGGTCTGGAAGATATCGTCGTGACCGCCCGCAAGCGCGCGGAAAGCGTCCAGAATATTCCGGTCGCCGTCACCGCCCTTTCCGACGCCGTCATTCAGCGGCAGGATCTCACCTCGATCGAGAAGGTCGCCGCGCGCACGCCTAACCTCAATGTCGGCCGTTCCTCGAACGGTTCGGGTGCGCAGCTGACGATGCGCGGCATCGGTTCCTCCTCCACCTCGATCGGCATCGAGCAGTCGGTCGCCGTGGTGGTCGATGGCGTCTATTACGGGCAGGGCCGCATCATCAACGAGGGCTTTTTCGATCTTGCCCGCGTGGAAATCCTCAAGGGGCCGCAGGCGCTTTTCTTCGGCAAGAACGCCACCGCGGGCGTGGTTTCGCTGACCACCGCCGATCCGGGCGACCGCACCGAGGTCAAGGGCCGCGTCAGCTATGAGATCAAGTCGGAGCAGGCGCAGCTGGAGCTGATCGGTTCCACCCCGCTCACCGATACGCTGGGCGTGCGCATCGCGGTTCGCGGTTCCAAGATGTGGGGCGGCTATTACCGGAACGACGCGCCCTCGCGCAGTTATTACACCACCGCCGACTTCGCGACCGCGACGCAGCACACCGCGCTTCCCGCCGCCGAAGAGCAGCCGGGCGAGAAGGAGCTGCTCGGCCGCGTGACGCTGAAATGGGATGGCGGCGAAGGCATCACCAACACGCTGAAGGTGTCCGGCGACTATAACAAGACGAACAACAGTTCGTGGAACTATGTGATGTATGAGTGCGCCAATGGCGTCAGCTCTCTGAACGGGACCATCGCGTGCGGCAGCAACTTCCGGTCGCACCAGAATAATTTTCCGGCCGATATCGCCGCGACCTATCCCTATGCGGGCAAGAACGGCGCGCTCTACAATCGCTACAAGTCCTGGCAGGCGACCAACACGCTGGTCTATGACATGGACGACCTCAACATCACCAACGTCACCAATTACAACTGGAACAACAACCGCTGGGCCTGCGCCTGCGATTTCCAGTCGAGCGACTTCGGCACCTTCGCGACCGAAAACAGCACCTGGCGCGCTTTTTCCAACGAATTCCGCGTACTGACCCAGTTCGACGGTCCGCTCAACCTGATGGCGGGCGTGCTTTACCAGAAGACCAAGCGCAAGTTCGACCAGTTCGTCACCTTCGCGGCGGCGCCGCTGGGCGGCGGGATCGTCGCCGGGCCGGACAATCCGGCTGCCGGCTCGAACCGCTATGTCGCCTCGACCAAGGCGTCCGTCACCGATGGCGAGACCATCGCGGGCTTCGGTCAGGTGACGTGGAAGGTCGTGCCGACCGTCGAACTGGCGGGCGGCGTGCGCTATACGCATGAAACCAAGGACAGCTTCTTCAGCCAGCCTTATGTGAACATCGGCTTCCAGGGCATCTTCGTGGAAGGCGACAGGATCTCCGCGAAGCAGACCTTCAACAACTGGTCGCCGGAAGTCTCGCTGACCTGGAAGCCGGTCGATGACATCCTCGTCTATGGCGCCTACAAGACGGCCTATAAGTCAGGCGGTTTCTCCAACGGCGGCATCTATTCGGCGCTTTCGGCCGATCCGCAGGGCGACCTGACCTTCGATCCGGAAAAGGCGCGCGGCTTCGAAGGCGGCATCAAGACCACGCTGGCCGACCGCCAGCTGCGTCTGAACCTCGGCGTCTATTCCTATGCGTATAAGGATTTGCAGGTCGATTTCTTCAACTCGCCGATCTTCGCCTTCCAGACGCTGACCGCCGATGCGCGCACGAAGGGCGTCGAAGTGGAGTTCGAGTTCGCGCCGCATGCGGTGCCGGGCCTCAATGTCCATGGCTCGCTCAACTACACCCGTGCCCGCTACACCAGCTTCCCGCTCGCGCCCTGCTATGCCGGGCAGACTCCGGCGCAGGGGTGCAGTCTCGCCTTCAACTCCGCAGCCAATGCCTTCACGCGCCAGAATCTGGGCGGGCAGCCGTTGTCGGTCGCGCCTGACTGGACCGGGGCTTTCGGCGTGTCCTACGACACCTCGCTCGACAATGGTCTCAAGGTCGGGGTGAATGCGGATGTCCGCTACAGCGATTCCTATCTGGTGTCCGGCTTCGGCAATCCCTATTCGCACCAGAACGCCTATGCGACACTGGACGCGGGCATCCGCGTGGGCAGCGAGGATGACCGCTGGCAGGTCGCGCTGATCGGCAAGAACCTCACCAACCGTCAATATATCAATGGCGGCGTCGATGGTCCCAGCACCGGCAGCGGCACCGGCACTTCGGCGGGTGTCCATGCCGACCAGCTCGGCTTCGGCGCGCTGCCGCGCACGGTGATGGTGCAGCTCTCGACCCAGTTCTGATGCATATTCCTCCGGGGCGGCGGCAGTCGCCCCGGAGACAGTTTTTTCGAACATGCCGAACACCGGCCCGGCCGCAGGGCGGGCGCCCGATAATCAGGAGAATGGATGATGGATGCCGCACGCTATGCCGAGATCAAGGCGAGGGTCGAAAATCTCTACAAGCTGACGGCGGAAGGGCGCTGGGACGAGGTCGAGGCGCAGATGACCGACGATTTCCGCATCGTCGAGGCCGACAGCCTGCCCTACGCCGGGGAATATAAGGGCAAGGGCGCGCTTCAGGAACTCTATACCAAGGTATTCGCCTTCTGGGACGATGCTTCGCTCGAAACCAGCGATATCTGCATCGCCGAGAATACCGTTATCGTGCTGCTGACGATTCACGCGACTTCCCGTCATAATGGTCAGCGGCTCGCGATGCCGCTGTGCGAGGTGTTCCACCTGCGCGGCGACAAATTCTGCGGGATTACCCCCTATTATTTCGATACCGTCTCGATCGCGCGCGCCACGGGCTCGTTGTAAGACAGGAGAGGGTTGGGAAAATGGCTGATCTTTCGGGCAAGGTTGCACTGGTCACGGGCGGCACATCCGGCATCGGGAGGGCGACCGTCCGCCGCCTGTCGCGGGACGGGGCCAAAGTGATTTTCACCGGATCGAAGGAGGAAGCCGCGCGCTCCCTCTGCGATGAGACTGGCGCGCGCTTCGTCAAGGCGCGGGTTCAGGATGAAGGCGATTGGGATGCGCTGGCCGCGATCCTCTCCGCCGAATATGGCCGCCTCGACATCGTTTTCGCCAATGCCGGGACGGAGGCGAATGACGGCAGCGTCGAGTCGATCTCGCTGGACGGCTGGAATTCGATCATCGCGGTCAACCAGACCGGCGTGATGCTGACGGCCAAGACCGCGGTGAAGCTGATGCGCGCCAATCCGGGCGGGCCGGGCGGGTCGATCGTCCTCAACTCGTCCATGTCCGCGCACAAGGTGATGGGCAATTACATGGCCTATTCCGTCACCAAGGCGGCGGTGCTGGCGATGGCGAAATCCATCGCGATCCATTGCGCGACGGAAAAGCTGCCGATCCGCTGCAACGCGATCCTGCCCGGCGTGGTGGAGACGGAGATGATTACCGCGATCATCGAGAAATCCGGCGCGCCGGAGGCTGCGCGGGCGGCCTATTGCTCCATGTCGCCGATGGGGCGGATGGGCACGGTGGACGAGATCGCGGCGCTGGTCGCTTTTCTCGGCTCGGATGACGCTGCGTTCATCTCCGGCGCGGAATATGCGATCGACGGGGCTTCGACCGCCGGCATGACCGGGGTGTGATCTCTCCCGGGAGAGGCCTGTGCAGGGCTTCTCCCGGAGGACCGGCATAAGGAATTTCCCCGAAGGGCGGCGCTGGGCTCAGCGCCGCCCTTCGATGTAATCGTTCAGCACTTCGTGGAAGAAGCGCACCCGCATTTCCTGCGCGGAGAGGTAAGCGTCGGCATAGCCGCGCGAATGCATGCCGCGCTGCATCCCCTCGGCCAGCATCATGTCCTGATAGACGATCTGGCCCTCGATTTCCGGCACGCCCCGGCCATCGTCGAAATCGCGCACGTCCAGTTCCGCCTCGCGCAGCGGCTGCGGCCCGGCCATGATCGATTCCACAACCGTCTGCCCCTCGACCGGGAAGGCCATGCACCACAGGTCGAAGGTGCATTTATTCGGGTCGTCGGGATGCGGCTCCGTGCGGAAAAAGACGAGGTTGTCCGGCAGGAAGGATATGGTGACATTGGGGAAGATCACCGTGTGCGGGCTGTCGGTGATCTGCTCGTCGTCCATATGCTCATAATGGACATAGCCGCGCTCCTTCCACAGCCGCCGCTTGGCCGCCTTGAGGTCGAGCCAGCCCTGCATCGCCTTCGTCTCATAATCGGGATAGGCGTCGGGATCGATGTCCCACTGGCGCAGGATATAATCGAAGGGATGCGGCACGCCCTCGGGCAGCCGATCGCTGAGCGACGGGCGCATCGGCTGCACCGTGCGGCCATGGCCGCCGGGGAACACCTCATGCCGGGCGGTATCGACATCCTGGTCGATCCATGGCGGCACCTGCGGATGGGCGGTGCGCGTGTGGTAGCTTTCCGAAAAATTGTCGGTCGCGAATTTCCAGTTGGTGTTGAGGTTGATCTTCATCCAGAACACCCGCACCGCCGTATCCATCGGATAATTGCGATACATTTCCGGCATGGGGGAGAGATAGTCGAGCAGCGGCGGCGCGTTCTCGTCCATCGTGTACCAGACGAAGCCGCCCCAGCTGTCGCAGCGCAGCTCCTTCAGGCGCAGCTTGCCGCAGGGGTTGCCCTGCGGAAAGTCGATCTCCGCGTCCTGCGCGAACAGCAGAGAGCCGTCCTTGCCCCACTTCCAGCCATGATAGGGGCAGGTGAAGGCATCGGTGCTGGCGCTGTTTTCGGTAAGGCGCATGCCGCGATGCTGGCAATTATTGTAGAAGGCGCGGATCGATCCGTCCTCCTGCCGGATGCAGATGACCGACTCGTGCATGAAGTCGTGAACGACATAATCGCCCGGTTCCTCCAGTTCCGCCGTGCGCCCCGCGACATGCCAGATGCGGGTCCACATATGGTCCCATTCCTTCTGCATGAAGTCGCGGGAGGTGTAGCGGTCCCCGGTGATCGGGTCGCCGCGCAGGAAGGACGGGTCGCGCCCGTCCATGGTAAGCGGATGAGGGGTCGGTTGCCCCATGGCGTGTCTCCTCTGTCGGTTAAATGGCCTTTTCGGCGGATTCTTGTCTTGTTGGCGCATGTTATCGCGCGCGGGGCCGGGCGCCCGCCTCTCATTAATAACAGGCCGGGCTGGTCGGAACGGGGAGAAAAAGAGAACTATTATTTGGAACAGGCCCTTGGCGGCGAGGCCCTGTGGCACTAGGCAGGGGCGCAGTTGGCCCTGCCCGCAGGCATGGGCAGGTTTGCACGCGTCCCAAGGGGCTAAGGGCGCAGGGTATCGCGATGAAGGAAAAGAGGTAATGGAACCTATCTATATTGTTTCCGGCGTGCGCACCGCCATCGGTGATTTCGGCGGTAGCCTGAAGGACGTGTCCGCCGCCAGACTGGGCGAGCTGGTGATCGCCGAGGCCGTCCGCCGGGCAGAGCTGCCCGCCGAGGCCGTTCAGCATGTCGTTCTGGGCAATGTGATCCTCAGCGAGCCGAAGGACGCTTATATCGCTCGCGTGTCGGCGGTGAACGCAGGCATCCCGATCGAGGCTCCGGCGCTGACGCTCAACCGGCTTTGCGGTTCGGGCATACAGGCGATCATCTCTTCCGCGCAGATGATCGCGCTGGGCGAATGCGACGTCGCGGTCGCCGGCGGCGCCGAGTCGATGACCCGCGCGCCCCATCATGTGCTTTCCGCGCGCTTCGGCCAGAAGATGGGCGATATCGGGATGATCGACGCGCTGACGACCGTGCTGTCGGACCCGTTCGAGGGCATGCACATGGGTGTTACGGCGGAGAATATCGCGGGCGACCATGGCATCACCCGCGAGATGCAGGATGAGCTGGCGGTGGAAAGCCATCGCCGCGCCGCGCGCGCGCAGGCCGAAGGGCGCTTCAAGGATCAGATTCTGCCGGTCGAGCTGAAGGACCGCAAGGGCACGCGCCTGTTCGACACCGACGAGCATGTCCGCGCCGATGCCAGCGTCGAGGACATGGCGAAGCTGAAGGCGGTGTTCAAGAAGGACGGCACCGTCACTGCGGGCAATGCGTCGGGCATCAACGATGGCGCGGCGGCGCTGGTCCTCGCTTCGGCCAGGGCGGTCGAAGAGAAGGGCCTCAAGCCCATGGCGCGCATCCTCGGCTGGGGTCATGCCGGCGTGCAGCCCGACCGCATGGGCATCGGCCCGGTGAAGGCGGTGCCGATCGCGCTGGAACGCGCTGGCCTTACCCTTGACCAGATCGACGTGATCGAAGCGAACGAAGCCTTCGCGGCGCAGGCCTGCGCGGTATCCACGCTGCTCGGCTTCGACCCGGATAAGGTGAACCCCAATGGCTCGGGCATCTCGCTCGGCCATCCGGTTGGCGCCACCGGCGCGATCATCACCGTGAAGGCGCTCTATGAACTGCGTCGCTCCGGTGGGCGCTACGGCCTCATCACCATGTGCATCGGCGGCGGTCAGGGCATTGCGCTCGTCATCGAGGCGCTGCCCGAAGCCTGAGCGGAAACGCTTTCCTTTCAAGGAAAAGAGGCGTGCTGGCTTTTCTGCCAGTGCGCCTCTTTTTTCATCGATGCCATAACGGGCGGCGAAGGTCCGGCCCGCGCGCGTCCTCCTGTCGCGCGCCCGGCAGAAACCAAGGAGAGATATGGTGCTCAATCGTCAGGTGGTCTTGGCGTCCCGTCCGCAGGGCGTTCCCGTTCCCGAAAATTTCCGCCTTGCCGAAAGCCCGGTGCGAGAGCTGGAAGAGGGCGAGATTCTGATCGAAAATCAGGTTTTCGCGATTGACCCCGCCGTGCGCGGCATGTTGGACGACCGGGATGACAGCTATCTGCCCGCCGTGCCTATCGGCGGCCTCGTTCCCACCATGGTGCTGGGCCGCGTCGTCCAGTCGCGCAACCCGGCGTTCAAGGAAGGCGATTATGGGCGCGGCTTCGTCGGCTGGGAGGAATATTCGATCCTCAACCCCTCCAATTTCGCGATCGAGAATGTCCATGTCGATCCGAGCGTGCCGCTGACCGCCTATATGGGCGCGCTCGGCTGGTCGGGGATCACCGCCTATATCGGCCTCAAGCGCATCGGCGAGATGAAGGCGGGCGACACGGTGGTGATGAGCGCGGCGGCGGGTGCGGTTGGCAGCGTCGGCGGCCAGATCGCGCGGCTGAGCGGGTGCCGCACCGTCGGCATCGTCGGCGGGCAGGACAAGGCCGATCTGGTGACGGGCACCTTCGGTCTCGACGCGGCGGTTAATTATCGGGCGGAGCAGGATCTCGCCGCCGCGATCAAGGCAGCCTGCCCGGACGGCGCGGACGTTTATTTCGACAATGTCGGCGGCACCATCCTCGACACCATGCTGCCCAATATGCGCGATTTCGGCCGGATCGTCGTGTGCGGCATGATTGCCAATTATAATAATCATTCCCAGCCGGTGCCGATCCTCAATCTCTGGCAGGTGCTGGTCCACCGCATCACGATGCGCGGTTTCCTGGCCTATGAGCATCTCGACATGCTGGAAGAGGCCGAGGCGCAGCTTTCCGGCTGGGTGAAGTCGGGCGATCTCGTCGCGCTGGAGAATGTGACCACCGGCATCGAGAATACGCCGTCCGCCTTCATCAATCTGATGACGGGCAAGACCACCGGCAAGACCATCGTGCGCCTGCATGAAGGCGTGACGACCCTGTAAACGAGGCATGAGTGGACAGGGGGGAGGGGGCATCCTCCTTCCCCGCAACCCCCATCGACCGGACATGAAAAAGGGGAGCCTCGCGGCTCCCCTTTCCTGTTTGGCGATCTGCCCCCCGTTCAGAGCGCGGGCGGCTCCTCATTGGGGTCGGCGCGGAGCAGATAGTCCACATAATTGTGGAAATAATGGTTGCCGCGCTCGTTCTTGCCGAAGATCACCGATTTGAGCGCGCCGGAATCAAGGCCCTTCTGCACTTGCAGGCCGACGCCATAATCCTCCTGATCCACCACGTCGCGCAGCCAGTCCATCATGCCCTCGATCCCTGCGGCGTCCTCTGCGTCGCGTGGCGGCTCGCGGCGGATGAACATCAGGTTGGTGATGTTGGTGCCGGGCGTGTCGCCGGGGATGAGCTGGGCGACCTGCGTGATCTCCGGCGCGAAGAAGATGCTGACATTGGGGAAGATGGTGCGCACGAAATCATAGCCGTCATTTTCGTGCTGGCCCCATTCCTCGGCGGGAATCCCGCCCAGCGCTTCCTTGATGCGGACCTGCGGATAGCCGACGCGCATATGCGGCCCGAAGGCGGTGAAATGCATGATGTTGCTGAAGCTGCGCGGGTGGATGGTGGTCGGGTGCGCGGCCGCGAAATGATAGCCCTCCAGATAGCCGTCATAGGCGATCTTCCAATTGGCGCCATGGATGCGGCGCGACCCGCAATAATGCCATTTGTCGAGGCCGTAAAATTCCAGATCGTCGAGCATGCCGCCCAGATGCTTGCGAATATCGAATTCCATGCCGGGAGTCAGGCACACCCAGATGATTCCGCCCGCCTCGGCGACCGGCAGCGCGGTGAGGTTGCGCTCTTCCTTGCAGACGGGGCCGAATTTCTGCGGATCGGCCACGCCCAGCAGCTTGCCGTCATTGCCGAAGGTCCAGGCGTGATAGGGGCAGGAGAAGCGGCGCGTATTGCCGTGGCCCTCCGGCTTCAGGATCATGCCGCGATGGGTGCAGACGTTCAGCATCGCCGCGACCGAACCATCGGACTTGCGCGTGATGAGCAGCGGCTTGCCGAGCAATTCCATCGACTTGTAATCGCCGGGATTGGGAATCTCGGCGCTCAATGCGGCGAGCAGCGGCATCTTCATGAAGATTTCCGCCTTCTCCCGCTCGAAATAGGTGGGATCGGTATAGGCGGTCGCGGGAACCTCCAGCGGGGACTCGGCGCTGTCCGTGGTGCCGCTCTCCACATATTCGAGCATTTTCCCGGCCTCGCGGCCGATAATGTCTTGATAGCCCATCTTGACCTCTCGTTTCCATTCCTGCGGGCCTGCGGTTTGCGCCATCCTCTTGATAAGGGAGGAATCTTCCGGTTCGGCCTCATGGGGGAATCAGGCGTTGGCCCTCTCCGGCGCGCGCGAAATCCCTGTAAAACTAGATATCCTATCAGACAGAGCTCTGCACTCTGACTAGCGCTAGTTGCGTTGTCGCCGCCTTTTGCCACCTTGTCGCGGAAAAGGGTAGCAGATGGCAGAGAGGCAGCGACATATGATGATCGATCTGAGCGGCAAGGTGGCGCTGGTGACAGGGGCGGCCTCCGCTGGCGGACTGGGCTTCGCGGCCGCGCGGTTGATGGCGCGGCAGGGCGCGAGCCTGTTCCTGACGGATCTGGATGGTGCCGCCGTCGAGGCGCGGGCGGAGGATCTGCGCGGGGAAGGCCACAAGGCCGCCGCGATGGCGCAGGACGTCACCAGCGAGTCGGGCTGGGCCGAAGTGATGGACGCGGTGCTCGCCGCCTTCGGCCGGATCGACATTCTCGTCAACAATGCCGGCATCGCCGTGCTGCGTCCGATGGACGTGATGACCCGGGCGGACTGGGACAAGCAGCTCAGGGTCAATCTCGACAGCGTCTATCTCGGCACCAAGGCGGGCGTCGATCAGATGCGCAGGCAGGGCGGGGGCGGTTCCATCATCAACATGTCGTCGGTGGCGGGGCTGGTGGGCGTCGAAGGGACCGCCGCCTATGCCGCCAGCAAGGGCGGCGTGCGCCTGTTTTCAAAGACCGTCGCGCTGGAAACCGCGATGGACGACATCCGTGTCAACACCGTCCACCCCGGCATGATCTGGACTGACATGCAGAAGGTGGCGATCGCCGACAACAAGGAGGTGTTCGACCAGATAAATGCCGCCGTGCCGATGGGCCGGATGGGAGAGCCCGAGGATATCGGCGCGATGGTCGCGTTCCTTGCCTCGGACGACGCGAAATATATCACAGGAGCCGAATTCGTCGTGGACGGAGGAATGGTTGCGCGGTAAGCATGGAAAACAAGTTGAACATCCGTTCAAGGAAAATAATGCGACGCTGTGCCAACCGACTGCGGGAAGATGCGCAAGTGACGTCACAGGAGATTGGGAGATTTTGAATGGCTGAGAGCGATCCTCGTATCAAGGGAGCCCCTCTGGCACGGTGTCCGGGCGAATCGGTGCGCGATCTGGCGCTGGCCGACACCAATCCGGTGCCGGAGTTCCTCTATACCGACGAATATGAAAATCTGGGCTCGGCGCCGATTCCGGCGGGCCGCTATACCGACCCCGCCTTTTTCGAGCTGGAAAAGGAAAAGATGTGGCCCCGCGTGTGGCAGTTCGCCGCGCGCGAGGAGGAGCTGCCCGAGCCGGGCGACTATGTCGTATATGAGAATGTCGGCAAATCGTTCATCATCATGCGGCAGGAGGACGGGTCCATCCGCGCCTTCGCCAATGTCTGCCTGCATCGCGGCCGCAAGCTGAAGACCGAGGACGGCTGGACCGGCGAGTTGCAATGTCCGTTCCATGGCTTCACCTGGAACAATGACGGCACGCTGAAGAATATTCCCTGCCGCTGGGACTTCTCGCACCTGTCGGACGACGCGATGAAGCTGCCGGAAATCAGCGTCGGGCGCTGGGGCGGCTATATCTTCCTGCGCGAGGCGGCCGAAGGCCCGAGCCTGGAGGAGTATCTCTCCCCCATGCCGGAGCATTTCAAGCGCTGGAAGCATGAGGAATGCGTGACCGCCCTCTGGGTCGGCAAGGTGGTGCCCGCCAACTGGAAGGTCGTGATGGAGGCTTTCATGGAAAGCTGGCACACCGTCGTCACCCATCCGCAATTGCTGCCGTTCACCGGCGACGCCAATTCGCTCTACAATATCTATGGCGATTATGTGAACCTGACGGTGACGCCGTTCGGCACCATGTCGCCGCATATCGACCCCAAGGGCAAGGCGCAGCAGTGGATCGTCGACGAGTTCGTCAAATATAATGGCCGTTCCTCGGACAATTATGAGGATCAGGACGCGAGCGGCTTCAATGTGAAGGTGCCCGAAGGCCAGACGGCGCGCGCGGCGCTGGGCGCATCGCTGCGCGACACGACGACGCGCATGTTTGGCCATGATGTCGGCTTCGCGTCCGACGCGGAGATGATGGACGCGATCCTCTACAACGTGTTCCCGAACTTCAGCCCCTGGGCCGGGTTCCAGCCCAATATCGTCTATCGCTGGCGGCCGTGGAACGATGTCGATCATTGCCTGATGGAAGTGCGCGTCCTCACCCGCGTGCCGCCGGGGCAGGAACGCCCAAGAGCGCCGGAAATGAAATTCCTGAGCGTCGATCAGGACTGGAACGAGGCGCCGGAGCTGGGCATCCTCGCCGATGTGTTCGAGCAGGACATGGACAATCTGCCCCATGTGCAGACGGGCCTCAAGGCGTCGATGAACAACCGGGTCGAGCTGGCCAATTATCAGGAAATCCAGATTCGCCAGTTCCAGAACACCCTCGCCAAATTCGTCGAGGGGCAGCTCTGACCCTGTCGGAGTGACCAGAGCAAATCAGCGGAAGGGCCGGGATGCGATGCTCCGGCCCTTTTTTCGCGCGGGAAGGATGCGGAAAGGATGCGAGGCGGGCGCCATCGCTTTCCTTGCGGAAAAAGACGGGCGCTCGGGGCGCCGATGCCCGCTTGCATCTTCGCCCCGCGGGGTGGATGGTGGCGGGGGTTCCTTGTCTTGGATTCCCCTTCTCGTCCATGGTTCAGGAGGTCAAAAAATGGCGTTGTCCCATGCCCGGTCCGGTCAGGTCGTCCCGCTTCCCCCGCTGAAGTCCGGCCTTACGGAGAGGTCCAGTTTCGCGCTGGTCAAGTCGGATCGGTTCGAGGCCATGCGCCTCAACATTCCGGCGGGCACGACGGTGCCTGCCCATCAGCTGTCGGGCTATATGACGCTTTATTGCCTTGAGGGACGGGTATCGCTCGCCCCGGTCGCGGCGGAGCTGGGCGAGGGGGAGTGGGTCTATCTCGATCGCGGCACATCGCATGGCATCACCGCCGTCGAGGATTCCAGCCTGTTGCTGACCATTATTTTCGACGGTCCCTGAACGATTGGCCCGAGCGAGTCGCCCAGGAAGGGGTGGGCGCCGCACAGGCAGGCAATGATGTGGGTGCTTTCCGGCCAGCGCAACCGTTAGGTTGACGGCGGCGGAGCGCTGCGGGCATGCACGGCAGGAACAGGAAGCCTCCGCCCCAAAACAGGGTGCGGGCGGGGCGAGGAAGGGGGGAGCAGGGATGCAGCAGGAATTGGTCGCGACGCCGCGTCAGCTGCGCACGGTGGTGGGCGCGAGCCTCATCGGCACGATGATCGAATGGTTCGATTTCTTCATCTATGGCGTGGCCTCGGCCCTGATCTTCAATCGGCTGTTCTTCCCCTCGTTCGAGCCGCTGATCGGCACATTGCTGGCCTTTTCCACCTATGCGCTGGGCTTTTTCGCGCGGCCGCTGGGGGGCGTGGTGTTCGGCCATTATGGCGACCGGATCGGCCGCAAGAAGCTGCTGATGATCAGCCTGATGATGATGGGGCTTTCCACCAGCGCCATCGGCCTGCTGCCGACCTATGCGCAGATCGGCCTCTGGGCGCCGGTCCTGCTGGTGGTGCTGCGTCTGGTGCAGGGCTTCGCGGTGGGCGGCGAATGGGGCGGGGCGGTGCTGATCGTCGCGGAAATCGCGCCCGCCCGTGAGCGCGGCTTCTGGACCTGCTGGCCGCAGGTCGGCGCCCCGGCGGGCAATTTGCTGGCGGCGGGCGTGTTCGCGCTGGCCTCCGCCGCGCTGACGGACGAGCAGTTCATCGCCTGGGGCTGGCGGGTGCCGTTCCTGCTTTCCGTGCTGCTGGTCGGCATCGGCTGGTGGCTGCGCCGTGCGGTTGCCGAGAGCCCGGCCTTTCGGGAGGAGGCTGCCCATGGCGTCGCCGCCTTCCCGGCGATGGAGGTGATCCGCAGCAAGGGCAGGGCGCTGCTGACCGGCGCGGGGCTGCGCTTTGGCGAGAATATCTCCTATTATGTCGCGACCACCTTCTCCATCACCTATCTGACCGAGATTCGTGGCGGGGATCGCGGCGCTGCGCTTTATGCGGTGCTGATCGGCGCGGCGCTGGAATGCCTGACCATGCCTTTCTTCGCGGCGCTTTCCGACCGCTATGGCCGCCGCATCGTCTATGGCGCGGGCGCGGTGTTCGCGGCGGCGTGGTTCTTCCTCTTCTTCCCGCTGCTCGACGGCGGCAACAGTTTCGTCATCGCCGCCGCGATCGCCATCGCGATGGTAGCACATGGCGCTATGTATGCGCCGCAGGCGGCCTTCATCGCGGAGCTTTTCCCGACCCGGCTGCGCTATTCCGGCGTGTCCATCGCCTATCAGGCGACCTCGATCCTCGCGGGATCGCTGGCGCCGCTGATCGCGCTGTCGCTCTATAAATGGAGCGGCGGGTCGCATGCGGTCGCGGTCTATGTGGTGGGGAGCTGCCT
>CAYLKZ010000013.1:43740-44811 GCA_964384275.1 uncultured Sphingobium sp. | reverse complement strand
CCTTCTCGACATATTTCTGATATTCGTCGAGCGTGGTCGCGCCGATGCAGTGCAGCTCGCCGCGCGCCAGCGCCGGTTTCAGCAGATTGCCCGCATCCATCGCGCCTTCGGATTTGCCCGCGCCGATCAGCGTGTGCATCTCGTCGATGAACAGGATCACCTGCCCCTCGGCGCCCTTCACCTCGTCGAGCACGCCCTTCAGGCGCTCCTCGAACTCGCCGCGATATTTGGCGCCCGCGATCAGCGAACCCATGTCGAGCGCCATCAGCGTGCGGTCCTTGAGCGTGTCGGGCACGTCGCCATTGACGATGCGCAGCGCCAGCCCCTCGGCGATAGCGGTCTTGCCGACGCCGGGCTCGCCAATCAGCACCGGGTTGTTCTTGGTGCGGCGGGCGAGAATCTGGATGGTGCGGCGGATTTCCTCGTCGCGGCCGATGACCGGATCGAGCTTGCCCGCGCGGGCGTCGGCGGTCAGGTCGCGCGCGAATTTCTTGAGCGCGTCATAGCGGTCTTCCGCCGTTGCGGTGTCGGCGGTGCGTCCGCCGCGCAACTGGTTGATCGCGCCGTTCAGGGCTTCCGCGTGAACGCCTGCCGCCGCCAGCGCCTTGCCCGCCGCCGTGGTGGAGGCGAGGGTGAGCGCGAGCAGCAGCCGCTCGACAGTGACGAAGCTGTCGCCTGCTTTCTGCGCGATTTGCTCGGCAGAATCGAGCACGCGCACCGCGTCATTGTCGAAACCGGGGGAGCTTTGCGCGCCGGAGCCGGAAACGGCGGGGATCTTCGCGAGCGCGGAGTCCGTTTCGCGCAGGGCGACAGCGCTGTTACCTCCCGCCGCCTTGATGAGACCGGAGGCCATGCCTTCGCTGTCTTCCAGCAAGGCCTTCAATATATGGTCGGGCGTGATCCGCTGATGGTTCATGCGGATGGCGACGGTTTGCGCTGACTGGAGAAACCCCTTGGCGCGATCGGTGAATTTTTCGAGGTTCATGCGACTGCCCTGTTCCTTTCGTCATCAAGGTAATGTTGCATTTTCGTCACACAAGAGGCGCCCTCGCAATTCTTCTATCTGTCTTG
>CAYLKZ010000013.1:0-43640 GCA_964384275.1 uncultured Sphingobium sp. | reverse complement strand
AATGTTGCATTTTCGTCACACAAGAGGCGCCCTCGCAATTCTTCTATCTGTCTTGCGCGGCAAATCCGTGCATGCGTTTGGCCCATTGCAGGGCGATAACCGCGCCCTTGACCGGCTGGATCATCGCGAGGGCCAGCACCAGCGCGAAGCTGGGCCAGAGGATCGATTGCCAGAGCAACGGAATATCGAGCGCATGGTTTACCTCTATCATCACTGGAATGAGGATATGGCCCACCAGCAGGATGACGATATAGGCGGGGAAGTCATCGGCCTCATGGCCGTCCATCGCCTCGCCGCAGGCCCGGCATCGGGCGGCGGCCTTGAGGAAGCGCGCGAAGAGCGGACCGACGCCGCAGGAGGGGCATCGGCCTCGCAATCCGAAGGTGAGCGCCGGGCGCAAGGGGCGGGGCGCGGTCTCGCGGGTTGCGGGTTTCCTGTTTTCCGTCATGGCGCGGAATGTAGGCCGCGCGCACGACCGGCGCAATTGTTCCGCGCATGCTTGTCTGCGAAAACAACAAAAATCTGGCTCCGGCATTCGCTTGCTGCAATAGGGCGGACATGAGTCTGTCGCCGGTTTCCGCCCCTTTCGTCCTGATCGACGACGCCCGTTCGCAGGGCGCGCGTCCGGCGATGGCGTATCGCCATCCGGTCGAGGTGATCGCGGCGCGATCGCTGGAAGAGGTCCGCCCGGCACTGCATGCGCTGCGCGCGGCGCGGGCGCGCGGGCTGCATGCGGCGGGTTACATGTCCTATGAGGCAGGGTTCGCGCTCGAACCGCGCCTGCGCCATCTCGATCCGCGTTTGGGAGAGGGCGATCCGCCATTGTTGTGGTTCGGCCTGTTCGAAACGGCAGAGCTGGTAGAACCGGATGCGCTTAGCCTGCGGGCGGAGGCGGACGGTCTTCATGCCGCGCCTGTGCCGCTGATCGACAGGGCCGGTTATGACGCCGCTTTTGCGCGCATCCGCGAGGCGATCGTCGCGGGCGATATCTATCAGGCCAATTTCACTTTCCCCTGCACGGTCGAGGTGGGAGACGATCCGCTCGCCTTTTACCGGGCGGTGCGGCCGCGCGCTTCGGCTGGGCATGGCGCGCTGGTCTTTACCGGCGAGCATTGGCTGCTGAGTTTCTCGCCGGAGCTGTTCTTCGCGCTGGACGGGCGGACGCTGACGACGCGGCCGATGAAGGGCACCGCGCTGCGCGACTCAGACCTCGCCCGCGATGACGCGCAGGCCCGCGCCCTCGCCGCCGATCCCAAGCAGCGGGCGGAAAATCTGATGATCGTCGATCTGCTGCGCAACGATCTCTCCCGCATCGCCGAGCCGGGCAGCGTCGCCGTGCCGCACCTCTTCACGGTGGAAAGCTACCCCACGGTGCATCAGATGGTCTCGACCGTCACCGGGCGGCTGGAAGAGGGGCGGGACGCGGTGGATGTGCTGGAGGCGCTGTTTCCCTGCGGCTCCATCACCGGCGCGCCCAAAATCCGGGCGATGGAGATCATTCATGAGGTCGAACCGCATGCGCGCGGTCCCTACACCGGATCGATCGGCGTCATCGATGCGGAGGGCGATGCATTGTTCAATGTTGCCATCCGCACCGTTTCAGTGAAATATGGGGACAGCATCGGAACGATCGGCCTGGGGTCCGGGCTGGTTGTGGATTCAGTGGCAGCAAACGAATGGCATGAATGTCTGGACAAGGGACGATTTCTCTCCACTTCCCCCACGGGGGGCGCCGATGACTGAAGCTGCCGCGCGCTTCGACCTGATAGAGACGATCGCCTTCGATCCGTCCGAGGGCATGCCGTTGCTCGAATTTCATCTTCAACGGTTGAAGGGCAGCGCAGATGCGCTTGGTTTCGTTTTCGACCGGCACGGCGCGCGCAATGAATTGCAGGCGGCCACCTTTCATCTGCGCGACAGGATGAAGGTGCGCATGATGGCCTCGCGCACCGGCGCACTGGCTATCGAACTGCGCCCGCACGAGAGCTGGCCCGATGCTATCCTGAAGCTCAACGTGATCCAGCGCCCGGCGTCCTCCGATGACTGGCGGCTGCGGCACAAGACGACCGACCGCCAATTCTATCGCGACGCGCTGGAACAGGGCGGCACTTATGAGGTGTTGATGACCGACGAGGCGGGCTATCTGACAGAGGGCTGCTTCTCCAATATCTTCGTGGAGCGCGGGGACAAGCTGGTGACGCCGCCGCTGTCGCGCGGCTTGTTGCCGGGTGTGCTGCGCGCAAGCCTGCTCGCCTGCGGTGAGGCGGTGGAGGGGGATTTGCGGCCCTTCGATCTGGAGCGCGGTTTCTTCATCGGCAATGCCGCGCGCGGCATGGTTGCAGCGCAGCTCCGGCGCTGATTCGTCTTTCCCCCGATCCTTGCTCGCTGCGCGGTTGATCCGGGCTTTGGGCTGGGCTAAGGCGCCCATGATTTTCCACCGGATTCGTAAGGAAAGCTCCTCATGACCAAGACTTCTGCCGCACTGGGCCGTATCCAGCCGTCCGCCACCCTCGCGATGACGGGCCGTGTGATTGAGCTGAAACGCCAGGGCGTCGATGTCATCGGTCTTTCGGCGGGCGAGCCGGATTTCGACACGCCCGATTTCGTCAAGGACGCCGCCATCGCCGCGATCCGCGCGGGCCAGACCAAATATACCGATGTCGACGGCACCGCTGAGCTGAAGGAAGCGATCGCGGGCAAGTTCAAGCGCGACAACGGCCTCGTCTACGACCGCAGCCAGATCAGCGTCAATTCGGGCGGCAAGCACACCCTGTTCAACGCGCTGGTGGCGACGGTCGATGTGGGCGACGAGGTCATTATTCCGGCGCCCTATTGGGTCAGCTATCCCGACATCGTCAATTTCGCGGGCGGTACGCCGGTGTTCATCGAAGGCCCGGCGAGCCAGGGCTACAAGATCACCGCCGCGCAGCTTGAGGCCGCGATCACCCCGCGCACCAAATGGGTGCTGCTGAACTCGCCCTCCAACCCCTCGGGCGCGGCCTATAGCGCCGCTGAGCTGAAGGAGCTGGGCGAGGTGCTGTTGCGTCACCCGCATGTGCTCGTGCTGACCGACGACATGTATGAGCATGTCTGGTATGCGCCGACCCCGTTCGCGACCATCGCGCAGGTGTGCCCGGACCTCTATGACCGCACGCTGACGGTCAACGGCTGCTCCAAGGCGTTCGCGATGACCGGCTGGCGCATCGGTTTCGCCGGCGGCCCCGTCTGGATCATCAACGCGATGCGCAAGCTGCAATCGCAGTCGACCTCCAACCCCTGCTCGGTCAGCCAGGCGGCGGCGGTGGCGGCGTTGAACGGCGACCAGAGTTTCCTCGAAGAACGCAATATCGCGTTCAAGAAGCGCCGCGACATGGTCGTCGCAATGCTGAACGACGCGCCGGGCCTCGACTGCCCGGTTCCCGAAGGCGCCTTCTATGTCTATCCCGACGCCAGCGGCGTGATCGGCAAGACCACGCCCAAGGGCAAGAAGATTTTGACCGATGAGGATCTCATCGATTATTTCCTCGACGATCATGGCGTCGCGGCTGTACATGGCGGCGCCTTTGGCCTCAGCCCCGCGTTCCGTATCAGCTATGCGACCTCCGAGGAGGTGCTGCGCAAGGCTTGCACCCGGATTCAGGAAGCCTGCGCCGCGCTCAAATAAGCGTCTAATCACTATCCTTTGTCGCGGCCCCGGACCAGTTCATGGACCGGGGCCGCTTTCTTCTGCCCGCCTGTTCATTCTCTGGTAAGCGGACGCGGGGAATAAGGGGGTGGTCACGATATCCATTGGGAATCGGACGGTTTTATAACGGATGTTCAAAAGTGCGTATCATGGGTAAATTGCTGGCCGCGGACTGGTTCCGGCGCTTTCTGGCAGGCTTTGCCGTCGGTCTTGCCGCTACATTCGCGCTTTCCTCGGGCGGGCTATGGGCCGCGCCCGCCATGGCCGCGCCCGCCGTGGAATTGGTAAGCGCTGCCCTCTGACGAGAAAGGCGCCGGTAGCGCGCATCAGACGCCGTCTATCAGCCGAAAAGTGAGATTGATGCGCGGGCCGGTCGGGGCCTGACGCTTCGGAATGCCATGTTTCCAGTTCGCCTGCGTGTCGCCGCGCATGACGAGCAGGCTTGCGTCCGCCAGCGGCAGGCGGAAGGTTGGGTGATCGCGCTTTTGGCGATGCCGGAAGTGCAGCGTGCGCGCCGCGCCGAGGCTTAGCGAGGCGATGATCGGGCGCGGCCCGAGTTCCGGCTCGTCATCGGCATGGAAACCCATGCTGTCGCGTCCGTCCCGATATTGGTTGAGCAGGACGCAGTTGAGGCGCGCATCCGCGAGGGCTTCCACCCTCTCTCGCAAGGAGGCGACCAGCGGATGCCAGCCCTCCGGCTCCCACGTCGTGCCGGAATAGCGATAGCGGCAACCGGGCTCGCCCATCCAGCAGATGAGGCGGGGCTGCGGGTGCGTCTTGCCGAACAGGGTGATGCTCTGTTGCCGCCACGCAATTTCGTCGCGCAGCCGGGCGAGCAGCCTGCCGCTCTCTTCGCCCAACTCGATCCGGGGCCAGTAGAGAAGATCGGCGCCGGGCAGCGCAATGGCGTCGGGGACCATCCTCCCGACTAGCCGAAGCGATAGGCGGAAACGGTCCAGCCGAGAAGCTGATCGCGATAGACATGGACGCCCTGGTCTTCCCCGGCGGTGCCTGCTGCGACCATCAGCGGGATCAGATGCTCCTCCTCGCCGCCCGGCGGGTGGGCGAGCCGCGCCATCGGCAGGTCCGTCCAGCGGGCGAGGGCGGCATTGCGCCGCTCCGGGTCGGGGTCACAGACGGCGGCGGAAAGCGCTGCGTCGAAGCTTTCGGCATGGGGCTGCATCGACTCGTCGCGCAGCCGCATATTGTGGAAGCTCATGCCCGATCCGATGATGAGCACGCCCTCGTCCCGCAGCGGCGCGAGCGCTTCCCCGGCGCGGATATGGAGAGCGGCATCGAAATCCGGTCCTCCTTGCGGGGCGAGCAGGGAAAGCTGCGCAACGGGAATGTCGGCGTCGGGCAGCGCCACCATCATCGGCACGAAGACGCCATGATCCCAGCCGCGATGCGCCTCTTCGCCGGTCTCGAAACCCGCCTGCCGCAGCAGGCTGGCGGCGCGATGGGCGAGCGCCACATCGTTGGGCGCGTCCCAGCGCAGCTCATAGGTGTGCGGCGGGAAGCCGTAATAATCGTAGAACAAGTCGGGTTTCTCGGTGGTCAGCACCGAAAAGCGCGGCTCGATCCAGTGCGCCGAGACGAAGAGGATGGCTCGCGGCCTTTCTGGCAATGAGGTGATGATCTGCGCGAGATAGGCTCGCATCGCTTCCCACATCGGCGGGCAACTGCCGTCCGGGTTGAGGAAGAAGCAAGGGCCGCCGCCATGCGGAATGTAGAGAGTGGGCTGTTTCATGATTGCTAGATAGGGAGGATCGCGCCGGTCGGCCATAGCGCGCAGCGCATGGCGGCCATTCATTCTTGCATCGATGGAAGCCATATCGATAGGCCAGATAGCGTTGCCTGCCCTTGCCGCAATTGAAAAGGGAGGCGGAATGCCGCCTCCCCGATCGAATAGAGTCGCGTATCGCGCGTTTATTTCGGCGACACCACCATCAGCATCTGACGGCCTTCCATGCGGGGATAGGCTTCGACCTTCGCGATTTCGGCGATTTCCTCGGCAACGCGCTGGAGAAGCTGCATGCCAAGCTGCTGGTGGGAAAGCTCACGGCCGCGGAAACGCAGCGTCACTTTCACCTTGTCGCCTTCGCCGATGAACTTGTTGATGGCCCGCATCTTCACATCATAATCATGATCGTCGATGTTCGGACGCATCTTGATCTCCTTGATCTCCTGCGTCTTTTGGGTCTTGCGGGCGAGATTCGCCTTTTTCTGCGCCTCGTATTTATATTTGCCGATATCGAGGAACTTGCACACCGGCGGGTCCGCCGTGGGGGACACTTCGACGAGATCAAGGCCGACATCGGCGGCCTGCTCAATCGCCTCTCTGGTGTATAAAACGCCCAGATTTTCGCCATTTTCGTCGATCACGCGCACCTTGGGTACGGTGATGAACTCATTATAACGGGGGCCGGATTTCGGCATTGGCGCCATTGGACGGCGCATCATCGGCGGACGTATAGCAGTGTCTCCTGTGGTGATTCCGGGCGTATGTAACGGTTTTCAAGGCATACGAAAAGGGGGCATCGCAATTGCGTTGCATATAACCCCCTGATGTTGCGCCTCTGCATCAACGCATATCGGGTGGCAGCGCCTGATCGGCAAGCAGCGCCACCGCTTCGTCGAGTGTCATGATCTGTTGCGGCTGATCCGCGCCGAGCACGCGCAACGCGACTTTGCCTTCTTCCGCCTCCCGCTTGCCGATAACCAGCAGATTGGGAACCTTGGCAAGGCTGTGCTCGCGAATTTTGTAATTGATCTTCTCGTTTCGGAAGTCGGTTTCCGCACGGATGCCCGCCGCCTTCAGTTTTTCCAGAACGACCCGGCCATAATCCTCGGCATCCGAAACGATGGTCGCGACCACCGCCTGCACCGGCGCCAGCCACATTGGCAGCTTGCCCGCATGATGCTCGATCAGGATGCCGATGAAGCGCTCATAGCTGCCGAAGATCGCGCGGTGCAGCATGATCGGGCGATGGCGCTCGCCATCCTCCGCCACATAGCTGGCGTCGAGGCGGTCGGGCAGCACGCGGTCGGACTGGATCGTGCCGACCTGCCAGGTGCGGCCGATCGCGTCGGTCAGGTGCCATTCGAGCTTGGGCGCGTAGAAGGCGCCTTCGCCGGGCAGCTCTTCCAGCTCGCCCCGCACCTCGCCATGTTCGCGCGCGATCGTCACCGCATCGCGCAGTTCCGCCTCGGCTAGATCCCACATCTCTTCGGTGCCGAAACGCTTTTCCGGGCGCAGCGCAAGCTTGATCGCATAATCCGCGAAACCCAGATCCTTGTAGACCCGGTCGGCGAGCGCGCAGAAATCGCGCACTTCCTGCACGATCTGATCCTCGCGGCAGAAGATATGCGCGTCGTCCTGCGTGAACTGGCGCACGCGCATCAGGCCATGCAGCGCGCCATGCGGCTCGTTGCGGTGGCAGCAGCCATTTTCATAGAGGCGCATCGGCAGGTCGCGATAGCTCTTGATGCCCTGCTTGAAGATGAGGACGTGCGCCGGACAGTTCATCGGCTTGAGCGCCATCCACTCCGCCGCGTCGGAGACGATGGGGCCTTCATCCTCGGTATTGGGGGTTTCGTCAGGAATGACGAACATATTTTCGCGATATTTGCCCCAGTGGCCGGACTGCTCCCACTGGCGCGCATCCATCACCTGCGGGGTCTTTACCTCGCGATAGGCGGCGCCGTCGATTGCGCGGCGCATATAGGCCTCCAGCTGGCGCCAGATGATATAGCCCTTGGGGTGCCAGAACACGCTGCCGTGCGCTTCCTGCTGGAGGTGGAACAGGTCCATTTCCTGCCCCAGCTTGCGATGGTCGCGCTTGGCCGCTTCCTCCAGCTTGTGGAGATGGGCGTCGAGCTGCTTCTTGTTGAGCCAGCCGGTGCCGTAGACGCGGGAGAGCATCGCGTTCTTCTGGTCGCCGCGCCAATAGGCGCCGGACACGCGGGTCAGCTTGAACGCCTGCGGGTCGAGCTTTCCGGTGGAAGCGAGGTGGGGGCCACGGCACATGTCGAGCCAGTCGCTGCCGGACCAGTAGACGGTCAGTTCCTCGCCCTGCGGCAGTTCGGCGGCCCATTCGGCCTTGAAGCTCTCGCCCTCCGCCTGCCAGCGGGCGATGAGGTCGTCCCGGTTCCACACCTCGCGGATCAGCGGCTTGTCGGCGCGGATGATCTCGCGCATTTTTTCCTCGATCGCCGGCAGGTCTTCCTCGGTGATCGGGCCATGATCGGCGCTGGGCGCGAAGTCGTAGTAGAAGCCGTCCTCGGTCGCCGGGCCGAAGGTGATCTGCGTGCCGGGAAAGAGCGCCTGCACCGCCTCGGCCAGCACATGCGCGAAGTCATGGCGGGCGAGCTCCAGCGCGTCGGCCTCATCCTTGCTGGTGACGAGCGCGAGTTGCGCATCGCTTTCCAGCGGACGCATGATGTCGCGCAGCTCGCCGTCGACGCGCGCCGCGATTGCCGCCTTGGCGAGACCCGGCCCTATGGCCGCCGCGATATCCGCCGGCGTAGTGCCGGGCGCGACTTCCCGCACGGAACCATCGGGCAGGGTGATCTTCAGCATCGCGGACATGGGCAGGCTTCTTCGTGAAAAATGGGTGGAATGTGCGATATTCGCATAGCCCGGTCCTTAAAGGGAGGGAGGGCGCTGTCAATAAAAACCCGGCACGGCGGCAAGGCTCCACGCAACCGTGGAGCGATGGGGGACGCTTGCAGGGCGATCCGGCAGGGCGGCGGGGATGCCTTCTGGCGCTCGCGCATGTCGCACGCGACAGGCCCCGGCGGCCCGCCCGTCAAGCCGGGATCGCGAACCCCGACGGGAAAAAGGTCAGGACCGTTTGCGGGCGTACAGCAGGGCAGCGACAATCGCCGCCGAGCCGATGCCCACGGCGGCGCCGACAAGCGCCTTGCCGCCAACGGAACGCGGGGCATCGCCCGTTTTCGACTCCGGCGTTGCCGTTTCGGGAGTGGCGGAGCCTGCGTTTTGCGAAGTTTCTTCGATCTTGCTCATGACCTTTTGGTATATGCCACCTTCTGGCGGCAACGGGAAGAGGGCGGCCTTGTCGAAGCGCGTAATTTGTCTCTTCCATGCAATGAGAAAGCGGGCGGGGGCCAGGGCTTCTGCCCACGGCTTGCCAGAAAGGCGTGACGCGGCCCATAAGGCGGGCATGACCCAGACCACCGACGATAGCCCGCCCATCGATTTCGTTCCCCGCGCTGATGGCGTGCGGCTTGCCTGCCGTTTTGTCGCGGGGGAAGGGCCGTTGCTGCTGTTCCTGCCCGGTTACAAATCCGACATGGAGGGCGGCAAGGCGCAAGCGGTATTCGCCCATGGGCGAGAGAAGGGGCGGGCCTGCCTGCTGCTCGACTATTCAGGCTGCGGTTCGAGCGAGGGGCTGTTCGAGGACGGGACGCTGACGGTCTGGCGCGATGATGTGCTGGCGCTGATCGATCATGTCTGGCCCGAGGGTGCGATCCTTCCTATCGGTTCGTCCATGGGCGGCTGGCTCGCGCTGCTGGTCGCGCTGGCGCGGGCGGAGCGGGTGGCGGGGTTGATCGGCATCGCCGCCGCGCCCGATTTCACCGGCTGGGGCTTCAGCGAAGAAGAGAAGACAATCATGCAGGAGGAAGGGCGCCTCGTCGAACCTTCCGACTATGACGACGGCGACTATGTCACCACGCTCGGCTTCTGGGAATCGGGGCAGGCCAACCAGTTGCTCGACGGCGAAATTCCGCTCGATTGTCCGGCGCGCTTCCTCCATGGGCAGGAGGATGAGGTCGTCCCCTGGCAGATCGCGATCCGCGCCGCCGCCTGCCTGCGTTCAGCCGACATACAGACGCTGCTCGTCAAGGATGGCGACCATCGCCTGTCGCGGGACGGCGATATCGCGTTGCTGCTGGGCCTGATCGACGGCCTGCTGGAGAAAGCATGATCCTGATTGCGCTGATGCTGATGCAGGCGGGTTATACGCCCGAGATGGAAGCGGTGATGAACCGCAGCCGCAGGCAGGCCGAGGAACGCCGCGCCGATGAGCGCTCCTCTTCCTCGGCGCAGGCGGCGCGGGCAAAGGCCGCCGCAGCGACGCCGGTGGCCCAGGGCATGGCGCTTTCCCCGGACATGGCGAAGAAATTTCAGGCTTGTCTCGACACTGCGATCGAGAATCCGGCGGCAGGCGTGCGGTTTGCTCAGACCTGGACGGTGGAGGGCGGCAGCTTTCCGGCGTCCCAGTGCAAGGGCTTCGCAGAGGCGCGCGGCGAGCATTGGGAAGCCGCCGCCGCTGCTTTCGAAGTCGCCGCCAACGAGGCGCAAAAGGCGGGTTCGTCAGCCGATTCGGCGCGCTTGTTCGCGCAGGCGGGCAATGCCGCGCTCGCGGGCGGGCAGGGCGAGAAGGCGCGCGGTTATTTCGATGCCGCGCTCGGCCATGGGCTGCCGGATGGGCTGGAAAAGGGCGAGATCTATCTCGATCGCGCACGCACCCTTGTTGCCATGGGGGATATGCGCGGGGCGCGGGCCGATATCGATCTGGCGCTCAAACAGGCGCCGGACGATCCGCTTGGCTGGCTGCTTTCGGCGACGCTGGCGCGCAGGCAGCAGGATCTCGGCCGGGCGAAGGCGGACATCGCCGAGGCGAAGAAGCGTGCGCCCGACGACGCCTCGGTCGCGCTGGAGGAAGGGAATATCGCGATCCTCTCCGACGATGAGCCGGGCGCGAAGGCAGCATGGCAGCGTGTGCTGACGCTGGCGCCGCAAGGCGATCAGGCGACGGTCGCGCGCGACTCGCTGGCGCAGCTGGAAGGGGCGGTTCCGGCTGCCGCCGCCAGCCCGCCCAGCCGCTGACCGCTATTTCAGATAGAAATCGACCGTGGTGACGACGCGCACCTTCTTATAGGGCGTGTCGCTCGTCCCGTAGCCACCGCCCGATTGTTCGCCGTCGCGAGGCTCTATCGAAAAATAGCCCTGGGTCGCGCTTTTGATGCCGCCCACGCCGGTGCCGCTATCCTTCGCGAACTGCTCGGCGGCGTTGCGCGCATCCTTGGTCGCTTCGGCGACCATGGCGGGCTTGATGGCATTGAGCTTCGTGAAGCTATAGGTCATCGCCGACCCTTCTTGCAGCGTAACGCCGCGCCGGACGAGATCGAACTGTTGCGCGACAGCGCGCTGGGCGCGGGGAATATCGGCGGTGCGCAATTGCAGGCGCTGGGTGATGGTGATCGTGTTGACGCCGTTGTTCAGATATTGGTTCACGCCCGCGCCGGTCGGCTTCAGATCCTCGGCCTTGAAACCGAGCGCGCGGAAATAGTCGGTCAGCGTTTTGGTGCTGGCGTCGATATCGGCGCGCACGGAGGGTAGATCGGTGCCGGTGGCGCTATAGGCGATGGTCCAGCTCGCGAGGTCCGCCGTCACGTCGCGCTCGGCAAGGCCGCGCACCGTGACCGAACGGTCAGCCGCACGGGCGCGGGTCAATCCGTCGCCGAGCAGATACCCGCCGACGATCAGCCCGAAGGCGACCACGCCCGCGCTCGCCAGCGGAATGAAGGTGCGATTGTCGGTCAGGGTCATGCAGGGAATCCTCCTGTGCGGGCCATAATCACCGCCACCATGCCTGAAAGAATCACGGGGAACCAGCGCCACGATCCTCCGATGCGATGGAAGGATGAAGCTGTGGAATTTAGGTCAGTAATAATAACCTATTGCGCTTGAAAATCGCTTTCTTTCGTTCCATAGGCGTTTCATCCTGCTGCATGGCCTCTCTCGCCATGCCGGCATGCCCACATGATGGCCCAGACGATGAAGGTGCGCTATGCAGTTCGAGATAACAGCAAATCCCGCCGCCCTTGATGACAAGGCGCGAGAAAAGGCGATGGCCAATCCGGTCTTTGGGCGGGTTTTTACCGACCATATGGTGACGATCCGCTGGACCGCCGACAAGGGGTGGCACGAGGCGAAGGTACGCGCGCGGGAACCGTTCCAGATCGATCCGGCCTCGGCTGTGCTGCATTATGCGCAGGAGATTTTCGAGGGGCTGAAGGCCTATCGCACCAATGATGGCGGCGTCACCATGTTCCGCCCGGAACGCAATGCGCGCCGTTTCAACCTGTCGGCCCATCGCATGGCGATGCCGGAGCTGCCGGAGGAGCTGTTCCTTCAGGCTTGCGAGGAACTGGTGAAGATCGACCGCAACTGGGTGCCGGGGGGTGACGGCAGCCTCTATCTGCGCCCGTTCATGATCGCCAATGAGGTGTTTCTGGGCGTGAAGCCCGCCGCGGAATTCATCTTCTGCGTGATCGCCTGCCCCGTTGGCGCCTATTTCAAGGGCGGCGCCAAGCCGGTGTCGGTCTGGGTGTCCGATGAATATTCGCGCGCCGGGCCGGGTGGCACGGGCGCGGCGAAATGCGGCGGCAATTATGCGGCGAGCCTGTTGCCGCAGGCCGAGGCGATCCGTCAGGGCTGCGATCAGGTGGTGTTCCTCGACACGAAGGAAAATCGCTGGGTCGAGGAACTGGGCGGCATGAACCTGTTCTTCGTATTCGATGATGGATCGATGATCACGCCGCCGCTGGGCGGCACGATCCTGCCCGGCATCACGCGCGATTCGGTGATAGAGCTGGCGCGCTCGCAGGGCCGAAAGGTCGAGGAAAAGCCTTACTCGATCGATGACTGGAAGGCCGATGCCGAGAGCGGCAAGCTGCGCGAAGCCTTTGCTTGCGGTACCGCGGCGGTGATCGTCGCGGTGGGCGAAGTGCGCTCGGCCAATGGGGGTTTCACCATCGGCGGCAGCCAGACCGGCGCGGTGACGGCGGCGCTGCGCGATGAACTGGTCGCGATCCAGCGCAACCAGAAACCCGGCCCGGAAGGCTGGGTGCACGAAATCACGCTCTGATTTTTAAAGGCTGAGCAGGCGGTCGGCCGGTCCGATCGCCGCCATGAACGACAGGAGGCCGCCCGTCTCGATCCGTGGGTCGAGATCGGCGGCCTTCATCGCATAGAGGGCAAGGCCGCTTTGGCAGGCGATGATCGCCACGCCATCGGCCAGCGCCTCATCGGCCAGCGCGGCCAGTGTCGGAAAACCGGCGCGCCGATGCTCTTCGTCGCGCTGTGCGGCCAGCGGCGGGGCGATCAGGCGCACCGCCTCCATTTGCAGGAAGATCCGCGCCTCGCCATCAAGCGCGCGCTGCGTCATCGCCAGCATCAGCGCGGCGCGCAGGTTTTCCGCATCGTCGCGGACCAGCAGGATGTTCAGGCCGGGCATGGCTCGGCCGATACGGCGCAGACGGTGCAGGCGGGATCGCGCGGCAGCTTCACGGCGCGGAACCGCAGCGAGAGCAGATCCGCGATCAGCAGCTTGCCGACACTGCTTTCGCCGAAGGGCACCAGCGCGCGGATCGTCTCCAGCGCGGCGAGGCTGCCCATCACGCCGGTCAGCGCGCCGAGCACGCCCTGATCGGCGCAGCTGGCATCGTCGCGGGCGGGATCGTCGCCGACAAGGCAGCGATAGCAGGGCTGGCCATCTTCCCAGCCCCGGAACACCGAAAGCTGCCCCTCAAACTGGCCCACGGCAGCGGAGACGAGCGGGATGCGCAGCCGCGTCGCGCTGTCGCTGACGATGAGGCGAGTCGCGAAATTGTCGCAGCCGTCGAGAATCACGTCGCTGTCGTGCAGCAGCGCTTCGGCATTGCTCGCATCGAGCCGCTGGAGGATCGGCACCAGCTTCACATCCGGGTTGAGCCGGGCGACCGCGCGCATCGCCGCCTCGGCCTTGGGCGCGCCGATATCGTCCGTGCTGAAAAGGGTCTGGCGTTGCAGGTTGGAGGCATCCACCCGGTCGTCGTCGATGACGCGCAAGGTGCCGATGCCCGCGCCCGCGAGATACTGGATCGCCGGGCAGCCGATGCCGCCCGCGCCGATGATCGTCACATGCGAATTGAGGAGGCGCTTCTGCCCCTCGCCGCCAATCTCCTTGAGGATGATATGGCGGGCATAGCGATCCAGTTGATCGTCGCGGAGCGCGGTGACGCTCATGCGCTCTTGAGACCGGTGGAACCGAAGCCGCCTGCGCCGCGCGCGGTGTCGTCCAGCTCTTCGACCTCGGCGAAGGACGCGAGTTGCACCGGCGCGACGACGAGCTGGGCGATGCGGTCGCCCCGGCGGATGGCGAACGCCTCCTCGCCGAGATTGATCATGATGATCTTCAACTCGCCGCGATAGTCGCTGTCGATGGTGCCGGGCGTGTTGGGCAGCGAAATGCCATGCTTGAGCGCAAGGCCGGAGCGCGGCCGCACCTGCACTTCGAAGCCTTCGGGGATGGCCATCGCGAAGCCGGTGGCGACGGCATGGCGGCCCCGGGGCGCGAGGTTCACATCCTCGGCGGCGACGACATCCATGCCGGCGGCGCCGGTGGTGGCATAGGCGGGAACGGGCAGGCCTTCCCCATGGGGAAGGCGCTTCAGGCGAATCTCTACAGCTTTGCTCATGGGGTCCCAGATAGACGAGACGCGATGCGTTCGACCAGACGGTTTGCGACCTCTTCCTTCGGCAGCTCGTCCCAGCTTTCGACGCCCTCCGCCGTGACGAGGTGGACGCTGTTGCGCGCGCCGCCCATCACGCACTCTCCCGGCGCGCCCGACACATCATTGGCGACGATCATGTCGCAGGCCTTGCGGGCCAGCTTCGCCTGCGCATGGGCGACCACGTTCTCGGTCTCCGCAGCGAAGCCGATGAGCAGGCCGGGGCGGTCGCCGCTGATCGCCAGCGTCGCCAATATGTCCGGATTCTCGGTCAGCGTGAGCGGGGGGAGGGAGGAGCCGTCCTTCTTGATCTTCTGCCCCGCCTCTTCCGCGACGCGCCAGTCGGCGACGGCGGCGACCATCACCGCGACATCGGCGGGCAGCGCGTCCTCGACGGCGGTGAGCATCTCTCGCGCTGTGGTCACATCGATGCGGGCGACGCCCGGCGGCGTCGGCAGGTCGACCGGCCCGGCGACCAGCGTGACGCGCGCGCCTGCCTTCGCGGCGGCGGCGGCGATAGCGAAGCCTTGCTTGCCTGATGAGCGATTGGCGATGTAGCGCACCGGATCGATCGGCTCATGCGTCGGCCCCGCCGTCACCAGCACATGGCGACCGACGAGCGTACGCGGGCGCAGAGGTTCCTCCAGCAGCGGCGGCATGCCCACCGCCTGCGGGCGCTGGCCGGGCGAGAGCAGGCGGCGGATTTCACCGAGGATGGCGACCGGATCGGGCAGGCGGCCGGGGCCGAACTCGCCGCAGGCCATTTCGCCCTCGTCGGGCTCCATGATGTGGACGCCGTCCGCTTCCAGCTGCATCAGATTGCGCTGGGTGGCGGCATGGGTCCACATGCGCACATTCATCGCGGGGACCGCCAGCACCGGCTTGTCGGTCGCGAGCAGCAGCGTGGTGGCGAGGTCGTCGGCGATGCCCGCCGTCATCTTCGCGAGGATATTGGCGGTTGCCGGGCAGACGACGACCAGATCGGCTTGCCGCGAAAGCTGGATATGACCGATTTCCTGCTCGTCCTTCAGGTCGAACATGTCGTGATAGACCCGATCTTCGGTCAGCGCGCCGAGCGATAGCGGCGTCACGAATTGCTCGGCGCTGTCCGTCATCACCGCGCGCACGGCAAAGCCGTCCTTGCGCAGCAGCCGGACCAGTTCCAGCGACTTATAGGCGGCGATCCCGCCCGACACGATCAGAAGGATGCGCTTTTCCATCGGGGTTCCCTGGAGTGATTTCGAAGCAACCGGAATGTGTTTCTGGCTCGACCATCACGGAAAACAAACAAAAACCTGAAGTCTATCCGGTGAGACCACAACCGAATGGCCGCGATCAGCCTAACAGGTGCACCGCCAACGCGCCAGCCGCCGCCGCGATCCCCGCGACCACGCCATAGCGCAGCATCCAGCCGCCGCCTTTCATCTCCATCAGCTTCACTTCTGGAAGCGGCGGGGGCAGGGGCGCGCCGCCGGGCGCCGGATAGCGATCCTCGATGCGGCGAATGAGGTCGGGCAGGCGTTGCAGCGTGCGCCAGTTCTCGATCAGCGCATCGGCTACCTTCGCCTCCGGCCCCAGCTCGTCGCGCAGCCAGCCCTTCACATAGGGGCCGCTCGTCTCCCACAGGTTGATATCGGGATCGAGCATCGTCGCGACGCCCTCCACCATCACCATTGTCTTTTGCAGCAGGAGGAGGTGCGGCTGCGTCTGCATGTCGAAATCGCGGGTGATCGCGAACAGCCCGTCGAGCATCTGGCCGATCGAAAGATCGCGCACCGGCTTGCCGCGCATCGGCTCGCCCACGGCGCGCAGCGCGGTCGCGAATTCGGCGACATTATGATGGGCGGGCACATATTGCGCCTCGAAATGAATCTCGGCGACGCGGCGGTAATTGCCGGTGATGAGGCCGTAGAGAATTTCGGCGAGCCACAGCCGCGCGCGCCGGTCGATCCGCCCCATGATGCCGAAATCGATGGCGGCGATCTTGCCGTCCGGCGTCACGAACAGATTGCCCTGATGCATGTCGGCGTGGAAGAAGCCCTCCGCGATTGCCTGATGCAGGAAGGTGTTGACCAGCCGCTCGGCTAGCAGGCGGGGATCATGGCCCGCCGCGATGATCGCCTCGCGGTCGGAAATCTTGATGCCGTCGATCCACTCCATCGTCATCACGCGCCCGGCGGTGCGATCCCAATCGACGGCGGGCACGATATAGCCCGGCTCCACCGCCATCGCCTCGCCCAGCTCGGAGGAAGAGGCCGCCTCGCGCCGCAGGTCCAGCTCCCGCGCGGTCCAGCGCTTGAAATTGGCGATGACGAGGCGCGGGCGCAGGCGGGCGACCTCGCCGCCGAGCTTTTCGAGATGGGCGGCGGCCCATTCATAGGTCTGGATGTCGCGGGCGAACTGATCCGCGACGCGGGGGCGTTGCACCTTCACCGCCACGTCACGGCCGTCGGTGGTGATGGCGCGATGCACCTGCGCGATGGACGCCGCGCCGACCGGCACCTCGTCGAAGCGGGCGAACAGCGCTTCGATCGGCTGGCCGAGCGTGCCCTGTATCTGGGCGCGGATATCGGCGAACGGGACAGGCGGCAGCGCGTCCTGCAATTTGAGGAGATCGGTGGCCGCTTCCTCGCCGACCAGATCGGGCCGGGTGGCGAGCGTCTGGCCAAGCTTGATCGCGGCCGGGCCGATGGCCTGAAAAGCCTCCGCATAGCGCGGCTGGGCGGGCACGCGCGCGCCGAAGCGGGCGATGCGGACGAGGCGCCGCACCGGCGGGGGGGTGAGCGGATCGCGCTCTATCCCCATCAGGGCGCCATGCCGGGCAAGGGTGCGGCCCCATTTGAGCAGCCGCCAGAGATGAGTCGCGTGTGAGGTCATGACAGGCGCGTCAGACCTTCCAGCCGCTATGGATGGCGACGAGGCCGCCCAGGATCGGCTCCACCTTCGTCTGCGTGAAACCGGCGTCCTTTATCATCTGCTCGAACTTCGGCATCGGCGGGAAGCGGCGGATCGATTCGATGAGGTAGCGATAGCTTTCCTCGTCCCCGGCCAGCATCTTGCCGAGCTTGGGCACCAGCCTGTGCGAATAGGCGTCATACACATCGGCGAAGCCCGGCCATGTGGTGCTCGAAAATTCGAGGCAGAAGAAACGCCCGCCATATTTCAGCACGCGATGCGCCTCCCTCAGCGCCTTGTCGATATAGGTGACGTTGCGGATGCCGAAGGCGATCGTATAGGCGTCGAACCCGCGGTCGGCGAAGCTCAGCTCCTCGGCATTCTGTTCCGACCATGAAAGGTCCGCGATGCCGCGCTTCTGCGCGCGTTCCTGCCCCACGGCCAGCATTTCGGGGTTGATGTCGGCGACGGTGACGGCCGCGCCATGTTTGTGCAGGCGAAAGGCGATGTCGCCGGTGCCGCCCGCCATGTCGAGGATGGCCTCGTCCTTGCGCGGCTTCACGCGGGCGACGAACTGATCCTTCCACAGCCGATGCATGCCGCCCGACATGGCATCGTTCATCAGGTCATATTTCGCGGCGACCCCGGAAAAGACCGACCGGACCATGCCGGCTTTCTCGCTGGCATCGACATCGCGATAGCCGAAGGAAACTGTTTCGTTCATGGGTTACGCCTCTAGAGCCTTTTCGAGCCAGATGGAACCGTCTGACGACCGTGGAAAGGCGGAAAAACAAATGGGCCTCTTGTTCGCGCCGGCGGGAAGCGGGTAAGCAGGGTTCATGCCTGAATTATCCTGCCATGCCTGAACTGCCCGAAGTCGAAACGACCGTCGCCGGTTTGCGATCCGTGCTGGAAGGGCGCACCCTGACCCTGGTGGAGCCGCGCCGCGCCGATCTGCGTTTCCCTTTTCCTCCCGATCTGCGCCAGCGGATGACGGGCGCGCGGGTCGAAGGGCTGGGGCGGCGCGCGAAATATGGGTTGGTGGAAACCGATCGCGGCGACACGATGATCTTTCACCTCGGCATGTCCGGGCGATGGCGCGTCGATCCCGAAGAGATCGGCAAGCACGATCATCTGCTGCTGGAAACGGGGGAAGGGCGGCGTTTGGCGCTGTGCGATCCTCGCCGTTTCGGTTTCGTCGAACTGGCGCGCACGGAGGAGATCGCCGCCTATCCGCCTTTCGCGAAGATGGGGCCGGAGCCGCTGAGCGACGGCTTTTCGGGGCAGATGTTGAAGGCGGCGCTGGTGGGCAAGAACACCCCGATCAAGGCGGCGTTGCTCGACCAGCATATCGTCGCGGGGCTCGGCAATATCTATGTGTGCGAGGCGCTCCATATGTCCGGCATCGCGCCATTGACCAGGGCGGGCATGCTGTCCGGGCCGAAACTTGCCCGGCTGGTGGCGGCCATCAAGGATGTGCTGACGAGCGCGATCGCGGCGGGCGGATCGACCTTGCGCGATTATGCGCGTCCCGATGGCGAACTGGGCTATTTCTCGAAACAATGGCGCGTCTATGGGCGGGAGGGGGAGGCCTGCTCCTGCGGTGCGTCGGTGTTGCGCCGGACCGATAGCGGGCGCTCTACCTTCTATTGCGCGGCCTGCCAGAAGTAGGTTGAAAGCGAGCGGAAGGGTGGCAGGCATGAACCCGCCTTCCCGCCCGTTCAGATACGGTTATTCGCAACGCAGATTATTGCGATCGATGGCTTGTCCCGCAATTGCGCCGCCAGCCGCGCCCAAAATCGTGCCCAGCGTCTTGCTGCCGCCCGGCGCGATTACATTGCCGAGCACACCACCGGCCAGACCGCCGACGATGGCGCCGGTCGAACCATCCGGCCGCTTGCAATAATAATTGCCGTTGCGATCGCGATAGATGCGGTCCCGGTCGCGCAGATGATAGGGGCCGCTGCCGGAACGATAGCGGTCGCTGGCATAGCCGGGACGGCTGTCATAGCTCCCGTCATAATCGCTGCATGCCGCGAGCGGCAGGCTGACGGCGGCGCAAAGGCCAAGCAGGACAGGGCCTTTCGGGGACCATGTGGGCATTTTGTTTCTCCTTTACAGGTCGATAGCGGAGATAACGAGCCGATGACGCATTGCGTTCCCCGCCCGGCGTGGCGGGTTCCTTATTCCGCCGCCACCGCCTTTTCGCCAAGTAGCGGCGCGAGATATTTGCCGGTATAGCTGCGCGGCTCTCGGATGACCTGTTCGGGCGTGCCGGTGGCGATGATTTCGCCGCCCTTGACGCCGCCTTCGGGGCCGAGGTCAATGATCCAGTCCGCCGTCTTGATGACGTCGAGATTATGCTCGATCACCACCACGCTGTTGCCCTGTTCGACCAGCGCATGCAGCACTTCCAGCAGCTTGCGTACATCCTCGAAATGCAGGCCCGTGGTTGGCTCGTCCAGGATGTAGAGGGTGCGGCCTGTCGCGCGGCGGGAGAGTTCCTTGGCCAGCTTCACCCGCTGCGCCTCGCCGCCCGACAGCGTCGTCGCCTGCTGCCCGACCTTGATATAGCCGAGGCCGACCTCCGCCAGCATCGCCATCTTGTCGCGGATCGGCGGCACCGCCTTGAAGAACTCCACCGCATCCTCGACCGTCATGTCGAGCACGTCGGCGATGCTCATCCCCTTGAACTTCACCTCCAGCGTTTCGCGGTTGTAGCGCTTGCCGTGACATTCCTCGCAGGTGACGTAGACGTCGGGCAGGAAGTGCATCTCGATCTTGATGACGCCGTCGCCCTGGCAAGCCTCGCACCGCCCGCCCTTGACGTTGAAGCTGAAGCGCCCCGGCTTGTAGCCGCGCGCCTGCGCTTCGGGGAGGCCCGCGAACCAGTCGCGGATATTGGTGAAGGCGCCGGTATAGGTCGCCGGGTTGGATCGCGGGGTGCGGCCGATGGGCGACTGGTCGATGTCGATCACCTTGTCGCAATGTTCGAGGCCGGTCAGCTTGTCATGCGGTCCTGCGACGACGCGCGCGCCGTTCAACGTGCGTGCCGCGGCGGCATAGAGGGTATCGAGCGTGAAGCTCGACTTGCCCGACCCCGACACGCCGGTGATGCAGGTGAAGGTGCCGAGCGGGATGCTCGCGCTCACGCCCTTGAGGTTGTTGGCGCGGGCATTGGTAAGCGTCAGTTTCTTGCCATTGCCCTTGCGGCGCTTGGCCGGAACCGGGATCATGCGGGTGCCGTTCAGATAATCGGCGGTCATCGAGCCTTTGGTAGCGAGGATTTCATCGAGCGTGCCCTGCGCGACGATCTCGCCGCCATGGACGCCCGCTCCCGGCCCCATGTCGAGAATATAGTCGGCGGTGCGGATCGCATCCTCGTCATGCTCGACCACCAGCACCGTATTGCCGAGGTCGCGCAGGCGCTTCAGCGTCGCGAGCAGCATGTCATTGTCGCGCTGGTGCAAGCCGATGCTGGGTTCATCGAGCACATAGAGCACGCCGGAGAGGCCGGAGCCGATCTGGCTGGCGAGGCGGATGCGCTGGCTTTCGCCGCCCGACAACGTGCCGGAGGTGCGGTCGAGGTTGAGATAATCGAGGCCGACATTGTTGAGGAAGCCGAGGCGCTCGACGATTTCCTTCAGGATAGCGCGGGCGATCTGGTTCTGCTGGTCGGTCAGATGCTCCGGCAGGGCGGTGAACCATGACAGCGCATCGACCACGGAGAAGCGGGTGACGGCGCTGATGTCGCTCTGCGCGACGCGGACGCTCAAGGCTTCGGGCTTGAGGCGCGCGCCGCCGCAGGTTTCGCAGGGCTGGGCGGTTTGATATTTGCTCAGTTCCTCGCGCATCCATGCGCTGTCGGTCTGGAGCATCCGTCGGTTGAGGTTGCCGATCACGCCCTCAAAGGCCTTCTGCACCTCATAGCTTTTCTTGCCGTCCTGAAAGCGCAGCGTGACGGGCTTGCCGCCGGTGCCGTGCAGGATGACGAGGCGGACCTCGCCGGGAAGATCCTGCCAGGGCGTTTCAAGGCTGAACCCGAATTCGCGCGCGAGGGAGGAAAGCACCTGCATATAATAGGGGCTGGGCGGGTTGGATTTCGCCCAGGGGACGATCGCGCCTTTCTTGAGGGTCAGTTCTTCATTGGGCACGACGAGTTGCTCGTCGAACAGCATCTTTTCGCCAAGCCCGTCGCAGGCCGGGCAGGCGCCCTGCGGCGCGTTGAAGCTGAACAGCCGCGGTTCGATTTCGGAGATGGTGAAGCCGGAGACGGGGCAGGCGAATTTCTCGCTGAACACGATGCGGTTGGCGGGGATGCCGACATTCTTCATCGCGCCGCTTGCCTGCGCTTCCTCCTCGCGACCGGGCACAACGCCTTCGGCAAGGTCGGCATAGGCGAGGCCGTCGGCCAGTTTCAGCGCGGTTTCGAAGCTGTCGGCAAGGCGGGTGCGCAGGCTTCCGTCATCGTCATGGCGTACCGCGATGCGATCCACCACCACCTCGATGTCGTGCTTATATTTCTTGTCGAGCGCGGGAGCTTCCTCAATGGAATATAGCTCGCCGTCGATGCGGACGCGGGTGAAGCCCGCCTTCTGCCACTCGGCCAGTTCCTTGCGATATTCGCCCTTGCGCCCGCGCACCACCGGCGCGAGCAGATAGAGCCGCACGCCGTCGGGCAGGGCCATCACCCGGTCGACCATCTGGCTGACCGTCTGGGCTGAAATGGGCAGGCCGGTCGCGGGCGAATAGGGGATGCCGATGCGCGCCCACAGCAGACGCATATAATCGTAGATTTCCGTCACCGTCGCGACGGTCGAGCGCGGATTGCGGCTGGTCGTCTTTTGCTCGATGCTGATCGCGGGGGAAAGGCCGTCAATATGCTCCACATCGGGCTTCTGCATCATCTCCAGAAACTGGCGCGCATAGGCAGAGAGCGACTCGACATAGCGGCGCTGTCCCTCGGCATAGATGGTGTCGAAGGCGAGGCTGGATTTGCCCGATCCCGAAAGGCCGGTGATGACAATCAGCTTGTCGCGCGGCAGGTCGACGTCAACACCCTTGAGGTTATGTTCGCGCGCGCCCCGCACCTTGATATGGGTCAGCATGAGAGGGAGAATTTCCTGATCGCCGGTTTCGCAAGCGGGCGAGCTGCGCAAGGCAGACTCGCACCTTCCCGTTCCATATATGTTCCATAAGGCCTTTTCGCAATGCGATCCTGATGATCCGATCCGCATGGTTAGGATATTTTAATTTATCGGTCGCGTTTCTTCGTAAATTACGCTAACCTCCCACCGATTCGTCAGATTATTGTCATGAATGGATGTGGCTGATCGCGTACGGAATGGCGATGGCGCCTTTCGATGTGTTCTGTTCCCTTGCGCATCTGCTGACAGGTCGTGAAAGCCATTGGATCCTGAAGTGCCCGACAGCATGCAGGATGCGCCCCCGGATGTCCCTTGCATTCGGGGGCGCTTTTCCTTTTGGGCGGCGCGGTTCGAGGGGCTGACGCTGCGGGATGGCCTATATCCCTTTCCTCCTTCACCATGGATGGCGCGCCGCCCAATCCTCTTGCCAAGCGTTCCGCAGGCAGACTAAGAATCGGTATGAACCTGGGGCAACCGGGGGTTAAGCCTTCGCTAACCACATCTGGAATAATGTGCTCTTGCCTGGTTCTCATGGTTCGGAAGGCAAATATATGGTTGGCAGCGACAAATCGCCCGAAGGCTCCATCACTCTTGCGGAAATGCGCGAATTCGCCAGCTTTCCGGCGGCGACGCAGCGCTATATCCGCCGCTCGCTCGATGTGGCGTCCCGCCGAGAGGATGTGATGGATCTCTGGTGCCGCGATGTAGTGGAGGCCGCCAGCATCCGCGCGCAGGCCCGCGTCTATGAGCGGCTGAACGATTTGCGGACGATCATCCCCGACGATAGCGGGTTGGAGCAGGTGGAACCGTTTCTGGCGCCGTTAATCAGCATTTCGGCTTTCGATCTGGGGCAGGATCGTCTCACCAGCTTCTCCGCCTATCGTTTCCTTTATGAGCGCTTGCTGGGCGCGGGTGCGCGGCCTTGGCTGCCCGCGTCTTTTTGCGCGGCGGCGAGCTTGCCCAATCTCCATCCCGAGAAGCGGCGCGCACTGCTCCAGTCGATCAGCGAGGCGGCGGCGACGGCGATTGGCTGGTCGAACCGCGAACCCAGCTTCTACCCCGAATGGGTGGAAAAGGTGGATGGCAGCAACGCGCCCAATTGAGCGCGGGGTGAATATCCATTGCCTTTCCCGGCGGGGAAATGTCCCCGCTCCTGCCCGAATGTCCCGGGCGGTGTTCCGTTTGGGATGGAACCTGCGCTTTCCCTGGCTGGTTGATGCCTCGCCGGTAGCTGCTGTCAGCTCAGGCAAGGTCAGACAGGGAGAGGTTTGATGGACAGGCATTATGACGACCGGGCGCGGGAAGAACGGCGCGAGGAAAGGCTGGCGGCGGAGCGCCGCCGGGGCGGCATGGGACGCGGCCTGCTGATAGTGGTGCTGCTCGTTGTCGCGGTGGTCGCCATTCTCTTCGCCACCGGCTTCTGGAGCGCCGATGTGCGACAGGGATCGCTGCCCAATGTGAAGGTGAATGTGGAGGGCGGCGCACTGCCCAAGGTCGATGTCGATTCAAAGAAGGTCGTGGTCGGGACGAAGAAGGAAACGATCGACGTGCCGACCGTAGGCGTCAAGGACGACGCGGAGAAATAAGGTAGCGAAGCCGGGCGCAAGGCATCATGGCGGGTGAGGCGGCGATTATCGCTTTCTCGCCACGCCGCCTGCCCTTGCGCCTAGGTAATGTGTGCGGCGCGCGTCCCCTTTTTGGCGCCCATGCCGGGCAGGAGCAGGAAGGCCAGCGCCGCGATGGCGAAGAGCGTGATGTGCACCAGCAGCGCGGGCGTGTAGCTGTTGGCCAGATCGAACAAAAAGCCCGCCAGCGGCGCCGCGCCGAAGATGAACAGAAGCTTGGGCAGATAGCTCATGCCGAATACGGCGGCGATGTTGGCCGGGCCGAATATCTCTGCGATGGCTGCGCTGTGGATCGCCAATATCGACGTCGCGCACAGGCCGATGAGCGCCACGGCGACCAGCAGCAGCGTGAAGTCGGAAACCAGCAGCAACGCCGCCCAGCATAGCATCTGCATTACCGCATTGATCGCGAGCCCTGCCCGTGCGCCGAGGCGGTCCACCACGCCGCCGAACAGGGGTGCCCCGAGCAGACCGGCCCCGGCATAGACCGACAGCAGCAGCGATGCGGCCTCCAGCGTGATGCCCCGGCTGGTGGCGAGTGGAATGAGATGGGCGGTGATCATCGTGCCGCCTGCGGCGACGAGGCCGACGCCGAGGCTGAGCAGCCAGAAGGGCGTGCTCCTCACGATCGTGGCGGAAGTGAGAGTCGCGGGCGCGGGGGATGAAAGGGGAGGGGTTCTGTCCTCCTGCTCCTGCTCCTCCTCCTCCTTTGTGGCTGGCGCCGCGTTATCCACGGGCCGATCCCGCACTAACAGCATCAGCAGCGCGCAGAGCCCGGCCATGAGCGCCAGCGCATGAAACAGGCTCACCATGCCATGGCGTTGCAGGAGGAAGGCGGCGGCGGGCGGCGTAAGCAGGAGCAGGATAGGCATGTTGACGATCCCCAACGCCTTGCCGCGCCCTTCCGTCACCCAGTTGCCCACCAGGGTGGACGCCGGAATCGCCCCCAGCAGCGCGCCGCCCGGACCGATCAGCAGACCGTAGATCGCAATGACCTCGACCATCGATCCTGCTATCGAGAGCAGCAGATAGCCCGCCACATGCAGCAGCGCGCCCGTCACCATCACCCCGCGCAGCGGCAATCGCCTGAGCCATGCGCCCAGCACCGGCGAGGAAAGGGAGAGGGTGGCGACCAGCAGGCCGATGCCGGTCGAGGCCATGCCGCGCGAGGCATCGAACTGCTTCTCGAAGCTCGGGATCAGCGCGCCATAGCTGCCGAAGCTCAGCCCCAGCGCGCAATTCTGCGCCAGAGTCGCCAATGCGACCATCTTGCGCGCCTTGATGTGATCGGTGCTCTGCATCATTCGCCTGTCCTCTCCATTGCGGCCGGTTATGCCCCAAAATCGATTCCGGATGGACAAGGGTAGAGGGATGGCCCGGCGCGGATATGCGTCGGGTCATGAAGGCGATCGGCGCAGGGGCTGAACCCGCTCCGATCGATGGCGATGCGTTCTCTTCCATCCTAGGCGTAGTCGGGAGGGATGGGGCCTATGCGATTTGCTAGGGCCTGTTTGCCGGAACTGCCTGCCGGACTCTGGCCGACCTCGACTGAATCGGGCGGGTCGGGGCCATGGGCCATGGCCCCTTTCCTTATATCAGGGACGCAACGCCTTGAGATAAAGATCGACGATGGAGGATTGGCTCGGGTCGGCATCCTCATTCTGCCGATGATATTTCATCAACTGTATGCGCGCGCCGAGCAGCAGATGGGCCAGCATCTTCAGCTCCGCTGCGTTGAAGCGCGACAGCCAGGGGTCTTCGCTGATGCGGCGCAGGCTGCGCGCATAGGAGGCGACGAGATCGTCGATATGCCGCTTATAGGCTGCTGGCGCATAATGGGCGGCTTCCTCCGTCACGCGCGCCATATAGGGATGATCGGCGAGATAGGCGAAGCTGGCTTCGAAGCCGCGCTTTTCCATGCTGGTTATGTCGGTCTGGCCCTGGATCGACTCGCCGATGAAGCGCAGCATGGCCGGGCCGAGAGTCGGCAGGATCGCGTTGAACAGATCCTGCTGCGATTCGAAATGAAGGTAGAAGGTGCCATGGGCGACCCGCGCCCGGCTCGTCACGCGGGCGATGGTGCAGCCGGCATAGCCATATTGGCCGATTACCCGGGCGGCTGCCTCGATGAGCTTCAGCCGCGTCACCTGATTGCGCAATTCCTGCGACATCGACCGGCTACGCTTGCGGCGCGCTGGCGTGGAGGGGGTGGCCGCTTCCTTCGTCTTTCCGGTGCTTTTCGTGTCGCTCATCATGCCCTGTCGCGCAATTCGGACCGGATCGGCATCGGGTAGCGGTCGCTCTCGGCCATGGCCTTGGCGACTCGCGAGGAAAAGCCTTTCGCGTGGCCGGTGCTTCGCATGGTTGGTCCATGCTGCCCCCAGCATTACGAAAATCCGCCCTCTCGCCCTCGGTGGCCTCCGGCGCGCCACGTCGTCGATCCCTCCTCCTAGAACAAATGGGCGAGGATTGGGAACAGGCTTTTTCAGGGCGCCTGGGGGACGATCAGCCGTCCCCATGCCCCGAAACTATATGATTTAATAGTCACATTACATATACATTTCTGGTCGGGTGTTTCATATTTTATAGTGTTACTTCAATATTTTACTCTATAAAATAGACGCATATAACTCTGACTTGACAGTCATTTTATGAAATGGAACAGTCTGTCCCAGTCGTAGAGCGGTTCCTGCAAGGGCCGCCGCGACGCAAGCCGGACAGAGAATGTGCGGAGGGGATGGAATGCGTTCAGATGAAGCTGTGGACGAAAGCGGCCTTGGGCTGAATTTCGGCACATATGAGGAGGCCCTGGGCTGGATAGGGCGCTCCACAGAGGCGAATATCGGAGAGGTGCCGGTCAATGCGCCGATGATCCAACTCTATTGCTCGGCGGTCGAGGACGGCAATCGATCCTATTGGGATCGCGCCTTCGCGCAGGAGCATTGGGGCGGGGTCGTGGCGCCGCCGGGCATGCTCCAGACTTGGACGATCCCGATGCAATGGCGACCGGAAGGGCGCCGGACCATCGCGGTGATGGCGGCCAGGGTTCCGTTGCCGGGCGACAAGCCGATCAACGTCTCCACCGATTTCGAATTTTTCGAGCCGGTCCGCGAGGGCATGGTGATCACGATGACCGACCGGCTGGAGGCGATCTCGCCGGAAAAGACCACCCGCGTGGGCACCGGCCATTTTATCACCTCGGTCAGCGAATATCGCGACCAGCATGGCCTGCTGCTGGCGCGGTCGACCAATATTCTCTTCCGTTACAGGGCCAATGACCAATGAGCATCGGGCAGATCTGCTGGCAGGATGCCACCGAGGGCATGGACCTGCCCGTGATGATGATCGACGTCACCTACAAGATGGCGATCCTGCATGTCGCGGGCGGCTGGGATTATATGCCCGGCCATCATGAACCGGCCTATGCGCGGCGGCAGGGGGTGAAGGACATCTTCCTGAACACGCTGTTCCACCAGAGTATGGTCGATCGCACCATATGCGATTGGGCGGGGCCGCTGACCTTCCTCACCCGCCGCAAGATCGCGATGACGGGCCAGATCTATCCCGGCGACAAAGTGACCGGCACCGGCAGGGTGGTGCGGGTCTGGCGGGCCGAGGACGGTTCGGGCCGCGTCGATGTCGATGTGAAAATCCGGTCCGGGGAAGAGGTCGTCTGTACCGCCGAGTGCACGGTGCGCCTGCCCGACAGGGGAGGGCAATGACCTTCGCAGCCGCCTCTGCGGCGTCAGCGGATTCGGCGGCGGCCTGGTCCCGGCGCATCGGGCGCCGCTTCCCGCAGCGCCTTGCCATCGCGGACGGCGACCGGCGGCTGTGCTATGGGGAACTTGACGAGCGGGTCGAGCGGCTCGCGGGCGCGCTGCGGCTGCGTGGCGTCCGGCGGGGAGACAGGATCGCGGCATTGCTGGTCAACGGCCTGCCGCTGATCGAGCTGTATCTCGCCGCCGCGCGGCTGGGGGCGATCCTGTTGCCGCTCAACTGGCGGCTATCGCCCGTCGAGCTGGGCTGGATCATCGGCAATGCCGAGCCGCGCATCCTGTTCCGCTCGCCCGGCCTGCCGGAACCGGAAGGGGCGGACGCAGGGCTGGCCACGGTGATCGTCGGCGGTGCGGGCGAGGATGAACATGAAGCGCTGCTCGCGGGGGCTGATGCAGGTGGCGATCCGGAGGCGGTTGAGGCGCACGACGATGGCGCGCTGCCGTGGATCATGCTTTATACCAGCGGCACCACCGGCCATCCCAAGGGGTGCCTGCTCTCGCAGCAGGGGCAGGTGATATCGGCCTATGCGATGGCGACCCAGTTGCACTGCACCGAAAAGTCGCACCTGCTGCTCTCGCTGCCGCTCTTTCATGTCGGCGGGACGAGCCTGCTTTTCTCGCATATGGCGGTTGGGGCGGCGATCACCCTGGCGCCGCGCCATTTCGACGCAGAGGCCGCGCGACAGATGGCCTCCGCGCTGGGCTGCGACATGCTCGGCATCGCGCCGCAACTGCTGCCCGCGATGGTGGAGGCGCAGCGCCGCGATCCGTTGCCGCTGGCGTTGCGCACGGTGACGATGGGCGGCGGCATGCATCGCCCGCAACTGGTCGAGGAGGTGCGCGCCGTTCTGGGCTGTGAGCCGATCCTCTCCTATGGTCAGACCGAGGCGGGCAATTTCGTCGCCTGCCTGCGCGGCGAGGAACAGATCGCGCATCCCAAATCCTGCGGCCGGCCCACACCGCAATTCGATATCCGCATCATGGGCGAAGGCGATCGGCCGCTGCCTGTGGGGGAAGTCGGCGAACTATGTCTGCGCGGCCCGAGCGTGCTGACTGGCTATTGGCGCAACCCCGAGGCGACGCAGAGCGCGCTGCGCGGCGGCTGGCTGCATAGCGGCGATCTTGCGATGGTGGACGAGCACGGGCTGATCACGCTGATGGGGCGCAGCAAGGAACTGATCAAGACCGGCGGCGAGAATGTCTACCCCAAGGAAGTCGAAGCGGTGCTGCTCGCCCATCCCGACATAGCCGATTGCGCGATCTTCGGCGTGGCTGACGATCATTGGGGCGAGGCGGTGAAGGCGCTCGTCGCGCTGCATCCGGGCAGGAGCATGACGCCCCGGCAGGCGGCGGACTGGGTCCGCGCCCATATCGCCGGGTACAAGCGCCCGCGCTTCGTCGAATTCATCGCCGCGCTGCCGCGCACCGACACCGGGAAGCTGCTGACCAGAGAGTTGCAGGCCCGCCCCGTCACACCAGATCAATGCACGGATTGAGGACAAGATGACCGAGAATAGCCTGCCGCCGGAACGCACGCCTGTCATAGTCGGCGTCGGCGAATTTTCCGACCGCATCGGGACTGATCATGCCGGTTTCGAGCCGCGCGACCTGATCGCCCGGGCGGCGCAACGGGCCGATGAGGATGGCGATGGCGGCTGGCTGGCGAAGCTGACGTCGCTCGATATCGTCAATGTGCTGTCCTGGCCCTATCGCGATCTGCCCCGGGAGCTTTGCGAGGCGCTCGGCATCGCGCCGGTCCGGGCCGAGCATAGCCCGGCGGGCGGCGAAACCCCGCTGCGCCTGATCCATGACGCCGCCAACCGCATCGCCGCAGGCGAAGGAGGCCGCGAGGGGAAGGGGGGCGAGGTTGCGCTTGTCTGCGGGGCGGAGGCGTTCCGCTCGGTCGGCATGGCGATGAAGCAGGGCGTCGCGCTCGACTGGACCCCGCCCGACCCGGATTACAAGCGCCCGGTGATCGAGGATGTGGTGGGCATGGACATGTTCCGCTACGGCTTCGATTCCGCCGCCAGCGTCTATGCGTTGTATGAAAATGCGCTGCGGGCGAGCCGGTCGCTGACCCATGAAGCGGTGCAGGAGGAGACCGGGCGGCTCTGGTCGGCCATGTCGCAGGTGGCGGCGGGTGTCGAGGAGGCGTGGATACGCACCCCCAAGGACGCGGCGGAGATCGCGACGCGCAGCCCCGATAATCGGCCCATCGCCTTTCCCTATAACAAGCTGATGGTCGCCAATGACGCGGTGAACCAGAGCGCCGGCGTCATCGTCACCTCGCTTGCCATGGCGCGCGCGGCGGGGCTGGCCGAGGATGCGATCGTCTATATCTGGGGTGGCGCGGGGGCGAAGGACAAGGCGGATTTCCGAGACCGCGACCGCTATGACCGCTCCGTCTCGATCGAGACGGTGCTGGAAAAGACGCTTGCGGGCAGCGGCCTTTCCGGCGCCGATATCGATGCGGTGGAATTCTACAGCTGCTTCCCCTGCGTGCCCAAGCTGGCGGACCGGAGCATGGGGGGACGGAGCGGGCTCGTGCCTACGGTCGCGGGCGGGCTCACCTATTTTGGCGGGCCGGGCAATGATTATATGACCCATGCGGTGGTCAACATGGTCCGCGCCGTCCGGCGCGGCGCGCATCATGGCCTGCTGCTGGGCAATGGCGATCTGGTGACGAAGCATCATGCGATGATCCTCTCCGATCATGCGCCCCGGCGGGATATATTCCCCGTCCGCTATGATGTGCAGGCGGAGGCCGACGCGCGGCGCGAGGCGGTGCCCGAGGTCGTGCTGGCCTATGACGGACCGGCGCGGCTGGAAACCTATACGGTCCGCTATTTGCGGTCGGGGGAACCGGAATTCGGCCTCGCCGTCTGCCGCACCGGGGACGGCAAGCGCTTCGTCGCGCGCGTGCCCGCCAGCGACGAGGCGACCATCCGCGCGCTGACCGGGCAGGAGGGCGAGGCATGGCGCGAGCCCATCGGCCTGCATGGCACCGCGCGCAGCCATGGCGCGGACGGCTTTACCGAATGGACGATCGCTGGCTGAATACAGGCGTCGATCGATATCGGGTGCTGGCTGATGCGGGCGCCCGTCGATATCGATTGGCGACCAGGAGAGGAGAGAGGGAAGATCATGAGCGATGCGGCATCTTGCGATTATGTCCGATATGAAAAGCGGGACGATCATATTGCGATCGTCACGCTCGATCGCCCGGACAAGCGTAATGCGATAAACGGCGCGATGGCGCGGGCGATCGAGGCTGTTGTCAAGGATAGCGAAGCCGATCCCGATGTGTGGATCGTCATCTTCACCGCCACCGGGCCGGTGTTTTCGGCGGGCGCCGATCTCGCCGAGGCGGCGGCCGGGCGCGGGCATGATCTCACTACGGCCGATGGCGGCTTTGCCGGTTTTGTCGACAGCGTGCGGGTGAAGCCATGGATCGCCGCCATTCAGGGCGCGGCGGTCGGCGGCGGGCTCGAAATGGCGCTGGCCTGCGACATGCGCCTGTGCGGGCCGGAGAGCATCTTCGGCTTGCCGGAGGTGCAGCGCGGCCTCATCGCGGGCGGGCGCGGCGTCTATCGGCTGGGGCGTCATATCCCGCGCGGCATCGCGCTGGAGATGCTGGCGACGGGCGATCCGATCCCGGCGGAGAAAGCCGCGCATTGGGGGCTCGTGAATCAGGTGGCCGCCGATGGCGACGTGCTGGCGGCGGCTATCGCGCTGGGCCGACGCATCTGCGCCAACGCCCCGCTCTCGGTGCGCGAAAGCCTCGTCCTTGGCCGCATCGCGATCGAGCATAGCGACAGGGAGCTTGGCCGGATGACCGATGAGGCCGGACGGCGGCTGGAAGGGACGGCCGATTATAAGGAAGGGCCAAAAGCCTTCATGGAGAAGCGGGCTCCGGTGTGGAAGGGGTGCTGACAAACCCGGCTCCGGGCATGGCCATGGGCCGGTTTTTATAGCGTTTTCATCTTAAAACTTCGCCGATCCGTATTGGACAGTCCGGGCGGCCGGCGGCACCCTCCACCACAAAGGAGAAGGTGATGGATGCAGTAAAGGTCCCCGCCGGTGTGGCGGGGGACGTGGAGACGCTCGCTCTCATTCGGGAGAGTGTTTCCGGCGTTGCCACTATGTTTGCCGCCGACCCAAACGGGATCGGCCTTTGGGATGCGCTGAAGACGCAGGGTTTCGTACCGGCCCGGTCCGTCGAGGATATTGGCGGCTGGCAGGCGGTCTGCGCGATCGCGGAAATTCTGGGTGGGCAGCTTTGCCGCGCGCCCTTTGTCGAGGCCGCGATCCGCGCCTTTCTCCTTTCCGATGCCACGGGCGGAGCGCCTCGCGGGACCGCGCTGGTCCGCGCCGCCGCAGATGAGGTCGAGCTGCGCGATGGCAAGCTTCATGGCGCCTGCGATTTCATGATCCTGCATCCGGGGATCGAGGATCTGCTGATCCTGCTGCCTGACGGCGAGACGCTCGCTCTCCTGCCGCTGGATGGCGACGGGGTGGAGCGCCGGGAGCAGGTGGCGATGAACCAGCCTTTCTGGCAGACCGCTCGTCTGGAAGGCGCGGCTGCGACGCTCCATCGCCTGCCGCGCGCGCAGGTCGAGGAGGCCTGGCGGCTCTACCGGCTGGGGCTGGTCGCGCGGGCGCTTGGCGCGGCGCGGGCGGGCTTCGATCTGGCGGTCGAACATGCCCGCACGCGTGAGCAGTTCGGCCAGCCCATCGGCCGGTTCCAGGCGTTGCAGCACAAGCTCGCCAACAGCTTCGTCGCGCTGGAGGGGGTCGCCTGTCATGTGGCGTCGGCCGCGGGTGCCTTCGATGCGGGCGGTGCCGACAAGCTGGCGCGCGCCGCCGCCGCCTTTGCGTTCGCCAGTCCGGCCTTGCGGCAGGTGGCGCTGGAGAATCATCATATTCTGGGCGCGGTCGGCTATGCCGAGGAACATGCCGCCCCACAGCAATTCCGTCTGATCCATGACGATATGACCCGGCTGGGCGGCGTACTCGGCGCGCGAGGAGAAGTGGCCGCCCGCCTGCTCGACGAAGGCATGCCGCTTATCGAGGCCGGTGAGGATGCCGCCGGCGATTATCGCGCTTTTCTGCGGGAGTGGCTCGACGCCAACTGGACACAGGACGAGCGGGCGGAAAATGCCCGCCGTCCCCATAGCGACCGCAACTGGCACCCGGAGTTCGCCGCGCGCATGGGCCGTGACGGCCTCGCCATGATGAGCTGGCCCCGGGCGGCAGGCGGGGAGGAGCGCAATCCGCTGGAACAGCTCGCCTGGCTGGAGGAAATGTATCGGGCCGAAGCGCCGACCCAGACGTCCATGGTGGCCAACTGGATTCTCGGGCCGGAGGTCGTTGCCCATGGCTCGCCTGAATTGCAGCAGGCGCTGTTGCCGGGCATCCGCCGGGGCGAGTTGTCCTTCTGCCTTGGTTATAGCGAGCCGCAGGCCGGTTCTGACCTTGCCTCGCTCCGCACGCGGGCGGTGCGGGATGGCGACAGCTATGTCGTCACCGGCCACAAGATCTGGAACACCGACGGGCATCGCGCCTCGCATATGATCCTCGCCGCGCGCACCGATGCGGACGCCGCGTCGAAGCATCGCGGGATCAGCCTGTTCGTCATTCCGATGGATCTGCCGGGTATCAGCGTCCGCCCGAGCATGGCCCTTTACGGCCATTATTTCGCGGAGGTGTTTCTCGATGAGGTGCGCGTTCCCGCCTCCACGCTGCTGGGGCCGGAAAATGGCGGATGGTCGGTCCTGATGAGCGCGCTGGCGACCGAGCGGGTCATCATGGCCAGCTTCAGCACGCAGGTGCAGTCGATCCTGACGCGCCTCGTCGATCATCTGCGCGAGGATGGACGCGCCGCCGACCCCATAGTGCGTGACAGGATCGCGGTGCTCGCCTGCGAGGCGGAAACCGCCCGCCTGCTCTCGCTGCGGGCGATCATGCCGCGCGCCGATGGCGCTGCGCCGTTGATCGAGGCAGCTGTGGGCAAGGTCTTCTCGACCGAGCTGGGCGAAAGGCTGGCGCAGACGGCGCTGGATCTTGTCGGGCCGCGAGCGTTGCTGACGCGCGGCGAGAAAGGGGTTCCGATGGACGGAGCGATCGACCAGCTGCTGCGGCAGGCGATCATGATGGTGATCGGCGGCGGCACGGCGGAGGTGCAGCGCAACATGATTGCGCAGCGTGGATTGGAGTTGCCGCGATGACCGGACGCCTCGAACAGCTTTTCCGCCCGCGTTCGGTCGTTCTTGTTGGCGCTTCCGACAAGTCGGCCTGGTCGCAGCTCATCTATTCCAACCTGCGCGCCCTGCCCTTCGATGGCGAGGTGCTGGCGGTCAACAGGCGCGGCGCGTCCGCCCATGGCCTGCCCGGCTATGCCTCCTGCGCGGCGCTGCCCTATGTGCCGGATCTCGCCTATGTTTTCGTGCCCGCCGAGAGCGTGGCCGAAACGCTTGAGGATATTGCCGCGCGGGGCATCCGCAATGTCGTGCTGCTGTCCTCCGGCTTTGCCGAGGCGGGGCATGACGGGGCCGCGCTGCAGAGGGAAATCGGCGCGCTGGTCCGCCGCCATGGACTTAACATGCTCGGCCCCAACAGCCTGGGCTTCAACAATTACAAGGACGGGATCGCCGTCTCCGCCTTCCCGGTCGACGGCAAGGCGACCCCTGGCGGGCTGGCGATCATCTCGCAGAGTGGCGCCACCGCCCATGTCGTCAGCCAGTTCGCGCGGATGCAGGGCATCGGCATCGGCTGCGTCGTGGCGACCGGCAATGAAGAGGTGATGGGGCTGGTCGAGGTGCTCGATCATTTCGTCGACGATCCCGCGATCCGCTCGATCGCGCTGTTCGCCGAGACGATCAAGGATCCGCAGGGCTTCCGCCGGGCGGCCGAGCGGGCGAGCCGGATCGGCAAGCCGATCGTCGTGCTGAAGGTCGGGCGCAGCGAGCTGGCCAGCAAGCTGGCGCAGGCGCATACCGGCGCCGTCACCGGCGATGACGAGGTGTTCGATGCGGTGTGCCGCCATTATGGCGTCATTCGCGTGGATTCGCTCGAAACGCTGGTTATCGCGGCGGGGCTGCTTGCCGAGACCGGGCCGATCGAGGGCGAGATCGGCATTATCTCCATCTCCGGCGGCGCGTGCGAGATCATCGCCGACCGCGCGGAGGAGGCGGGCCTGCGGCTCGCGCCGTTCAGCGAGGAAACGCAGCGGCGGCTGCGTGGCGTGATTTCCGATTTCGGATCGGTGTTCAATCCGCTCGACGTGACCGGCGCCGCCGTGCGCGACCCCTCGCTCTTCCACCAGATGCTCGACATCTTGTCGGAAGACCCGGCGATGGGTCTGGTCGCTGCCGTGCAGGACGTGCCGAGCGCCGAGGGCGATACGCTCAACGTGCCGATATTGACGGCGATCGGCGAGGGGCTGACGCGCTCTCGCGTGCCGGGGCTGCTCATCAATCAGGCGCTCCAGCCGATCAGCGAGTATAGCCGCAGGGTGATGGCGGAATGCGGCATCCCGGCCGCGATCGGCGGGGTGGACCATGCGATCGCTGCCTTCGCCGCCTTGCAGCGCTGGTCCGCCCGTCCTGCCGGAGAGGCAGCGCGGGAGCCTGTACTCATGGAAGGGCCGGGCACCTGTCCCGCGTCCGAATATCAGACGCTCAACTGGCTGGAGGATCGGGGCATAAAGGTGATGCCGCACCATCTGGTGCTGACGGCGGAAGAGGCGGTGGAGGCATGGCGGGCCTTTGGCGGGCCGGTGGTCATCAAGATCGCTTCGCCCGATATCCTGCACAAGAGCGATATCGGCGGGGTGCGCCTCAACCTCGATGATGCCGAGGCGGTGCGCGCGGCTTTCGACGGCGTGATGGCGGCGGCGGCTTCGCACCATCCCGACGCGCATATCGAAGGATGCATCATCGCCCCGATGCGGCAGGGCGGCACCGAATTGTTCGTCGGCACCGCAAGGACGGCCTGGGGGCCGGTCATCGCCGTGGGCCTTGGCGGCGTGTGGATAGAGATATTGCAGGACAGCAGCCTGCGCCTGTTGCCGATCGGTCCGGCGGAAGCCCGCGCGATGATCGGCGAACTGAAGGGCGCGCGGCTGCTGGAGGGCTATCGCGGCGGCGAACCCGCTGATCTCGACGCCATCGCCGCGACAATCAGCGCCATCGGCGATGCCGCATTGGCGCTGGGACCGGATCTTGTCTCGCTCGAAATCAACCCGTTGCGGGTGAACGGCTCTCAGGTGGAAGCGCTGGATGCGCTTGCCCTGTGGGATGAGGGTCAGGACCCGCAGCCCGGCCATAATGATGGCCTTTAATCTGAAATCCCGAATGATCACAATAAACAGGAGAGGGGAAATGAAGAAGCATATGCATTATTTTTCGGCTTTTACCGCGCTGGGGCTGGTGCTGGGCGTGGCGACGCCCGGTCTGGCTCAGGACCAAAGGCAGCCCGCCCCGGCGGACGGCGCCATTTCCGATATCGTCGTCACCGCGCGCCAGCGTGCGGAACCGTTGCAGCGGACCCCGGTGTCGGTTTCGGCGCTGACCGCCGATGACATCGCGGCGAAGGTCGGCGCGACGATCGTCGATCTGGGCCGGTCCATGCCCAATGTTCGCATCGATGCGCTGGGGTCGCAGGGCCGCGCAGGCATGCTCGCCATCCGCGGCGTGAACTATGCGCGCTCCGACCAGACGGGTGATCCGTCAACCGCCTTCTATGTCGATGGCCTCTACCAGACCCGCTCGACGCTCAATATTCTCGACATGTTCGATCTGGAATCGGTCGAGGTGCTGCGCGGGCCGCAGGGCACCATGTTCGGCCGCAACGCCTTTGCGGGCGCGGTCAATATCCGTTCCAGGCGCCCGACGATGGACTTTGGCGGGCAGGCCGAAGCCAAGGTCGGCAATTATGGCCGCATGGAATTCCGGGGCGCGGTCGATGTGCCGCTGGTGCAGGACGTGCTGGCGATGCGCGGCTCGGTGATGGTCGCACGGTCGGACGGCTATTATCATTCGATCCGGGACGCGGGCAAGAATATCGGCGGCGAGGACAATATCACCGCCCGCCTGTCTTTCCTGTTCAAGCCGGCCGACGACTGGACGGTGTTCCTCAAATATGAGCATGTCCGCGACCGGGGCGATCCCACCCCGACGCAGAACGCATCAACCACCGCCGAGATGGCGGCGGCGACGCCCGGCCTTGCCGCCCAGCTCTTCGGCACCCTTCCCGGCGATCCGCCCAATTTCTACAATTACCCCAAATATTGGGCCAATGTGAATGTCGCCGAAGGCATGCGCAGCTTCGTCAACCAGAATAATGTCGCGCTCAACGTCAATTATGACAGTGACACGCTGTCACTGGCCGCGATCACCGGCTATCAGCAGGCGAGCGACGGCTTGATCACCGATCCGGCCGGGGGTAAAATCGCCTATCTGGTGAATTATTATCGCACCCGGCTGACCACGATCAGCCAGGAGTTGCGCGCGATCCAGCAGCTGGGCGACAGCTTCCAGATCATGGTCGGCGCCTATTATGCCAATGACGACCTCAAATATGGCAATATCGGCTGGTCCGAATATTCAGGCGTCTTCAATTCGCAGACCAATGTGAAGCAGAAGCGCGACAGCTATGCGGTGTTCGGCGAACTGGAGGTTCGTCCGCTCGACAGGCTGCGCTTCAACGTCGCCGGTCGCCAGATGTGGGAGGACAAGACCTTCTCCTTCAGCCGCCAGTCGCGCAACCCCGCCACCGTGCCGGCGGCGGTTGGCCTTGCGGGCGGAGAATTCCTGCCGCTCGCCACGCCCTATGTGGTGCAGGAAAAGAAATGGCGCAATTTCTCGCCGAAGATCTCCGTCGACTATCGCCCGATGGAAGATGTGATGCTCTATGCGAGTTGGACCAAGGGGTTCAAGAGCGGCGGCTTTGCGGCGATCAGCAGCGCCGTGCCGCCGCCCTATGAACCGGAGCGGATCGAGACTTGGGAAGCGGGCATCAAGACCTTCCTGTTCAACCGCCGCCTGCGCGCCAATTTGACGCTGTTCCAGAATAATCTCGACGATCTGCAACGCAGCGTGAACTTCACCGATCCGCTGACCGGCGCGACCACGAACAACGTGTTCAACGCCGCCAGCGCCGTCACCAAGGGGGTCGAGGTGGAGTTGGATGCCCGGCTCACCGATGATTTGCGGTTGCGGGCGTCCGGCGGGTATCTGAAGGCTCGGTACAAGGAATTCTGCGCCTCCGGCTTTTCGCCCACCGATATATTGGGGCAAGCGCCGTTCCAGATCTGCGATGCGGCCACCGGCAAGGTCGATTATTCGAAATTGCCGCTCTACAACGCGCCCAAATGGCAGGCCGCGCTGGGAGGCAGCTATCGCAAGGATCTCGACAGCCTGGGCGTGGTCACGCTGAACGCGGACCTCAACTATACGTCCTCGCTCTTCACCAATGACACCCCCTGGCCGGTCAGCCGTCGCGGGGCGATGACGCTGGTGGACACCAACTTGCAGTGGCAGTCGCGGAATGAGCAGTTCTACGCCTCCCTCTACGTCCAGAATCTCTTCAACAAGATCGACACCCAGCAGGCCATCCGTTCCGGCGGGACGGTGACTGTGTTCAACTACACGCCGCCCCGGCGCTACGGGTTCGTAGTCGGCGTCAAATTCTGACCTCACCTGACTGGGCGGGCGGCCCTGTGCCGCCCGCCCTTCTTTGCTTTTTTCTTCCCACCCTGATGATTCTGACAGGTGGCATGCGGTAGGCGGCCGGTGCCGGAACAGATACACTCCACCCCAGATCCGAAGGCCGGACAGGATCCGGACCCAGATTGTTCGGCAAGGAGGAGGAGAGGAACAGATGCAAGGGCTGGATATCCGCCTCGTCTGCATGTTTGACGCCGTCGCCCGCTATCGGTCCTTTACCCGGGCGGCCGAGGAGTTGCGCATCGCCCAGCCCTGGCTGTCGGTCCAGATCCGGCGGCTGGAGGATTTGCTGCGCTTTCCCCTGTTCGAACGCGGCCGCAAGCAGGCGGTGGTGCTGACCCCGCAGGCGGAAGCCTTCTGGCCTTCGGCCCAGACCTTCCTGCGGTCGCGTGACGTGCTGATGCGCGAGGTCGAGCAGATAAGGCGGCAGAATATGGCGACCCTGCTGCTCGGCGCTCCGGAGTTCAGCTCCGACATCGTGGAGCGGCCCGCGCTGCTCGAACGCTTCGAGGCGCGCTGCCCCCAGATAGAGCTGGAAATCATCACCGGCCATTCGCCGATGCTGCTTGGCCAGCTGCTGAACGGGGATATCGACGTGACGCTCGCCCTCGGCCCCTTTCCGCCCGATCCCCGGCTGGAGCATATGGTACTGGCGGAGACCAAGGTGTCGATGCTGGTGCCGCGCTCGCACCGGCTGGCAGCATGCAGCCATATCTCCCTCGCTTCGCTGGCGGGGGAGGAGATCGCCAATTTCCGTAGGCGGCTGAACCCGCCTGTATACGATCAGCTGGCTGAATATTTCGCGGATTATGGCGTGCGGATGGTGAATTTCCCGGAGGCGACGATCCGGGGTGTAATGCAGTTCGCCGCCAATCACGTGATGCCGATCGTCATGCCGGAATGGATGATCGGCGTGGCCGGTGACTGGACCGATTTCATCCTCATCCCGCTCGAGGATCCGCCGGTGACGTTGCAACTGCTGGCCGTCCGCCGTGTCGGTCCGGGGTCGGCGGCGGTGGATGCCTTCTGGTCGGAGGCGTTAGGAGGCATCGCGGACCCGGGCAGGGTCGCGCGAGAGGAGACCGTGGCCTGAACCCAGCCGGGAGAGGTTTTGGCAGAGAGACGCTGGCGGGAAGTGACGCGCTTGCCGCTTATCGCCGCTGGTAGCGGAAGTACCAGATTTCATGTCTAAGTCAATATAATATATTGATTTAACAAAGAAAATTAAAAAATCATACCCCTAAAATCGGGGCCAGCAATCACCCAGCAAACACCGCGCTTCCTGCTCATTTTATGTTATCGGGTTATGCGATGGCATCGCACGATGGATAGCAGCATGAACGTGTCAGTAGGCGAACGCTGGGCGGGTTTCGTGGAAGCCGTCGTCAAGTCGGGCCGCTATGGTTCGGCCAGCGAACTCGTGCGCGCGGAACTCCGGTTGGTTGAGGAACGCGAAGCGCGGTTGACGGCGCTGCGTGACACACTCAACGCTTCGATCACGCAAGGCAACCAGCATAGCGCCGATGACGTGCTGGCGCATTTGCAGGTTGTGGGCGAGGAACTGGTCCGAAACGGCAATTGAGTGCGCCGCCTCGTCTATCTGATTTCCGCTCCATGCCCCACCAAGGCTATGTCATCTTCTTCCGGCATGAGGATGGGCGCCGTTGGAGTGGCCGTGATGTTGGACGATCCGGAACGGCGAGTAACGGAACCGGCAAGCTTTGAGCGGCCATTGGTTCAGCCGGTAATCCCGCACACCAAGCCGGGGGCCGCTTACTTATCAGAATTGGAGCGTCAGTTCGGCCCAGCCAGCATTATCTCTTTGATCGCGTCGATCCCTTCCTGATACCAGAACCACACCCCGCCAAGCAGGATAGCCATCCCCTTGCCTGGGTTCTTGAGGTTCTTAGATTTCCAGGCTTTCTGAAAGGTGTGTGACGTGACGTTCGGCACGCCCTCGGCCTCTAGCCGTTCCATCGCTTCCTTTTGCCGGAACTTGGGGCGCTCAACCCGCTTGATCGCAATTTCGATGTTGGACCCCACCGGATTGTAGGTGACCGCCTGGTCGGCGTTTTTGGCGTTTTTGGTCACCTTCGGCGTCACGTGAACGCGGAAGGCATAATCCGGATCGTTGAAATCTCCGGATGACATGGGCTCTTCAATCAATGCATTCACAGCCGCCACCGACTTTGACACTAGGCCAACGCCCTTGATCATGTTTGGCGATCCGAGGGTCAGCGCCTGCAATTGGATCGTGAAAGCGAGATCGTGCGAGAAGTCGAACTTGGTCCGAACTTCTCCTTGGCGTACCGCAGGAAGTTAAGCGCTGCGGCCTGTATTTTGGACTGAATCTCGGCGTTGATGTCCTCATAGGAGCGATGTTCGATCTCATTCCTGATCGCGATGATGTAGCGCAGGTTGTTGATCATCCCCTTGGTCAGAGCTGCCTCAGGCCGGCCAAGGCAGTAGGTAAGTTCCCAGTATTTGGGCTTCCCGTCGATCAGCACATCAGTGCCGTCGGGGGTTCGATAAATCGGATCGACGCTCTGCGCCTCAAGATGGGCATGAACAAGGTAGGACCACGCGATCACTCCGAGGACGATGAACGTCTCAGACCGGGTAACGATCATGTTATTGTTGTAGACCATGATCGCGGTTTTCATGATCTCGACCGCCTTGTGGACCTTAGCAGTGATCGGGTCCATTTCGCAAAAACCGAGTCGGTCGGCCAACGAAGCGATTTTGGCGTAGTGGTACAGAAGCTCGTCGACCTCAGCCAACGGCGCTGCCGCGATAGCGACGTACCGGGGCTTATCACCGCGCCGGATTTGGGCGATCTCCCGATGATTCATGTTGCGGTCAAGGTAGCTGAACACTGCCAGCACCTGCTGATCATTCATCCCTTTATGGGTGAGCAGACCCTTGATCATGCTGATTTCTCGATCCGATAGATGCAGCTTCGCCATTTCCCCCCCCCCAGTCAGGGCTTTATCTTAAGCCAACTCCGCGATGTCTACTGTCTGCCGGGCCGCTCGTGTCACGCATGAAATCGAGGCGCTTGGACCGGCAGTTCTCGACCAGATCTCGCCGTTCAGCAGAACGCGCTTGAATGTCCGACCACGTCGAAACCTGCCATTGGTATACGTCTGACCATCCGGGCAGCAGGCGGAAATTGCTGCCGTTTGGCATCCCAATCTGCGAACTGAAACCTGCCGTCCATTCACATTGCCCTGGGATTCTCGGATTGCCGGGTCTGCTATAAAGTCGTCATTCCCTCATGCCGTGTCAAACGGCAGGAGCGACTGATTGACTGCTACCATCGAAATGCTAGGGTTTTCAAAGTTGCAGAGGGGATTAAGTTCCTGCACGTTCGATAGGTGGGGTATGAACGAGAGGTCGCGCGTCGACAAGACAAGCGCAGAAGACAAGTCAATCGGATTCGACTACCAGTATTATTATTTTCTGAATGAGCTCTTGAACCTGAAGAGCGGCCAGACTGCGGGCTACGAAGTTCTGGATGATGTTCACATCGAGCGCGCGGACGGCAAAACATTGCTCGTCCAATTGAAACACACCGTCCAGACAAACGCGCAAGGCGACCCTATAAACCTCACCAAGCTCGACCCCGATCTCTGGAAGTCGATTTCCAACTGGTGCAAAGTGATTGCCGATCCGGCAGACGGGCGGGCAGCTGTGGCTGACCAACTGGCATTTTTGAAAAATACCTCATTTTTGCTCGCGTCCAACAAGTCTAGCAACGCTCGGAACTCCGTCTTGTCTTCGATTGACGAGTTCTCAAACGGCACCAAATCGCAAGCGGATTTCATATCAGATATCGACGCGCTCAAGGCCAAGACCAAAGACGAAACCATTCAAGGATATATCGACGATCTCCTGAACCTTGACCTTGGTGTGTCAGCGGCATTCCTTCGGAATTTATCGTTCGGACTGGACCTCAATGAGATCATCGCCCGGTGCAAAGCCTCGATTGTGGAAAAGCAAATTCACCCCACTAGGGTCGATGACGTGTTTCACGCCGTGGATTCCAAGCTCCGAACGAACTCCTTTGAGACGGTGAAAGCGGGAGGAAAAATCAGCTTCAGCTTTGAGCAATTCAACCTCGAATACCGGCGAGATTTTGACAAGGCGAGAAGTGCGGGGTTCGTGATTAGAGATCTCACCCCAGCCCTGCCTGCAAATCTTTCGGACCAGACCTTCATCAAGCAGCTCGTGGATATCGACGATATTGCGGCAGATGACGTCGAAATCCTGATGAAATTCACCATCATGCGATTAAATTTCCGTGATAACATCGAACAATGGATCCAGGACGGCGACATAACACAGACCGATGTCTATGACCTTGAGCAAGAGGCCGACGCTCACTGGGATAACACATTCTCAGCGCAGTATCCCGGGCGTCGACCACCACCGGACGAGGCGACAGCGGCGACAGCCGCGCGAGGTATCGTTCAAGACCTCCGCAAAGTTAAACTTCCCCTCGCCTCGCAGGAACTCCCCATCAGAATGAGCAACGGAGGTTTCTACGAATTGTCCGATCGGCCCGTAATGGGCTGGCTGCACAACTGGAAAGATCGTTACAATTGAAACTGAGCAGCTTCTATAACAATCTGGGTATTGATGCTTTCGCGATATCGGCCGTCTTGGAGAAGGCTGAATTTCTGACGTTCCCGCGATTGATGTTGATCCTGCCGATTGTTGCGCATCGCGATATGGTAAGGCAGCTCGCACACCGTAAATTCCGTGTCATTGGTTTTGAGCAGTACTTCATCGAGGAAATTAAATACTTCTACAACTTTGCCGAGCGCTATCGCGCTTGTCTGGCGCCGACAGTCAATGCGCTTCAGCTGTTGAACGAGATCGGCTCCCTTGAATTTCGCGCAGACGGCGCTGCCATTGCCGCGCCAATGCCGATCACCGCGGCCATGGGTAACCGGGCCGAACGGATTCATCGCGCCTCGTCTAATATCGCTGCCCTCATTGCGGGCAGCGCGGACGTTTTCTACCTCAATGCGAGGATCGAACTGTGAAATTCCATATCGAAAGCCTTCATCTCTGGCTGGCCAGTGGTGAAACCCGGACCCTGTCGTTCCTTCCAAACAAAGTGAACGTGATCACCGGCGCCAGCCACACGGGTAAGACCGCAATCCTTGATATCTTTGATTACTGCTTCTTCGCCAGCCGGTGTCCCCCGTCAGCACCAATGGCACAGATTTGAGGTTGTGATTTAAGGAGGGTTG
>CAYLKZ010000012.1:5866-48597 GCA_964384275.1 uncultured Sphingobium sp. | reverse complement strand
ACCTCTATGGCGAATCCTGAAAATGCGGAGGCGCCCAGTCGGCGCCTTTGACTTTCCAGGGATTGACCCCATTGGCCGTGGGCAACGCCAGCATGAGCCGGGCGCTGCTGACGACCTCCGGGCCGCGCGCCATGGTCAAACTCAATTCTATCCAACGGCCTGAAGAACTGTCATCGCCAGCCCATTCCACCACGCCGCCAAACGCCAGCGCATCGCCGGGACATATCGGACGCCGCATTTCCAGTTTCGTCCTCCCCACACGCCCATGGGGACCGCACCAATCCGTTGCATAGCGGCAGAACCAACCCAGCTGGCTGGGCGTATTGAGAATGATATCAGGCAATTTCGCTCTGACAGCGTGGTCCCGGTCATGATGCTGAGGTTGCCAGTCCCGGCTGGCAATTGCGCTGCCCACGACATGGGCCGCAGTGATCTGCACATGCAAAGGCGGCAATTTGTCGCCCGGCTTGACTGTCAATGGAAAGCTCATGCCGCACCCCCCGGTACATAGCCGAAAAAGCGCAGCGTCTCGACCGCCAACAAGACGCTGTCAGAACGGCGATAGAATATGCTGATCTCCCAAAACCGTCCCTTGCCCAGCTTGTTTTCAACAATGGAACCGACGCTGTCGAGCATCTGTTCCGTGTGAATACGGTCACCGGGCCGTGCGGGCGCGTGATATTCGGTGGTCGATCCGACGACTACGGCATTGGGAAGGCCCAGGCCGTCCTTGACCCGAAAATGCAACTCCAAGGGCCGAAGCTGCGGCTCGCCACCGGGCGACCAGCGGTTCGGCCTTGTCCATGCGGACAGCATGGCAGGCGGCGCGATTATGCCGTCGGCGATGGCCGCAGCCGCCTCGGGATTCCAGTAAAGCGGATTGGCATCTTCCAGAGCGGCGGCGAAAGCCTCGATCGCGCCCTCCTCGACCACGGCAACGGGGACGCTTGCCACCGTCACCCGGCCGATCCAGCTGGCTACCTCATGGGGAATATCCGAATTCACCATGTCAATTGACCGGCAAACCGAGACCGCGCCGGGCGATGATGTTTTTCTGCACCTCCGACGATCCGCCGCCGATGGTGTCGAGGACGGTGGCGCGATAGGAATGTTCCCACTTGCCGTTGGCAAGCGTATCGGTAGCGCCGTGCGAAAGCAGCCCTTCGGCGCCCAGTGCATCCAGCGCGAAGTTCGCCAGACGCTGGCCGAGCTGGGTGCTGAACAGCTTGTACATGGCCGCTTCGACCGCCGGAACATCGCCTTTGCTGGCGGCGGCGATCACCCGCCGCTGCAACATCTTCGCCGCCTCCACATCTGCGGCCAGCCGCGCGATTTCGCGCTTGATAAGGGGGTCGGACGTCAGCGCCGCGCCATTGCGCCGCGTGTCTTTCAGCAGATCGAGCAGGGCCGCGAATTTCGTGATGATCGGGTTGACCGTGAAGAATGTGAACCGCTCGAAATCCAAAGCCTCGCAGACATAGATCCAGCCCTTGTTTTCCTCTCCCACCAGCCGGTCATGGGGTATTTCGACATTGTCGAAATAAACCGCATTGGTTCGATGGTCGCCCATGGTCTTTATCTCGTGAACGGTCAGGCCCGGATGATCCATCGGGATCAGGAATACGCTGATTCCCTTGTGCTTGGGCGCCGAAGGGTCGGTGCGCGCGGCGACCCAGTACCAATCGGCGAAATGTGCCGATGTGGTAAATGTCTTCTGCCCGTTCAGCAGCCAGCCCGTGTCCGTGCGCTCGGCGCGCAGGCGCAGGGCCGCAAGATCCGACCCGGCGGACGGTTCGGAATAGCCGAGCGCGAACTCCACCTCGGCATTGAGGATTTGCGGCAGGAATTCCTGCTTCAGCGTCTCCGATCCATGGCGGATCAGCGTCTTGCCGATGCAGCCCACGCCCTTGCCGATGAGGGGTGCACCCCGGCCCGCAAGCTCCTCATTCAGCAGATATTCGAAGATGCCCGGTCGATTGCTGCCCCCATATTCGACCGGCCAGGTCATGCCCAGATAGCCCCGCTCCGCCAGTCGGCGGTTGAAGGCGCGTCGAGCCGGGCTGTCGGACAGCATCGAGTCCGCTTCACGGTCGGGCGCCATCACATCGGCGGCGTCCTCGCGCAGGGCTTCCTTGTCGAGAAAGGCCCTTACCTCAGCAACGAATGCCCGTTCCTCTTCACTCAGCCGAAAATCCACGCGCCTGTTCCTCTTCCATCCGAATTTTCATCATGCTTCGAGAATTTCATGCTGGCGATTGCCTTCATCAGCGCCGTCATGCCCGGCAAAGGCGGCCAGCAGCTTTGCGGACTGCGACCGCACCGAGGTTACATTGGCATCCTTGACGACATCATAGCCTCGCACATTCCCATAAAGCGCGGCGATCTCAACCGCGGTGTCGTAATTGTCGGCCGACAGGGCACCCAACATGCCCGCCACCAGCTTTTCATATTCCCCGATCAACTGCCGTTCGAGCTTGCGATGCGCCATGTAGCCGAAGGGATCGAACATCGTCCCGCGCAGCCCCTTGAACCGGCTGAGCAAGCGGAACGCCATCATCATCCAGCTTCCCAGCTCCACCTTGCGGGGGCGCCCATCCCGCCCCCGCCGCGCAAGGAGGGGAGGCGCAAGATTGAAACGGACCCGGAAATCGCCCTCGAACATGTCGTTCAGTTGCTTGCGAAAGCTCTCGGAAGAGAACAGGCGCGCAACCTCATATTCGTCCTTATAGGCCATCAGCCGCGAACTCGTCCGCGCGACGGCGCGGGCAAAGGCGAAATCGCCTCGTCCCGCGCGGGCATCCGCCGCGCGCGCCGCCTCCACCAGATCGCGGAAGCGCTGCGCATAGGCCTCATTCTGATATGCGGCAAGAAGCGCCGAACGATGGCGGATCAGATCCTCCAGCGTTTCCGTAGCTCCGCTGCCCGCATCCGATGGGTTGCGACCCAGCCATTGCGCTGCCTTTTCAGGATGTTCCGCCGCAATACGTCCCATTGCAAAGGCACGCAGGTTCAGCGCGACGGCGGTGCCGTTAAGGCGGATCGCCTGTTCGATGCTGGCAAGCGACAAGGGAACATAGCCACGCTGCCATGCCAGCCCGAGCAGCAGCATGTTCGCGCCCAGCGCCTCGCCCATCATGCGCAGGCCGATATTGGTGGCGTCGATTCCGACAGCAGCCCCTTTGCGCGCATTTTCCCGAACCAATGCCTGCAACGGCGTATCGTCCAGTTGCAGATCGGGATTGGTCGCGAAAGTGCTGGTCGGGGCGATAAAGCGGTTATACACCGCCGCCGTCCGGTCCGCCGCCAGCTTCGAGAGGACTTCCGCGCCGGTAGACACCACCAGATCGCAACCGAGCAACAGGTCCAGCGTCCCTTGCGGAATGCGCGAGGCATGGTCGTTGCCCTTGCTGTCGCCAAAGCGAACATGACTGGTGACCGCGCCATTCCGCTGGGCAAGGCCGGAAATGTCGAGGACCGTCGCGGGACGGCCATCGATGTGCGCGGCCATGCCCAGAATCGCGCCAACCGTCACCACGCCATTACCGCCGATACCGGCGATCAGGATATTATAGGCCCCATTTGTTTCGGGCAGGACAGGCTGCGGCAGTGCCGTCGCAAGCCGCTGTTCATCCCCGTCGCCACCTGATGTGGCGGCCTTGCGCGGGGCACCGCCGATCACGGTGACGAAGCTGGGGCACAGCCCCTTCACACAGGAATAATCCTTGTTGCAAACCGATTGATTGATCCGCCGTTTCCGGCCCAGCGGCGTCTGCACCGGCTCCAATGCGATGCAGTTCGACTGGACACCGCAATCGCCGCAGCCCTCACAAACCTCTTCATTGATGAACAACCGCTTGGCCGGATCGGCGACTTTGCCGCGCTTGCGCAGCCGCCGCCGTTCGGTCGCGCAGGCCTGATCGTAAACCAGCGCCGACACGCCCTTCCATTCGCGCAATTCCTTCTGCACGGTATCCAGATCGTCGCGATGATGGAAGCTGACGCCCTTCGGGAAATCAGACGACATATGCCGGGACGGATCATCGCTCACCACCGCGATCCGGCGCACGCCTTCGGCATGGAGCTGGGCGGCGACATGCGGGGCCGTGATGCTGCCGTCGAAATTCTCGCCCTCGATCGGCTGTCCGCCGGTCATGCCGACCGCGCCGTTCAGCAGGATCTTGTAGGTGATGTTGACGTTCGCCGCGACACAGGCGCGCACCGCCAGCAGGCCCGAATGAAAATAGGTGCCGTCGCCCAGATTCTGGAAGATATGCGGCATTTCCACAAAGGGTGCCTGACCGATCCAGCCTGCGCCTTCGCCGCCCATATGATAGGAAAACAAGGTGTTGCGTTCCGGCAGGAACACGGCCAGCCCATGGCAACCAATGCCGCTTACCGCCTTCGATCCTTCAGGAACGCGCGTCGATGTGTTATGGGGGCATCCGGCACAGAAACTGGGCATGCGCATCAATGCGCCCTGCCCCGATGCCGCGCCCACCACCGCGGGTGCAGGCGCCTGAAGCGCCGCCAGCCGCGCGGACAAATCGGCATCGGCTACCATCGCCAGCAACCGGGCGGCGATAAGATGGGTCATCCGATCAGGGTTGAGCTCGCCGACCGAACTCAGCAACGGCGCGCCCTTTTCATCGCGCTTGCCGACAAGGCGGGGGCGCCGGTCGGCGGGCAGATGGTAGAGCATATGCGCCAACTGCTCCTCGATGACCGGCCGCTTCTCCTCGATCACCAGCAGTTCGTCGCATTGCTCGGCGAAACGGGTCATCTCTACCGGTTCCAGCGGCCAGACCATCGCCACCTTGTAGACGGCAACGCCCAGCTCCCCGGCGCGGGCCTGATCGATGCCGAGACGCTGCAACGCCTCGATCACATCGAGATAGGATTTTCCGGTGCTGACGATCCCCAGCCGGTTCCGCCCGGCCGTGCCGTGACGCACGCCATCGAGGCGGTTCGCCCTGACGAAAGCCTGCGCGGCCAGCAGGCGCTGTTCGTGCAGCCGCTGCTCCTGAACGACCGGCCATGTACCGGCGCGGATGTTCAATCCCTCTGGCGGCATCTGATAGTCATCGGGCAGGTTGATGACGACCCGGTCGGGATCGACCGAAACCGAGGCGGAAGTCTCGATCGTGTCGGTCACGCATTTGAAGCCGACCCAGCAACCGCTGTAGCGCGACAAGGCAAAGCCGTAGAGGCCATAGTCCAGATAATCCTGCACCGTCGCCGGATGCAGGATCGGCATCGCGAAGTGGATCAGCGCATGTTCGCTCTGATGCGCGACGGTGGAGGAACGCGCGGCATGATCGTCACCACACAGCACCAGCACGCCGCCATGTTTTGCCGAACCGGCGTAATTGCCATGTTTCAGCGGATCGCCCGAACGATCGACGCCCGGCCCTTTGCCATACCACATGGCGAACACGCCATCATAGCGCGCCTTGCCGACGATATCGATCTGCTGGCTGCCCCAGACGGCGGTGGCCGCGAGGTCTTCGTTCACGCCCGGCTGAAAATGGATCTGCGCTTCCTCAAGGCGGGCGCTCGCCTGCCAGAGCGCCAGATCGTAGATGCCAAGCGGCGATCCGCGATAGCCGGAGATGAAACCGGCCGTGTTCAGGCCGCAGGCCGCGTCCCTTTTGCGCTGCATGATCGGCAGGCGCACCAGTGCCTGCGACCCCGTCAGATAAACCCGGCCGCTTTCCTGCGTATATTTATCGTCGAGCGAGACTGCGTTCATGCCGGCTCATCAATCTGCATCAGTTCAACGGTAACGCCGCGTCCGTCCGAAATCTGCGCGACCCGCACACCGGGCCGTGTAGTCAGCGGCGCTACCGGAACGGGATAACCGGCATCCTGCGCCTGACGGACCAGTTGCTCAAGATTGGTGACGGTCAGCGTCAGATATCGCAGGCCGGTCTGGGCATCATAGCTGCCCGCTACCGCCTCCTGCTCCACCGGCTTTTCCGGCACGACAATGCGGAAAACGCTGTTTCCGCAACTCAGCCTGCGGATCAGCCCGACACCGGGGAGGACGACCTCCCCCGCATCCTCGAAGCCCAGCAGGTCGCGAAAGAATTTCAGCGCCGCCGCTTCATCATTGGTGACCAGCCCGACGTCGAACTGGGGCTTTGCCAGATGTGCCGCCACCGTCACCTCCCTCAATGCTGGCTTTCACCTGCCGCCTCGGCCATGGCTTCCGCCGTCATGCCCTTGTGCCCCCAGACATCCCCCGGCGCGCAGAGACGCGGCGTCCAGTCTTCGCCCACGCGAATGGCCCCACAGCCAATTTCGACATCGAAGCCAAAAGGACTGCGCATGTAAAAGGACAGCATCCGGTCATTGGAATGGCGGCCAAGAGTGCTTGAAATCGGCACACCAGCCGCCTCAACCCGCTCCATGCATTTGCCGACATCATCGATCGAGGGAACCTCCAGCATCAGATGATGTATGCCGTTATACGGCCCGACATGGGCAAGACCGATGGTGTGATGCCGGGGGTTGCAGTGGTAGAAATTGGCCGACATATCCGCGCCGAACCGATAATAATCGGTCAATCGGAACCCAAGTATCCGCGTATAGAATTGCTGGGCTTGCTTCAGTTCCGCCATGACAAGATTGACATGCCCCAGCCCCATGTCGCCGGTCAGGAATTGCATGCCGTGCGGCGATACAAAGTCCCGATCCAGCCGGGGCGCATAGAAAAATTCCAGCGGATTGCCTGCCGGGTCCTGCGTGAAGGCGATCCCGGTTACGGCGCGAGCGGCGGCTTCCTCGTCACTGCCCATGCGCACTTCGCAACCATGGCCACGCAGCTCTTCCACCGCGGCTTCGAGTTCAAGCTCGCCGCGCAGCTCAAAGCCGAGATACAAGAGCTTCCCGGTCGTGTCGGAAGGGTGCAGCGCTATGCGCCACTGCCAGTCATCGAGCTTCAGATAAACGCTGCCGTCCTTGCCCAGGTGGGATAAAGACCCCGCCTCTCCCGGGACTTCGCGGGCGGGCATAAGCCCCAGCACGTCGGTTGCGTATTCAAGCATCGCTTCCGGCTGCTGCACGCCCACACCTATATATCCCAGCCCCATGATTTGCATTTGCATCCACCTCCAGCCGACCTATTTCTTATAAGAAACGATACTAGCAGTACCTTATATTGGGGTCAACGGGCAAACAGCCGTCGTCAGGCTTTGACAGCATAATCCGGCTGGCCTTATGGGAGGGCACCCGAAGCTACGGAACGCAGGAAGCCATGAAGTCCAAAATCGCAGATGCCGTTCCAACCGAGCCGCGCGCCAAAACGATCGGGCGTCCGCGCAGCCAGCGGTCCGAAGAAGCCATATTGAACGCCGCGATGGATATTCTGGTCGAGCGCGGCTATCGCGGCTTCACCACGGATGAAGTGGTATCTCGCGCGGCAGTGAGCAAATCCACGATATATCGCCGCTGGCCTTCAAAAGAACTGCTCGCGGTCGCGGCGGTGGACCGTTTGCCCGAACTGACGCCGGTTGATAAGGGCTCGATCGAAGAAGATCTGCTTTCCATTGTCATGGAATTCACCAATCTGGTTCAGACAACGGCGCTTGGAGTAGTCTGGCCGAACATGCTCGGTGAGCGGGATAATAATGCGGAACTCAAGGCTGCGCTGGATGCCTCGACGGAGCGGCGGCGCGCACCCACCAAGCAGGTTCTGGAACGCGCGGTCAGGCAAGGCGACCTTCCGGCCGATCTGGATCTGGAACTGGCCGTCGACATGGTTATGGGGCCGGTGCTTCTCCGGCTTTTCTTCGAAACGGCGGATGTGAGCGAAGCCGCATTCCGCACCGTCGTCCAGACCGCGCTGAAAGGTCTGGGCAGGTCGTCCGGCAAGCAGCCCTGAAACACAACATTCCGTGACTTGATGCGGTTCACTCGCCCGGATCATCCCGCCGGAACGGCATGGGCCATGATCAGGCGATGCTCCCCGCGCGGCTTGCATCGAACCGGATTGGGACATGCGTGAACCCGGCGAGGTTTTCACCATAGGCCCGCTCGCACTGGTCTTCGATCAGTTCATAATCGCCCACGGCGCTGAGAATCTCGCGGATCATCATAGGCCCAACCAGCAAGGCCAGATGCGTTCCCAGACAGAAGTGCGTGCCAGTGCCGAAGGAAAGATCCGCGCGCGCAGGGCGGCGAATATCAAATTCGTCCGGCCGATCGAAATGATCCGCGTCGCGATTGGCCGAGGCATAGATCATCAAAAGACGATCCCCTTCCCGAAGGGTCTTCCCCCCCAGCTCGAAATCGGATCGCACGCAGCGCGCCAGCATATTGGTGGGCTGGTCGAAGCGCAGCGCTTCGACAAAGGCGGCCTTGCACAAGGAGGGGTCCGCCAGAACCATCGCCTTCTGCTCGGGATGTTTATGCAGATAATATAGGGTCGCTGCGGTCGCCATCGGCGTGGTCTCGGAGCCAGTGACCAGAAGCGAGAAAAAATAGGCGACCAAATCTTCGTCATTGAGGCGAACGCCGTCCACTTCCGCATCGAGCAGGATTTTGGCATGACGCACCGCCAGAGAGGGGTCCGCCCGCAGCCGGGCAACATAGGCAGCGAGATATTCTCCAAGCTCCTGTGCGGCCGCGTGATTGCGCGGGGATGTCATGCCCCTCTGTCCCGGTTCGCGCAGCAGGATCATGTCGTCGATCAAAGCGCGGCACCGCTCCGCATCTTCACGCGGAATACCGAGCAGATAGCCCGCATTGATGCACAAAACCCGATTGGCGAAATCGCGATACACATCGAATTCACCGCGCGCGACCAGCGGGGCGAGCAGCTTCCTTACCAGACCCTGCAAGCGTTCGGCCTCGGCCTTGACGGCCTTTGGAGTATAGGAGGACTGGAGCAAGGAACGCCATCTGCGATGGTCCGCCCCGTTCATGGTCATGAACGTCCGCGGAACCGGCTCATCGAACAGAACCTGCCCCAGCAGGGAGCCATGGCTGAAATCCAGCTTGTCCTCCGCCAGACTGGCGCGCGTCACGTCGTCGAAGCGCGTCAGCGCCCATGCATTATATTTTTCGATATAATGGGGGCACCCTGCCTCGCGCATTTGCTTGTACAGATCGGTCGGGTTGCTCATTGCCTCATGAGAATAGGGATCATAGTCGATCGTCACCGGCGCACTCCATAGGGCAGCAATTTATTTAGGTACTTATAGTACCGTTTTATTGCGCCCTACGCAAATCAAAAATTTGGAACCGGTCCCGTCATCCCTCCTCGCCGATCAGGCGCCAGGCGGGCCAGTGAACCCCCTCTCCGATATCCCGGCTGACCGCCATGACCGGCAGGCCGATGCGAATCTTCTCAACGGGAACCACGTTGATCGCGTCTCCGGGAGCGAACAGGAGGTTGCCCACCATGCGCAGGCCCTGTTGTTCCTCCAGCTCGACCACCACGACCGGATAGGGCGCATAGGGCGCGAAAGCGGGAAGAACGGGGGGATGCACCAACGTAAAGGACCATATCCGCCCCCTGCCGGAAACGGTTTTCCAGACGGGCGGCTCACCGCAGGTTCCGCACCTTATGCGCGTGGGGAACAGCCAGATGCCGCATCCGTCGCAATGCTGGATCTTAAGCTCGCCCCGGGCAAGCGCCGCCCAGAAAGGCGCTTCCAGCGGATTGCCGGTGTCGGGCAGCGGTGCATCGTCGATCATTTGTCCCTCCGCAGCAGCAAGGCGCCATTGGGGGTCGCGTCGCAGCCGGTGACAAGGCAGGTGCTGGCCTGAGCGATCTGGGTCGCGGCATCCCCACGCATCTGGCGCACGCCCTCGGTGACGAGGTTCATCCCATGCACATATGCCTCGGAAAGCCCCCCGCCCGCCGTGTTAACCGGCAAGGCGCCGTCCCTTGCCAGATTGCCCGATCGCACGAAGTCAGCCGCCTCGCCTTTTCCGCAAAAGCCGTAAGTCTCCAGCGAAAACAGGACGAGCGGGGAGAAGGCATCGTAGATTTGCGCGACATCGACATCCTGCGGCCCGAACGCTGCCTGCCGCCACAAATTGCGCGCGGCCACCGAGGAGCATCCGTGGAAACTATCCAACCGATGAAAGTCGGACATCGACTGGTGCCCCTGGACAAGACCCTGGGAAAAGGCGTGGATATATACAGGCACCTGCCGCAGATCGCGCGCCTGTTGGGCCGAGGTAATGACCACCGCGACCGCCCCGTCGCTTTCGAGGCAATTGTCGAACAGGCACAGGGGGTCCGCGATCATCCGGGCGGCGTAATAATCCTCATGCGACATGCGCCGGTCCCGCATCTGGGCATTGGGATTGGCGTTGGCATAAGCGCGCTGGCGCACCGCGATTTCGGCCAGCGCATCGCGCGCATCGCCATATTCGTGGAAATAGCGCTGCGTGAGGATCGCCACCTCATCCGCCGGACGCAGCAGCCCCGATGGGCGCGACCATTTCCAGTGATCGGTGATGACTCGCGAGGTCTGCCCCCATATGCGCGACGCCGCGCCGGAGCGCTTGCGCGCCCGCCACACCACGCCGACACGCGCCACGCCGGCCGCTACCGCCAGCGCAACCTGACCGACCGCGCCCGGCGCCGCGCCGCCGCCGTGCCCGGTCTGCGAAAAGAAGTGAAGGTCGCCAAAGCCCATCTGGCGGGCCAGTTCGAAATCGGGCGTCGCCTCCATGGTGTAGGAACCGACTGCATCGACATCTCCAGGCCGCAGGCCCGCATCGTCCAGCGCCTTGCTTACCGCTTCGCAGGCAAGTTCCAGCTCGCTTTCTTCCAGCCCCTTGCCGAAGCGCGTCTCGCCTATCCCGGCAATCGCCGTCGCGTCGCGGAAAGCACTCATGTCTTTCCCGCCAGATAGAGCACCTGCGCCCGGTAAATCAGCGCGGGCTTATCCTTGCCGACGACGTGCACCGCCGTTTCGATCGTCATCATGCTGCCCTTGGGATGCGGTTCGACACCCGCCAGCCGCGCACGGGCATGGATGCGATCTCCCACCAGCACGGGGCTGACAAAGCGAATCCCGTCCGATCCATAGTTCAGGGCAGAGGCATATCCGGTGATTTGCCAGTCATTCGCGGGCAGGATCGCCGAGGTCATGCTCAGAACCAGCATTCCATGCGCCACCGGCGCGCCGAACGGCCCCTCGCGGGTGGCGCGTTCGGGGTCGACATGAATCCACTGCCGGTCGCCGGACAGATCGGCGAAGCGATCGACCATGTCCTGCGTAACCTGCAATTCCGCCCCCCATGCGCCGAATGTGTCGCTGACTATGGTGCCGAGCGTGTCGAAATCATCGAAGGCTACCGGACGAATGTTCATTTCCCTGCTCCCTTGCGCAATGTGCTGGCCGCTTCATTCGCCAATGCGGCCGCGAACCCGCTTTCCATGCCCTTGTTCAGCGCCAGCTTGATGCCCGTCACAGCTTCAGCCGAAAATTTGGCTGCTCCTTCGGCAATCTCGATCGCGCGATCGATCAGCCTGTCCTTCGGGCAAAGCTCATCGACAAGGCCAAGCGCCTGCGCGCGCTCCGCGTTCACCACTGGCTCCGACAACAGCATCCGCTTGGCCTGCCCCGCGCCCACCAGATGCGGCAAGAGAAAAGTCGCGCCGAAACCCGGCATGATTCCGTTTTCCGCGAAATTCAGTTTCAGCATCGCGTCCTCCGCCGCCAGCCTGATATCCAGACAAAGGCTCATCGTCACGCCGATACCCACCGCCGCGCCATGAAATGCGGCGATGGTCAGTTTCGGATGCGCGTGCAGTTCGGCGGCAAAACCACTGACAAAGGCTTCTTCCCCGATACGCAGCCCGGACGATCCGGGGGGCGCCGAGAAACAGTCCCGGTCCGCGCCAGCGCAGAACGAGCGCCCTTCGCCGGTCACGATCACCGCGCGCACGGCCTTGTCCATGGCAGTGGCGCGAAAGGCGGTGACCAGATCCTCGCCCATTTCGGGCGTATAAGCATTGAGCCTGTCAGGCCGGTTCAGCCGGATGAGCGCAGTCGCCCCCAGATGTTCGAGCAGCACCGTTCCATAGGGCATCGTCCGGACGGTCATTTGGAGCCGTCCAGAGTCCATCGGGGTTTCCGCTTTTCCGCGAAAGCCTGCGGGCCTTCATGAAAATCGGGGTGTCCGGACTGATCCATGATCAGCTTCCAGCCCTGCTGGAGCGCATCGGGCAGGCCCAGTCCCTTCGAAGCCCAGATCGCCTGTTTGGTGCGCGCAAGCGCGGAGGGCGAATGCACCTTGATCTTGTCGGCAAGGGCGAAGGCCGCCGCCAGCAACTGGCCGGGTTCGACAACCTCGTCCACCAGCCCAAGCGCTTGAGCCTGAGCAGCGGACAGCCGCTCAAGGCCCCCCGTCAACGCCATGCGCATCACCGCACCCAATGGCATCCGTCGGGCCAGCGTGATCGGTTCCAGCGCCGCCACGAAGCCGACCGCGACATGCGGATCGGCAAAAAACGCATCGGAAGACGCCAGCACGATGTCGGCATCGGCCGGGAAATGAAGGCCGCCGCCGACCGTGCCGCCATTGACGGCGCATATCACCGGCTTGGTGACGCCGTTCTGCATGGCCGTCCAGCGGATCGAATGGAGCGTTGCCGCCGCCCCCTCGCCATCGACGGAGGGCGGGTCGATAAGATCTGCCCCTGCGCAGAATATCCTGTTGCCCCGGCCGGTTATGATGGCGACCCGCGCATCGCGATCCTCCTCGAACGCGGCCCAGGCCAGCGGCAGTTCCCGCGCCATCACGGCGTCGATGGCGTTGCGGCTCGCTTCGCGGTCCAGCGTGATTAGCGCGACACCGTCGCGCACCTCATAGGCAAGGGTCCGATAGCTCATGCGCCTAATCCATCCCCAGCACGGCGACCGCGCAACCGGTCGGGAAGCCGCCGATATTGTGGCTGAGGGCAAGGCTGGCATTGGGCACTTGCCGCGCGCCCGCCCGCCCCTGCAACTGCAAGACATTCTCGACTATCATCCGCACCCCCGTCGCCCCGGTCGGATGGCCGAAGGATTTAAGGCCGCCATCGGTATTGACCGGCAGCGCGCCGCCAAGCGCGAAGCTGCCGCTTTCGATATGGTCCTTCGCCGCGCCCTTCTCGCAAAAGGCCAGATCTTCATAGCTCAGCAATTCGGTAAGAGTGAAACAGTCATGCAGCTGTGCCACGTCGATCTGCCGGAAGGGATCGTCGATCCCCGCCATCCGGTAAGCCGCTTTGGCGGCGGCTTCGGTCGCCTTCCAGCGCAGGAAATCATTGTCCGGATCGGTATGGGGATGGGGCGCGCAAGCCGACGCCACCGCCTTCACCTTAACCGCATCGTCCCGGAAGGAACGCGCAAGATCGGCGCGGGTGATGATGACCGCCGCCGCGCCATCGGTTTGCGCCGCGCAATCATACAGCCCGAACGGCCACGAGATCATCCGCGCGTTGAGCACGTCCTCAATCGTGACTTCCTTCTTGAGGAAGGATTTCGGCGCAAGCCGTCCATTGGCGTGGTTCTTCACCGCGATCCGCGCGAGATGTTCGCGTGACGCGCCGAATTTTTCAAAATAGGGCCTGGCGCACAACGCGAACCAACCCGCAGGCGTCGCGGGCAGGTCACGCACGCCGCGGATCATGACGGAGGGGCCGGACACGCCCCGGTCCTTGGGCTTGTCATAGCCGACAACCAGCACCGTTTCATAGACGCCAGCGGCGACCGCCATGCATCCGGCGCGAAATGCCTCGGTTCCGGTGGCGCAATAATTATAAACCGAGTTGAGCGGCTTATAGAGCTTCAACCCCTCCGAAACCTCGACCGGGCCATTTGCCGAATAGAGCGAACCGCAGTAAATGGCGTCGATCTGGCGATCGGCATCCTCGATCCCCGCATCGGCATAGGCCTCGAACACCGCATCGACGATCATGTCTTCGGCATTCTTCGTCCAGTTTTCGGCAAATTGGGAACAGCCGACGCCCACAATGGCGATTTTGTCACGCAAGCTCATGACCGGGCTTCCTTGATGGGCACGCATTTCCAGAAATAATTGGGTTTGCGGCCGGATTGGTGAATGCGCCGGAAAACGAACTCCACCTCCATTCCGGTTCGGATCTCCTCCACGGGAACATCCGTTATCTGCATATGGATGCGCGGGCCATTGTCGACCTGCACGATCCCTACAGCCGTCGGCGGTTCGGGGCTGGGGAAGAAGGCATCGAGCGTATAGGTGACCACCCGCCCCCGCCGTTCGGCAAAGCTTTCCCGCCGAAACCCTCCCTGTTTCTTGCACCGGATACAGACGCGGCCTTTGGGGAATTGCGGCTCTCCACAGGCGCAGCGCTGCCCGGCCAGCGCCAGATTTTCATCCCTTTCGCGAAAATGGACAGTCGCCGAAATACCCGCATCATCGGGAGCTGGATATTCGCTGAAGTCGAGGTCCAGCGCCTTGCGATAGGCGGCCAGAGAGGCCACCCTTTTGCCGCAAGCCAGCGCAGGCGCGAGAACGGGCGCAGGCGCATTCCCCCTTACCGTCAGCAGCAGCGCTTCCGCCCCGTCGCCATGGGCCACGACAGCAATCCGCTGCCCCGGCGGAACGCTATCGAGCAATCCCGCAAGCTGCACCAGCGCATGGGCGCAACCGCAATAGCCGACCTGCCCGAATAGCGGCCTGTGCAGCATCTGCCGGTCGATCTTCAACCGCCCGGCCAGTGCGCCATGCGCGCGGGCGTTGGGCGCGCTCAATGCCCAATGCCAATCCGCCGTTCCGTCCGGCCCGCCATAACGCGCGCTCAGTTTCTCAGCCGCCGCAAGCGCAGGCGCCAGATAGCCATGGTCGGTGACGAAACGATCTTCCCAGCCATGGGTGAAGCGGTCCCCCGCGCGCCGCCAGACGTCGGCGATTTCCTCGCTTTGCGATGCCGCTCCGGCAAATTGCGCCAGCGGTGCATCGACCGAGATCAGAAACGCCGCTGCCCCGTCGCCGCCATTGGCTTCAAATTCACTGCCGGGCGCGCCGCCATGCTGATCCGATACGATGACCAGCGCTTCGCGAACATCGCCCGCGCGCACCGCGTCGCACGCAAGGGCCAGCGCCTGAACGCCGCTCCGTCCCGAATGGGCCATGTCTGCGGTGCGGACATCTGCGGGGAGGTCCAGCACTCTGGCGATCAGGGCCGCGCCCTGTTTTTCGGCATAGGCATGGCTGGTCGTCGCGAAAAGAACGAGGTCGATCCGGTCCCGCTCCCTCCCCGAAAGGCAGGCGCGCGCGGCGGCGACCCCCATGGAGACGCTGTCTTCATCCGACCAGGCAACCGTGCGTTCGGCGTCACCCGCCTTGCCGCCCCGCAACAGGCCCAGCGGCATGCGATGCCGGGGCAAATGCACCCCATAGGCCGCGATGCCTGCCATCACTTATCCTCCTTTGCGGGCGCGGCAACGCCATCGTGAAAGGGATAGGGCTGCCCAAGCATCCCCAGCGCACCGAAGGCGCCCTTCAACTGGCCCTTGAAATGCCGCCTGATGGTGTCGAGATCCCATCCTTCGGTTCGGATCAACGTCTTGCCGTAATGCGGCTGCGACAGCAGCGCGATCCGGTCTCCCCCCGTTCCGAATATCTGGCCCGAAACATAATCCGCCTCGTCCGACGCCAGAAACACGACCATCGGCCCGTTGAGCGTCGCGTCGGGCTGCACGGCGAGCACGCCTTCACCCGGCCTGGTCGTCGCCGACATCCTGCTCATGCCAAGCGGGCTGATCGCATTGACGCGGATGCCATAGCGCGCCAGCTCCAGCGCCCAGCTATAGGTCATCGATGCGATCGCGCCCTTGGCCGCCGCGTAGTTGGTCTGTCCAAAACTGCCGAAATGCGCCGCCGAGGTGGTGTTGATGATGGCGCCGCCGCGTCCCTGCGCCACCATTTGCTGCGCAGCAATCTGCGCACAATGGAAAGTGCCTTTGACATGCACCCGCCACACCGCATCGAATTCCTCCTCGGTCATCTTCAGGAAGGTGCGGTCGCGAAGATTGCCGGCATTGTTGACCATGATGTCGACATGACCGAAGCGTTCTACACAGGCCGCGATCATCGCCTCGGCGCCTTCCCGCGTACCGATATCATCGACGGACACCAAGGCCTGACCACCGGCCTGCTCAATCTCCCCCGCCACCGCCGCTGCACCAGCAGGATCGATGTCGTTGATCACCACCTGCGCGCAGGCCGCCGCCAGATGCAGCGCATGTCCACGACCAATGCCGCCGCCGCCTCCGGTGACGATCGCTACTTTTCCAGACAAAATCGTCATTGCACCCTCAGATCAGAGTAGGAATATCGCCAGCGACGACTTTTTCGGCCAAACGCCTTTCGAGCCATGCCGTATCGCCATGCACAAGCTGCTGATGCTTCGCCCGGCGGAAATAGAGCTGCGGGTCGGCTTCGGTCGTGAAGCCGAAGCCGCCATGAACCTGTATCGCAACCGCCGATATGCGCCGGAAAGCATGACAGGCAAACAGCTTCGCCGTCACCGCCAGCCGCTCGATCGGGAGTCCTTCATCCATTGCCCAGGCCGCCTGCCATGCCAGCACCCGCGCGGCCTCCAGCTCGGTGGCGGCGTCAGACAGATAATGGGCAATCGACTGGAAGCTGCCGATCGGCCGGTCGAACTGCACCCGTTCCTTGGCATAGGCGATGCTCATCTCCAGCACGCGTTCGGCGCCGCCCACCGCCAGAGCGGCAAGCGGGATGAGGCTTTCGATGAATGCCCGATCCCACGCTTCCGCCACGCCCTTTTCCAAGCCAAGGCAGTCCGCCGTCGAAACCTCGACCTCATCGAAATCCACCGTGAAGATCGGCGCCGACGCCAGATTGCCTTCACGCTTCAGACTAATGCCTTCGGCCCCGGCGTCGAGGCACAGCAGAATGTGACGGTCATCCGCAGCCGGATGGCGCACCAGCACCAGCAGACGGTCCGCGCTTCCCGCATGGGCGACAAGGCTCTTCCGGCCGGTCAGGCGCATCGCACCGCCCGCCAGAAGCGGTGTCAGGCAAACATCCTCAAGCGCGTCGCCGCCGCCCGTTTCACGCCATGCCGGGACCATGACAAGCGAACCGTCCGCGATCGCAGGCAACCATCTGGACCGCTGCTCTTCCGATCCGGCCAGGTCGATCAGCCGCGCCGCGAACAGCGCGCTTTCAAAATGCGGCCCCGGCATCAGCGCGCGGCCATATTCCTGATAGGCAATGGCCGCCTCGGTCATGCCCAGACCAGCGCCCCCCCATGCCGCGCCGATCCGCAGGCCAAGAAAACCGTTGCGCGCAAGTTCCCGCCAAACACCGGCCATGACGAAATCATCGTCATTTTCCGCCCGGCGCACCACGTCGCTTGCCGACTTCGCCTCGCAAATGCTGCGCAGGCTGTTGCGCAGCATTTCTTGCTCTTCGCTCAAATCAAGATTCATCTGCACGCCCCTCTGCATCCGTCCTCTCGCCGGGCTTAGAAGTGCCTCGACAAATTCCGAATGCCAATTTACGGTACTGTTCGTACCTTTTGGATTGAGAATGATCAAGCGGCAGATTTGCAGATGAGCGACAAAGTGCAAACACCCACCGAAGATGTGCTGCTGGCACCACCTATAACGCTCGGCACGATGCTGTTTTCCCTTGTCGAGCCGCACCCCGGCGAGGCCGCCGCATTCAACCGATGGTATGAGCAGGATCATTTTTATGCCGGTTGCATGTCCGGCGCGGATTTCTTTTCGGGCCGCCGCTTTGTCGCCACTCGCGACCTGAAGGAAGCCCGCATCGAAGGGCGCAGGCCTCCATGGCCGGATTGCAGGCAAAGCGGCTCTTATCTGAACCTGTACTGGATTCTGCATGGCCGCCGCGACCCCGCGCTCCAATGGTCGGTCGATCAGGTGCGCAGGCTCGCGCGGCAGGGTCGCATGGGGCCGCCGACGGACAGCATCTCCACGGGTTTCCATGATTACGCGTTCGGCCTGTTCCGCGATCCCGACCATTTGCCTGCGGAACTGGCGCTGGATCATCCCTTCGACCGCATCGCCGCCCTTATAATCGACCGCACGCCCGGCACCGATGACGCCGATTTCGAACGCACATTGCGAGCGGGGTTAAGCGATTTGCTGCGCGACTCCCCCATCGCGATGTCACTCTGCTTCCGCCCCTTGCAACTGCCCCCCAACGCCCCCAAAATCGCCGCGCCCGTTCCGCAGGACGAGCTTGACCGCCGCTGGCTGGTGCTCCTTTTTTCAGGGCCGGAGAGCAGCACCGCGTTCAGCGCGCGCATCGCATCGCTGAACCAGACGCTCAGCACCTTGAACCATGGGGAACTGCGCCTTGCCGCCCCCTTCCGTCCCATTACCCCCGGCGTGGACGATCACAGCAACCAACTCTAAAGACCGGCCCGCTCCATGGGAGCATTTCAAAATAAAAGCGCCCATAGGAAGCTGAATAGCGCGATGCCGGATCGTTGGTGACGAGTGGAACCAGCACCAATGCCGATAGGGCCATGCGAAGGGATGGGCGATCTTCCTTCGCCCATCCCTTGATGCTTAAAAATCCAGGCTGATCTCGACGCCATATGATGCAGGTTCGGAATAGGGCGCCGCCTGCGAGACGAACCCGTTGATTGTATCGCCCTGAGCGATGATGAATTGCTCGTTCCGCGTGTCAAAAATATTCTGCCCCCAGAGCGAGACGCGGAGAGCCTTTCCGCCATCCAGATCACGCAACCAGGTGAGGCGGGCGTTGACCGTTTCAGCCGAGGGCGCGCGATAAAATTCCCGGCCGGGCACCGCCGGTCCCGCACCCGCTGCCCCATAGAAACCGCTCTGGTAGCGATAGTCGACATGAGCGCTCAGTTCATTGTCGCCCAGGCGCAGGAAAGTGGCATCCGCCGACAGCGTAAATGTATTGCGAGAGGTGAAGGGAATCACGAAGCGATCCGCAATATTCTGTCCGACCGCAAAGGGAGAGGACGCATTGACAGCCGGATCGAAGGCGGTTCCAGCCGGCACCAGCAAGCTGTCCACATTGGTGTCCACCAGCGCGTAGGAAGCCGTAATCGACACAGCCGAGCTTGGCCGGACCGACAATTCGGCTTCAAGGCCCTTGATCGTTCCGGCCCCGATATTCTGGGTTTCAACGATCGACGGATCAAATGCATCCACCGGGATATCAATCTGCAAGCCTTTGATCTTGTTAACATAGCCAGCCAGATTGAAGAGGACATGCCGATCCAGCCACTGGGATTTCAGGCCCAGTTCATAGCTGGTGATCTTCTCCGGACCGTAGGTGATGGCAAAATTCTTGCCGCCCTCGCTGGACCCGCCCGCGCGATACCCCGTCGCCACCTTCGCATAGGTCGACAAGTCCTCGGTCCATTTCATGTTCGCCGTAAAGGACGGATTGAATCTGTCGAAGGTTTGCCGGTTCCGGACGCCCATCTCCACAGGCGCGCCGTTGATGATCGTCGAACGCTCGGCCGTCTTCTTGTCATCGGTGTATCGGCCGCCGAGGGTCAGTTCAAGGCGATGGTCGAATATCGGGGGCGCCCATGTCACCTGCGCATAGGCCGCCCTGGATTCGGATGTGGCATGAACGTCGCGATCCGTTGCGACCAGGCCCAATCCATAAGGAAGCGTGAGGTTTTGCAACAGCAGGTTTGAGGCCTTCTCGTCCAGATAGAATAAGCCGAGGGTATATTTCAGGCTGGAATCCGCGCTCTGGCCGATCATCTGGAATTCCTGCGTGAATTCGCGGCTTCTAAGGCGACGTTTCTGGTCCATGCTGAAGGGAAAGGACGGCAACCCGAGCGCGACCGTCAAATCCGTGGCCGAATGGGCGCGCAACCGGCGATAACCGGAAAGCGACTTTAGCGTGACCAGATCCGATGCATCCCACGCCAGAGTAAGGCCATGATTTTCATAATTGGTCTGGCTCTTGGGCAGATCGATGGGGCGGTAGGTGCGATATGGGTCCGCCGAATAGCCGGGAACGACCCCTACGAGCGAAGGATTGACATAATAAGGCGGCGTCGATCTCGTCCGCCCCTTATCGAATTGATAATCGGCGGTAAAGTTGCTGCCCAACACCCAATGCAATGCCAGACGGCCGGCAAGATTGCCCAGATCGCCATAATTGTGCGACGAACCCGCGTTCTTGACATAGCCCGTCTTGTCGCTCGCCAGAAAGGATAGCTTGGCGGACAGGCCATTCCACTCCGGAAGGTTCAGGCTGGTCATGAACCGGATATAATCACGGTTCCCGGCGGAGAACTGCGCCTTCCCGCCCCATTCCCCGGTCGGCTTTTTCGATATGATGTTGACGGCGCCGCCCGTGGTATTGCGCCCATAGAGCGTTCCCTGCGGCCCGCGCAATATCTCCACCCGCTCCACATCGGCAAGGTCGAACAAGGCCCCTTGCGCCCGTGAGCGGTGAAATCCGTCGATGTAGATGCCGACACTGCCATCCTTGGTGATCTTGTCCGCATCCGCCTCGCCCTGACCCCGCATGGTGAGCACGAGGGTGTCCGAGTTGGTGACATAGGGCACGGAATTGAGCGTCGGCGTCATGTTGACGATCCCGCTGAAATTCGTGGTTCCCGCATTTTCTATCGCGTCCGAAGAAAGGGCCGTGATGGCGATGGGAACTTCCTGAAGGCGCTCGCTGCGCTTCTGCGCCGTCACCACTATTTCAACCGAAGATTTGCCACGATCCGCGCCCCGCGCCTCCTGAGCTACGGCGGGAAAGGAAATGAGGCCGATCGAGGACAGCGCAGTCGCTGCCGCCGCACGACGGCGCCACAAGCATGTGCGACCCTTTGCAGACCTGACGCCGAGATTCCAGTTGACCACCATAGGCTTCATTTTTCCTCTCCCTGACTCTATTTTATGGACCGCTGATGCAACCATGCTCTCGCGCGGGTACTTACGATACTCACGGTACGGTAATTTGCGGTACTATTAGTACCCGTAATCGTCAAGTGTTTGCCTATAAAAATGGCGCGCAGAGCTTGCCCTGCACGCCATTTGCCGGCTTCTGGAAAATGCCGCTCCAGCCTGGCGGCTTCGCTTGTCGCAATCGCATGGAGCGGAAGTTGGCGCTCGCAGCCGCTCGGGAAATCAAGGCGATGGCGTTAACCGGAACGCCTGGCGCCGCGCCCCAAGCCGTGCCAGAGAGCTGGTTATCCCTCCCCGAAGAAAAGCAGTTCAGCCCAGGATCGCGGCCAGCAACCGCATGAGCGCGGCTTCACGATCGACCCCGCATTTCGCATGAATCCGTTTGATCTGGCCTCGCAATGTCTCGACCGTAACGGCTCTTTCCGTCGCGATGGCCTGCCTGCTTTTCCCGTCGAAAAGGCGCACGGCGATATCCGCTTCGGCGGAGGTCAGCCCATAGAGCAGCGCCAGCATCTGCGTGACACCGGCGCGGTCGCGGCGCGGCGCATTGACGATGAGAACGGCATGAGGAAGCCGGCCCAGCGACCACGACCGGACCGGCAGGCGAAACCCCTCGATCAGCAGCGGCGGCCGCAAGGGCGGCAGTTCGATGCTGATCCGGATATTGGGCAGGCCGTCGTCGCTGGTCAGGGAATGAATGGCCGTCCGCAGCGGCATGGGCCGCGCATCCGCATCGAGGGAGGAACCGGAAAGGCGGATATCGCCCGCGGAAAGCAGTTCATCCGCGCGGGCGGTGTGGGCCAGAACCCGCCCGCGCGCATCAAGGATGAACGCGCAGATGCCTATGGCTTCATACGCCCCGGAGAGAAATCCGGCCTGCTCTCCCTCCAGCCTTTCCTGCAATCGGACCGCCCGCCGCGCCGCCTCCGCCGCCCGGGAAAAGATGCGGCGCTGCGCTGCGGTCGTCCGGCCTTCCTTGCGCTTGCGGAGCGTGGCGAAACCGACCACGCCAAAGCCGTCAAGGACCAGATTCGTCTGACAGCCGAACGGAACATCGATCTCTTCGCACCAGTCCAGATATTGCCGGGAAGGCAGTAGCGGGATAACCTCCTCATAATGGCGCTCATACAGGATCGGATCATAGAAGCCGCGCTCGATATGGCGCTGGGATGCGGCGATGCGAAAATTGAGATGGGGCGAACCGCCGCCGACCTCCACGAATTTCTCGAATGTCGAGGGATCGAAATTGGTGGCGAGATTGAACGGGATTTCCCGCGCGCCGCCGATGCCGATCAACTGGCCGTGGGAGGCCCCGGTTCCCCGCGCCATGAGATCGAGCGCTTCAAGCCAACGGCCGGGCTGCAAGGCAGCCGCCATGAAGACCTCATCCCAGTCCGGTTGCCTATCCTGCCCCACTGCCCATTGCTTTGATTACCCCACCCAGCACCATAAGACGCCCCTATATGGCGGCGTCAACCGGAAAGAGGAAGCATCGGGCCGGGAACTCACAAACAGGGAACCGCAGCCTACACTATCGTCATCGCGCTTCGATATCCTCTCGATCAAGTCCGTTGCCTATCTGAAGGGCAACGCCGCACTCTCCCTCCTCTAAAACCAGATGGGGACCGCCCTACCCCTGCCCGGCATCAACGCGGAAGGGCAATGTCCAGCCCGAACCAGATCGTCCTCGGCGTCCCGAGATCGATGGAAGGGCCGACCTTGCGGGTGACGACCCGTTCGTCGAACAGGTTCTCGCCCCTCGCCTTCAGCGTCACGCCACGGCCAAGCGGCAAACGCGCAGTGGCATCGAGCGTCAGCACAGCGGCCAGAGCATCGGTCTGGAGGTCGTCCTCATATTGCTTGCTGACATAACGCAGCGTGGCGGAGAGCGCCGATCCCTGCTCAGTCTCCCAGGCGAGCGTGGCGCTGGCGGCATGGCGCGGGCTTTGCGCGGGGGCGAAGCCGTCAAACGCCATGCCCGGCGCCCGGACGATGCTATGACTATATGCATAGGAGGCCGAGATCAGCACCTCTCCCGCCTTGCCGGTCGCCGTCAGTTCCAGCCCCTTGGCGACAATGCGGCGGACGTTCCGCCGCTCGCGAATGGTGCCGCTGATGGTGACATTGGCGATGGCGTCATCGAGCCGATTATAAAAGCCGGTGGCCGACAGCGAAACGCCCGGAATGGGCGTCAGGTCTATGCCCGCCTCGACGCCCTTGAGTTTTTCAGGATTGAGCGCGGCGTTGGCCCGCGTGGTGACGGGAAAGACGACGAAGGGGCGGTACAGTTCGTTGAGGGTCGGCAGGCGGAAGCCCGTATAGCCCGCGCCGCGCAGCACGATGGCGTCGCTCAGCCGGAAGAGCGCGCCTGCGCGGCCGGAAAATTCCCAGCCGGAACGATCGGCAAAGCTGTTGTCTGCGGCACCCGTACCGATAACGCGGAAGAAGCCGTTTCCAATCGTCCAGCGATCGGCGCGCACGCCACCAGTCAGCACCAGCCTTCCCCCCAAAATCCGGGGCGTCCAGTCATCCTCGGCAAAGAAGCCCGTGGTCATCTGCTCGCCACCGGCATGGCGGCGGGCCGTCACCGGATTGGCTACGGCGTTGGCGTCATAGGCATCCTCGAACATATCCCCGGTCGCGAAGCGGGTATCCGCGCCGAAGCGCAGCACATGGTCCGCCCCTGCTGGCGGGCGCAACTCGATCTTGCCGCCCATGCCCAAGGAGGGGGTGTTGCGCTGGTCGAGCGACTTGCGGAAGCTCGTCGCCGAGATCACGACATTGGCGAAATTGCGCGCCTGAAGATAGGCGAGGGCATCCACCTGCCATGCACCGCGCGCGATGAAGCGGATGCTGGCGTCCTGCCCCTCGCTCACGCTATCGGCGCCCTTGAACCGCAATGTCCGGTCGTCGCGAAAGATCGTCCCGCGAAGCTGGAGTTCGGATGTAGCGGACAGGGGCGCGACAGCGCGCAAATTGGTGGACCAGCTCTCATAAGCGGCGGGCGCGGTTGCCGCAACGCGCTGGTCTTTGGGCGTGGTGTGGAAGCCGTCGCCCCGATCCCAGCGGCCAGAGAGCGAGACATAGCCACCGCCAAGGTCCGGCGTCACGCTGGCCGAAAGCTCGCTCGCATCCCGGCTGCCGTAGAAGGCGCTGCCCGCAAAGGCCGGCAGTTGATCGCGCGTGGCGCTGGCCAGTTCGATGGTGCCTGCAACCGCGCCTGCGCCAAAGGCCCCAACCCCGCCCCCGCGTGTCACGCGCACGACCGAGAGGCGATCCGGCACCAGCGCGCTGAACGGGATATAGCCGAAGAAGGGATCGGCCATCGGCACGCCATCGAGCAGCACCAGCGTCCGGCTGGACGCATTGCCGCCCAGCGCACGAAGGGTCGCGCCCTGGGCCGAAGGGTTGGCCGAACGGCTGTCGGAACGGCGAAACTGCTGAAAACCGGCTACATCGCCCAGCACGCTCTCGATCCGGCCGGAGGCTGCATTCGTCAGTCGCGACCGATCGATCACCACCGATCCATAAGCAGGCGTTCCCGGCGGAAGGGCGAGGCCCTCTCCGGCAACGATGATCGGATCATTTGCCGCCCCCGGCTCATCGGCATGCGCGGCGCAAATCGTTCCCAGGCTCAGGACAACGGCGGACGTAACAGGAAAACCCAGCAGCGATTTCCGACATGCTTCAACGCGCATTTCACCATCCTTTGCCCACCGGCGCATCCGATGATCTTGTATTTTCGCCGGTCTCACTGGAGGCTATGGTCGGTTTTGTCGAGAGCAATGAAGATCCTTCTTCCCAAGCCGTCATCCTTCTCGCCGCAATCGTCATCTTCTGGTTCTAACCATTGAGTCTCCCAACTCTGGACCATGGAAAGATCAACTCCATAGAAGAAGCTTGGTCGTCGAAGCAGGTGATAAGCGGCCTTTCCACTCCAGATGAAATTCGGTTGCCTGGGATGGCCTGATTCCGGTGCTTTTGCGAAATGCTGCGGAAAAACTGCTTGGGCTGGAAAAACCGACTGCATAAGCGATTTGCTTGAGGCTGAGGCGGTTCTGGAGGATCAGTTCAACCGCCTTCCTGATCCGCACCATTTCGATGTATCTGTGCGGTGTTGTTCCGGTCGTCCGTTTGAACAGGGCGTGGAAATACCCTTCACTATAGCCGAGGGTGTGAGCCAGATCGCGGATAGACAGGCGCTGGTGCAATCCATTTTCGACGAGATCCCTGAGACGCAGCAACTCGTGTTTGCCCAGAGTGCCGCTCTCGGTCATTCCATCCGGCATCGGATCGCCCAGCATGTGAAAATAACGTGCCAGTTCGACCAGAATGATATGCGACAGCGAACTGACCATGACATCGGATGCAAACCCCGGGCTGCGGATCTCGCAATAGATCTTTCTCAGAATCTCCCGGATATTGGCGCTGGTCAAATCCTGGCAGGCGCGCAGATGGCGTTCTGACCATTCCTCCCCAATCCCCGTCATGGAATGAAAATAGGCCGGATCAAACCGGCACGCGATGCCCGAGGCGGTCCCACGCCCTGCGATGGCCGTGCCCCACGGGATCTGGGCAGGGACATAGGAAAGAGCATCGCACGGTGTATTTCGCGGCCCGGCAGAGCCGACATAGCGCCAGCTCGACTGAAGCGAGCCGACATTGCTCATCTCAGCGCCGATGACGTGCTCATCGCTGATCCCGCTTTCCTGAACAACCTGTTCCACTGGTTTGTGGGCATCCATCAGATCGATGGTGACATGAGAGAAGGCAAAAGAGGCTGAAACCCTGCGCACATTTCCTGTCACTGCGGCCATAGCGATCAGTTCCTGCCTCATCCCTTCGATATGCCTGTTTTCAGGCCTGTGGGAATAGCGATAGCCATTGTGGAGCCAAAAGCAAAGCCGTCGAGGTGGAAGGCGCGGCTGTTTCGGCCTCTCGTCTGGTGACCTGAGAAAATCGATAGCGAAAGGCCCGCTATCGGAGAATTGGAATAGCGACCGGCCGTGACGGTCGCCTGGCCGCCATAATATCCTGCTCATCCGACATGGAGCAGGGAGATACACATTGGCGCATGGACAGCAGACCGCAGTGGTTACAGGCGGTATCGGCGATATCGGGCGGGCTATCGCAACGCGCCTTGCCTCGCAGGGCATGCAGGTGCTGCTGCTGGACATTGCGGAACAGAGTGCAGGCGATGCCGTGGCGGCGGAGTATCCGGAAGAGCAGGTCAGGTATCGCCAATGCGATGTGACCGACCGGGTGCAGGTCGAGGCGGCATTGGAAGCAGAGCCGCAGATTTATGCCGTCATTGCCAACGCCGGGGTCGTTCTGGGGGAGTTGTTCCTCAACTATTCGGTCGAGAACTGGCAAAGGACGATGGCCGTCAATCTGACCGGAGCGTTTCATGTCGCGCAGGCCGCTGCGCGGCGCATGGTGAAGCAGGAACGCGATGTGAACGGTGTGCGGGGGAAAATCCTGTTCACCGGGTCCTGGACGCAGAACCGCCCGTGTCCGCGTTCTGCTGTCTATGGGGCGAGCAAAGCCGGCGTGCAGATGCTGGCTCAATGCATGGCTCAGGAACTGGCGTCGGAGGGGGTATTGGTGAACATCGTCGCCCCGGGCGCAGTCGATGGCGGAATCACACGCCGTACCTATACGCAGCATGCCGGCTTCCGCGATCAGATGGCCGCCATCGTGCCGCTGCGGACCTTGCAGCCGGTCGACAGCGTGGCTGGCGCCTTCGCATATCTCTGCTCCCCTGATGCCGACCATATGACGGGCGCCACCATGGTGGTGGACGGAGGGCTCAGCCTGCTGAGCTGCGCCGTCTGACCGGGCAGCGCCCGATCCGTTGATTTCATCGACTACCAGGAATTTTGCATGACAACCTTCAGACCGGACTGCATGAAGTTTGGGGCTTTCATCGCGCCCTATCATGGGATTGCCGACAATGTGACGCTTACCATCGAGCGGGACATGGAACTCGTCGAGCTGATGGAGCGGCTCGATTTCGACGAGGTTTGGGTCGGCGAACATCACTCCGCCGGGTTTGAGCCGATTGCATCACCCGAAGTTTTCATCGCGGCGGTGGCGGAGCGGACACGGCGCATCCGCCTTGGCACGGGGGTCAGTTCGCTCACTTATCATCACCCGTTGATACTGGCCGACCGGATGGTGCAGCTCGACCATCAGACACGAGGGCGCATCATGTTCGGTGCGGGGCCAGGCCAGTTGCCATCAGATGCGGCCATGCTGGGGATCGACCCCGCCCACCAGCGCGAGATGATGGGCGCGGCGCTGAAAGCGATCGTCGATTTGCTCGACGGCAAGGTCGTGACGCGCGACGAAGGCTGGTTCAAGCTGAAAGAGGCGCGACTGCAAGTGCTTCCCTACCAGCAGCCGCGCATGGAAGTGGCGGTGGCCTGCGCAGTGACGCCCAATGGCCCGGTAACTGCGGGACGGATCGGCGCATCGATGCTGTCGGTTGCAGCATCCAGCGGAGCAGGGTTTGCCACTTTGCCGGATCACTGGCGCATCTGCGAGGATGTGGCGCGGGAGAATGGCAAGCATGTCGCGCGGGGCAACTGGCGGATTGTTGCCCCTATCCACATCGCCGAAACGCGCGAACAGGCGATGGCCGACGTGGCTGGGGGCATAGTGCCCAATGTGTTGGATTATCTGCGCCAGCTGGGCGTGCAGATGCCCTGTCTGGAAGGCGTTGAAACAGCGGAAGATGCCGTCCGTTCATGGAGCGGGAATGCCTGGGGCACTTTCGGCAAGCTGACCTGCGGCACCCCCGACGATGTGGCCCACTGCATTGAAAACATGCTGGAGCAATCGGGCGGCTTTGGCACTTTTCTGCTGCTCGCACACAATGCCGCCAGCTGGGAGGCCACGCGCAAAAGCTACGAGCTGTTTGCCCGTTATGTGATGCCGCGTTTCCAGAACCGGGACCGGCGCGCCCAGTCTCTGGCCTGGGCGTCCGAGCGCAGCGGCGAACTGATCGGTTCGATCGCAACCGCTACGCGCAGCGCGATTGAACAGCACAAACAGCGCCTGTGACCGGTCAATACAATCGATCGATCAATAACAGCCTGAGGAGGGGAAAATGAAAATGATTAGGATTGCACTTCTTGGCGGGGCAGCCCTGCTTGTAACCGGGGCAGCGGTGCGGGCGGAGGCGCAGGAGGCCCGGGCCGCGCCGGAACGCGGCATTGCAGATATTGTGGTGACGGCGCAGAAACGCGGGGAGAACTTGCAGCAAATGCCCGTGGCGATCTCTGCGTTCACGGCGGAACAGCTGGATTTGCAGGGAGTTTCGGAGACCAGGGATCTGTCGGCAATCGCGCCGAACGTGGCGGTGCTGGGCGGAACCACAAACGCCACCGCCTCTGTGGTGACTATCCGGGGAATCCCTACGGCCGCCGATGAATCGCTGGGGTATGATTCCCCCATCGGCATCTATGTCGACGGGGTCTATCTCGCCCGCAGTGCGGCGTCATCCTTCGAAGTGGCGGATATCGAGCGTGTGGAGGTGCTGCGTGGGCCGCAAGGAACCCTGTTTGGTCGCAACACTACCGGCGGCGCCGTCAACTTCGTGACGCGCCGGCCCACCGAAGACTTCAACCTCTCGCTGCGGGCCGGGATCGGCAATTACGACCAGCGCGTTGTGCGCGGTGTGTTTGATACCGGCACGATTGCCGATTTCGCGCGCTCGTCTGTCTCCTATCTCTACAAATCCCGAGATGGCGTAGTGGACAATCTTCTGCAACCCGACCGGATGGACCCCGGCGCGGCATCGGCCCACAGCCTGCGTTGGGCATTGACGCTCGACCTGGCGGACAACATCACCTTGTCGAACAGTTTCGACTGGGTACGCATTCGCAGCGTGTCTGCATTTCAGCAGCTGGTAGGCGTGGGCAATGGCAGCTACATCGATTTCCCCGGGACGATTTCGATAGGCGGCAACCTCTTTCCCAAAGTGCAGCCAGCCAATGTGCTGGGCTATCTGCAATCGGCGACTGCGGGCGAACCGGAATGCGGATCGCCCGTTGCGCAAATCTCTCGCACATGGCGCAGCAAAGTCTGCAACAATTCGACCGAATCCTCGATCGACAAGGTCTGGGGTAATATGACCCGGCTTGAGGCTGATCTGGATGCGGTCACCATGCGGTCGACAACTGCCTTCCGGTGGTGGCGCAACACGCTGAAAGCCAACGATCTGGATGGATTGGGCACTGTTCGCGGACCGGCATTTTCGCAGGACACGTTGCTCAATGGCATGCCGATGGCTGTCCTCGATCAGGTTCCGGGGCTGACACCGGAAGCCAGAGCTTATCTGGCTGGTGCGGCGGTGCCGACAACGACGCAGGATCTGTTCGAGATCACTGATAAACGGCGACATCATCAATTCAGTCAGGAACTTGAAATCGTTTCGCCTTCGGGTGGACCTTTTGAATGGGTGATCGGTGGCTTCTTTTTCAAGGAGAAAGGGCGTGAGCTGAACCCGCAGCATTACGCCTATGTCCTGGATACCGACACGATCTTCACCGAGTCCAGTTTCGGCGCCCTGGCGCCTGCCTTGCGGGCAGGCAATCCAGCGCGCTACCGGGCCATGGCGGTGCCCTCGGCGCTGGGATACACGGCCAGCACACAATCCTATGCCGTCTATGGGCAGGCCGCATGGCGCCCCGCTCTGGCCGATGGGCGGCTGGGGGTGACGCTGGGACTGCGCCACTCATGGGACAACAAGAAGCTGGCGGTATTCCAGAACGGGGTTGCCCCGTTTGCGGACGCAGACCTGGCGCATAACAGCGGTTCGAAAAAGTTTCGCGCTTTCACCGGCAATCTCTCCATAGACTATCGCGCCACAGACGATCTCAATTTCTATGCCCGTGTCGCGCGCGGATATCGTTCAGGTGGCTTCGATGCGCGGCAGAACACGACCGAATTGCCGCTGACGCCGTTCAATTCGGAAAAGATATGGTCATACGAACTTGGCGCGAAGACCAAGCTGGGCAATCGTGTGCGGATCAATATGGCCTTCTTCTACAATCTCTACACCGATCAGTTCGTGACTGTGCCGGTTCCGGTGGGCGAGGGACAAAGTTTCGGCAGTATCGTCGTCAACGCCGGCAAGACACGATATTATGGCTTTGAGGTGGACGGCAAGGCGTTGATCGCCGATGGTTTCGAACTCGACGGTGCATTCGGCTATGTGAAAGCCGATCCGGTCACCTATCTGGCGGGCGATATCGACAATCAGCCGCGCAATGTCGCGTCGATCATAAAGCTGAACTATGCGCCGCAGGTTACCGCCAGTGCTGGCGCAACCTATCGGCATGACATTGGTGACAGCAAACTTCTGCTGCGTCTGGGTTATGCCTACACATCGTCGTTCTACATGTTCGGCAATCCGCTGACCGCGCCGTTTTCACAAGTCACGAAAGGCGATGGGCGGGGGCTGGTCGATGGCCAGATCAGGCTCGAGCGCATCCAATGGGCTGGCGGTGAATTCAGTGTGACGCTGTGGGGCAAGAACCTCACCAACAAGCACTATGCCAGCCGCGCGGTCGATTTCGGGCAGTTGGGATTTTCGACCGTCAGTTTCGGTGATCCAAGAACATTCGGCCTGACGCTGGACACCAAATTCTAGGAACTAACGCATTTGTCGCCAGGAGCTGTCAGAAGATTGCACGGAATGCTTGAATAAGGGGGATGCGTAGGGCGGTGCATGCACTGCCCTACGCACATCCGGCAGCGCGTTCAAACGCTTCAGGTCGTGCCCCGAGGTTAAGGTCGCCTGAATGGCGCAGGAGTTCGCCAAGACCGGGAACAGGCTTTTGCGTGAGCGGCATGTGCATCAGCACTAATGGAGAAACATCCGCCGATTGCTTCATCCAACACGCGCCGAACGATAGGAATGAATGTCAGTTTTCAGGTGGACTGATTGAAGCGCCTGGCAGTCATGTCAGTGATCCTGATCTCAGCACCGCAGCCGCTGCGCAGTTCATCCAGAATGATATTCCCTGAATCGTTGCGAGAAACGATTGTCAGGGCGGCCAAGGTTACTGGCTGCGGACAGACCATGGAAGCTCTGCTCCGGAAATCGGGCAACGACAATATGCAATGCATGTTCCGGGCGAGCGGGTAAGTCAACGCTGCGATAGACCGTCTGCTTGCCAATTTGCCTGAAGTTCCAATCCTTCGCACCATGGACGGCTCGCCAAAAGTTCAAGGCGCCTCTCGACCGATAAGGGCTTGACCTTCCAACGATGGCAAGCAGCATTGGTTTTTTCTTCGATAACAAGGCAAATGGCTTCCCCAGCTATACGGGCCGGGAAGCTGTTGAGACAGGAATGATATGACCGTTACGATCGACCGCCGTGCGCTTTTGCGCGGAGGCGCTGCCTTGGGCGGAACGGCCGCGATGGCGGCATGGTTGCCGGCCTGGGCGCAGCCCGTTTCTGCCGGGATCACGCGCTCGCTGCCGACTGTATCGGGTGACGATATATATTTACGCATCGCCGAACAGATGATGACGATCGATGGTCGCGAGAGCCATGCAATCGGGATCAACGGCACCATTCCTGCGCCACTCATCCGCTTGCGCGAAGGTCAGACGGTCCGGCTCCATGTCGAAAATGCGCTCGGCGAGGATAGCTCAATCCACTGGCATGGCCTGATCCTGCCTTTCCAGATGGATGGGGTGCCGGGAGTCAGCTTTCCGGGGATCAAGCCGCGCTCGACATTCATTTACGAGTTTCCAATCATCCAGTCAGGCACTTATTGGTATCACAGCCATTCCGGCCTTCAGGAGCAGCTCGGCCATTACGGCCCGATCGTGATCGACCCCGCAGGGACCGATCCGATTCAGTCGGACCGCGAACACGTCATTGTCCTTTCCGACCATAGCCCGCTCCATCCGCACATGATTTTCCGCAAACTCAAACAGCAGGGCGGCTATTTCAATTATCGAAGGCAGACGCTGGCTGGGTTGCTCTCCGGCCGCGACCAATCGCAGGCAGAGCGGCTCGGATGGGGCGCGATGCGGATGGACCCGACCGACATCAGCGACGTGACGGGGAACACCTATAGCTATCTGGTGAACGGTCACGGGCCGCGCGACAACTGGACGGCGTTGTTTCAGCCAGGCGAACGCGTGCGCCTGCGAATCATCAACGCTTCCGCGATGACGACGTTCAATTTCCGCATTCCGGGGCTGGCTCTGACGGTGGTGCAAGCCGACGGTCTGCCGGTCAGACCCGTCACCTTCGATGAAATGCAAATCGCGGTGGCAGAGACCTATGATCTGATAATCGAGCCGACCGAAAACCGCGCTTATACGATTGTCGGCGAGAGCGTCGACCGATCCGGGATGGCGCGGGCCACGCTGGCGCCCCGTGAAGGAATGACCGCTGAGGTGCCGCCGCTGCGCGAACGCCCGCTCGCCGACATGCGTGACATGGGGATGGGCGGCATGGACCACGGCGCGATGTCGGGTTCAGGCACGAGGCAGGGGACGGGTCACGCCAATCCGGCGGGCGATGCGTCCTGCGCGGCCGAACATGCCGCGATGGGGCATTGTACGCCATCCGGGTCCGCTCCCGACAAGGACGCGGGCATGGCGGGCATGAACCACGGATCGAGCGGCATGAAGCACTCGATGCGCGATCTGTCGGTCGCGCCGGAGGTCAGGGACAAGCCGACCGTCCAGACGATCTCGCCTATGCCCGTTGATCGTACCGGCGAGGCGGGTCAAGGCCTCGGTGATGTGGGGCATAAGGTGCTTGTTTATCGAGACCTGATCGCGGTGGACCGCAACCCTGATGTGCGGGCGCCATCACGCTCGATGCGAATCCATCTGACCGGCAATATGGAACGCTATATGTGGGCGTTCGATGGCGTGAAGCTCAATGAGGTTACAGCGCCAATTCCCTTTCGGAAGGACGAACGCGTCCGCATCACCCTTGTCAATGATACGATGATGGGCCACCCGATTCATCTGCATGGCCATTTCTTCGAGCTGGTGACGGGACACGGCGAATATGCGCCGCGCAAACACACAGTCCAGGTTCAGCCGGGCGGCACGGTTACGTTTGATTTCACCGCTGATGCAATCGGCGATTGGGCATTCCACTGCCACCTGCTCTACCATATGCACGCGGGAATGATGCAGGTCGTCACGGTCCGTCCGGGTGAAGGAGACGGCGCATGAAGACCGTGACCCTCCTTGCTGCCTGTTCGGCGGTCGCCCTCGCTGCTCCGGCGGCAGCGCAGAGCATGAATCATTCACAGCATATGCAAAGCGCGCGCCCATCTGCTGGCGCGCCAACGCCGCCATCTCCCAACGCCGACGCCTCTTGTCCGCCGGAACATGCGGCGATGGGTCACTGCACGCCTAGCGCCGCACACGGCATGTCTGCCGAGCATGATATGAGGCTAAACGATGGCAACGGAACCATGCTGCCGGCGGGCAACGCGCATGCTCCCGCCCCGACTGCTGCGGACTATGCCGATCGAATTTGGGGACGCGAGGCTATGGCGCCAGCACGCGCGTCTCTCATGCGCGAGCATGGGGGCCTAAGCTATTCGCAGGTCTTGCTAAACCTCGCCGAGGCGCAATTCCGTGACGGTCGCGATGGCTATCGCTGGGATGGAGAGGCTTGGTTCGGCGGAGACATCAACCGCCTGACGATCAAGTCGGAAGGCGAAAGCGTCTTCCATGATGGAGTCGAAAGCGCGGAGATCCAGGTTCTCTACAGCCGGGCCATCGGTCCCTATTTCAACCTTCAGGCCGGTATTCGTCATGATTTTCAGCCTGAGCCGTCGCGAACCTATGCCACGATCGGCTTTGAGGGACTGGCCCCCTATTGGTTCGAGGTGGAAGGCGCCCTGTTCCTGTCCTACAGGGGCGATCTTCTTGCCCGGCTTGGGGGCTATCATGACCAGCGGATAACCCAGCGCCTGATTCTTCAGCCGCGTGCCGAAATAAATCTCTCGGCGCAGGACATGCGCGCGGAAGGCATCGGTGCCGGGCTCGTCGACGCCGAATTGGGCCTTCGCCTTCGATACGAGGTTGCCCGGGAGTTCGCGCCCTACATCGGCGTGTCATGGGAACGGAAAGCAGGCGACACCGCCCGTTTCGCGCACGCCGCGGGCGAAGGCGCCGGTGGATTCAGCTTTGTCGCGGGTGTTCGAGCATGGTTCTGACAGAAGGGAAGCAGGCGATATGAGGCGTTCGCTGGAACGGTCAAACCCTAGCCATTGAGGGAAAACATCGTTGCCGGTGAGTGTTCCTTAATAGCCGAGCGTCCTACGGGCATAATTTACGTTAATCGGGATCATAAGCGCGAGCAAACCAGGTGCCCCGGCCGTCTTTTGGGGATGGTCCAAATTCAACGTGGCAGTCAACGCGGAGGCGCTGCCCGTGCGGTTCATCGCCAGGCATGAGTTTATAGTTTGTTTTGATTAGATTGATGACGAAGGGCAGCATCGCGCTTTCGATCCGGGAGACGCCGCGAATCCAGTTCTGGTCACTGACGATGGCAACCCGACGGACTGGCCGGGATGCTGGCCCGGTTAGGGCTGGCCGACGCTGCGCTCATCGCGCCGCCCTGTCGATCATGCACTGCGCCTGCACCAGATGCGGGCGGTCGATCATCTTGCCGTCGAGCTTCAGCGCGCCAACGCCGGGATGGGCGGCGAACGCCTCGATCACGGCGCGGGCATGGGCCAGCTCGGCCTCGGTGGGGGTGAAGCCGCGATTGATGATCTCCACCTGCGCGGGGTGGATCGCCATCATGCCGGTGAAGCCGTCACGCCGCGCGCGGGCGACATAGGCGGCGAGCGCCTGCGGATCGTCGATGCGCGGGAACACCGTCTCGATCGCCGCCGTGCCCGCCGCATGAGCGCCGAAAAGGGTGAGGGCGCGCACCATCTCATAGGGCGGCGTATAGCTGCCGTCTTCCTCCCGCGAGGTGGCAGCGCCGATGGCGGCGGGCAGATCCTCCGCGCCCCACGTCAGCCCGGCAAGATGTTCCCCCACCGCGCCATAGCCGCCGAGTTGGAAGATAGCCGAAGGAGTCTCCGTGGCGATGGGCAGGATCGGCGGGACGGGCGCGTCACCCAGCCTGCCGATCAGCGCCCTGACGCTCTCCGCCCCTTCCGCCTTGGGCAGGACGAGGCCGTCCGGGCGGCCGGGCAGCACTGCGGCGAGGTCCGCGTCGGTCAGCCCGCTGTCGAGCGGGTTGACGCGCACGAAGGTGGCGACAGGCCGCTCCCTCGCCAGCCACTCGGCAATAGCCGTGCGGCCCGCATCCTTCTTTTCCGGCGCGACACTATCCTCCAGGTCGAGGATCAGCGCATCGGCACCGCTGGCGGCCGCCTTGGCGAAACGCTCTGGCCGGTCGGCAGGAACGAAGAGCAGGGAGCGGAGCTTCACGCGCCATCCTCCTTCGGGCTGCCGTGGATCAGCGCCATGCGCAGGCACTGGCAGACCACCTCGTCGCGCTGGTTCAGCAGACGGTGCGCGAAGGTGACGATGCCCGCGCCGGGGCGCGACTTGCTGGGCTTGAGGTCGCTCACCTCCGTCTCGGCGCGGAGCGTGTCGCCGAGGAAAACCGGCCTGGGCATCACCAGCTTGTCGTAACCGAGATTGGCGACCAGCGTGCCCAGCGTCGTATCGCCGACCGACAGGCCGACCATCAGCGCGAAGGTGAAGGTGCCGTTGACGAGGATCTGGCCGAATTCGCTGGCCTTCGCCGCCTCGGCATCGATGTGCAAGGGCTGCGGATTATGGGTCATCGTCGAGAAGAGGAGATTGTCCGTCTCCGTCACGGTGCGGCGAATCTCGTGGACCAGCGTTTCGCCGACCGTCCACTGGTCGAAATATTTACCAGCCAATCCAAGCCTCCCCTTGTCGCTTTCGGTCGCTACCGCCCGCGCTGCACGGCCCCGCAGCCTTATTCCGCTTTCTCGATCCGCGCCAGCAGCGCGCCCTCGCTCACCTGCCCGCCCTCGCTGGCGTTGAGTTCGGCGATGGTACCGTCGAAGGGTGCGACGAGGCTGTGCTCCATCTTCATGGCTTCGAGCGTCAGCAGCTTCTGACCCTTGGCCACGACGTCCCCCGCCGCGACGGCGACGGCGATGATGCGGCCGGGCATGGGCGAGAGGATCGCGCCATCGGAGGCATCTGCTCCCCCTGCCCCGCCGGCGCGCCACCGCGTCAGGCGCCAGACCTGCCCGCCCTCGGCGACCAGCACATCCTCCGCGCCTCCATCGCCCTCCCTCGGATCATAAGCGATCGTCACCACCTCGCCATCGAGCAGGAAGTCGCCGCTCGCGCGCATCGGCGCGTTGAGGCGGAACCCTGCAAGGCCGCCGCCGTGGGAGAGGCTCGCGGCGGCATCGGCCAGCGCCTCCTCGCTCGGCCGCGCTGGCGGCATCAGCGCGTCGCCATCCCGCCCGATCAACCCGGTATCGAGCCGCGCCGCGACGAAATCGGGATGCTCCAGCGCCTTCACCAGAAAGCCCGCATTGGTCTTGAGCGGCCAGATCGCGCTGTCGGCCAGCGCTTCGGCAAGCGCCGTGCGCGCTGCATCGCGGGTCGGGCCATGGGCGACGATCTTGGCGATCATCGGATCGTAGAAAGGCGATATTTCCGCGCCCTGCCGGACCCCGGCATCGATGCGGCACCCCTCGCCCAGATCGAAGACATCGAGCGTGCCGATGGACGGCAGAAAGCCCCTCGCCGGGTCTTCGGCATAAAGCCGCGCCTCCATCGCCCAGCCGTTTATCGAAAGCTCTTCCTGCTTTTTCGGCAGCGGTTCCCCGCTCGCGACGCGCAGCTGCCATTCGACCAGATCCTGCCCGGTAATGGCCTCGGTGACGGGATGTTCGACCTGAAGCCGCGTGTTCATCTCCATGAACCAGATGCGGTCAGCCTTCAGCCCTTCCGACCCGTCGGCGACGAACTCTATCGTGCCCGCGCCGACATAATCGACCGCCTTGGCCGCATCGACCGCCGCCTGACAGACCGCAGCGCGGGTTTCGTCATCCATGCCGGGCGCGGGCGCTTCCTCGATCACCTTCTGGTGGCGGCGCTGGAGCGAGCAGTCGCGCTCGAACAGGTGGACGACATTGCCGTGGCGGTCGCCGAATATCTGCACCTCGATATGGCGCGGGTTCGTGATCCATTTTTCCAGCAGCACAGCCTCATTGCCGAAACTCGAGGCCGCCTCCCGCTGGCAGGAGAGCAGCGCGTCGGCGAAATCGGTCGCGCTGTCGACCTTGCGCATGCCCTTGCCGCCGCCGCCCGCGACCGCCTTGATGAGGACCGGATAGCCGATGGCGTCGGCCTCGGCCTTCAGACGCTCGGGCGATTGGTCATCGCCCAGATAGCCGGGCGTCGTCGGCACGCCCGCGTCCTGCATCAGCTTCTTGGCTGCATCCTTCAGGCCCATGGCGGCGATAGAGGACGGATCGGGACCGACCCAGATCAGCCCCACGTCGATAACCGCCTGCGCGAACCCGGCATTTTCGGAAAGGAAGCCATAGCCGGGATGGATCGCCTCCGCGCCGCTCGCCTTGGCGGCAGCGATGATCTTTTCCCCGGCGAGATAGGAGTCGCGCACCGGCGATGGGCCAATATGCACCCCCTCATCTGCCGAGCGGACATGCAGTGCGTCGGCATCCGCATCCGAATAGACAGCGATGGTGCGAATGCCCATCCGCCGCGCGGTGCGGATGATCCGGCAGGCGATTTCGCCGCGATTGGCGATGAGCAAGGATCGGATCATAGGCTGTTCCTCACATCCTGAACACGCCGAACTGCGCCCGTTCCGGCACAGGCGCGTTCAATGTCGCGGCAAAGGCAAGGCCCAGCACGTCGCGGGTCTGGGCCGGGTCGATAATGCCGTCATCCCAGAGCCGCGCTGTGGCGTAATAGGGATTGCCCTCATGCTCATATTTCTGACGGATCGGGGCCTTGAACGCCTCGGCTTCCTGCGGCGTCCAATTGGCTGCGTCGCGGTGCACCGTCGCCAGCACCGATGCCGCCTGCTCGCCACCCATCACGCTGATGCGGGCATTGGGCCAGCTGAAGAGGAAGCGCGGCTGATAGGCGCGCCCGCACATGCCGTAATTGCCCGCGCCGAAGCTGCCGCCGATCAGCACCGTGACCTTCGGCACCTGCGCGGTCGCCACCGCTGTCACCAGTTTCGCGCCGTGCTTGGCGATGCCCTCCGCCTCATATTTGCCGCCGACCATGAAGCCGGAGATATTCTGGAGGAAGAGCAGCGGGATGCGCCGCTGGCAGGCCAGCTCGATGAAATGCGCGCCCTTGACCGCGCTTTCGGAGAACAGCACGCCATTATTGGCGAGGATCGCCACCGGTATGCCCCAGATATGCGCGAAGCCGCAAACCAAAGTGGCGCCATAGAGCGCCTTGAACTCATGAAACTCGCTGCCATCGACGATGCGCGCGATCACCTCGCGCACATCATAGGGCGCGCGCACATCCTGCGGGACGATGCCATAAAGCTCTTGCGGATCGAACTTCGGCGGCCTCGCGTCGCGCAGATTGACGTCCGGCTTCAGGTCCGGCTGGAGCGTGGAAACAATATCGCGCAGGATGCTCAGCGCATGGTCGTCATTTTCCGCGACATGATCCACCACGCCGGACCTGCGGCCATGGAGGTCGCCGCCGCCCAGATCCTCCGCGCTGATGATCTCCCCCGTCGCCGCCTGCACCAGCGGCGGGCCTGCAAGGAAGATCGTGCCCTGATTGCGCACGATCACGGTTTCATCGGACATGGCGGGCACATAGGCCCCGCCCGCCGTGCAGCTGCCCATCACGCAGGCGATCTGCGGAATGCCGCGCGCGGAGAGGTTCGCCTGATTGTAGAAGATGCGGCCGAAATGCTCACGATCGGGGAACACTTCCGCCTGATTGGGCAAGTTCGCGCCGCCGCTGTCGACCAGATAGACGCAGGGCAGCCGGTTCTCCAGCGCGATTTCCTGCGCGCGCAGATGCTTCTTGACGCTGACCGGATAATAGGTGCCGCCCTTCACGGTCGCGTCGTTGCAGGCGATCATCACCTGCCGCCCCGACACGCGCCCGATACCGGCGATGATCCCCGCGCCCGGCACCTCGTCGCCATAAAGGCCGTTGGCGGCAAGCTGGCCGATTTCCAGAAAGGGCGAACCGGGATCGAGCAATCGCTCCACCCGCTCGCGTGGCAACAACTTGCCACGCGCTATATGCTTGGCTCGCGCGCTATCCGAACCGCCCTGCGCGGCGGCGGCGACCTTACCGCGCAGTTCCTCGACCAGCGCCCGGTTGTGCGCGGCATTGACGCGCAAGCCCTCGCTGTCGGGCGAAAGCTTAGTATCGAGAACCGGCGCGCTCATGCCCCGATCAACTCCCGGCCGATCAGCATCCGGCGGATCTCATTGGTGCCCGCGCCTATATCCAGCAGCTTCGCGTCGCGCATATAGCGCTCGACCGGCCAGTCCCTGGTATAGCCCGCGCCGCCCAGCGCCTGCACCGCCTCCAGCGCGGTTTTCATTGCGTTTTCGCTTGCCAGCAGGATCGCACCCGCCGCGTCGAAGCGGGTGGTCTTGCCCGCGTCGCACGCCCGCGCCACCGCATAGACATAGGCCCGCGCGCTGTTGAGCGCGACATACATGTCGGCGATCTTCGCCTGCATCAGCTGGAACGCGCCGATTGGCCTCCCGAACTGCCTGCGTTCCCGCACATAGGGCAGCACCACGTCGAGACACGCCTGCATGATGCCGAGTTGTATGCCCGACAGCACCGTGCGCTCATAATCGAGGCCGCTCATCAGCACGCCGACGCCGCCGTTGAGCGGACCCATGATATTCTCTTCCGGCACCTCGCAGTCCTCGAACACCAGCTCGGCGGTGGGGGAGCCGCGCATGCCGACCTTCTCGATCTTCTGCCCGATCGAAAAGCCCTTCATGTCCTTCTCGATCAGGAAGGTGGTGATGCCCTTCGAGCCTTCTCCGGTCTTGGCATAGACGACCAGCGTGTCGGCATAGGGCGCGTTGGTGATCCAGAATTTGGTGCCGTTGAGGATATAGCGGTCGCCCTTCTTCTCTGCCTTCAACTTCATCGAGACGACATCGGACCCCGCGCCAGCCTCCGACATGGCGAGGCTGCCGACATGCTCGCCGGAAATCAGTTTGGGCAGATAGCGCGCTTTCTGCGCCTCATTGCCCCAGCGACGGATCTGGTTGACGCAAAGGTTGGAGTGCGCGCCATAGGAAAGGCCGATGGAAGCCGACGCCCGCGCCACTTCCTCCTGCGCCACCACATGCTCCAGATAGCCGAGGCCCAGGCCGCCATATTCCTCCTCGACAGTGATGCCATGCAGGCCGAGCGCGCCCATGGCGGGCCATAGCTCCTCTCGCGGAAACCAATCCTTCTCATCGATTTCCGTCGCGAGTGGCGCGATCCTGTCGGTGGAGAAGCGGGCCGCACTCTCCCGGATCATGTCGGCGGCTTCGCCCAGCGCAAAATCGAAATCCGTCATCGAAAACTCTCCTGCCGCGTAGGGTTCTACCGCACGGGGTCTTCAAGGAAAAATTGAACTTTCCCTAACAACATCATTACTGATATCTATGCACTGTCTTCGCCCGGCGGCCATCCGGCTGCGGGAGCCGACCGCCGGAGTCCGCCATGCTCGACCGCTATTTGCTACGCTATTTCCTTGCCGTGGTCGATCAGGGCAATTTCTCCCGCGCCGCCCATTATTGCAATGTGTCGCAGCCCACCCTCTCCGTCGGCATCGCAAAGCTGGAGAGGGAGCTTGGCCTACCCTTGTTCGTGCGGTCGAACCAGCGGGTGGAACTGACCGACGGGGGCACGCGCTTCCTCGCCCATGCGCGGCGCATAGAAGGTGAGTTCAACCTCGCAGTGCAGTCGATGGGCCGGACGGAAACCCTGCCCTCGCTGCGGCTGGGCATCCTTTCCAGCGTAGCGGGCGGGATCATCGCTGCCTCCGTCGCGCAAGTCAGACCGGAGCGCCAGCATCGGCTGGAACTGCTGTTCGGCAGCGAGCGAGAGCTGACCGGCCATCTCGCCAAGGGGCGGATCGATGCCGCGCTGACGCTGGTGGAACGGGGCAGCGACCGCTTTCCCGAACGGGCGATCTGCACGGAGGGCTATGCGCTGGCGATGGCCGCCGACCATCCGCTCGCAGGCAATAGCGAGATCGGCGCCGACCTGCTCGCCAATGAGGCAATGATCGTGCGCCGCCATTGCGAGGCGCTGTCGGAGACGAGCCGCTTCTTCATTGAGCGCGGCGTCCGGCCGCATTTCGCGCTGAAGTCGACCAATGACGAGCGCGTGCTGCAAATGGTCGGCGCGGGGCTGGGCATCACCGTCATGCCCTGCTGCTACGCCGCCGAAGGCGTCGCGCGCCCGCGCCTCGCCGGCTTCAACCTGACGCGCACGCTGGGCTGGGCGGCGACGGAGCAGGCAGAGCCGCTGCTGCGCGACATGCCGCCGCTGATGGCCGATATCAGCAACCGGCTGACTGCGGGAGACAACCGCAGCAGCATCCAGATGAACACCCGCTCGACCGCCACACTCTGAAAGCAAGAGAGCCGACATGCCCGACATTCAGGAACATCGCTTTCCCGACGCGCCCGCCGCCGCCACGGCGCTCGCTGCCTCAATCGCAGACCGACTCGCCGCCGCCATCGGGCAGCGCGGCACGGCGACGCTCGCCCTTTCCGGCGGTCGCTCCCCCGCTGCAATGTTCGAGGCGTTGCGGGAAAAGCGCCTGCCATGGGATAAGGTGATCGTCGCGCAGGTCGATGAACGCTGGGTTCCGGCAGACGATGCCGACAGCAACAGCCGCCTCATCCGAGAGCATCTGCTGCAAGGTCCAGCGAATGCGGCCCGCTTCGTGCCGATGAAGAATGACGCCGCTACCGCACACGAGGGCCAGCCCGCCTGCGAAGCGGCGATGCGCGCGCTGCCCTTGCCTTTCGACGCGATGCTGCTCGGCATGGGGGAGGACGGCCACACCGCCTCCCTCTTCCCCGAGGCGCGGGAGTTGCGGGAGGGGCTTACGACACAGGCCCTGACACTCGCGCTCACGCCCCCTGCCGCGCCGCATGAGCGCATGTCCCTGAGCGCGGCGGGCCTGCTGAGCAGCCGGGTGCTGCTTCTCCAGATCGGCGGCGCGGCGAAGGAAGCGGTCTATCGGAAAGCGCTGGGCGAAGGGCCGGTCGAGGACATGCCAATCCGCGCCGTGCTGCGGCAGGACAAGGTGCCGGTGGAGGTGTGGATCAGCGAATGAAGTCGGCGGCGGACGGCAACTGACCCCTGCCGCCAAACCGCCCCCTGCCGCAAGGCCCGCGAACGGGCCACAGGCATCTTGTTTCCACCGGGGATTCCTGCGTATCAGGCGGTGGTATTATGTCATGTAGGTGGGGCGGACAGATGAGGAAACGCGCTTTCTGGGCAGGCGCCGCGGTGGTGTCGGCGGCTATGACGCTGATGGCCACGCCAGCCAGGGCCAGCGGAGATTATGGCTGCACGCAGGAGTGGCGGCTGGGCGGTCCTCCCTCCACCGATTCCTACGGGTCGCGGGATTGCGGCAACCGTCCGCTGTTCTGGCCCGGCAACGACACGCGCTCCAACATGTTCCTGCTGCTGCGCGGCGGCAAAGGCCTTGCGGTGCGGCCGCGCTCCTATAGCGAACTGGTATGGGAGGAACGCAGCTTCGGCCACAGCTTCTTCAGCTGGGGCGGCATCGCCACGCTCTACCGGCTGAACACCGA
>CAYLKZ010000012.1:0-5766 GCA_964384275.1 uncultured Sphingobium sp. | reverse complement strand
TCGGCACGCCGCTGCTGCTCGCCACGCTCGATCTGGCGCGGATGCGCGAGGATGCGGAGGGCAAGCCGCTCACCGCCGCCGAACTGGCCGGGCACCAACGGGCCTTCGCCGCCCATCCAGAGCTTTACACCTATTTGCGGGCTGCGCGGGCGCTCTATGTCGATCGCGATGCGAAGGCGGTGCTCGCGCTGGTGCCCGCACAGGCCCCGCGCAAAGGGATGACCCCGCTCGCCTATTCGATACAGGGGCTGCGCGGCATCGCTCTCGCACAGGTGCGCGATCCGGGCGAGGAGGCGCATTGGAGCGCCCTCATCGCCGCCGCCGACGCGCCCTATGTCAGTGAATTCGCGCAATTCGGCCTGGCTCTGCTCTGGCAGCGCGGCGGCCGCCTGCCCGATGTCTTCGCGCCTGCCTCCCCCATCACCGACGGCACCGTCCGCGAAATCCTGCTGTCGCGGGTGGCAGGGGCTGATCTGCTGCGCGCCGCGATCGCCGACAAGGGCAACAGCGCCCGCACCCGCGCTCTGGCTCTTTTCACGCTGCTGCACAAGGATCTGGCGCAAGGACAGTTCGCCGATTTCGGGCGGGATCGCCTGCTGCTGCCCGCCGGGGCGCCGGCCGCAGGCTATCCGTCCTGGATCATGAGCAGCGACGACATCCCGACCGGGCTGTTCGCCAGCGGAAAGTGGCGGGAGGATTATGCCTGCCCGACGATCGAGACCACAGCCCGCACTCTCGCCGCCCGGCCCGGCGATGCGCAGGCCCGGCTGTGCCTCGGCGATTTCTGGCGGCTCAACAGCTTCGATAATCTGACCGTCTTCACCCCGTTCGACGACACCGACATGCTGGGCGGCGGGCACAGCCTGTTTCCGGGCAAGACCCTGACGCGCGCATCGCTCTATACAGCCGTCATCGCCGATCCGCGCGCGGGGGCGGAGGAAAAGGCCTATGCCCTCTATCGCAGCGTGATGTGCTATGCGCCCTCCGGCCATAATGATTGCGGCGGCGAGGATGTGCCGGAGGCCGTGCGCAAAGGCTGGTTCCAGCGCCTCAAGCAAAGCTATCCGACCAGCCGCTGGGCCGAAAAGCTGCGCTATTATTGGTGAGGAGGCGCCCCGCCCTTCTTCTCGTCCTCGCCCCACTGCTGGCGCTGATGCCGGGGGCTTGCGACGATGATCGCGGGGGGACGGTCGATCCGGCGGATCATGACGCCTTCTTCCTGTGGGCAGGGGTTCCCCCACCGCCGGTGCTGGCAAAGGCCAGCGAGATTTATATCCTCGACGGCGAGGTGCGCGCCCGCGGCCAGCCCGCCTTCACGCCCCTGCGCCCGCAGGCGCCCCGCATCCGCCATGCGCGGGTCTGGCTGACCGTGCGGCTGGAACGGCTCGACTGGCCCGAGGCGCTGCACCAGCGCATTCTGGGCGAGCTGGCCCGCTGGGAAGCGGAAGGCAATGCGGTCGCGGGGCTGACGCTGGACTTCGACGCCAGAACGCAGGGCCTGTCCGGCTATGCCGCCTTTCTGAAGGAGGTGCGCCGCCGCCTGCCAACGCGCTATCGCCTGTCGGTCACGGGGCTGCTCGACTGGAGCGCCAATGCCGATCCCGCCGCGCTGGCGACGCTGGGGGGCGTGGTGGACGAGGTCATCATCCAGACCTATCAGGGCCGCGACAGCATCCCCGGCTATGATCGCTATTTCGAGCGCATCGCCGACATCCCGCTGCCTTTCCGCATCGCGCTGGTCGAAGGGGGCGCATGGCGTCCTCCGCCCGCGCTTGAAAGGTCGCCGCACTTCCGGGGCTATGTCGTTTTCCTGTTGCCGCCCCGCCGATCCGCCTGACGCCGTGCGGTGTCGGCCCGCACATCGCCTGCTCCCTTTTTAAATGGCCCTTCCACCGGGGAACCGGCTCCGCCTCGCCGCGTTGGCACGGTTGAACAGCAAGCAAAGCGCAAGAACATAAGTTCTGTCCGTGCGCGCGATGCTCCAGCGCAGGGAGAAACAAGGATGCCGAAACCAGACCCCAGCCGCCCCATACCGACCCTCGACAATGCGCTTGCCGCCGCAAGACCGGGTAGCGGCCAGCCGCCGTTCGAGGACCATAAGGGCAATGCCGACGAGCTGCATCAGGATATCGGCCAGAGTGCCGACCATGGCGACGGCCCCGCCCATCTGACCGATAATTTCGGCCACCGCATCGCGGACAACCAGAACAGCCTGCGCGCAGGCGAGCGGGGGCCGACACTGCTGGAAGATTTCATCCTTCGCGAGAAAATCTTTCACTTCGACCATGAGCGCATCCCCGAGCGCATCGTCCATGCGCGTGGAACGGGCGCCCACGGGGTGTTCGAATGCACGAGGGCGATACCGGAACTGACCAAGGCGTCGATCTTCCAGCAGGAAGGCAAGACCTGCCCGGTCTTCGTGCGCTTCTCGACCGTCGCGGGCGGCGCGGGGTCGGTGGATACGCCACGCGACGTGCGCGGCTTCGCGGTGAAGCTCTACACCGATACGGGCAATTGGGATCTGGTCGGCAACAATATCCCGGTCTTCTTCATTCAGGACGCGATCAAATTCCCCGATCTGGTCCACAGCGTGAAGATGGAGGCCGATCGCGGCTATCCGCAGGCCGCGAGCGCGCATACGACCTTCTGGGACTTTATCGGCCTGATGCCCGAGTCCATGCATATGATCATGTGGGCGATGTCCGACCGGGCGATCCCCCGCTCCTTCCGCATGATGGAGGGTTTCGGCGTGCACAGCTTCCGCTTCGTCAATGCGGCAGGGGAAGGCCGGTTCGTCAAATTCCACTGGAAGCCGGCGCTCGGCCTGCAATCCACCACCTGGGACGAGGCCGTGAAGATCGCAGGCGCCGACCCGGATTTCCTTCGCCGCGACCTGTTCGAGGCGATTGCGGCGGGCGATTATCCGCAATGGGATCTCGGTGTGCAGATTTTCGACGAGGCATGGGCGGCGCAACAGCCCTATGATGTGCTCGACGCCACCAAGCTGATTCCGGAAGAGGATATTCCGGTCGAGATCATCGGCCGCATGACCCTCAACCGCAATGTCGATAATTTCTTCGCGGAGACGGAGCAGGCCGCCTTCCTGCCGACCAATATCATCCCCGGCATCGACTTCACCAACGACCCGCTGTTGCAGGGCCGCCTCTTTTCCTATCTCGACACGCAGAAATCGCGGCTGGGGACGACCAATTTCCACCAGATCCCGATCAACGCGCCCAAATGCCCATTCCACAATTTCCAGCGCGACGGGATGATGCAGACGCTGGTGCCGACCGGGCGCGCCAATTACGAGCCGAACAGCCTGGCCGAAGCGGGCGAGGACAGCGGCGCGCGCGCCTGCCCGGAAACCGGCTTCACCTCCTTCACCGCCAATGCCGAACGCAATGACGCGGGGCAGAAGCTGCGCATCCGCGCGGAACTGTTCGCCGATCATTACAGCCAGGCGCGGCTATTCTATCGATCCCAGACCGGGAACGAACAGGCGCATATCGCCTCTGCTCTCGTGTTCGAGCTGTCCAAGGTGGAGCTGGAGCATGTCCGCGCCCGCGTCGTTTCGCGCCTGCGCCTGATCGATGAGGAACTGGCGCAGCGGGTCGCGGCGGGCCTCGCGCTCGACCTGCCCGAAAAGGCGCAGGCGGCAAAGGCCCCCATCGACATGCCCGCTTCCGATGCGCTGTCGATCCAGAAGCGGGCGAAGGATATGCTCAAGGGCCGCAAGGTCGGCATATTGTTCGGGGAAGGATCGGACAAGGCAGCGATCGACCGGCTGAAGGGAGAGATCGAGCAGGCCGGGGGCACCGCCTTCCTCGTCGCGCCGAAGGTCGGCGCCACCAAGGTAAAAGGCGGCGAGTTGAAAGCGGACGGCCAGCTTGCGGGATCGCCCTCTGTGCTGTTCGACGCGGTCGCCTCCATCCTGATGCCCGATCAGGCCGAGGCGCTGACGAAGGACGGCGCGGCGGTCCAATGGTTCATGGACGCCTATGGCCATTGCAAGACCATCGCCCATTGCAAGGGCACCCAGATCCTTCTCGACAAGGCGCATGTCGAGAAAGACGAGGGCGTCGTCCCGGTCGAAGATTTCCTGAAGGCTGGCGCGCGCCGCCACTGGGCACGCGAGCCGAAGGTGCGCGATCTTGCATGAGCGGGTCGGCACGACGGCCTATGTGGGGCCGGCGACGGGCGTACCGGCGGCCGTCGGGAAACCCGTAAAGCCGGGAGGGTCAACCCAATTTCGGTTTCAAGAGAAGGCGGGCTTTCCTTTCAACGGAAAGCCCCCGAAAGGCAGCCTCCATGTTCACTCAGCTCGATCCCCCGATCCCGCTCCATGTCATCGGCAAGGGCGATGGCTATGCCCTCGCGGTCATCGACTATGGGCAGGAGCATAATCTCATCTGGGTGACGGCGCTCGACGCCAATGGAGAGATATGGTGCGCGCCCAATCCGCTCGTCCGCATGAGCAGGAACTGGACCATGGGCCGCACCCTGACGCAGACGGGGTCCACCGTCGCCACGCCCTGCGAATGCGGCGCAGCGGATCGCCGGAACATGGACGGAAACGGTGCAACGAAAGGCGTCGGTTGTTGACGATGCCGCCCGGCAGGGGGGTTGAGCATCCTTCATCTGCGCGCCATCTGCCATCCGGCAGAAGCTGATCGCTGAGATTCCGGGCGGCAGTGGGCAGGCTCCCACTGACCCAGTTGCCTCCGGCATCAGGCAGCGCCAATATTCCCGCCCCGATCCCGAACCCGGCGGCAACCGGGGAGGAACGGCGAACAAGGCGCGATAGCAGTCACAAGGCCGCGACGCTCTTTCGAACGCCAGGCAGGCGCGGTCAGTTCGAAGGAACGGCATTTTCCGCCACGCGGCGAAGTGCGGCAACCCCGACCGGCCTGTCCGGATCGAAAATCAAAGGTCCGTATTGCACAATATCATGTCATTGTCCGAAGAGGGCAATGATGAAGATAGCTGATCGGAGGACTGATATGTCACTGAAAAATCGTGATTTTCGCCGTTACAATCTATCCAAATCTGTATCAGATAGCAATACAGAGCATGATATATAGCATTTTTCTGCTCTATCGGGAGTTCGTTAACCAGATTTATTTTGGAAATATTATCCTTCAAGTCCCCAGGAATTGCCCGCTTTTCTGCTTGCTCCGGCCCCTTCGCGCCGATTTCGAAAAAGGGCTTGTCCTCCTCGGCCTCCATCTCCGGCATTTGCCCGACCGGCGCCCCGTTCGACTGTTTCGCGCCGCTCCGGCCATCCCCCTTTCGCCACATGCGCGATGCGATTTCCCGCTCCTCCGGACCCATCGCGCTGGTGTAGATAGCCGTGGTCTTGATGTCCGCATGGCCGAGCCAACGCTGGATCAGCGTTAACGGTATTCCGGCCTGAATGGCGGTGACGCCAAAAGCATGCCGCAACCCCTTGGGCGTCGCATAGCTTCCCCGAATTCCCGCCGCTATCATGACGTCACAAACATGGCGGTATGCCGTCATTCTCGACCATGTCCACAAATAGGACTGCGGGCTTTTCCGGCTCGTGAACCAGCGTCTTAACAGGCGCAAAAAGCGGGGCGGCAGAGGAATTGCCCGAAACACCATTTTTCCTCTTTTTTTCAAACATTTGATTACGACGCTCTGCGCTTCGAAATCGATGCTTTCATCGGTCAGCGACAATGCCTCCGATATGCGGCAGCCGGAGAATGCGAGCATGCAACAAAAAATCCTGATTTCAATAGGATA
>CAYLKZ010000011.1:15589-48698 GCA_964384275.1 uncultured Sphingobium sp. | reverse complement strand
CCGCCCAGCGCCCGGTACAACTCCACCGCATTGCTCTCGCCAACAAGACGCGACGCCATCTGCAACCTGCGATGAAGCGGATAGGCCGGATATCCGCCCCTCTTCCTGATCTGGGGAATGATAGCCAATGCTCCATAGAGCTATGGCGTGGCGTGTAGAGCTATGATAGCTTTCTCCGATACGGCGATAGACCGTGAATGGAGAGCGCTGGAGAGACCGTCATGACCAGACTGGATTGGGTCGGTGATCGTTGCTGCATGATATTGTCGATGCTGGGGCTGGCTTATATCGTCTGCTGGCATTTACTCTGATTTTCCGGTCGCGGGCATCACGCGCGCGGTGCAGCCTTTTCCTCGCCCAAGGGGGCCAAAGGCGTTGCGTCTCCTCGACGCTGGATAGCCCCGCCGACCCCTGTCATCGCAATAAAAAAGCCCGCCATGAAGGGCGGGCTACCCAATAGGGTGAAGGGCCGGGACGAAGGCGCGCCATTCATCCCGGCCCTGTTTTCAAAATGCTCTATCAGATGACGATTGCCGGGTGCGGGATCCTCGGCTCGCCCAACATTCCGCGATAGGAAGGGGGCACGCGACCGCCCTCTTCGGTTATGCCGTATTTCGGGGCCATTTCGGCGCTGATCAGCGTCTGTCCGTTCAGTTCGGCAAGATCGGGATCGTCATGAATGGCGGCGATGACCCGACCATTGAATTCCGGCGTTTCCGCATCAGCCATGAACTTCTCATATTGCTCGGGATGCTCGGCCAGCGTCTGCTTGCTGCGCTCGGTCAGCAGCGGCCCCATCCACAGCGAGACGGCGGCGACGCCGGTGCCCCGGAAGTCGACGCCCATGTCGGCGGCGAATTTGTCCACGCCCGCCTTCTGCGCGCCATAGGCCGCGCCATGCATGTAGCAAACCGAGCCGAAGGACGAGGTGAAAGCGATGAGGCCGCTGCCCGCAGGCACCATCATCCGCGCAGCGTGCCAGCTGGCGAGATAGTGGGAGCGCAGGCCCACATCCAGAATGTTGACCAGATCGGGCGATTTTTCCCAGAACGGGCCGGGCTTCACCAGATCTTCATGCAGCGCGGCGGCATTGTTGACCAATATGTCGAGGCGGCCGCTTTCCTCCGCGACCCGCTCGAACAGCGCGGCGATATCGGCGGCATTGCCATGATCGACCTGCGCGGCGCGACCCTCACCGCCTGCCGCATCCACCAGCGCAGCAGTAGCCCCAATGGTGCCGCCGAAAGCCGCGGTCCCTTCATTCACGCTGCGGCCGGTCACATAGACACGATAGCCCTTCTCTCCCAGCGCCACCGCAATCCCGCGGCCTGCGCCACGGCTGGCGCCAGTGACGATTGCCACCGGACGTTCACTGCGTCCCATATTCCTCTCCTCCAGAGTTTTCAAAATAAGTGGAGCTTCGCCAGTCCGCGCCTCGCAACCATCGGCAAGGCCGGATCGGCAATCGCACATCCGATTACTGTGCTGCCGAACCCGAATCGGCCAGTCCTCGGATTGATTGCTGGAAAGAAGCCGAATCAGTATCCGACTTCGGAAACAGTACAGAATAAGGCGCAGACCGGCCTGTTCGGAGTCTGCGCCTTATCTTCAAACAGCTTAGGCGGCTTCGATCGAATTGCGCTTGTCGAGCGTCACATAAGAGCCGTTGGCGCGCTTATGCCAATCCGGCGCCTGGGCGCGGGGATTGTAGAACTGCTTATACCACAGGCGCACCTTGCCGTAGGGACCGTCATTGGGCACCACCAGCGGATTGAGGCAAGCGCGCTTGTTCTGCCAGATCTCGACATCCTGCGCGAAGGCAAGGCGGCTGCCTTCCTGATATTCAAGCGCGGCGGCACGCAGTTCGTCGGTGATGGGGGCGGAGCCGTCATTCACCTGCACCATCAGACCGTGCCAGACGCGAATCTTGCCATCTTCGATCGGCGTATGGGTAATCAGGATGAAGGAATTGAAGGTGCCTTCCATCTCCGACTGGAGGATCGAGGGACCGGTATACCAGGTGTCGAGCGTCAGCACGTCTTCCGGCTTGAGCGTCAGAGTGCGGTGCCCGGCGGCATAATATTGGTGGACGACATGGTCCATGAATTCATTGGCGAAATAGACGAAGTCCTTTGCGCCATGGATCGGGATGAAATGGCCGTAATCGGCCATATTGTCCACCACCTCGATCGGGTGAATGTCGAGATCGCCCATGAAGTCGATCTTCCAGTTGACCCAGCCCGGCTGATCCCAATGGCCGCCGAAATCGGGCAGGTCGAAGTCAGGCTCCAGCCCTTCGGGATCGTGCCACATCCAGATGGTGCCCGCCTGCTCCTTCACCGGGAAGGTTTTCAGCTTCGCGGCCTTGGGCACGAAATCGGAATAGGGAATATGGTTGCACTGGCCATCCGCGCCGAAACGCCAGCCATGGAAAGGGCAACGGATCGATTCACCTTCCACCTGCTCACCATCGCGCACGATGTAGGAGGTGGTGTTCTTGGCAAGGTGCGCGCCCATATGGGGGCAATAGGCCTCCACCACATAGGCGGTGCCGCTTTCTCCGCGATAAAGCACGAGATCCTGCCCGAAATACCGTATCGCCTTGGGCGTGGTGCTGGCCTCGCTGCTTTCGCCGATCATGAACCAGCCGCGCGGAAAATCAAATTCACCCAGACGATAGTCCGAAGACTTAGCCATGCTCACATCCTCTCGCTAGACTCCGTGGTCGATGGGACACTCATAGCATGGATAATCATCCAGTGCCATATGCCCGATATGCGGAGCCTAATACAAACCAGCCTCACACTACGCAAACAAATGCGATAAATGCAAGTTTCTTGTTGATTGCGTTCATATGCTTATCAAAACTGCCGCACATGGAGAAAGGAAAAAGCCATGTCGGAAAAGAAAGGCGCGCCATCGCCTGAGATGATGCGCGCAACGCTCGATGCCTATGTGGAACGGATCAACGCAGGCGATAGCGAAGGCGTAAGCGCGCTGTTCGCGCCCGATGCGGTGATCGAGGACCCGGTCGGCTCTCCGCCCAAAAGAGGTGAGGAAATCGCCGCATGGTTCGCCGACACGATCGCTTTCGACACACAGATCCAGCCGGTCGCGCCGATCCGTGGATCGCATGGTAACGAAGCGGTGCTGGTGTTCGAGGTCCGCTTCACGCCACCCGATGGGCAGCGGCTGCTGATACGGTCGGCCGATGTCTGCCGCTTCGATTCGCAGGGAAGGATCACCAGCCTGCGCGGGTTTTGGGGGCCGGGGGATGTAAGCCCGGCCTGAAACCACCATCCGGAAGGCACCCTGATATGCGTATAAATTTCTTATCCTGATACGCATTACAGGATTTCATCTGTACAACATTGCCGATTATCGTATTATCTTTCCGGTATCGAGGAGAGCGTAAAACCGGGTTAACGGCGCGGAATCGATTGAAGGATCACAGATGGAACGGCCGTCCGGCATTACGCTGGCGCTGGCCGAATCCGACAAAGAGGAGAAGCAAGGGTGCTGCTGAAAGACAAGACCATCATCGTCAGCGGGGTCGGCCCCGGCATGGGGCAATCGCTGGCGCGCATCGCCGCGCGCGAGGGCGCCAAGGTGGTGCTGGGCGCCCGCAACCGCGCTTTTCTCGACCAGATCCAGGGGGAAATCGCCGCCGCGGGCGGAACCGCCATCGCCATTGCCTGCGACGTCTCCGATCCGGATCAGTGCGCGGCGCTGGCGAAGCAGGCCGCCGATGCCTTTGGCGGGCGCGTGGACGGCCTGGTGAACAGCGCCTATTTTCATGGCGACTGGACGGTCGTGGAGAATAGCGACCCGGCCGATTTCGCCAAGGCCTTCGATGTGAACTGCCTGGGCGCCCTGCGCCTGACCCAGGCCTGCATTCCCTATCTCAAAAATGGCGGCGCGGTGGTCAATGTCTCCACCATGGCCACTGTTCGCCCGTTCGGCACCGAATATGGCCTCGAAATGGGCTATGCGGTCGCCAAGGGCGGGCTCAACACGCTGGGCAAGTACATGGCCGCCGACCTCGGCCGCTATGGCATCCGCGTCAACACCTGCCGCATGGGCTGGATTCATGGCTTGCCGGTGGAGCAGCATATCCAGTCGCAGGTCGATGCCGGCATAGAGCGCGAAGCAGCGATCGGCGCGGTCACAAAGGATATCCCGATCGGCATCCTTCCGCCGGAAGAGGATTGCGCCAGCGCCGTGCTGATGCTGCTCTCGGATTATTCGCGCGTGGTCAGCGGCGCGACGCTCGACATCAATGGCGGCCACTGGATGGCGCCCTGAGGAGATGAAGCAGATGCGTTTTCAAAATAAATGCGCCGTCGTCACCGGCGCGGCTTCCGGCATCGGTCTGGCCGTCGCGCGCAGGCTGGCCGCGGAAGGCGCGCAAGTGGTGCTGGGCGACCGCAACATCGAAGGCGTGGAACAGGCCGCGCGGGAAATCGGAGCGGTGGCGACGGCAATGGCCCTCGACGTGGCGGACGAAGCCTCCTGCCAGGCGATCATCGACCGCGCTGTGGATCTGCATGGCGGGATCGACATTCTCTGCAATATCGCGGGCGTGCTCGATTTCGGGGCGCTGTCGGATGTGGACGCAACGCGCTGGAACCGGGTGATCGATATCAATCTGGGCGGCGTCTACCGCATGTCGCGGGCCGCCCTGCCCCATCTGCTCGAACGGCGGGGCAACATCGTCAACATGGCATCGGCGGCGGGACTGGTCGGCGTGCCCTTCAACACCGCCTACACCGCCTCCAAACATGGCGTGGTGGGCCTCACCAAAGCGCTGGCGCTGGAGCTGTCCAAACAGGGCGTACGCGTGAACGCGGTGTGCCCCACAGGGGTCAAGACGCCGATGGTCCAGCAATCCCCGCCGCCGCCGCCCAATATCGATTGGGAGATGGTGATGCGTTCCGCTCCCTGGCTCGATGACGGGGAAATGTGCGATCCGGAAGATATCGCCGATGCGGTCGCGTTCCTCGCCTCGTCGGAGGCAAAGCGGATCACCGGCACCGCCTTCGCGGTGGACGGAGGCCAGACCGCCGGTTGAGCGGCCTGCCCTGTATTGTGCAATAGAGTAATAAGGGTAGGGGCGGGAAAAAGGCCCCACCTAACTAAGAAGAGGCTGAAAGATCATGACATCCCCCCTCCCGGAGACCGCCACGGCGACCGCAGTCGCTCCGCCACTAGACCGCGAGACGCTGCTGCAACTGGCGCGCGACCGGGCGGGGTTGGATGATTTCGGCGACCTCTGGTTCCTCGAACCGATGGACCGCATGATCGAAGCCTCCAATCGCGAAGGGCGGCTGACCCCTGCGGGGCATGGCGCGCAGACCGAAACGATCGTCAAGGGGCTGGTGAGCCGCCTGCGCCTGATCGAGGACATCAAGCGCCACCCGGAGATATTGGAGGAAAAGGTCGAGGTCGCGGGCATCATCCTCGGCCTGCCGCGCACCGGCAGCACCATCTTCCAGCGTCTGCTCGCCAGCGCGCCTGGCATGACCGGCCTGCGCTGGTATGAAGCCCAGAACTACGCCCCTTTCCCCGGCGAGGAGCCCGGCAACCCGGCGGAGCGCCGCGCCTATGCCCAGCAGATGATCGACGGCTGGCTGAACCTCTCGCCCGAACTGGCCTCGATCCATCCGCTCGACCCGGAGGCGCCGGACGAGGAGATATTGATCCTCGGCCAGCTCTTCGTCAGCACCATGGTGGAGGGAATGAACTTCGTGCCGAGCTTCGCGAGCTGGCTCAACGATTTCGACCAGCGGCGCGGGCATGAGGACCTCAAGGTCATCCTCAAATATCTGCAATGGCAAGACCCGGCCCGGCGCGGTCGCAAATGGATTCTGAAAAGCCCTTCGAACCTGCCCTATACCGAGGTGGCGGCCGAGGCCTTCCCCGACGCCGTGCTCATCATGACGCATCGCGATCCGGTGCAGACCGTGCCTTCCTATGTCTCCATGCAAGCCGCGCTCTATAAATTGAGCGCGACGGTCAGCGACCGGGAGGTGGGCGAATTCTGGTTCCCCCGGCTGGTCGAATGGATGCAGCGCTTCGAGGAGGCGCGGGCGCGGATCGGCGAGGATCGCTTCATCGACATCGATTATCGCGAGGTCGGCCGCAACCCCATGGCGCAGGCCGAGCGGGTGCTGGCTCGCTTCGGCATCCCCGTCGATGCGGCGGTCGAGGAGACGCTGAGCGAATTTCTGGCCGGGAACAAGCGCGAGCAGCGACCGATGCATGATTATTCGCTGGAGCGCTTCGGCCTTGACGAGGAGGCGATCAAGCGCGAATTCGCTTCCTATCGCACCCGCTATATCGGGGAATAAACGATGCGGGCCGCTCTTTTCCAGGGGGTCGGCCAGCCGCTGACCATCGCCACGGTGGACGATCCTGCGCCGGCGGCGGATCAGGTCGTCATCGCGGTAAGCGGCGCCGGCATTTGCGGTTCGGACCTGCACATAACGCAGGCGGAGGGCTTTTGCGCGCCCGGCACGATCCTCGGCCATGAATATGCCGGGACAATCGTGGCGCTGGGAAAGGACGTGGCGGGCCAATGGAAGGTCGGCGACCGGGTCACGGCGATGCCGCTCTTCCCCTGCCGTTCCTGCGACGCCTGCGAGGCGGATCTTCCCGCGCTCTGCCCCAATGGCCGCTTTGCCGGAACCACCCTTGAGACACCCGGCGCCTATGCGCAATTCGTCGCCGCCCGCGCCTCGATGCTCCAGCGCCTGCCGGACGGGGTGAGCGATGCGCAGGGTGCGATGGTGGAACCGCTGGCGGTCGGCCATCATATCGTCGGCCGCGCCGGGCTTCGCCCGCAGGACAAGGTGTTGGTGATCGGCGGCGGACCGATTGGCGCTGCGGTCGCCCTTTTCGCGCGCAAGGCAGGCGCGCGGCAGGTGATCGTCAGCGAACCCGCCGAACTGCGGCGCGATCGCTGTCGTCTGCTCGGCGCGACGGGGGTGATTGACCCTGCCCACGAGGATGTCGGCGCCCGCTTTGCTGCGCTGACCGGCGGCGCGCCTGACGTGGTGTTCGAATGCGTCGGCCTGCCCTCGATGCTGCATCAGTGCATCGCGCTGGCAGGCGTGCGCGGACGGGTGGTGGTCGCGGGCCTTCTATTTGGCGAGGACAGGCTCTCGCCCGTCGTCGCGATGGGCAAGGAAATCTCGATCCTCTACGCCCAATGTTACGAGGAACACGACTTCGCAGCGGTCATCGACGCACTCGCGCGGACGGAGATCGACGTCCAGCCGCTGCACACGGCGACGATCACGCTGGACGAGCTGCCCGCGACTTTCGAAGCACTGCGCAACGACCCGGCCCAGTGCAAGGTGCTGATCGCGCCCTCCGATTAAGAAACCAGAACTGAGACCAGCCGGCAAACGGGGAAGGCAGGTGCCTCCCCCGTTCAGCCGGTCTCAATCATTACCGCCGGTCATGTCGCGCACGGCGATATAGCCGAAAGTCATCGCCGGGCCGATGGTCACGCCCGCGCCGGGATAGCTCTCTCCCATGGCCGAGGCGGCATTGTTGCCCACCGCGTAAAGGCCCGGAATGGTCTGCCCCGCCATATCCAGCACCTGCGCCCTGGCATTGGTGCGCAGGCCGCCGTTGGTGCCGATATCGCCCGGATAGATCGGCATCGCATAGAAAGGCCCCTCGCTGACCGGCCGCAGGCAGGGATTAGGCCCATGACGCGGATCGCCATACATCTTGTCATAGGACGCCACGCCGCGATGGAAATCCGGGTCCTCGCCGCGCGCCGCATGATCGTTGAAGCGCGCCACGGACCCCGCGAGGCGAGCGGGGTCGATGCCGATCTTCCCGGCCAGTTCCTCTATCGTGCGCGCTTTCTTGAGGGTGCTCCGCACGGCCTTGCTATGCAGCATATCGGGGATCAGCGGATAAAGCGGCCCCATCGGGAACTGGTGACGATAGCGATGGTCGAAGATCATCCAGCTCGGCGAGGCATCGCCTTCGGCCTGCTGCCGCCGCGCCATCTGCTGGCCGACGACATGATAGGACGCCGCCTCGTTCAGATAGCGCTCGCCCAGCTGGTTCACCATAATGCAGCCGGGCAGCGCGCGCTCTATCGTGCACAGGCGCCCGCGATCCTCGCCCGGTATATAGAAGACCGGCGCGGCCCAGGCCGATTGCATGTTCATCGTATCCCCGCCGATCGCCTGCCCGGCGCGGATGCTGTCGCCGGTATTGCTGGTGACGCCGCCGGACAGGCGCGCCGAGGGATAGAGCGGCGAATTGTCCTCGCGCATCGCATCATTCTTGTCGAAGCCGCCCGCGGCGAGCACCACGCCCTTGCGGGTGCCGATGCGGAAAGGCTTGCCGTCCTTCTCCACCACCACGCCCGTGACCTTGCCGCTGTCGTCCCGCACCAGATCCTTGAGCGGGGTTTCGAGCCAGACCGGCACCTTGCGCTGGTTCAGGGCCATGCGCAGCCCGCCCGTGAGCGCATTGCCCAGCGTCAGGCGCCGGTCCTTGCGCGAGGTGAAACGGAACGGCCAGTCGAACCAGTAGCGCGCCATGTTGACGACCAGACTCTTCATCCAGCCCTTGGAGCGATAGAGCAGCTCATAGGTTTCGGTGAAATGCCAGTTGAGATAGCCGAACAGGCTGGCCGCCGGCGACGGGAAGCGCTGGGTGCGCACATCCTCGCCGAGCGGCTTGCCGTCGAGCGGAAGAGGCAGATGGGTGCGGAAGCCCTGCACCGATCCGCCCGGATTTTCCGCATGATAATCGGGATAGGGGAAGGCCATATATTGCACCGGCGTATTCGCCATCAGCCAGCGCAGCATCGGCGCGGCATTGTCGACATAGGCGCGGATATTCTCATCGGGCACATTATCGGCCGAAAGCGCGCGCAAATAGGTGAAGGCGTCATCGAGATTATCCTCGAAACCAGCCTCTTTGGCGACATCGCTGCCCGGAATCCAGATGCCCGCGCCCGATGTGGCGGAGGTGCCGCCCCATAGCTTCGCCTTCTCGATGACAAGCACATCAGCATGATTGGCGTTGCCGACGAGGGCGGAAAGCATGCCGCCCGCGCCAGACCCCACCACGAGGATATCGACTTCCTTGTCCCAGTTGCTGCTCATGCCTGTCCGTTCCGATCAGAGTGTCTTTGCGCGCAAGGGAAAGCGACAGCCGGCGCGAACCGCGCCTTCGATCATATGCCTCTCCCCTATTATTAACGCATATTGCGACCACTATTGCATCAATGTCAATTTATTGCGTAGGATGGATAATAAAATTCTACGACCAATCGCAAGAGGACAGGATGAGCGAATTAAAAGGAAAGGTCGCGCTGATCACCGGCGCGGGACAGGGCGTTGGCCAGGGCATCGCCTTGGCGCTGGCGAGCGAGGGAGTGGACCTCGTGCTCGCGGGTCGCACGGTGGAAAAGCTGGAGGCAACGGCCAAGCTCATCGCGGAACGCGGCGCGCGGGCCATTACCCTCGCCTGCAACGTCAAATCAGCGGAGGATCTGGCGAAGGCCGTCGACAGCGCGGTCGCGACATTCGGCGGCCTCGACATTCTGGTCAACAACGCGCAGGAGGTACCGCTCGGCCTGTTGGAAGACGTGACCGACGAGGCGTTTCTCGCCGGTTTCGAATCCGGCCCGCTCGCTTCCTTCCGCCTGATGAAGCTCGCCCGCCCGCACATGGCGGCGCGCGGCGGCGGGACGATCATCAACTTCGCATCCTCGGCGGGCATCCGCTGGGATATGTCGACCTATGGCTGCTATGGCGCGGTGAAGCAGGCGACGCGCGCCCTTACCCGCGCCGCCGCCGCAGAATGGGGGCAGGACAAGATCCGGGTGCTGACGATCGCCCCCCACGCCGAATCGCCGGGGCTCAAATGGTGGATCGAGAATAATCCGGAGGAAGCCAAAGCCTTTTTCCGTACCATACCGCTGGGCCGCATCGGGCGACTGGAGCAGGATATCGGCCGCGCCATCGTCGCCCTCTGCGGGCAGGATCTCAGCTATCTGACCGGCGCCACCATTCCGCTCGATGGCGGTCAGGCCAATTTCGACTAAGGAAAGGGGACGTCATGGAAAAGCTGATCTGCGCCCTCTGGGCTCCTGAAGGCGAAGACCGCGCGACCTTTGGCGCCCGGCTGGTCGAAAGCCTGCCACCGGCCCTCAAGGCGGCGGGGGCGAGCGGCATCCGCCTCAACATTCGGGACGCGGCGGTGGAACCCGCCGCCACCTTGATACAGCAATGGCAGGCGCCGCAGCAGGACGCTGTCGTCCAGTTCTGGCTTCCGTCCGCCAACGCCCATTTCCGGGGCGCCATCGACGCGATCCTTGCCGAAGCAAGCGGTCGTTTCGAAGCCTGGCTGGTCGCCGAATCGACGATCATCCCCAATAAGGAGCATCCGCCCAAAGCGGGCGAGCGTAGCTGGGGCTGGTCGCAGGCGAGCTTCATTTCCTTCCGGCCGGACCAGAGCCGGGACGCGAATGTCGCCCATTGGCACAGCCATCACACCCGGGTGGCGATCGATACCCAGTCCAATTTCGAATATGTGCAGAACATCATCGTCCGCGCCCTGACGCCGGGCGCGCCCGATTATGGCGCCTTTGTCGAGGAATGCTTCCCGGCCGAGGCGATGACCAACCCGCAGGCCTTTTTCGACGCCGTGGGGGATCAGGCGAAATTTACCGAGAATCTGGGACGGATGATGGACAGCTGCGCTGGCTTCCTCGACATGAAGCAGGGCGATATCATCCCCACCAGCCAGTTCGATTTCGCGCATCTCGATTAAAAAGAAAGCCGCGCGGCAGCCAAGGCTCCGCGCGGCATTTCCAACTATCCTTCGGGCAACTATCCCTTGGGATAGTCCGAGGCAGGATGCGCTCACACCCCGCCCCTTTCTTAATCAGACAGCCGTAGCCCCGCCGTCCACCACCAGCGGGTGCCCGGTCAGGAAGCTCGCCGCATCCGAGCAAAGCCAGACCACCGCCTCGGCGATTTCCTCCGTCTTGCCCATGCGGCCCATCGGGGTCATGCTCTCGATCACGGAGCGCAGCCGCTCATCGGCGGCCAGCGGCGCGGTCATCGCGGTTTCGATAACGCCGGGGCAAACCGCATTGACGCGGATGCCCGCTTTCGCCCAGCGCAGCGCGCCATGGCGGGTCAGGCCGACCACGCCATGCTTGGACGCCACATAGCCGGGCTGAGCGCCATTGCCGACAAGGCCGTTGATCGAAGAGGTGTTGACGATCGCGCCGCCGCCCTGCTTCAGCATCACCTCGGCCTCTTCGCGCATGCAATGCATCACGCCCGACAAATTGATGCCGATTGCCCGTGCCCAGACATCGTCCTCATATTCATCGGCGCCCATATTGTTGATGCCGGCATTATTGAACGCGCAATCGAGGCGCCCGAAATGCTCCACCGCGGCGGCGACCATCGCCTTCACCTGCGCGGGGTCGCTGACGTCGCAATGCTGGTAAGCGGCCTTGCCCCCTTGCTGCTGGATAAGGGCCACGGTTTCCTCGCCACCCTTGTCGTTCACATCGCTGACCAGCACCGCCGCGCCCGAACGCGCAAAGACAAGCGCCGCCGCCCGGCCGATCCCGCCACCCGCGCCCGTGACCAGCGCAACCTTGCCATCCAAACCATAGTTGATCATCGCATATATTTCCTGTGCTGGAGCTGATTGAAACCGTCGGCCGCTTATCAGGCGGCGGGTGCCGGAGCGGGCGGCGCCTCACCCCAGACGAGATAGCGCGCCGAGCCGTCCTCGCCGACTTCCTCGGTCAGCATCGAACTGATGCGGCTGACCGATTCGGCGATCCACCAGCGGCCATCCTTGCGCCGGTAGATATCCTCATATTCGACCACCAGCTGCGTCACAGATTGCATGGACAGGATGATGGTGCGGAAGTTGAGCGTCCAGCGCCCGCGCGCCTCATCCGGGCCGGTCAGCTCGATATCCGCATTGCCGGCATGATGAAGGTCGTAGACGCCGCCCTGACAGGCCATTTGCTGGAAGAGCGCAATGAAATCATCCCGCTGGGTGAAGAGGGGAAAATTCTGATAATCGAGCCGGATGCCCTCGGGCATCAGCGTGTCGCGCAGATCCTCCACCTGCTTGAGATCGCAGGCCCGCAGATAGCGCGCCTTGAGCTGGCGGATGGCGTTGATATCTTCCAGCGCGGCGACCCGCGCCGCCAGCGCTTCCAGACTGATGGACATAGTTTCTCTCCCTTCGCGGCCCCGGCGGCCAGTTCGCGATAGTATCTTATCGAAAGAGAGGCGGCGTCAGGCCCGCGCCTGCGCCTCCTTCTTCACGATTTCCAGAAAGAGCGGCCGTTCGCCGCCCCCATGCACCTCAAGCCGCGCGCCGCTGACATAGGCCGCGCCCGGCGAGGCGAGGAACAGCACCGCCTCGGCGATGTCGCTGCCACGCCCCATTCGCCCGAGCGGCAGCGATGCGCCGATGCGCTGCTGCGCCTCCTCGCTGCCATAGGTCTGTTCCGCCGTCTCCGTTTCGATGAGGCCGACGATGATCGCGTTGACGCGCACCTCCGGCCCCCATTCCTGCGCGAGGCTGGTGGTCAGGCTGACCAGCCCGGCCTTGGCCGCGCCGTAGATGGCGGTATCGGGCGACGGGCGGACGGCAGACACGCTGGCGATGTTGACGATCGATCCCCGGCTCGCCTTCAGATGCGGATAGGCGGCCTGCGACACATGCAGCGGCGCGAGCAGGTTGAGTTGCAGGATGCGCTCGGAAAAGCGCGGGCTGGCGGTCGCGGCTTCGGCCTGCGGCGATCCCCCGGCATTGTTGACGACCAGATCGATCCGGCCATGACGCGCGACGATAGCCGCGATCCATGCCGCAACCGCTTCGGGATCGCGAATGTCGCATGCGTCGAAATCGGCGACTCGGCCGCCCGCCGCGATCGGTGCCTCGGGTGCGCTGCGGCCGCAGGTGGCGACCCGATAGCCGTCTTCCAGCAGGCGGCGGACAATGGCGGCACCGATGCCCCGCGTCCCGCCCGTGACGATCGCAACCCTGCCCTGCCCTGCCTCGCTCACCCCGTTTTTCTCCATGCTCCGATGCGCGCGCCACTCCACCCCATGGCCATAATCGACGATAGCGCATCATATTCAGATGACAAATACGCATATAAGGAATAATATGGAAGAAATATATTATTTTGCGTTTATAAGAGGAGGAGCTTGATGGCCTATACACTGCAACAACTGAGCGATCTGGAGGAAATCCGCACGCTCAAGCATCGTTATTTCCGGGGAATCGATACCGCCGACATGGCGCTGTTGTCGACCCTGTTCACCGAAGATCTCTATGTGGAATATCGCGGCGGCACCTATCGCGTGCGCCTTTCCGGCCGCGACAACATGCTCGATTTCCTCGCCAACAGTTTCCACTCCGGCGCGGTGGCGATGCATCACGGCCATATGCCGGAAATCACCTTCGTCAGCGACGACGAGGCCAAGGGCATCTGGTATCTGGAAGATATTTTCATCAATGTGGAAGACAAGATCCACACCATCGGCACCGCGCTCTATTATGATAGCTATCGCCGCGAGAACGGCGTGTGGCGCATCGCGCGGACCGAATATGACCGGGTGATGGAGGTCGTCACGCCGCTCGACCCCAAATCCCGCGTCACCTCGCACCGCCTGGGCCAGACGGGCCGCAAGCCGGAAGAGCGGAGCAACATCAGCCATTTTATCGAATGGGAAAACGCCTGAAGGCACTGACAGAGCGCCAAGGGCACTAGAAGGGGAATAGCAGCAATGAACAAGACCATATTCGGCATGGCCGCCCTTGGCGCCTTATACTCGCCGGCAGCCGCGACCGCGCAGCAGGCCGACAATCCGCAGCCAGCCTTCGAGGCTTCCGAGGACATCGTCGTCACCGCACGCCGCCGCGAAGAGAAGTTGCAGGATGTGCCGATCGCCGTCAGCGCGGTCGATGCATCCGCGCTCAACAGCCGCGGCATGGACAATGTGACGCAGGTCAGCCAGATCGCGCCCAACATCCAGTTCACGCCGGGTCAGGGCGGCAATAGCGGCGGCATCGCCCCGTTCATTCGCGGCGTCGGTGAAAACGACTTCATCATCACCTCCGACCCGGCAGTCGGCGTCTACATCGACGGCGTCTATGTCGCCCGCACCTTCGGCGCGATGACCGAGCTGCTCGGCATCGACCGCGTCGAGGTTCTGCGCGGGCCGCAGGGGACGCTCTTCGGCAAGAATACCGCGGGCGGCGCGATCAACATCGTTTCGTCTGTGCCGGGCCAGCAGCGGAAGATCGACGCCGATCTGCGCTATGGTTCGTTCAACACGGTGCGCGCGCGCCTTTATGCCGAAACGCCGCTGTCGGATAGCTGGTCGCTCGGCGTCGCGGCACTGGGCGAATTCGGCGAGGGCTGGCAGAAGATTCCTTCCGGCGACAATCTGGGCAACCGCAATGTCGTGGGTGGCAAGATCGCGCTTCATTATGACGGCGGCGGGCTCGACGCGCTGCTGCTGGTCGATGGCCTGCGCCGCCGCCAGCACAGCGCGCCGCACACCATGCTGGCTTTCACTCCGACCTTCCTGTCGAGCCTGCAATCGACGTTCCTGACGCCCTGCTGCACCGTGCCGGGCGACAAGGACCGTACGGACAGCTCGCCCGCGCTCAACAAGGATGAGACCGACGCCTTCAACACCTCGCTGACGCTGACCGCCGATCTGGGCGGCGCGACGCTGAAATCGATCACCGCCTATCGGTATGTCGATGCGCTGTTCGGCCGTGACGGCGACGCGTCGGCGACGATCAACTATGCGGGCGACGTACATGACGAGAAGGCCCGGCAGCTCAGCCAGGAACTGCAACTCGCGGTCGATCTCGGCAATCGCGGCACCTTGCTGCTCGGCGCCTTCGCCTATCGCGAGAAAACGCGCGACAACACGCTGCTGGTGGTTGCGGACGGCCTCTTTCCGGCCTTGGTCGCGGCAGGGATGGACCCCATTCCGGTCGCGCCCGGCATCTCCATTCCGGCCTACACGCTCGATCTCAACATCGACTTCCGCAACCGGCAGCGGACGGACAATCTCGCGATCTTCGCCAACGGCAATTACGAGCTGACCGATGGCCTGTCGCTGGAACTGGGCGCCCGCTACACCTGGGAACGCAAGGAATTCAGCCAGACGGCAACGCGCCTCTATGCGCAGCTGCCGCTGCTGGAGGGCCTGCCCGGCTATACGCTCAAGAAGAGCTGGGACGCCTTCACCCCGCGCGCCTCGCTTTCCTACAAGCTGCGCCCCAATCTGATGACCTATGCCAGCTATTCGCGCGGTTTCCGTTCCGGCGGGTTCAACGGCCGTCCGACCTCGCTGGAGGAAGTCGGCTCCTATGATCCCGAACATCTGACCGCCTATGAAGCCGGCATCAAGGCCGGGTTCGGACGCATCGCGACGATCAATCTCGCGGTGTTCCGCAATGAGTATAAGGATCAGCAGATCCTGATCTCGACCGTCAGCCCGAACAGCGGCCTACTCATCGTCCGCAACGAAAATGCCGGACAGTCCCGGATTCAGGGGCTGGAGCTGGAAGGCAATTTCCGTGTCTCCCGCCAGTTCACGCTGTCCGGCGCATTCGGCCTGCTCGATGCGAAATATCTCGACTATGTATCGGTCATCAACGGCGTGGCCACCGATGTCAGCGACCGCAAGCTGAAGCAGGCGCCCGACATCACCGCCAATATGAGCGCGGTCTATGAAACCGCGCTTGGGCAGGCGCTGGACGGTGTATTCCGCGTGGATGCCGCCTATAAGAGCCAGGTCTTTGTCGATACCGAAAACACCCCGCTGCTGCGCCAGCCGGATCATGTGATCCTCAACGCCAGCGCGGAATTTCGCCTGACCGACAGCGGCTTCGCGGTGCGCGCGGGCGTCGACAACATCACCAACAAGCGCATCATCACGGCCGGTTATGACGCGAGCACCAGCTTCGGCTTCACCGAAGGCTATTACTCGCCGCCGCGGCGTTACAGCATCACTCTCTCCTACCGGCATTGAGGCTGGCATTGAGGAATAGGACAAGGGGAGACGGCACGGGCTTGGCCCGTCGTCTTCTCCCCTTGCGCGGAAGGCCGCAACATGGCTCTATGGAGGGGAGATGGATGACATGCCGCCCCCTCCTAGCCTCCTCCCGCTCTCTGGCCCGAAATGCCTGAAAACCTGCCTTTGACCGAGGAGGCGAAGCTGCTTCCGCTGATTGAGGCGCTATATGGCGGCCTGACCCAGAATCCGCCTTGGGAAGCCTTTTTGCGCGCGCTGGCGCAGGCGACGGACTCCCCCTTCGCCACGCTGCTGGTGGCGACGGGCAATAGCGGCATCGCCTCCCTTTTCACGCCCGACAGCGATCCCGATCGCGCGGGAGAATATGAGCGGCTCTCCGACGCCGATCCCTTTGTCGACCTGCCCGAAGGACAGGTGGTTATCTTCAGCGATTTCGTCCGTCATGTCCCGCCACGCTTTCGCGCCTGGCTGGATCAGACAGGCGCCGGGCAGGTGATGGGCGTCGATCTCCACGCCCCCTCCGGCGCATCGGTGCGGTTGCGGGTGACGCGCGACATGAGCTGGCCCGATTTCGGCGAGCGGGAGATGGCGCTGATGGCGCAGCTCGTGCCCCATTTGCGCATCGCCCTCGATCTTCACGCCCGCCTCACCTCCACCCAGGCCGAACGGCAAGTCTTCAGCAGCGCGATGGAGGGACTGGCGGTCGCCACCTTCATCCTGACCCGGGAAGGCAGGATATTGCGCCGCAATGCGGTGGCCGACCGGATGCTGGCCGAAGGCGGCATGCTCATCGAACGGAACGGACGGCTGGAAGCGCGGCTGGGCTCGGCCGCCGCCGCGCTCGACCGGCTGCTGCGCCAGCCGCCCATCGCCGGTGAAGAGAAAAAGCTGGAAATAGTGGTGCCAGACGGACCGGCGCTACGCGGGGTGGCACGCGCGCTGCCTTCGCAGGCCTATGGCGACGGCGCGAGCCTGGCGCTGTTTCTCACCGACCCCTCCCGCACCGGTTGCCCCGACCCTGAATCGCTGCGCGACCGCTTTCAGCTCACACCGGCCGAGGCCGCGCTCGCGGTCCAGCTTGCACAGGGGGCCGCGCTCGTCGATGCGGCGCGCGCGCTCGATATCGCACATAATACCGCCCGCGCCCATCTGCGCGCCATTTTTGCCAAGACCGGCACCCACCGTCAGGTGCAGCTGGTGCAGCTCCTTCAGGCAGGCTCGACCGGCTTTACCGGATGAGCGCGGAACGGGCGAAGCTACTCGGCCGGAGGTGCCCGCCCTGATCCGGCCTCACGCCGGACACCCTCTTTCGTGAGCCCCGCCGGACGATGGGAAGGCGCCGGAAAGACCCCTTATCCCTCCGCCGTGCGCCGGGTGATCTTGGCGATGCCCGCCTCATATTTGAGGTTGTGGACGGAGACGGAGGTTTCGACCCGCTGCACGCCCGGCAGCGGACGGATGCGGTTGATGACGAGGTCGTTCAGCTGCTCCAGATTGGTGAACAACCCCATGGCGAGCAGATTATAGCGCCCGAGCAGCAGCACGACGCAGGTGATCTCGGCCATGTCGGACAGCATGCGCGCAAGCTCCGCCACATGGGAAGGCTCCGCGTCGATCCCCAGCATGCAGAGATTGGGAGAACCCGCCATGCGAAAATCGGTGACGACCGTGAACTGGATCAGCCCTTCATTCTGCAAGCGCTTGATCCGGGTACGAATGGTCCCTTCGGTAACACCCAGATCCGCAGCGATCGCCCGGTTGGAAATGCGCGCATCGCGGGAAAGCTTTTCGACAATGCCCTGATCCAGCTTGTCGAGACGGGTCGGATGAACAGTATCGCTCATAGCGGCACCACGTTGAATTCGAATTTCACCATATCGACGGCAATGCCGGGTGTGATGTGGGACACGCCTTCGATGCGCGCCATCTCTTCGAACAGCAATTGCTGCACCTCGCCGAAATCATGCAGCGCGACCAGCAGTTCGAGGTCATGATCGCCGGTCATCACATTGACGCTGAGCACCTGCCGCAAGGCGGCGAGATCGCCCCCCACCGCTTCTATGTCGCGCCCTTGCACTTTGACGCCCAGCGCGATGATCACATTATAATCATGGGCGGAAAAATCGGTGACGGCGACCACGCGCATCACGCGGGCGTCATCCATTTTTTGCAGCCGGGCGGAAACCGTCGCCGCCGTAACCGACAGCCGCTCGGCTATTTCCTGATTGGTGGCGCGCCCGTTAGTCCTCAGAATCTCGATGATTTTCGTATCGAGAGCATCGAGCGAGGGTGGCGTCATCGTCCTCCCGCTTCTTATCTGCATTGTCGCGCGCCTTCCCTGTGCGATCCTGCCCCACCATGCGGGAGCAAGGCAATCCAGAGAGACTTCCGGGGCGCCATCACACCGGACGACGCTCCACCCCCTGCTTTCACACCGTTTTTCTAGCAATGCATATTTACGAAGGCAAATAATTTCCTTTTCCGGGTTCCGCCCAATGCGTAACCACAATAGACAATGGCAACGTGAATCATAAAAATGATCGGCCAGCGATATCCGCGCGGCCGGGGGCTGCCTCGATATAACGGGGCACCAAGCAGATAGGAGATGATGATGCCTTCCAATACAACTCTGCCCAAGGTGATGTTGGGCCGCACCGACCTCTCGGTCAGCCGCCTTTGCTACGGCACCAACATGCTGGGCACGGCCATCGACCAGCAACGCGCCAATGCAATCCTTGATCGCTTCGCGGAACTCGGCGGCAATTTCATCGATACCGCGCGCTCCTATGGCGACTGGATACCCGACGCGCCGAAGGGAGCGAGCGAGCGGGCGATCGGAGCATGGCTCAAGGGCCGCAAGCGCGAGGATTTCGTGATCGCGACCAAGGGCGGCTTTTTCGACCTGCGCGCGGGCGACTTTCGCAACCGCGTCACACCGGAGGATATCGCCAGCGACATCGAGGAAAGCCTTGAGCATCTGGGGGTGGAGACGATCGATCTCTACTGGCTGCACATGGACAATCCGGCGGCCCCGGTCGGGCCAATCGTCGACGCGCTGATCGATGCCAAGGCCAAAGGCAAGGTCCGCTGGTTCGGCGCATCGAACTGGACCGCCGACCGCGTGCTGGAGGCCAATAGCTATGCCCAGAGCAAGGGCAGCGAAGGCTTCGTCGCGGTGGAGCCTTTCTGGGGCCTCGCCAAGCCGCATGAGGCACGGGCGATGGAACAGGGCTATCAGCTTTATTTCGAGGATCATGGCGGCGCGCTGCGTGGCGGCGACTTGCCGGTCGTTCCCTATTCCTCGCAGAGCCGGGGCTATTTCAGCCTGCTCGAACAGGACGAAGAGGCGGTGCCTGAACACCTCACGAACTTTTACGACAACCCCGCCAACAAGGCTCGCTTCGCCGCGGCAAAAGCCATAGCGCAGCGGCATGGCGTGAGCATCGCGGATGTGGTGCTGGCCTATCTCATCAACCAGCCGCAGCAGACCATCCCGATCTTCGGCGCATCGAGCCCGGAGCGGATCACGGACAGCGTACGGGCGGCCAGCCTCATCCTCTCGGCCAAGGAACTGGCGGAATTGCAGGCGGAATGAACGAGGCGCGCGCCTCATGAGACGCGCGCCCTAACCTCGTTCAGCAAGGCGGGAAGAGCAATGCCCTTCCCGCCTTTTCCATATATCAGGCCGGGTGCAGGGCCTTGCGCAGCGCCTCGACGGCATCGCGCTTCATCTGCCGGACCGGCGGCGCATCGGGCAACACGTCGAAGCCATGATAGGCGCCGGGATAGACATGCATTTCAACCGGCACGCCCGCCTCGATCATACGACGGCCATAGTCGAAATCCTCGACCACGAAGAGGTCCAGCGCGCCCACCGCGATGAAGGCGGGGGGCAACCCCTCCAGCGCTTCTGCCCGTGCTGCCGCTTCATAGGGGGAGACGTCCGCCGACCCCGGATTGCGGCCGAGCAGCGAGCGCCAGCCAAAGGCATTGGCCTGCGGCGTCCAGACGAAGGCGCCCAGATGGGGCGCGTTACGCGTGATGCAGGTGCGGTCGTCCAGCATCGGATAGATAAGATTCTGATGCACGATCGCCGGGCCGCCCCTGTCCCGCGCCAGCAGCGCCAGTGCGGCGGCAAGGCCGCCCCCCGCGCTTTCGCCACGGATCGCGATGCGGGCGGCGTCGACGTTCAGCGCCCCCGCCTGATCGCGCAACCAGCACAGCGCCGCATAGCAATCCTCGACCGCGCCGGTGCCCTGCGTTTCGGGTGCGAGGCGATAATCGACCGAAACGATCACCGCGGTCGTCGCAAGCGCCAGCTCGATATTGCCCAGATGGTTGGTGGCAACCGACCCCAAAACATAGCCGCCGCCATGGATATGCAGTATAGCGGGCAGCACGCCCGTTTCGGCCTGGGAACGATATACCCGCACCACCAGCTCATGCCCGGCGGGCGCGGTCAGGCGTTCCTCCCGCCATTCGACGCCGCTATCCTCCGGCTCCGGCATCATCGCCGACATCTGCGTCATGCCTTCGCGGATCGCGGGCAGACTTTCGTCGGTCAGATCGAGGGCGGGCATGACATCCAGCCCCGGCAACAGGCTGGGATCGACCAGATCACGCATTTCAGAACTTCTCCTATTCGTTGTTTCCATCAGTTTTATTTTGCAGCACGGCTCGGGCGGCCTCCACCGCCTGTCGGGCGCGCTCCGGTGCGGGCATCCCCCCGTCGATGGCGTCCTGCCGGGGCACCTCGACACTGAACAGCGCCCCGGCAGGCAGCGGCGCAAGCAGCGCCTGCCAATCGAATGCCCCTTCGCCGGGAAGCAGACGCTGGAGTCCCGCCTCCCATTCGATCCGATCCGCCGCCATCTCCGCCGGACCATCGGCGAGCTGAACGATGCGGATACGGGGATCGCCCATCAGCGGCAGGCTTTCCACCAGCGCGCCACCCCGCATCACATGCAGCATATCGAGGACCACGCCGATCCTGTCACTGCCGGTCGCGTCGATGGTAGCAAGCGTCTCTGCAAGGGTGCGGATCTGCGAAGGCGGATAAAATTCGATCGCCAGCTCTATGCCATAGGGTGCCGCGAGCCGCGCCAGGGCCGCGAGATTATCCACGCGGCGCACAGGGTCGCGATCATAACAGAGAATGGTGGCGAGCGGCGCGCCCAGATAAGCGGCGGCTTCGAGTGCGGGTTCGAAATCGGCGACAAGAGTGCGCCCGGCCAGCGTGAAGGGATAAACGAGATCGACCGTCAGCCCCAGATCGTCGAGCAGCGCGCGGGTATCGCGGCGCTCCGCAAGATCGGTGACGAGATCGTAAGGCGGCATCGCGGGAAGCACCTCCATCGAATGGAGGAAGGGGCAGATGCCGGTGCACCCCGTCGCGGCGGCCAATCGGGCGAGCCGCGCCGGGGTGGCATCGGTGACACTAATATGATCGAGTGACAGCTGCATGAGCAGGCGTCAGGCCGCGCTATCGCGCTCCTTCAGCATGTCGAGCGCCACGTCGACGATCATGTCCTCCTGCCCGCCGACCATCTTGCGGCGGCCCAGTTCGACCAGGATCGCGCGAGTATCGAGGCCGTAATTATCGGCCGCCTTCTCCGCATGGCGCAGGAAGCTGGAATAGACACCCGCATAACCGAGCGCCAGCGTCTCGCGATCGACGCGAACCGGACGATCCTGAAGCGGACGCACGAGATCCTCTGCCGCATCCATCAGCGCCATCACGTCGCAGCCATGGTTCCAGCCCTTGCGGTCGGCGGCGGCGATGAACACTTCGAGCGGCGCGTTGCCCGCGCCCGCGCCCATGCCGGTGAGGCTGGCATCGATACGCACCGCGCCGCCCTGCGCCGCGACGATCGAATTGGCGACGCCGAGCGAGAGGTTGTGGTGGGCGTGGATGCCGCGCTCCGTCTCGGGCTTCAGCACACGGTCATAGGCCTCCAGCCGCGCCTTCACCCCGTCCATGTCGAGCGCGCCGCCGCTGTCGGTCACATAGACGCACTGCGCGCCATAGCTTTCCATCAGCAGGGCCTGCTGCGCGAGCACTTCCGGCTCGATCATGTGGCTCATCATCAGGAAGCCGGCCACATCCATGCCGAGATCACGGGCGATGCCGATATGCTGCTTGCTGACGTCGGCCTCGGTGCAATGGGTCGCGACGCGGACCGAACGCACACCGATATCATAGGCGCGCTTCAGTTCCTCGACCGTGCCGACGCCCGGCAGGATGAGGGTGGTAAGCACCGACCTGGTCAGCACCGAAGCGACCGCTTCCAGCCATTCCCAATCGGTATGGGCACCGAAACCGTAGTTGAAGCTGGCGCCGCTGAGGCCGTCGCCATGGGCGACCTCGATCGCATCGACGCCCGCGTCATCGAGGGCCTTGGCGATCGACTTCACATGGTCGATGCCATACATGTGGCGGATGGCGTGCATGCCGTCGCGCAGCGTGACGTCCTGAATGTAGAGCTTGTCGCCCGCCTCGACGTTGAACTTCGCGCTCATGCTGTCACCTTCTTTCCTTCGAGAATCCGCTTCGCCAGCAGTTCGCCGGTCGCCTTGGCGGCAGCGGTCATGATATCGAGATTGCCGGAATAGCTGGGCAGGTAATCGCCTGCGCCTTCCACTTCGAGCAGGATCATCGTCTTGATGCCGGTGAACTCGCCGCGGCCGGGGATCTTCAGCTTGTTGTTGTCGCCGAAGCGCTCGAACTGCACTTCCTGCTTCAGACGGTAGCCGGGCACATAGGCCTGCACCTTCTTCACCATCGCCTCGACCGAAGCGCGGATCGTCTCTTCATCCGCCCCTTCGGAAAGGGTGAAGACGGTGTCGCGCATCATCATCGGCGGTTCGGCGGGGTTGAGGATGATGATCGCCTTGCCCTGCTCCGCGCCGCCGACCTTTTCGATGGCGTTGGCGGTGGTGCGGGTGAACTCGTCAATATTGGCGCGGGTGCCCGGGCCTGCCGAACGCGAGGAGACCGACGCGACGATCTCGGCATAATGGACCTTCGCCACCTGGCTGACGGCCGCGACCATCGGGATCGTCGCCTGTCCGCCGCACGTCACCATGTTGACGTTTCCGGCAGCGAGGTTTTCTTCCATATTGACCGGCGGTATCGTGAACGGCCCGATGGCGGCGGGGGTGAGGTCCACCACCTGCTTGCCGTCGGCGCGCAGCGCTTCGTCATGGACCTTATGCGCATAAGCGGAGGTCGCGTCGAAAACGATGCCGATGTCCTTGTAATCGGGCATGGCGCGCAGGCCGTCGAGGCCTTCATGCGTGGTCGCGACGCCGCGTTCCCGCGCCATGGCGAGCCCTTCGGACTTCTCGTCGATGCCGACGACTACCGCCAGCTCCATATTCTGCGGATATTTGACCATCTTGATCATGAGATCGGTGCCGATATTGCCCGAGCCGATGATCGCTGCCTTGACCTTGCCAGTCATATGTCCTCCTTAGACGAACCGTGCGATGCAGGCGCCAACGCCATGCAGCTGCATTTCAAAAACATCCCCGGCAACCGCATTTTCGAGCGGCACCAGGCTTCCCGACAGAATCACGTCGCCAGCGTCCAGCGTGACGCCATAGGCGCCCAGCGTATTGGCAAGCCACGCGACGGCCTCGGCGGGCGAGCCCTGCACCGCATGGCCATAGCCTTCCGAGAGCGGCTGGCCATTTTTGGTGACGGTGACATGCAGATTGGGAAGGTCGTGATCGCGCGGATCAGCCCGCGCCTCACCCAGCACATAGACGCCGCAGGACGCATTATCGGCCACCGTATCGACAATGCCGATCTTCCAGTCCTGAATGCGGCTGTCGACGATCTCAAAACAGGGGACGATCGCTTCTGTCGCGGCGATCACCTGCTCGGCCGTGACGCCCGGCCCCTTGAGGCTGTCCTTCAGGATGAAGCCGATTTCGGCCTCCGCGCGCGGCTGGATCAGGCCGTTGGCGGCGACATCGATATCGCCTTCCACAAACATGCGGTCGGTCAGGAAGCCGAAATCGGGCTGATGCACACCCAGCATGTCCTGCACAGCCTTGGAGGTGACGCCGATCTTTTTGCCGATCACCCGCTCGCCATCGGCCTTGCGGCGTTCGAGCGCGCCCAGCGAGATCGCATAGGCATCATCGACGGTCAGCTCGGGATGACGGCCGATCAGCGGCGCGACGGTGCGCCCTTCGCGCAGCGCCTGATAAAGCTCCTCCGCCAGCCGGTCATTGAGGCTTGTTTCAACCGCTTCGCTCACAAATAGGCTCCATCCTGATAGATGAGGGGATCGACGCCCTCGCTAAGCCGCACCGCTTCCACGCGCGCGATGACGATACCATGAGTCCCGAACGGCGTGATGCTGTCGATAGTACAGGAAAGATTGGCCTGCGCCTCGTCCAGAATCGGCAGGTTCCGCGCATCGCGCGTCCACTGCCCGACCTCGAACCGCTTTTCGCGCGGGACGGCGCCGCCAAAGGCCGCCGACACCTCTTGCTGGTGGCGGGAGAGGAGATTGATGCTGACGGGCGTTCCCGGTGAGAGCAATGGATGGATGCCCGCCGACTGGTTGACGCATATCAGCACGGCGGGCGGGTCCATCGTCAACGAGGTGATGGACGTCGCCGCCATGCCGACCGGCGCTTCCTCGCCCTGCGCGACGAGGATCGCCACGCCCGAGGCAAGGCGCCGCATCGCGCCGCGAAAGCCGGCGGAAACGTCGGCTTCCCCAAAGGAAACGGCGGGCGCGCTACTCGCCATTGAGAAACGCCACCGAATAGCGGTTGAACTCTTCGGCCCGCTCGACCTGCACCCAATGGCCAACCTTGTTGAAGGTGACGCAGCGAACGTCTTCGCAGGAATCGAAGAAGTAGTTGATGCCGGTCAGCGGCATGAACCGCTCATTGAAGCCCCAGAAGAGGAGGATCGGCATGGCCTTGAGCTCGCTCAGGCGCGGCTGCAGGTTGGGCGTGCGCATGCGCACGATCACATCCTTGGGCTGCGTTCTGGCTACGGCGAAGCGTTCCTTGACCAGCGCGTCGGTCACATGCACCGGATCGTATACCAGATTGGTGATGAGGCGGCGCTGCTCCTCCTCATTGAAATCCGGCCCGCCGAAGGAACTGACCATGCCGGCGATGCCCGGCATCTTGAAATATTCCTCGCGCTCCTCGATGCAGCCGGGCGCCATCAGGATCAGGCGATCGACAAATTCGGGGTGATCGAGCGCCATCTGGATGGCGATGCCGCCTCCCAGCGAATTGCCGACCAGCACTGCCTTGTCGATGCCATGGGCGATCAGCGCCTCGTAAAGCGTGTCGGTGAAGAGCTGGAGCGTATAGTCTATGTCCTCCGGCTTGGACGAAGCGCCATAGCCGATGAGGTCGGGCAGGATCACCCGGAACCCGCCATCGACAAAGGCCTTCACATTCTGCCGGAAATTGGACTGGCCCGAGGCGCCGGGACCGCTGCCGTGAATGAACACGACGGCCGGACCGCTGCCCGCTTCGGCCACCACGATGTCATGGTCGCCGGAAACCCGATGGGTCTTGCTGCTGATATCATATGCCATGATCTTGCGCCCCTTAGACGAAGGTGAAGCCGGGCTGCTCGCCCTGCATCGTGCCGATGAGATCGCTGGTGCGGTTCGCCGGATCGTTGGCGACATGCGCGCGGGCCGCCTGAAGGTCCAGCCAGGGCTGCACGATCGGGCTGGACATATAGATGGCGCGCCCGCCGAGCAGCTTCACCATGCCATCGACAAGCTCCGCCATGCGGCGCACGACGCTGGCCGATTGATAGGCGAAGATGCCGCGCCGGTCCATGGGCACCGGCTCGCCGCGCTCGGCATAGCCCATCATCTCGTCGAAGGTGGCGCGCTGGGTCATCTCCATTTCATTGCATTCGGCGATCGCCCGCGCGATGGCCGCATGCAGGAACGGGTCAGCCTTGGACGCCTTGCCGGTGTTGGTCGAAACGCGGCTCTGCATGATCTCCAGCGCCGCCGAAATCGCATGACGCGTGCCGCCAAAGGCGGAGGTGGACACCGAGCGCATGAAGATCTGCGCCCAGGGCAGGCGATAGAGCGGGCCGTCATTTTCCTTCTGCCCCGGATTGGTGCAGGCGAAGCCATCCGCAGCCCGATGGGTGCGATGCTCCGGCACGAACACGCGCTCGACAACGATGTCGAAGCTGCCGGTGCCCTGCAAGCCAAAGGTGTCCCAGGTACCCTCGATCACCTGATAATCGGAGCGGGGAAGCAGGAAGGTGCGCATGTCCGGCGGACCGCCATCGGTGTCGAAATTGATCGCACCGAGCAGCACCCAGCCGCAATGGGTGGAACCGGAAGAAAAGCCCCAGCGGCCCGAAAGGTAGAAGCCGCCTTCAACCTTCTCGACCTTGCCGACCGGCTGATAGGTGGAGGACACCAGCATGTCGGGATTGTCGCCCCACACTTCGCGCTGCGCCTCGTCGTGGAAGAGCGCCAGCTCATAGGGGTGGCAGCCGAGCACGCCGTAGATCCAGCCCGTCGACATGCAGCCCTCGGCGAGCGCCTTCTGCACTTCGAAGAATACATTGGGGTGCATTTCATAGCCGCCCCAGCGCCTGGGCTGAAGAATGCGGAAGAAACCGGCCTGACGCATCTCCTCGACGCTTTCGGCTGGCACATTATGACCGATCGTACAGGCGCGTGCGCGCTCCCGCAGCGCGGGAATCATCGCGCGCGCGCGTTCGATCAGGGTTTCGGGCGAGGGAACCCCCTCTTCATACTGTCCCGCCGTGCTGCTTGCTGCTGCGCCGGTCATCTCCACCTCCACTAAGCTTCATGAGCTAAAATTGCCATATGCGTAGCTCATATAATTTGTTATTACGCAAAACGTCAAGAAAAAGAGGGCTTGCACATTCTGCTCGATGCTTATAGTCGATTCCTGAACGAATTGCCATTGTCTCGTGGGAAATTGGCTGGCGAGGCATGAAATATGCAGCGCGACATCGCTTGCACAGCGCGACATGCGTAGCATAGTGTCACCTCGGCAGCGAGTAGCGACAATGGCTCCTGAAGAAAAATGAAGAGAGAGCGAGGCGGCAAGAAATGGCAATAACATCGCTGGGCTATCTGATTATCGGCTCACGGGATCTGGACGCGTGGCGCGACTTCGGCTGCAATGTGGCGGGACTGATGGAAGGCCCTTCAGAGCGGGACGATGTCCTCTGGCTCCGCATGGACGACCGCCCCTTCCGCCTCTGGGTCCAGAAAGCCGATCATGATGCGCTGATTGCGCCGGGCTGGGAATGCGCGAGTCGGGAGGATTTCGAATCGGTCCTCGCCAATCTCGCAGCGGCAGGCCGGCCCGTCGAGCGCGCGGACGTGATGGAAGCGCGCGGGCGCAAGGTTTATGAGCTGGCGCGCTCGTCCGACCCGGCGGGCAATCCGATGGAAATCTATTACGGCCGCTTCGTCGACTATGCGCCCTTTGTCTCGCCGGTCGGCATCTCCGGCTTCGTGACCGGCGACAATGGCGACATGGGCATGGGCCACATCGTTCTGACCGCCCCCAATTTCGAGGAAACCCACGACTTCTACAAGAAGGTGATGGGTTTTGGCGACACCGATCTCGGCCGTTTCTATCTGGCGGGCGGCGGTCCCGACGATGCGGGCATCGGCTTCGCATTCCTCCACTGCAATTCCCGTCACCACAGCCTTGCGCTGGGGCAGATGCCGGAAAATCCCAACGGGGCCGTCCACATGATGCTGGAAGTGGCCGCGCTGGAGGATGTAGGCCGGACTTATGACCGGGTGCTGAAGAGCAAGGGAAAATGGCAGTTGTCGGCGACGCTGGGCCGCCATGTGAACGACAAGATGACCTCTTTCTACATCCGGACGCCCAGCGGCTTCGACCTTGAATATGGGTGGAACGGCCTGGTGATCGACCCCGCGACGTGGGTGCCGACCACCAGTATGTCGGTAAGCGATTGGGGCCACAAATGGGCCCATGAAAGTGAGTGAGATGACGACAAAGACTCTGGATAAGCGGATGTCGGCGAAGGCGATCGTTGAGAGCCTGAGCGACGGCATGACCATCGGGATCGGTGGCTGGGGCCCGCGGCGCAAGCCGATGGCGCTGGTGCGCGAGATACTGCGCTCCGATCTCAAGGATCTTACCATCGTTGCCTTTGGCGGTGCCGATGTCGGCATGCTGTGCGCGGCGGGAAAGGTCAAGAAACTGATCTTCGCCTTCGTATCGCTCGACGCGATCCCGCTCGAGCCCTGGTTCCGCAAAGCCCGTGAAAGCGGCACGCTCAACGTGCTGGAACTGGACGAAGGCATGCTCCAGTGGGGTCTCAAGGCAGCGGCTTTCGGCCTGCCCTTCCTCCCCACCCGCGTCGGCCTCGGCACCGATCTCGCTGAACTGGGCGGTCTCAAGACCGTGCAGTCGCCTTATGAAGATGGCGAGACGCTGGTGGCGATGCCCGCGCTGAAACTGGACGTGGCGCTGATCCACGCCAATCGCAGCGACTGGCGCGGCAACGTCCAGCTTCTGGGCGCCGACAGCTATTACGACGAATGGTTCGCGAAAGCGGCCGGAAAAACCTATGTTTCCTGTGAGGAACTGGTCGACCGCATGGAAGACCATTATCCCGAAGACGTGCACCATAATGTCTTCGAGCGTTGCTTCGTCACCGGCGTGGCCCACATGCCCGGCGGCGCGCATCCCAGCTCCATGCCCCCGGCCTATGGTTGGGACATGAAGGCGTTCAAGGCCTATTGCGACTCCGCGAAGGATCCCGGCGATTGGGCGGCCGTCGCCGACCGCTTCGTCGGCGCGAGCGAAGAAGCCTATCTGGAAAGCATTGGCGGAAAGGAGGCGGTGGCGGCTCTTCCGCTCCCGATATTCTGATGACTGACATTACTCTTGCAGAACTCTGCATTTTCGCCTGTTCCGAGGCGTTTCGCGGCAATGGCGAGATCATCGCCACCGGCGTAGGCCCTGTACCGCGTCTCGCGGCCAGCCTTGCCAAGCTGACGCACACCCCGGAACTGATGATGACCGATGGCGAAGCCTATCTGGTCGAACAGCCGGTGCCACTCGGCCCGCGCGGCTATAACGATCGCAAGGTCGCCGGCTATCTGCCCTTCTCGCGCTTCTTCGACAGCGCGGTATGGACTGGCCGCCGTCATGCGATGGTCACGCCCACCCAGCTCGACCGCTTCGGTCAGATCAACCTGTCCTATCTGGGTGGCACATACGACAAGCCCAAGACGCAAATGCTTGGTGTGCGCGGTTTTCCGGGCAATACCATCTATCATATCAACAGCTTCTTCTTCCCTGCCCATAGTGCGCGCACTTTTGTGCCGGGCGAAGTCGATATGGTGTCGGGCGTCGGCTACAATCCGGCCAAGCGCATTGCGGGCGGCAATTACTCGGGTGTCGACCTTCGTCGCATCGTCACCAATCTGTGCGTGATGGACTTCGGCGGCAAGGATAACGCGATCCGCGTCATTTCGCTGCATCCGGGCGTCACGTTCGAGGAGGTGCAGGCCGCGACCGGCTTCGAGCTCGAACAGGGCGACATTGTCGAAACGCCGATGCCCGACGCGGAAGCGCTGGCAATCATCGCGCAGATGGATCCCCACAATATCCGCGCCGGGGTTATCAAGGATAATCCGCCTGCAAGGAGGGGATAATGAGCGATCTTGACCGTCTGGTCGAGCCGCGCGCCGCCAACATCGTGTATGAAACCGACGAACCCGTCCGCTATGAAGTGGACGGGGCCGTCGCCCATGTCATCATGAATCGGCCCCAGTTCAACAACGCCCAGAACAGCCAGATGACCTATGCGCTGGATGCGGCGTTCCAGCAGGCGGTCAATGACGACTCAATCCGCGTGATCGTGCTGCGCGGGGAAGGCAAGCACTTCTCCGCCGGACACGATATCGGCACCCCGGGGCGCGATGTCGCCAAGAGTTGGGACCGCAAGCTGCTGCTGGCAGATCATGTCAACAAACCGGCGGCGGAATTCCTCTACACCCGCGAGCAGGAAGTCTATCTCGGCATGTGCCGCCGCTGGCGCGACATCCCGAAGCCCACCATCGCCGCCGTGCAGGGCGCCTGCGTTGCGGGCGGCCTCATGCTGGCATGGGTCTGCGACCTCATTGTCGCGACGGACGACGCCTTCTTCCAGGACCCGGTGAACCGCATGGGCATCCCCGGCGTCGAATATTTCGCGCATGGCTTTGAGTTGCCGCCGCGCGTCGCCAAGGAATTCATCCTGCTGGGCGAGCGGCTTTCGGCCGAGCGCGCCTATAATTTCGGCATGGTCAACCGCCTCTCGACGCGCGAGAACCTGCTCGCCGACGTCAAAAAATGGGCCGATGAGCTGGCGACCCGCCCGCGCCTCGGCAACTGGCTGACCAAGCAGGCGCTCAATCATGTCGAGGATCTGCGCGGCAAGCGCACCGCGATGGATGCGGCGTTCCACATGCATCATTTCGCCCATGCGCAAAGCGACCTCACGTCGAACAACTCGCTGGGCGGCATGGATGCCAAATCCATGGCAGCGGCGAACAAAGAGCAAGCTGGCCAGAAATCGGAAGGCGAAGGCTGATGGGCGAGCCCCTGCACACTATCATGACCGAGCGGCTGGGCTGCCGCTGGCCGATCATCCAGACCGCGATGGGCTGGGTTGCCGAGCCGTCGCTGGTGATCGGCAGCTGCAACGCCGGGGCCTTCGGCTTCCTGGGCGCGGCGGTGATGACGCCCGACGAGGCGCGAGAGAAAATCCTTCAGGTGCGGCGCGGCACCGACCGCCCTTTCGGCGTCAATTTCCATATGTTCCAGCCCGGCGCGGAGCAGATCGTCGAGCTGATCCTCGCCAATAGCGATCAGGTGCGGGCGGTGAGCTTCGGCCGCGGCCCCAATGCGAAGATGATCGGCCGTTTCAAGGATGCCGGCATCCTCTGCGTGCCGACCGTTGGCGCGGTCAAGCATGCGCAGAAGATGGTCGAACTCGGCGTCGACATGGTGAGCGTGCAGGGCGGCGAAGGCGGCGGGCATACCGGCTCCGTCCCGACGACCGTGCTGCTGCCGCAGGTGCTCGACGCGGTCAAAGTGCCGGTGATCGCCAGCGGCGGCTTTGCCGACGGGCGCGGCCTTGTCGCGGCGCTCGCCTATGGCGCGGTTGGCATCGCGATGGGCACCCGCTTCCTGCTGACGCAGGAAAGCCCGGTGCCTGACGCCGCCAAGGCCGAGTATCTGAAGGCGAACACCGATCGCATCATTGTCACGACCAAGCTCGACGGCATCCCGCAGCGGATGATCCGCACCCGCCTGATGGACCGGATCGAAAAGTCCGGGAAACTGTCCATGTGGCTGCGCGCGATCGAGGCGAGCGCGGCGATGAAGAAGCAGAGCGGCGCAAGCTGGCTCAGCCTCATCAAGTCGGCGCGCGGCATGACCGCTCATGGGGCGATGCCGCTGAAGCAGGCGATGATGGCCGCAACCATGCCGATGCTGATCCAGAAGGCCGTGGTCGATGGCGATATCGAACATGGCGTGATGGCGACCGGCGTGGTCGGCGGACGCATCAGCGAAGTGCCGACCTGTGAGCAACTGGTCGATCGTATCGTCGCGGAGGCGCATGCGCGCCTCGACGCGCTGGCCGCTCTGGGGCGCGAAGCAGCGTCTGCGGCTTAAGGGGAGGATAGAAATGGGCATTACCACCACGATCAAGGACAGAATCGCCGAGATCGTCTTCGACGTTCCGCCGGTCAACGCATTCGACAGCGCGACCTGGAACAGCCTGCCCGCGATCATCAGCGAAGCCGCGCGCAATCCCGAGGTCAACTGCATCCTGATCCGCGCGGAAGGGCGCGGCTTTTGCGGCGGCGTCGACATCAAGGAGATGCAGGCCCATCCCGAGCGCATCACGCTGCTCAACCGGGGCAATTACCTGACGTTCAAGGCGATCCGCGAGGCGGAGATCCCGGTCGTGGTCGCGGTCCATAAGTTCGTGATCGGCGGCGGCATCGGCATTTGCGGCGCATCGGACACGATCATCGCGGCGGACGATGCCTTTTTCTCGCTGCCCGAGGTCGATCGCGGGGCGATGGGCGGGGCGAGCCACATGTCGCGCATGCTCCCGCTGCACAAGGTCCGCGCGGCCTTCTTCACCGGCGGCAACATCCCCGCGCAGGAAGCCTATCGTCTGGGCGGGGTCGAGAAGGTCGTGCCCCGCGCCGATCTCGAAAGCGAAGCCCGTGCCTTCTGCGCGGTCGTCGCGTCCAAATCGCGCAAGGCGCTGGTGATCGCGAAGGAAGCGCTCAACGGCCTCGAAGCGCGCGATGTCGATCGCGGCTATCGCTGGGAACAGGGCTTCACGCTCGAAATGTACATGCATGAAGACAGCCAGAAGGCGCGCGATGCCTTCGTCGAAACCGGCAAGGCGGCGAAATTCTGATGGACCTGAGTTACACTCCCGAACAGCAAGCGTTTCGCGCGCAGGTGCGCGAATGGCTCGCCGCGCATGTGCCGACGGAGCCGCTGGAACATTTCGACGCAACCCGCGAAGGCTTCGAAGCGCATCGCCGCTGGGAAGCCACGCTCAAGACCGGCGACTGGGGCATGGTGACATGGCCCAAGGAATATGGCGGGCGCGGTCTCGACCTGATCCAGTGGCTGATCTTCGAAGAGGAATATGCGCGGGCAGGAGCGCCCGGTCGCGTGGGTCAGAACGGCATTTTCCTGCTCGGGCCGACCCTCATCGAATTCGGCACTCATGAGCAGAAGCAACGCTTCCTGCCGCCGATGGCGTCGGGCGAGGAAATCTGGGCGCAGGCCTGGTCCGAACCGCAGGCGGGCAGCGACCTTGCCGGGGTGCGCGGAACGGCGACGCGGGACGGCGACGATTATATTCTCAACGGCCACAAAATCTGGTCGAGCCGCGCGGTGTTCGCCGACTGGGCCTTCGGCCTGTTCCGCGAGCCGGGCTCCGAACGGCACAAGGGGATGAGCCT
>CAYLKZ010000011.1:0-15489 GCA_964384275.1 uncultured Sphingobium sp. | reverse complement strand
GTGATCCGCGCCCATATGAACGCGGAAGCCTATTCGCTCTCCATCTACCAGACCGCCTCGCGCCTGATCGCAGGCGCGAAAATCGGGCCGGAGGCGAGCACCAACAAGATTTTCTGGTCGGAACTCGACATCCACCTGCACCAGACCGCGCTTGCGATTCTGGGGCCGGAGGCCGAGCTGCTGCCCCCGCCGGGCGCGCATGACTGGCTGGACGATTACATCTTCTCGCTCGCCGGGCCGATCTATGCCGGGTCGAACGAGATCCAGCGCAACATCATTGCCGAGCGCATGCTCGGCCTGCCTCGCTGAAGGGGAGGAAATCCATGGACTTCACCCTGAACGATGAACAGTTGATGTTCGCGGAGACGGCACGGACCCTCTTCGCCGACAGCTGCACCGCCGATCACTGGCGCAAGATGATGGAAGCGGACGTCGCGTGGGACGATGCGCGCTGGAATGCCATCGTCGAGACCGGCCTTCCCCTCGTGCTGCTGCCCGAAAATGCGGGCGGCCTCGGCCTTTCCGAAGTCGATTTCGCGCTGATCGCCCGGGAAGCCGGCTATGTCGCGCTGCCTGAGCCGCTGGTTGAGAGCGCGGGCGTGGCTGCGCCGATGCTCGCCGCCCTCGCGCCCGATCATCCCGCGCTGGCCGATCCCGCCGCGACCATCGCGATTGCCCATCCGGCCAATCCGGTCGTCGCCTTTGCCGACCGCGCGGCGGCGATCCTGCTGCAACAGGATGGCGAAACCTACGTCGCGACGCCCGATCAGGTGACGCTGACGCCCGTCCCCACCATCGACCCGCTGCGCCGCCTGTTCCGCGTGGAATGGGATGCCGCGAAGGCCACCCGGCTGGGCAAAGGCGACTGGGATCTCGCGCTCGATCGCGCGGCGCTGTTCAGCGCGGCGATGGGTCTTGGCCTTGCGCAGCGCTCGGTCGATCTCGCCGTCGATTATGCCAGGGAACGCCAGCAATTCGGCAAGCCCATCGGCAGCTATCAGGCGGTGAAGCATCATCTCGCCACCGCGCAGGTGGCGATCGAGTTCGCGCAGCCGGTGGTTATGGCCGCCGCCGCCGATATCGGCGAGCAGGACGTGCATAGCCGCGCCCGCGTCAGCCATGCGAAGATCGTCGCGCTGGAGGCCGCAGACAAGGCCGCCCGCGCCTCGATCCAGGTGCATGGCGCAATGGGCTATAGCTGGGAAGTCGATGTCCACCTGTTCCTGAAGCGCGCGCTGGCCCTGACCCAGAGCTGGGGCACGCCCGCCTTCCACCGCGCCCGCATCGCCAAGCGACTGTTCACCCAGCCCAACGGCCCGGACCAGACCTTCGCCCGAGACACCAATATTCGCGAGACCGAACATGCCTGAAGCCTATATCATCGATGCCGTCCGCAGCCCAATCGGCCGCAAGAAGGGCAGCCTCGCCGCGGTCCATCCCGCCGATCTCGGCGCCCATCCGATCCGCGAGCTGGTGAAGCGCACCGGCATCGATCCCACGCTGGTCGATGACGTGGTCTGGGGCTGCTGCGATACCATCGGTCCGCAGGCGGGCGATATCGGCCGCACCGCGTGGCTGGTCGCGGGCCTGCCCGAGGAAGTCCCCGGCGTCACCATCGACCGCCAGTGCGGCTCCAGCCAGCAGGCGGTGCATTTCGCCGCGCAGGGCGTGATGAGCGGCACGCAGGATTTCGTTGTCGCGGGCGGCAGCCAGGCGATGAACGCAATCCCCATTTCCGCCGCGATGTTCGCGGGCCAGCCCTATGGCTTCGACAGCCCGTTCCTCGGCTCGAAAGGTTGGGACGCGCGCTATGGCGATGAGGAAGTGAACCAGATCCGCTCGGCGGAGATGATCGCTGACAAATGGGGCATCACCCGCGCGGCGATGGAGCAATTCGCCCTCACCTCGCACCAGCGCGCACAGGCCGCCTGGGATGCGGGCTGGTTCGACAAGGAAGTCGTGGCCCTCGAAGGGCTTGCGCGCGATGAGACCATCCGCCCCACGACGACGCTCGAAGGGCTGGCCGGCCTCAACCCGGTGCGCGAGGGCGGCGTCATCACCGCCGGCGTCGCGAGCCAGAATTGCGATGCCTCGGCCGCGATGCTGATCGCCAGCGAACGCGCGGTGAAGGAGCATGGCCTCACCCCCCGCGCGCGCATCCACCATATTTCGGTGCGCGCCGCCAATCCGGTGTGGATGCTGACCGGCCCGATCCCGGCGACCCAATATGCGCTGAAGAAGGCCGGGATGAGCATCAGCGACATCGACCTCTTCGAATGCAACGAGGCCTTTGCCAGCGTCACCATGGCGTGGATGAAGGAACTCGACATCCCGCATGAGAAGGTCAATGTGCAGGGCGGCGCGATCGCGCTCGGCCACCCGATCGGCGCGACCGGCGCTCGCCTCATGACCACCCTGCTGGGCGCGCTCGAACGCACCGGCGGCCGCTATGGTCTTCAGACCATGTGCGAGGGCGGCGGGCAGGCCAACGTCACCATCATCGAACGGCTGTAAGCGACGGAGCGCGGGAAGTCATGCCCTGCTATGCCTATCAGGGGATCATTCCCGTGGTCGATCCGGCCAGCTACGTCCATCCGCTGGCATCGCTGATCGGGGATGTGTTCGTCGGACCCGGCTGCTTCATCGGGCCGGGCGCGTCGCTGCGCGGCGATTTCGGGCGAATCGTGGTCGAGGGCGACAGCAGCATTCAGGATAATGTGACCGTCCACGCCAACCAGCTGCGCGACACGATCATCCGGCGCGGCGCGACCATCGCCCATGGAGCGATCATCCATGGCTGCGAGATCGGCGAGAACGCGCTTGTCGGCATGAACGCGGTGGTTCTCGACAATGCGATCATCGGCGCGGAGAATCTGGTCGCCGCGCTCGCGCTCGTCAAATCGGAGACGGAAACCCCGCCGCGCAGCCTCGTCGCGGGCAATCCGGCCAAGGTGATAAAAAGCTTCGAGCCGCATCAGGTGACATGGCGCAACAATGGCGAGGGCGAATATCAGAAGCTCGCGCGCGCGGCGCTCACCGAACTGGTGGAAGCGGAGCCGCTGCGGAAGGCGGATGCCGGCCGGGAGGCGCAACGCAGCGCATCGGAAGCCATCGCGGTGCGGCTGTCCGGACCCAATGCGGAGGCGCGCGAGCGCCGTGCCGCCGAACTGGAGGGAAAAGCATGAACAGCGCCGTCGCCATCACCAACCTGCTTTATCTTTATGCCGAGCTGATGGATGCGGGCGAACTGGAAAAGGTCGCCGCCCTGTTCGACCACGCACGCATCCGCACCGGCGGAGAGGTTGTGGAGGGATCGGCGCCCATGCTGGCGCTCTGGCGCGCGCATGTGCGGATTTACCCTTGCGGCACCCCGCGCACCAGGCATCTCATCACCAATCCCATAGTGGAAGTGGATGAAGCGGCGGGTACCGCGACCTGCCGGTCCTATTATACCGTGATTCAGGCGACGCCGGATCTGCCTTTGCAGCCGATCTGCGCGGGCCGCTATCATGACGCCTTCGTCCGGATCGACGGGCAATGGCATTTTTCCGAACGCGATTATTCCCTGCTCGATTTCATCGGAGACGTGAGTCAGCATCTGCTGATCCCGGTTTCCTAATGAACGGCATGGCATTGAAGGAGCAAGAATAGTGGGTATCTGCGAAGGACGTGTTGCGATCGTGACCGGGGCTGGCAATGGCCTCGGCAAAGCTTATGCGCTGGGCCTCGCCGCCGAGGGCTGCAAGGTCGTGGTCAATGATCTGGGTGTCGGCACCCATGGCGAGGCCGGGCTGACCAAGGGCGCCGCCGAGCAAGTGGTCGATGAAATCCGCGCCATGGGCGGAGAGGCCGTCGCCAACACCGACGACGTCGCCGATTGGGACGCGGGCAAGCGCATGGTCGAACAGGCGCTCGACAGCTTCGGCGGGCTGCATGCCGTCGTCAACAATGCGGGCTTCGTGCGTGACCGCATGTTCTTCACCTGCTCGCCGGAGGAATGGGACGCGGTGATCCGTGTGCATCTGCGCGGCCATTTCTGCACCAGCCGCCACGCCGCCGAATATTGGCGCGCCCAGTCCAAGGCGGGCAATCCGGTCGATGCGCGCATCATCAACACCACCAGCGGTGCGGGGCTTCAGGGCTCGGTCGGCCAGTCGGCCTATTCGGCGGCTAAGGGCGGCATCGCCGCATTGACGCTGGTGCAGGCGGCGGAACTGGCGCGCATCGGCATCACCGCCAATGCGCTCGCCCCCAATGCGCGCACCCGCATGACCGACACCGGCGCCTTCGACATGGATACGCAGGAAGGCGCGTTCGACGTCTTCGCGCCGGAGAATATGACGCCGCTGGTCGCCTATCTGGTGTCCGCGCAATCGAAGGGCGTGACCGGCCAGGTGTTCGAACTGAAGGGCGGCACCATCTTCCTGTCGCAGGGCTGGACCGACAGCCCCGCCCATGACAAGGGCGCGCGCTTCACCGCGGATGAGCTGGACCCGATCGTCCGCCGCCTGCTCGAAACCCGCGAACCCGCCAAGCCGGTCTACGGAGCGGCCTGATGGATTTCGCGCTCAGCGACGACCAGCGCGCCATTCAGGAAGCCGCGCGCGACTTTCTGACCGACGCCGCCAATCCCGATGTGGTGCGGGCGGCGGTGGAAGGCGCCACCGGCTTCGACGAGGCCTTGTGGCAGATGCTTTCGGGCGAGCTGGGCTTTGCCGGGCTGATGGTGCCCGAAGGTCATGGCGGGCTGGGGCTGGGCGCGGTGGAAATGGCGCTGGTGCTGGAGGAAATGGGCAAGTGCCTCGCGCCGGTGCCCTTTTTCGAAACGGCGGTGCTGGCCGTGCAGGCGGTGCTCGCCGCGGGGAATGAGGGCCAGCAGGCCGCGCTCCTTCCCCGGCTGGCGTCGGGCACGCGCGCCTGTTTCGCCGGAACCGCCGACCGCCCCATGCTGTCGGGCAACCGGCTAAAGGGAACGGCGGGCTTCGTCACCTTCGCCCATGTCGCCGAGTTGCTGATCGTCGCCACCGCCGACGACAGCCTCGTCACGCTGGAAGCGGACACGCCGGGCCTGACGATCGAACCGCTGCCCGCGCTCGACCGCACCCGGCGCTTTGCGCACGTCTCTTTCGACTGCGAAATCGCGCCGGAGCAGATACTCGGCACGGCGGGCGGCGCTAAAGCGGCGATCGAACGCACCTTTCTGATCGGCGCAGGACTGCTCACCGCGGAGCAGACCGGCGGCATGCAATACAGCCTCGACGCCACCGTCGATTACGCCCGGCAGCGCATACAGTTCGGCCGCCTGATCGGTTCCTTTCAGGCCTATAAGCATATGCTGGCCGACATGATGCTGCTGGTCGAGGCCTCGCGCTCCGCCGCTTATTATGCCGCCGCCGCCATCGACGAGAATGGCGAGGAAATGGCCGAGGCCTGCCACAGCGCCCGCGCCTATGTGTCGGATGCCTATCGCTCCGTTTCCGGTGACGCGATCCAGCTGCACGGCGGCATCGGCTTCACCTGGGAACATCACGCCCATCTCTATTTCAAGCGCGCCCGGGCCAGCGCAAGCTGGCTCGGTTCGCCCGAAACCCATCGCGAGGCGCTGGCCGCGCTGCTGCTCGACACGGGCACGCAGCACGCCCCCGCCCCTGTCAAAATGAAGGATTTTGCATAATGGAAGCGACTGTTCCCGTTCCCCCCTATCCGACCCCGAGCGGCCTCCTCAAGGGCAAGACCGTGGTGGTGACGGCGGCAGCCGGCACCGGCATCGGCTTTTCCGTCGCCAAGCGCGCCGCCGAGGAAGGCGCGAAGCTGCTCATCAGCGATTTCCATGAGCGCCGTCTGGACGAAGCCGCCGACCGCATCGCCCAGGAAGTGGGCGTCGAGCGGCCCGCGACCTTCGTTTGCGACGTGACCAGCGAAGAGGCCGTGCAGGGCCTGCGCGACGCCTCGCTGGCCGCGCTGGGCCGGGTGGACGTGCTCATCAACAATGCCGGTCTGGGCGGCGAGGTCGACATCGTCGACATGACCGACGACCAGTGGAGCCGCGTGTTCGACGTGACGCTGACCAGCCTGTTCCGCATGACCCGCGCCTTCCTGCCGCACATGTATGCGAACAAGTCCGGCGTGATGGTCAACAACGCCTCGGTGCTCGGCTGGCGCGCGCAAAAGGGCCAGGCCCATTATGCCGCCGCCAAGGCGGGCGTCATGGCCTTCACCCGCTGCGCCGCGATCGAGGCGGCCGAGCAGGGCGTGCGCATCAACGCGGTCGCGCCCAGCCTTGCGATGCACCCCTTCCTCGCCAAGGTGACGACGCAGGAAACGCTCGACAAGCTGGTCGAGAAGGAAGCGTTCAAGCGTCCCGCCGAGGTGTGGGAAGTCGCCAATGTGATGATCTTCCTCGCCAGCGGGCTGTCGTCCTATCTGACAGGCGAAGTCATCTCCTGCTCCAGCCAGAGGGCGTAAGGCGATGGCGGTCATCTTCGAGTCTCCGCGCGATCTTCTCGGCAAGGAAGGGACGCAGCTCGACGCCAGCGAGTGGCTGCCGATCGATCAGGCCCGCATCGACGCCTTCGCGGAATGCACCGGGGATCACCAGTGGATTCATGTCGATCCGGTCCGCGCCAAGGACGGCCCGTTCGGCGCGACCATCGCCCATGGCTATCTGACGCTGTCGCTCGTCAACCTGTTCCTGCCGCAGATGATCGAGGTTCGCCGCTTCTCGGCTGGCGTCAATGTCGGCATGGACAAGACCCGCTTCCTCGCCCCCGTGCTCGTCGGCTCGCGCATTCGCGGCACCGGCGAGATCGTCAAGGTCGAGGAGGTGAAGGGCGGCGCGATCCAGTCCACCGTTCGCGTCACGATCGAGATCGAAGGCAGCGAGAAACCGGCCTGCATCATCGATACCATCAGCCGCTATTTTCCGGAGTAAGAGCCATGCCTGATCCCAAGAAGATGGAAGCCGCCGTCCACGCCTATGTCGCCGCGTTCGACGATGGCAGCGCCGATCAGGTCGCCGCGCTCTATGCCGAAAACGCGACATGCGAAGACCCGGTGGGTACGCCGCCGCACAAGGGGCGGGAGGCAATCCGTGCCTTTTACGCGGAATCGATGAAGACGGGCGCGAAGCTGAAGCTGGAAGGGCCGATCCGCATCGCCAGCGACTATGCGGTTTTCGCCTTTTCCGTGAACCTCAATTATCAGGGCGTTCCCCAGCGCATCGACGTTATCGATACCTTCCGCTTCAACGAAGCGAACGAGGTCGTCGAGATGCGCGCCTTTTTCGGCCCTAACAACATGCATGGTTTTTAAGAAAGGTTTTCCCGATGCGTGAAGCAGCCATCATCTCCACCGCGCGCACCGGCGTCGGCAAGGCCTATCGCGGCGCCTTCAACGACACCGAAGCGCCGTTCATGTCCTGCCATGTCGTCAATGCGGCGATCGCGCGCGCCGGGATCGATCCCGCCCGCGTCGACGACGTCTATCTGGGCGTCGCCAACCAGTGGAATACCCAGAGCTATAATCTCGGCCGCCTCACCGTCCATGGATCGGTGCTGCCCAATACCACCAGCGGCTTCGCGATGGACCGCAAATGCTCCTCGGGCCTCAACGCGCTGGCCTTTGCCGCGCGCGGCATCGTCGCCAATGAAATCGACGTTGCCGTCGCTGGCGGGGTCGAGAATGTGTCGCTCACCATCGACAAGCATTATCCCGCCTTCCGCAACCGGTCGGAGTTCATCAAGGCGCAGGACCCCGACGCCTATATGGCGATGATCGAAACGGCGGAAATCGTCGCCGAGCGCTACGGCGTCAGTCGCGAGGATCAGGACCGCTTCGCCGCCCTGTCCCAGCAGCGCGCGTCCGCCGCGCAGGAAGCAGGCAAGTTCGATGACGAGATCGTCCCGATCACGGTCACTAAGGCGCTGTTCGACAAGGAAGGCAACGAGACCGGCAAGGAAGAGCTGACGCTGACGAAGGATGAGGGCATCCGCGCCGGCACCACCTATGAAAAGCTTTCCGAACTGAAGCCGGTGTTCAAAAACGGCCAGGTCGTCAAGGAAGGCCGCCATGTGACGGCGGGCAATGCGAGCCAGCTTTCCGACGGCGCGTCGGCGCAGGTGGTGATGGATCTCGCCACCGCCCAGAAGGAAGGGCTGCCGATCCTCGGCATCTATCGCGGTTTCCAGGTCGCTGGCTGCGGCGCCGATGAAATGGGCATCGGCCCCGTCTTCGCCATCCCGAAGCTGCTCGACCGCGCGGGTCTGAAGCTGGACGATATCGGCCTGTTCGAAATCAACGAAGCGTTCGCCAGCCAGGCCATCTATTGCCAGCGCGAGCTGGGCATCGACCCGGACAAGCTCAACGTCAACGGCGGCGGCATCGCCATCGGTCATCCGTTCGGCATGACCGGATCGCGCCTCGTCGGCCATGCGCTGATTGAGGGCAAGCGCCGGGGCGTCAAATATGTCGTCGTTTCCATGTGCGTCGCGGGCGGCATGGGTGCGGCGGGCCTGTTCGAGGTCGCCTGATGCAGCTCGCCTTCGCCCCTGAACTCAAGGCCTTTCGCGAGGAGGCGGCCGACTGGCTGAACGATCAGCTGTCCGGCCCCTTCAAGGCCATTCGCGGCCAGACCAACCAGGTCGACAATGTCGAGGAACGCCGCGCCTGGGAAGGCGCGCTCGGCGCCAGGCGCTGGAGCGTCATCGGCTGGCCGGAGCAATGGGGCGGCTGCGATGCGTCGATCGCGCAGCAGATCGTCTTTGCGGAGGAATATGCCCGCGCCAAGGCCCCGCCGCGCGTCGGCCATCTCGGCGTCGAGCTGCTGGGGCCGACGCTGCTGGCGCTCGGCAACGAGGAGCTGAAGGCGCGCTTCCTGCCGGACATCGCCAATGGCAGCGCGATCTGGTGTCAGGGCTATTCTGAACCGGGCGCGGGTTCCGACCTTGCCAATGTGAAGACAAGGGCACGCCTCGAAGGCGACAAATATATCATCGACGGACAGAAGATCTGGACCTCGATGGGGATGATCGCCAACTGGTGCTTCGTCGTCGCGCGCACCGAAGCGGGCAGCGTCGGCAATAAGGGCCTCTCCTTCCTGATGGTGAAGATGGACCAGCCCGGCGTCACGCCGCGCCCCATCCGCCAGATGACAGGCGAAGCAGAGTTCGCGGAGGTGTTCTTCGACGGCGCCGAGGCGCTCGCCATCGACCGGATCGGCGCGGAAGGCGACGGCTGGAAGGTCGCGATGGCACTACTCGGCTTTGAGCGCGGCGTCTCCACCCTCGCCCAGCAGATGCATTTCCGCAACGAGCTGGATGAGATCATCGCCGTCGCCAAGGCCAATGGCAAGGCGGAGGACGCCGTCATCCGCCAGAAGATCGCTCATGCCCATGCGGGTCTCAAGATCATGCGCTACAACGGCCTGCGTATGCTCTCCGAAGGCGAGGATGCCGCCAGCCTTTCTGGGGCCGCCTACACCTACAAGCTCTATTGGTCGCAATGGCACAAGGCGCTGGGAGAACTGGCGATGGACGTGCTGGGGCAGGAAGGCGAAATCGGCGCCAATGAAGAACGCTTCCCCAGCCTCACCACCATGTATCTGATGAGCAGGTCCGACACCATCTATGCCGGCACCGACCAGATTCAACGCAACATCATTTCCGAGCGCGGGCTCGGATTGCCGAGAGAGGCCAGAGGGTAAGAAGCGGGCGCATGACGGAAATGATGGGGACGGGAACAATGGCGACGGAAACAATGGGCACATGGCCGGAAACCATTCCGCACGCGGCGAAGGCGGCGGCGGAACGCTGGCCCGATGAAACCGGCCTGATCGAAGGCGAGAAGAGCTGGACCTTCGGCGGCATCTGGGCCGATGCGCGCGCGGCTGCCTCCGCCTTTCTCGCCTCGGGCATCGGCCATGGCGACCGCATCGCCATCTGGGCGCCCAATTGCCGCGAATGGATCCTCGCGGCGCTCGGCGCACAGATTGCGGGCGCGGCAATCATCCCGCTCAATACCCGGTTCAAGGGGCAGGAAGCCGCCGATATCCTGCGCCGCGCGCGGGTGAAGATGGTGTTCGCTCCGGAAAATTTCATCGACACCGATTATCGCGCGCTGATCGCCGGGGAAGACCTGCCCGATCTTCAGGACTTCATCCTCACCGACACCGGGTTCGACGCCTTCGTCGCGCGCGGCAAGGGCGGGGAAGACCCTGCGGTGGACGAAGCCTTCGCCCGCCTGTCGGGCGACGATGTCAGCGACATCATCTTCACCTCCGGCACCACCGGCAGGCCCAAGGGCGCGATCACCACCCATCGTCAGGTCGTCCAGACCTTCGGCGACTGGTCGGTGCGCGTCGATCTGCGGCAGGGCGACCGTTATCTGATCGTCAACCCTTTCTTCCACACCTTCGGCTACAAGGCGGGGTGGGTGAACTGCTTTACGCGCGGCGCCACCATCGTGCCGATGGCGATGTTCGACGGCGCGGAAATGGTCCGCCAGATCGAGGTCAACCGCATCAGCTTCCTGCCCGGCCCGCCGACCATCTATCTCACCTTGTTGCAGGAGCTGGCGGGCGACAAGCCGCGCGACTTCTCCTCGCTGCGCGTCGCCGTCACCGGCGCGGCGCCAGTCGCGCCCGCGCTGGTGGAACGCATGCGCGGCGAACTGGGCATGTCCAACATCGTCAACGGCTATGGCATGACCGAATGCGGCGTCATATCGATGACCTGTCAGGGCGACGATGCCGAGACTGTCGCCCATAGCTGCGGCTATCCCATGCCCGGCCTTGAGGTGCGCTGCGTCGATGAGCAGGGGCAGGACCTGCCCTCCGGCCATGCCGGCGAGCTCTGGGTGCGCGGTCCCTCGGTGATGAAGGGCTATCTCGACGACCCCGCCGCGACGGCGGAAGCGATCGACGCAGCGGGCTGGCTCCACACCGGCGACATCGGCACGATCGATGCGCGCGGCTATCTCGCCATCACCGACCGCAAGAAGGACATGTATATTTCAGGCGGGTTCAACTGCTACCCCGCCGAGATAGAAAGCCTGCTCGCCGCTCACCCGGCCATCGAAACGGCTGCCGTCATCGGCATTCCCGATGCGCGCATGGGGGAAGTCGGCAAGGCGTTCGTCGTGCTGCGTCCCGGGATGCAGGCCGAGGAGGCGGAGATCGTCAAATGGGCGCGGGACACGATGGCCAATTACAAGGTTCCCCGCAAAATCGCTTTTCTTGACGCCCTTCCCCGCAACGCTGCGGGCAAGATATTGCGCAACGCCCTGCGCGATATCGAATGAGAACTACCTGATCCGGCGCTGCGCTGTCCTGCCCCGCCGCGCCGGATCAATCCCCGGCGAGCACCATCGCTGCGGCGGAGCGGCGCAGGAGATCGCGGAACCCGATAAGGCGGCGCTCATCCGTCCTGTCATAATGGCGGGCGGCGCCGAGTTGATCCGGGTTGCAGACATAATGCATGATGCCGCCGCCCAGCAGGTTCAGAACCATGGCGGGATCGATGGCGCGAAAAGCGCCCGTCCGCTGCCCTTCAAGCAGGACCGCCTCGAACTGCACGACGACGCGTTCGGCGAATTCGACAGGATCGCCCGCCCGCGCGGCGGGATCGCTGGTGTTGCGCATGATGATCCGCGCCGCACTCGGCCGGGCGGTCATGAAATCGAGCCAGCAATAGAGTAGCGCCATCAGCCGGTCGAAGGGGGCGGCGCAGGCAGCCGTCGCTTGCTCGACGCGGTCGCCCAGCTCTTCGAAGATGGCTTGCTCCACCCGGTTGAAAATCTCTCGTTTCGAGCCGAAATGATGCAGCACGGACGGGCGCCTTATCCCCACCTCATCCGCGATCATATCGAGGCTCGCGCCGGCATAGCCGACATTGGCGAAGATCTGCTCCGCCCGCCGCATGATCTCTCCGCGCGTTTCGCCGCGCACGGAGCCGGGGACCGGGCCGGGGCGCATCTTGCTCCTCTCCGTGGACATGGTCATAGTCTCTGCCTCAGTTGGCGCAGGCTGGCAAGATTGCATCTTTTTGGTTCGGCGGCTTGACAGGAAATTCCCCGCTCGATAGCCATCAAGAAAACCTACTGACATGTAGGTATATTAGGAGAGTCGATAATGACGCAAGACCTTCAGTCGCGCCTTGCCCTGCCTGCCACCGGCGTGGTCATCACCGGCGGCGCTTCCGGTCTGGGCCTTGCCTCGGCCCGCGCGCTCGCCGTGGTCGGGCGGCCCATCGCCATCTGGGATCTGCATGAGGAAAAGGCAGCGGCGGCAGCCAGGGCTGTGAGCGACGAGACCGGCACATTGTGCGTCGGCTTCGGGGTCGATGTGCGCGATCCCGCCGCCATCATCCAAGCGGCCGAGCGGACGCGCGCCGCCCTGCCCTCGATCGGCGGCCTCGTCCATTGCGCGGGCATTGTCGATACCGGCTCCCTCGACGGCATCACGCTCGACAGCTGGGACAGTGGCATGAACGTCCATCTGCGCCCGGTCGTCCTGCTGCTCCAGACCTTTCTGGAAGATCTGAAGCGCGTGCCGGGCGGCGCGATGGTCGCCGCTGCCTCGATCAACGCAACCCTCGGCAATGGAATCAACCCGATTTACAGCGCGGCCAAGGGCGGTGTGCTCTCCCTCGTGCGGTCCCTCGCCGACCGGCTCGCGCATGATGGCATCCGCATCAATTCGGTTTCGCCTGGCATGATCCTGACGCCGATGATGCAGCCTTCGGTCGATGCCGTGCCAGAGCATACGTTCGAGCGGCGCATCCTGCTCGACCGGCTCGGCGAGCCTGAAGAAATCGGTCGCGTCGTCCGCTTCCTGCTGTCAGAAGAAGCCAGCTACATCACCGCCGCCGAGATCGTGGTGGATGGCGGCAATATCTCGTCGCAGCGATTCTGACGCATCGCGCAGAAAGGCGAGACACCGGCTTTCGCCAAAAATGACGCCGTAACAGATAATCAGAGCGCGCAGACAGCGACAGTCACACGATAAAGGAGAGGCAATCATGGATTTTTCGGGAAAGAGCGTCCTTGTAACCGGCGGCGGAGCGGGCATCGGCCTCGCCTGCGCGAAAGCCTTTGCCGAGGCAGGCGCGAAGGTGGCGATTGCGGAGGTTGACGAACAACTCCGCGCCGATTTCGCCGCCGCTCATCCGCAGGCCCTCGCCGTCCGCTGCGACGTCACCAAAAGCGCGGAGGTGAAGGCGCTGGCCGAACAAATCCGCCAATGGGACGGCAAGCTCGACATATTGGTCAACAATGTCGGCCATTTCCTCCAGGTCAAGCCGTTCGAGACGCTGGAAGAGGATGAGATCGACTCGATCATGGACATTAATTTCGGTCAGGTGGTGCGCGTGACCCGCGCGATGCTGCCGCTGCTGCGCGAAGCCGCGCCGGGATCGAGCATCGTCAACATCACCTCGATCGAGGCGTTTCGCGGCATCCCCAATTGCGCGATCTACGGCGCGGGCAAGGCCGCCGTCACCGGGCTGACCCAGAGCCTGGCGCTGGAACTCGCGCCTTCGGGCATCCGCATCAACGCCGTCGCGCCGGAAACCACCGACACGCCGCAGGTGCAGATCGATTATATGATCCCGCCCAAGAACCGCGCCAATATGGACAAGTGGATACCGCTCGGCCGTTTTGGACGGCCCGAGGATATCGCCGGAGCGGCGCTTTACCTCGCCAGTCCGCTCGCCGGCTGGGTCACCGGCACGACGCTGCATGTCGATGGCGGCGCGCTTGCCGCTGCGGGGTGGACGCGGACACCCGAAGGCCAGTGGACGGTGGTGCCGATGGTGACCGGCAACGGCATCGAATTTCCGGGATAAGCGGATCGCGGCGGATTTTCTCCGCAAAACGCTGCCAGTAATTGCAACGATACACGGTTTCTCGTATCAAATTGCTCAATAGTCCAATTGGACTATGACGGCGGGCGGGCTTCGCCATAGACTGCGGCACATACTATAAAGCGAGGAGAGAAGATGAAATTTTCCATCATCTACGAAGCGCAGATGGCCGATCCGTCACCGGAATCCGAAGTCCGCTGCTTCAATGAGATTGTCGAGCAGGTGATGCTCGCCGAAGAGGTCGGCTTCGACACGGTCTGGTGTGTCGAGCATACCGCGCTCACCCAATATGCGCACATGTCCGCGCCGGAAACCGTGCTTGCCTTCCTTGCGGGGAAGACCAAGCGCATCGGCATCGGCCATGGCGTCGTCTGCCTGCCGCCTGCGATGAACCACCCCGTCAAGGTGGCTGAGCGCATCGCGACGCTGGATATTCTGTCGGGCGGCCGCGTGCATTTCGGCATGGGCAAGGGCGGCACGCAGCAGGAAGCCGGCACGTTCGGCTATGATCTTGCCGAGCTGCAACCGATGATCGACGAATCCATGTATCTGATCCCGAAGATCATGACGCAGGACGAAATCGAGCATGACGGCACCTATATCAAAATTCCCCGCCGTCCGATTCACCCGAAGCCGCTGCAAGATCCGCACCCGCCGCTCTATTATGCCTGCACCCGCGAAGCGACGCTGGAACTGGCCGGCAAGCGCGGCATCGGCGCGCTGGTTCTGGGCTTTTCCGGCCCGGAGGAAATCGCGCGCAAGAACGCCGTCTATCGCGAGAATTTCCGCAACCGCAAGGTAGAGGATCAGGTCGGCGTCGTGCCCACCGAGCATCTCGCCGCCTTCTGCGCGGCCTGTGTGCTCGACGATCGCGAAGAGGCCCGCCGCATCGGCCTGCGCGGTCAGCGCTTCTTCGCGGAGGCGATCGCCCACTGGTATCAGGGCGGCCCCAAGCCCAGCATCGACGACCTGTCGGCAGAGGAACAGGAAGCCGCGCTCGACAAGGGCAAGGAAGCCATCGTCGCCTATCTTTCCGAGGAGCATATCCCGGTCGGCGACGAGCATGTCAGCAATTATTCGGTCGCGCAGGACGCCTATGGCAATGCCGACGATTGCATCCGCTATGTGACCCGCCTTCAGGAAGCCGGTGCCGATGAGGTGCTGTTCCTGTTCCAGATGGGCACCATCCCGCATGAGGCGATCATGGAGACGATCCGCAATGTCGGCACCAAGGTCATTCCGCATTTCCGCGCGCAGGCAGCACAGGCGGCGGCGGAATGAGCGGAGGCCAGTTTCAGGATAAGGTGGCGCTGGTCACTGGCGGCGGCTCGGGCATCGGCCGGGCCGCCAGCCAGCGGCTGGCGCAGGAAGGCGCGCGCGTCGTCGTGGCGGATATCGATCTGGCCGGGGCGGAGCATGTGGTGGAGTTGATCGCCGCAGCGGGCGGCGAAGCCGTCGCGATCCGGGCCGACATCTCCCGCGAGGAAGACAACCGGGCGATGTTCGATCTGGCCGAAAGCCGCTTCGGCGGGATCGACGCCGCGTTCCTCAATGCCGGGATATTACAGCCCTATGTGCCGCTGGAAGAGGTGACGCTGGAGATTTTCGACCGGCTGATCGGCGTCAATCTGCG
>CAYLKZ010000010.1:0-53439 GCA_964384275.1 uncultured Sphingobium sp. | reverse complement strand
CTGACGCTGTTGCGCTTCGTCGAGGACCGCTGGCTGCCGCCGGATCGGGATAAGGACCGGAAGGAGCCTTGATGGCTGCAAAGGACGCCCTTGCTCCCTATAGGGCCAGGCGGGATTTCGCCCGCACGCGCGAGCCGGAGGGCATTCCCGGCCGGACGGGCGGCAATCGCTTCGTTGTGCAGAAGCATGACGCGACCCAGCTCCACTGGGATTTCCGGCTGGAGGCCGATGGCGTGCTTAAAAGCTGGGCGGTGACGAAAGGGCCGAGCCTCGATCCCGCCGACCGCCGCCTCGCGGTGCGCACGGAGGATCATCCGCTCGCCTATGGCGATTTCGAGGGGACGATCCCCAAGGGCGAATATGGCGGCGGCACGGTGATGCTCTGGGATCGCGGGACATGGGAGCCGGTCGCGGGCAAGAGCGCCGCCGATCTGGAGGAAGGCCATCTCCACTTCATCCTGCATGGCGAGCGGATGAAGGGCGAATGGCTGCTCGTCCGCATGAAAGGCAAGCCGGGTGAAAAGCGCGAGAACTGGCTGTTGCGCAAGATCGAGGATGCCGAGGCGGGCGAGGGTGATGCTCTGGTGGATCGTGCGCTCACCAGTGTGCTGACTGGCCGCTCCATGGCGGAGATCGCCGCCGACCGGGAAGGCGCGCAGTCGTTGGCGGGCGTGGACGGCAAGCACTTCGCCGCGAAGATGGAGGCGGCGCAGCGCCATAATGCGCGCATGGGCAGGCGCAAGGCGGGCAAGACCGCTGCGGAGCCTCCGCCCTTTGTCGATCCGCAACTCGCCACGCTGGTGGATGCGGTGCCCGCCGGCAATGGCTGGCTGCATGAGATCAAGTTCGATGGCTATCGCGCGCTTGTCGCGGTGGCGGGGGACAAGGTGCGCTTCTTCACCCGCACCGGTCTCGACTGGACGGAAAAGTTCGCGCCGCTGGCGGCGAAGATCGCCGCGCTCGGCCTGCCGCCCGCGCTGATCGATGGCGAGATCCTCGCCTTCGGGGCCGATGGCAACCCCAGTTTCGCGGCGCTGCAACAGGTGTTGAAACGCGGCCATGGCGCGCAGCGGGAGGACAATGATTTCCACTATTTCGCTTTCGATCTGCTGTCGCTGGAGGGGATGGACCTGAAGGCGCTGCCGCTGATCGAGCGCAAGGAGCGGCTGGAGGGCCTGCTGCGCGCGGTGCAGAGGGCAGGGCAGGCGGCAGGCGCGGAGGGGCCGATCCATGTCGCCGACCATGTGATCGGGGCGGGGGAAAAGCTCTATCGTTCGATGTGCGAGGCAGGGCAGGAGGGCATTATCTCCAAGCGCGTCGATGCGCCCTATCGGTCGGCGCGGGGCAAGAACTGGGTGAAGGTCAAATGCACGCGGCGGCAGGAATTCGTGCTGATCGGCTGGCTGAAGAGCACGGCGCGGGGGCGGCCCTTCCGCTCGCTGCTGCTCGCGCAATATGAGGACGGCGCGCTGGTCTATAAGGGCAAGGTCGGCACAGGTTTCGACAGTGGACTGATGCGGGAGGTCGCCGAGGTCATGCGCCCGCTGACGGTGGACAAGGCCCCGGCGGAGGTGCCGAGGGCGGAGGCGCGGGGCGCGCAATGGGTCAGGCCGCAGCTGGTAGCGGAGGTCGCCTTCTCCGAATTCACCGGCGACGGGCGGGTGCGGCATGGCAGCTTCCTTGGCCTGCGGGATGACAAAAAGGCGCGATCGGTGACGCCCGAACGCCCCGCCCCCGTGCCGGTTGCCCAGAGCGCCATCAAGATCAGTAATCGGGAGCGGGTGATCTTCCCCGAAAGCGGCCAGACCAAGGGTGATCTGGCCGATTATTATCTCCGCCTCGCGCCGCTGATGCTGCCTTTCGCCGCCAATCGCCCGATCAGCATCGTCCGCTGCCCGCAAGGGCGCGCGAAGCAATGCTTTTTCCAGCGACATGACAGCGGCTCCTTCGGCCCGCAAGTGCATCATGTGCCGGTCCGGGAGAAGGACGGCAGCGTCGAGGAGTATATCTATATCGAGGATGCCGACGGTCTGCTGGCCTGTGTGCAGATGGGGACGATCGAATTCCACGGCTGGGGCAGCCGCGCCGACGCGCTGGAGCGGCCGGACCGGATGATCTTCGACCTTGATCCCGATGAGGGGCTGGGCTTCGATGCCGTGACGGCGGCGGCGCGGGATATCCGCGCGCGGCTGGGCGAACTCGGCCTTGCCTCCTTCGCGATGCTCTCCGGCGGCAAGGGGGTGCATGTGGTGGTGCCGCTGACCCCCGGCCATGATTGGGAAAGCCATAAGGATTTCGCCCGCCGTTTCGCGACGGCGCTCGCCACCGCCGAGCCGGAGCGTTTCGTCGCGACGATGAGCAAGGCCCGGCGCAAGGGGCGCATCTTCATCGACTGGCTGCGCAATCAGCGCGGCAGCACTGCGATCCTACCCTATTCCGCTCGCGCCCGCGCCGGGGCGCCCGTTGCGCTGCCGCTCGACTGGGAAGAGCTGGAGGGGATGAAGGATGCCCATCCGTTCGGCATCGATGACGCCGACAGTTTGATCGAGCGGGCCAAGGCGCTCAAGGGCTGGGGCTTCGCGGCGCAGGCGCTGCCTGATATCTGAGGCTTATCGGGAAGGCTTTGCGTTCTTCGGTTCCGTTTTGGGCCGGGGGGCCTCGCCCTCTTCGTCCGGCGGGCAGATCATTTCATTTTCTATCTCGCGGTTTTTGGGGCGGCTTTCGGGAAGGCTTGCTGCGGGGGTGGCGGGTTGGTCCGGGTCTTGCCGGGGCATGTCGTTCTCCTTTTTTCCCTTATGCGTGGGTCCGCCGCTTTTCAGCGAAACGGGCGCGCGGCCCAGTAAAGATGGCAGGGCGGAATATTCCACCACTCATATCCTTCCCTCACGCGGGCGAAATGCCGCCCGAGATAAGGGCGGATGGCGCTGCGCATCTGATAGGCGAGGAAATGCCCGCCCGGCCGCAGCAGCCGCGCGCTCGTCGCCATCATGGCGGCCGCTTCCTCCCGCGCAAGGGTGGAAAAGGGAAGGCCGGAGAGGATCAGGTCCGGCCGCCCCAGGCCGAGCCGGGACAGGATCTGCTCTATCTCCTGCGCCGTGCCGGTAACGACATGGAGGCGCGGATCGTCGATTTCCCGCTTCAGATGGCGGGTGAATTCCTCGCTGCTGTCCACCGCCAGCATCACCCCGTCGCGCGGCAGGCGAGGCAGGATCTCGCGGGTGAAGATGCCGCTGCCCGGCCCATATTCGACGCACAGCCCCATCGCGCCCCACGGCACCGGCTCCATCAAGCGGCGCACCAGCCTGCGCGACGCCGGAAACGCCGATCCCACTTGCAGCGGATGCCTCAAAAACTCCCGCAGGGTGATGCCGATGGAAGAAGAAGATGCATCCTCCACCATTGGGCGGCGGGGCGAATCAAGGGACTGCTCGACAGGTGCCATTTTCTCTTCCCGTTTCTCTCCGCGCGCGCCGGGAGGAGGCGGGCGGCCATGGATAGAATGGCTCCGTCCGCTTCTTTGTTCCTGCCGCGAGGGAATTTCACGGGACATTTCCAATGACTGGGCGGCCCGGCGGCTGAACGGCTGGGCGCGATATTCCGTTCAGCCACCGGCATCATGGCAGGACCGGATCATGCTCATGCGGCTTGGCATGGCCGTGGGTGCGCAGATAGCGCTCGTCTATGTCCGACAGCAGCGCCTCGGCGTGATCGCCGCCGACAATCCGGACGATCTCGTCGATTTTGGCCTCCAGCCGGTCGTCATTCTCCTTGGACGCGGGCGATCCAACATAGAGGAAATAGGCCAGCCCGACGACCTGCCAGATCAGTTGCAGAAATTCCGATTGCCAGTTTTCCAGCGTGTCGCGCCCCATTTCCATGAGATAGGCCGTCATTTGCGGGGATTGCCCATGCTCGCGCGCCTCATCGACAAAGGCGTACCAGCCGAAAATCCAGTGTCCGGCGATCGAGACAAGGAAGAAAATGGCCGTGATCCATCCATAGGCATAGCGTTTCATCGATTGCTACTGATGGCTTGGGTGTCCGCGCAGGGACGATGCGGATGCAACGCCGGGGCAGGCCGGGAGGTTCACCTTTAGCCGCATGGATGAAAAGAAACCGCCGCCGCCTCCCGGCCCGGCCTGCCGGGGGGCGAGTGGCGAATGAGACGAACCGAGGCGAACTTTGCCGCCCTTCCCTCGTTATGCCGGGGAAGGAGAGAGGCGATGAGCGATCCTGTTGAAATGCTGCATGAAGATGGGCTGCCCGGCCATGAGAGCAGGCTGGAGCCCAAGCCCGAATGGCAACCGCGCTATCCCGGTTCCGGGCGGCTCGATGGCAAGGTCGCGATCATCACCGGCGCGGACAGCGGCATAGGCCGCGCCGTCGCTGCCCTCTATGCGCGCGAGGGCGCGAATATCGCGATCGTCTATCTGCTGGAGGATGACGACGCCGCCGAAACCCGGCGCATCGTCGAGCAGGAAGGCCGCCGCGCGATCACGCTGCGCGCCGATATCGGCAGCCGCGAGGCGTGCGGTGATATCGTCCGCCAGACGATCGACGCCTTTGGCCGCATCGATATTCTGGTCAACAATGCGGGCGAGCAGCATCCCGACGAGGACATCACCGATATCAGCGAGCAGCAATTGCTGCGCACCTTCCAGACCAATATCTTCGGCATGTTCTACATGGTGCAGGCGGTGCGGCCGCACCTCAAATCCGGCGCGGCGATCATCAACTGCACCTCAGTCACCATGTATCAGGGATCGAAGGAGCTGCTCGACTATAGTTCCACCAAGGGCGCGATCACCGCCTTCACCCGTTCGCTGTCGGAAAATCTGGTGGGGGAGGGCATTCGGGTGAATGCGGTCGCGCCCGGGCCGATCTGGACCCCGCTCAACCCCTGCGGCGGAGCGAGTCCGGACAAGCTGGAGCATTTCGGCGAGAGCACCCCGATGGGGCGCCCCGGCCAACCCAATGAGGTCGCGCCGAGCTTTCTTTTCCTCGCCTGCGAGGATGCGAGCTATATGTCGGGGCAGGTGCTGCACCCCAATGGCGGGATTATCGTCAACGGGTGAGGAATAAAGGATGGCTGTCTGCCTGCTCCCTTATTGGTGCCGCTGTTGTGGGCGGGAGCGACGCTACCCGCCCAGGCGTTTTCTGGGGAAGGAAAGGCGGATGTCGAGGGTGCCGTCCTCCCACTGCCGGTCATGGCGGCCTTGCAGACCCTGTATGGCGCTTTGCAGCAGGCGGGAGCCGAAGCCCTGCCGAGCCTCTCCCTCGGTAAGCGGCAGGCCGCCCGTCTCGCGCCAGAGGATGACGACTTGATCCCCTTCTTCCCCGGCTTCGACAAGCAGGCTGCCTGCCGGTTGGGATAGTCCGCCATATTTGACCGCATTGGTCGCCAGTTCATGAAAGATCAATGCCAGCGAGGTGAGCGCGCCCGTCGAGACCGGGGTGCCGCTGATCCGCAGATTGAGAGCGCCATAGCCGCCATAGGGCGCCAATATCGCCCGAATCACCGCGTCGAGCGTGGTGTTCTCGCTGCAATCGCCCAGCACGAGTTGGTGAGCGGCGGAAAGCGCCTGCAACTGGGTGCTCAGCTCATCGGCGAAATCCGTGACCGTCGTGGCCCGCCTGCGTCCCACGCCGATCAGGCTTTGCAGGATGGTCATCAGATTCTTGATGCGGTGATTCATTTCCCGCAGCAGCATCGATTGCGCCTCGGCCTGCCGCCGCCGTTCGCTGATGTCGCGGGCGACCTTCGACGCGCCGATGATATGGCCCTGCGCATTGCGCACCGGGGAAATGGTGATCTCGATATCGATCAGTTCGCCGTCGCGGCGGCGCCGGATCGTTTCGAATCGCTCTATCCGCTCGCCCCGGCGCAGGCGGGAGATGATGTCCTCTTCCTCATGCAGGCGGTCGTCCGGAATGATGAGGGTGATCGGCCGCCCGATGGCCTCTTCGCGGCTATAACCGAACAGCCGCTGGGCGCCGCCGTTCCAGCTGGTGATGATGCCGTCGAGAGATTTGCTGAGGATCGCGTCGAAGCTGTCTTCGATGATCGCGCCAAGCCACAGGGCTTCTTCCCCCTTATGGTCCGTGCCGCCATTCTCAAGCCGAGCCTGAGTGCCCATCTGGTCCATCATCAGCCGTTTGGCCATCTTGCCCCGCCTTCCCCATGGCCGATGGTTACAAATGCGGCCATGCTGTCACGCGCAAGGGAAATGACCCCGTTTGCAACGGATAGGAGGATAGTCGAATATTGTCAGATGGCAAAGACAGATCCTGCTCCAGAATGGGTGCGTTCCGCCAAAAAAGGGCCTGTGGGTATGCCACAGGCCCCCAGATGCAGGTCTCAGCGGCCATATTGGCCAAGAGCCCTCGGGTCGCATGGGTAAAATGGTTCCATCTGGCTTTTGTTCCGGCGGAACGATGAAATCCGCATAATAATCAACGCGGGAGACGAAGGCGAAAGAACTGGAACCGCAGGGCCGTTCCGGCGATTATTCCGCCGGATGACAAGCGACCTCAGCTGGATTCGCCCCTTTCCATGGGGTCTGCACATCGTGCCGGCGGACTGCTGGATCGATCCTTCCCGCCCGGTCGAGCGCGCGCTCGTCACCCATGGCCATGCCGATCATGCGCGCGGCGGTCATGGCCGTGTGCTGGCGACGGCGGAGACGCTGGCGATCATGGCGCTGCGCTATGGAGGCGAGGAGGAGGCGCGGCCCACCCCTTATGGCGAGCCGGTCCGGCTGGGCGGGGGCGTCACCGCCACATGGCTGCCCGCCGGGCATGTGCTGGGGTCCGCGCAGATTTTGCTGGAACATGCGGGGGAGCGCGTGGTCGTGACCGGCGATTATAAGCGCCGCCCCGACCCGACCTGCCTGCCCTTCGAGCCGGTGCGCTGTGATGTCCTCATCACCGAGGCGACCTTCGGCCTGCCGCTTTTCCGTCATCCGCCGATCGAGGAGGAGATTGCGCGCCTGCTTTCCGTGAGGGCGGCCAATCCCGGGCGCGCCGTGCTGGTCGGCGCCTATGCGCTGGGCAAGGCGCAGCGGCTGATCGCGGAGTTGCGCCGCGCCGGTCATGCCGATCCCGTCTATCTCCATGGCGCGATGGAACGGATGTGCCGTCTCTACGAAGAATGGGGCGTCGATCTCGGCCGGCTCGAACCGGTCGCGGGCATGGCGAGGGAAAAGCTCGCCGGGCAGATCGTCCTCTGCCCGCCCTCGGCGCTCAATGATCGCTGGAGCCGTCGCCTGCCCGACCCGATCACCGCCATGGCCTCCGGCTGGATGCGGGTGCGCCAGCGCGCGCGGCAACGCAATGTGGAACTGCCGCTGGTCATCTCCGACCATGCCGACTGGGACGAGCTGACGCAGACGATCACGGAGGTCGATCCCGCGGAAACCTGGATCACCCATGGGCGCGAGGAGGCGCTGCTGCGCTGGTGCGAGCTTCATCAGCGCCGCGCCCGCGCGCTGGCGCTGGTCGGCTATGAGGATGAGGACGACTGACGATGGAGGAGTTCGCCGCCCTTATCGACGCGCTCACCTATACCCGCTCCCGCAATGGCAAGCTGCGGCTGATCGCGGAGTATCTGCGCGCCACGCCCGATCCCGACCGGGGCTGGGCGCTGGCCGCGCTGACCGGCGGGCTGGATTTCCCGGCGGTCAAATCCTCGGCCATCCGCACACTGATGATGGAGCGGGTGGACCCCATTCTTTATACGCTTTCCCGCGATTTCGTCGGCGATACGGCGGAGACTGCGAGCCTGCTCTGGCCGGAGCCTTCGGACCTGCCCGCCGGTCCGCCCGCGCCGTCGCCCGGCATGACGGAGGCGGTGACGATCCTGTCCGGCATGACCCGCGCCACCGTCGGGCGGGGACTGGCCGCTCTGCTCGACCGGCTGGATGCGAACGGCCGCTATGCGCTGCTCAAACTTGCGACCGGGGCGATGCGGCTTGGCATTTCGGCGCGGCTCGCCAAGACGGCGTTCGCGCTGGCCTTCGACGTGCCGGTCGAGGAGGTCGAGGAATATTGGCACGGCCAGACGCCGCCCTATGCACCGTTGTTCGACTGGGCGGAGGGTCGGGCGCCCCCGCCTTCGGGCGAGGATCTGCCGCTCTTTCGCCCGTTCATGCTCGCCCATCCGCTGGAGGAGGGACAGGCCATCGCGATGGCCGACTATGCCGCAGAGTGGAAATGGGACGGCATCCGTGTGCAGATCGTCCATGTCGAAAATGGCGAAGGAGGCGGCGAAACCCGTGTCTACTCCCGATCCGGCGACGATATCTCCCACAGCTTTCCCGAAATCGCGGGCGCGCTGTCGATCCCGGTGGTGCTGGACGGAGAATTGCTGGTGCGCGGCAGCCATCAGGGCGGGGCGGAAGGCGGCGCGGCGAGCTTCAACGCCTTGCAGCAGCGACTGGGGCGCAAGACCGTATCCCGCAAGATGGTGCAGGAGTATCCGGCCTTCGTCCGCCTCTATGACATATTGCTGGGCGAGGGCGAGGATGTGCGCGCTCTCGCCTGGGAGCAGCGCCGGGCGTTGCTGGAACGTCTGATGCTGCGGCTCGACCCTGCCCGCTTCGACCTGAGCGCCGTCATCCCGGTGGACAATCTGGAGGAACTGGCGCGGATCAGGAACCGCGCCCGTGACGAGGCGATCGAGGGCGTGATGCTGAAGCGCCGCGACAGCCCCTATGTCGCCGGGCGCCGCACCGGGCTTTGGTATAAATGGAAGCGCGACCCGCTGCTGATCGACTGCGTGCTGATGTATGCGCAGCGGGGGAGCGGCAAGCGGTCCTCCTTCTATTCCGATTTCACCTTCGGCTGCTGGGATGGCGATCCCGACAAGGGCGCGGAGCTGTTGCCCGTGGGCAAGGCTTATTTCGGCTTTACCGATGAGGAACTGAAATGGCTGGACCGCCATGTCCGCACGCACACCGTCAACCGCTTCGGTCCGGTGCGGGAAACCGACCGCAGCCTTGTGCTGGAGGTGGCCTTCGACGCGGTGCATGAGAGCAAGCGGCATAAATCCGGGCTGGCGATGCGCTTCCCGCGCATCAGCCGCATCCGTGCCGACAAGCCCGCGCATGAGGCCGACCGGATCGAGGCATTGCGCGCGCTTGTGACGCGGCAGGGCTGATACGCGCAAGACAGGAAGCTCCGGCTTCCACGCCGGTCTATCGTGCGCGCCGGAAGCGGGAGAGGCCCCGCATCACGCCATCGGCGGTCTTTTCCGCGCTGAGGCCCAGCATCACCCCCGCGAGGATATCGCCGGGATAATGGGCGCGGCGCGGCAGTTGCAGCGCGCCGATGATCGCCGCGGCCGCCATCACCGGCACGGTCTGACGCGGATATTCCCGCGCAAAGGCCCGCGCCAGCGCGAAGGCTCCCGCCGTATGCCCGGAAGGGAAGGATCGCAGGGCGGCATTTTGCGATGTGCCCTGCGCCATATGATAGCCGCCCTCCTCCAGTTGTTCGGCGGGGCGGCTGCGGTCGACATGGTTCTTGCCGAATTCCTTGCCCCGTATCGCGACGATATGCGCGATCCCCATGCGCAGCCCCGCGCGCCGCAGCCGGGGGTTTCCGCTCGCCAGCCCCGCTGTCAGCACCAGCGCGGAGAGCAGCAGCAGCGGCTTTTCATCGCCCAGATTGCCGATGGCCCCCAGCTTTTGCGTCCATGGCTTTTCGAGCCAGGGCCGCAGCGCCTCGACGCTCTTCACGTCCAGCCGCTCGGGCAGGCTCAACGGGGCGATATGATAAGGGGGCATCTTCTCCACGCGGCATCTCCGTTCCGGTCGTGCTTATTTCTTCGCCACATTGGCGCGGTCGCGGTCTTCCGCCGGATAGTCTTCGGGCTTCACCGTGCCGACCGTGGGCCTGTCCTCCACCGGCGCTGGCTTTAGGCCGGGGCTGGCGCGCGGGTCGTCCCGCTGGGCATCGGGCCGCGCATCGCCGAGCGGGCCGCGCGCCTGTTTCGGGGGATTTTTGCCGGTATCGGCCATGGGATCATCCTTTCTTACTGTCGCCCCCTTTATGGAACGAGGAGAAAGGCGCTGCGTTCCCAACGGCTTGTCGCCCTGTGCGCCGAAGGTGGCGATGCAACCGGATGGCGGTTCGGCGGTTCAGACAGACGATATGGACCCGCTTGTCGATCTCCTGCCCGGCGATGTCGATCGCCTCGCCCGTCGGCTGTTGAAAGAGGCTTGCGCGCGCGGGTTGACGCTGGCGACGGCGGAAAGCTGCACCGGCGGGCTGATCGGCGCGACCCTCACCGATGTGGAAGGCTATAGCCATGCGTTCGAGCGCGGCTTCATCGTCTATAGCGAGGCGGCGAAGGCGGAGCTTCTCGCCGTGCCGCGCGCGCTCATCGATCGTTGCGGCGCCGTGAGCCGCCCGGTCGCGCTCGCCATGGCGGAGGGTGCGCTGGCGCGCTCCGGCGCCGATATCGCGCTGGCCGTCACCGGCTTTGCCGGAAAAGCGGGCGCGGAGGGCGAGGACGGGCTTGTTCACTTCGCCTGTAGCAGGCGCGGCCACCCGATCCGTCACCGCGAGGAGCATTTCGGCGCGGCGGGCCGCTCCGCCGTGCGCGCCGATTCCGTGCGGGTCGCGCTTGCCATGATGATCGAGGCCTTGGGGTAAAGGCGGAGACTGATCCCGCCAAAGCGAATGACGCGCACAGGAAAGGGGCGGGGCCATGACCGGTCCCGCCCTTCGTTCCTCTCCGAAAGATCGGGAGTTCAATCCCGGGCGTCGGTCATTTTCTTCAGCTCTTTCGCGCTGGCAAGATGCTGTTCCACCACCGGAGCGATGGCGCCCGCCGTAGTTTTGAGCGAGGGCGCGGTGCCGTCGGCCGCATATTTCTTCATGAGATCGAGCGCGTCTTCATGTGTGTCCACCTGCCCGTCCATATATTCCTTGTCGAACTTCACGCCGGTCAGCGCGCGCAGATCCGACAAATCTCCCTGCTGGTCGGAAGTCAGCGCCGCATCGGGGGTGAGGGCGGGGCTGGCGGCGGCGGCGGCTTTCTTGATGTCCGCCGTGGACCTGGTGTGGGCGTCCATCATCCTCTTGGCAAAGTCCTTCACCTCCTGAGAGGAGGCGTTCTTGGCGGCGATTTCAGCGGCGGCTATTTCGAATGCGTCGCTCTTCGCCGCCATGTCGATGAATTCCTGCGGCGAGGGCGTCGGGGTGAGGGCAATCGCTGTATTCTCCAGCATGTTGCCGGTCGCCTCGGTAGCGTTGGAAAGCGCATTTTCGGCGCGATCGACGCTATTATCCGCCGCGTTCTCCGCCTTCGGCCCGCAGGCCGCGAGCGTGAGGACAGACAGGATCATGAAGGATGTTCGGGCGTAACGCATGGACGTCTCCTATATTTGTCCCTCCGGCGGCTGGCCGGTCGCGGACATGGCTCTCCCATGCCGGAGCGCAAACCGCGCCCGGCACCATTCATCTGCCCGCGCCGCCGCGCGCTGGCGGACGGACGCGTTGCGGCCTCTTTCCTTGAAATCGGCGCGTCCCCTGTTCGGGACGGGGGGATAACGAGCAAAGCCGCTGATGTTTCCCCATTTTTTCCCCATTTTTGCGACGAATCGTTGGTGCGGGGCTTTTGGGGCGGACGCTGGCTGCTTTCGTTCCGGCTGCGCGGCCTATGCTTTGACCGCCGGATCATGGTGCAGCAGATGCGAGCGGCAGGCGGCACAGTCGCTGCTGCCGAAGCCTGATATGGGGTGGCGGAAGCCTGGCAGCCCTTCCAGCCGGGCGATAATCTCGCATTCCGATCCGCCGGGAATGGCGATGGCGGCGATTTGCGCTGCCGCGAGGGTCAGCCGGTCCACATGCCAATGGGGTTTCTTGTCCGCCCGGAAATGACGGCGCAGCCGCGCGGCGATGCCGCCGGGGCCATGGGCGCTGCCCGCATAGACATAGCAGCCCGTCCCGAGCATTTCCGTCCCACCGTTGTGCCCGAAGCGCGTGGGCGATCCGAGCGTGAGGAGGAGCGCATAGGCGCCCGGTTCCCGCGCTTTCATCACCGGCGCTTTTGCCTCCAGCATCGCGCCGGTGATCGGGATGGATTTGGGAAAGACCTCGGCCAGCAGGCAGGGCAGAGGAGGCAGGCAGGGCAGGTCGGCGCGGGCGGTCATCCTTTCGCGCCGGGATCGGACTCCGGCGGCCGGTCCTCGCGGGGGAGGGGTCGCTTTTTCGACAGGCGCGGGCCGATGGACAGGCCGAGGGCGATGACGCCGGGGAGGAGGAATATCCAAGGCGCGGGCAATAGATCGGCCCTGCCCTGCCAATAGCAGATGACAAGCCAGCCCAGCAGCGCCGCGAACAACAGCCCGCACGCCCGCAGCACACCGTCGGCGAGGCGAGCGAAAGGCCGGTATCTGCCCAACAGCGCCGCTATGAAGATCGCCGCCGCCAATGCAAGCATTCCTGAAGGAAAAAGGTCGTTCATCACTTCTCTGCCTCGATGCGCAGCCCCTTATAGCAGAGATGCGGCGCGCGTAAGGCCCTATCCCATGATGCCGACGCCCTTGCTGTCGGCAACTGTCTTGCCTGTCCGGCCGTGGACGGAATTGCCGTGATATGCGCTTTATCCCCCAATAGGGGGATGCGAGGCATTTGCTCCTTTTCTAGAGGTTGTTGCGAATGAAGGTCCGCAGGCTCCCGCTCCGCCGAGGTCGGGATGGCGGGCCTGTTGATTTGCGCATGGGTTTCTGACTTTTGCGGCATGGTTTGACCGGCGAGCGACCCGATCGGCCCGATCATGCGCAAGGCAAGGGTCAGCCGGAGCGGGATCGGCCCGATGGTGCGATTCCGCCCGGCGACCGGGGAGGGCACATGGGGTGCTCCGCCGGTTGAATCCGATCCCATGGCACTGGCCGCGCCCGGACTGATATGTCCGGGTGCGGCTTTTTTGCGTATTATAGGAAGGATTTTGCGTGTTGGCGGTAGGGAAGGAGGGCGTGCTGCAAGTAAGTTTGCGGCGCTGTCCAACCTGCCAGGCCTGCCGCCCAGCCATCAGCAGAATGACGGGACGGTGGACCATCGCGATGATGTCCGCAAGCTCCGGGGGTGCGGATGCCGCTTCCCTGCATATGTCAGCCAAACAGGCCGAGGCGTCATGCCTGCTTTGCGTCGTCTCGATCATGGTTTATATCGATTCCTCCCGCCGCGATACAGGATGGCTATCATGGAGCTGCGCCAGCTGCGCTATTTCGTTACCCTTGCCGAGGTGCAGAATTTCCATCGCGCGGCCGAGCGGCTAAGCATTTCCCAGCCGCCGCTGACCGTCGCCATCCGCAAGCTGGAGGAGGAACTGGGCGCGCCGCTCTTCCTGCGCGGTCCCCGCGGGGTCAGCCTCACCCCGGCGGGGCGGGCGGCGCTCGATATTGCGCGGGCGGCGCTGGCGCAGGCGGACCGGCTGCGCGAGGCGGTGCGGGAAGGCATAGCGGGGGAGCGGGGGCGGCTGCGCGTCGGCTTTGTGGGGTCCGCCACCTTCGAGCTGCTGCCGCGCATTATCCCTGCCTATCGCCGCCGCTTTCCGCATGTGGAGCTGATCCTCGCGGAAGCCAACAGCCTCGAAATCGCGCGCAGGCTGTGCTCGGGGGAAATGGACGTGGGGCTGGTGCGCTTGCCGCTGCTGGAGATCGCGGCGGTGGATGTGCAGGTGATCGATCAGGATGAGCTATATGCCGCCGTCCATATCGGCAGCCGCTTCGCCCGCGCCGACAGCGTGCCGCTGAGTGCGCTGGCGCAGGAGCCGTTCATCCTGCACAGCCGACTGAGCGTATTGCACGCGATTGCGCTGATGGCCTGCCATGATGCCGGTTTCGTGCCGCTGGTCGCGCAGGAGGCGGAGCAGATCAACGCGGTGCTCAGCCTGGTGCATAGTGGCCTCGGCGTGGCGCTGGTGCCCGGCCGCGCGCGCTCGGCGGTGCCGCAGGGCGTGCGGCTGGTCCGGCTCTCCCAGAAGGTGACGATCGAGTCCGGCCTCGCGCTGGCGCGCGGGACGAGCAACAGGCTGGCGCGCAACTTCGCCGATATCGCGTCCGGCGCGATGTGATCGGCCCCCTCACCCGCGCTGGCCGGGCAGGGCGGACCCGCCCGGCGTCCGCGAGTGGGGGTAGGGCGGGCGGTTTCCGCCGCCGCCCCGTTATACCCCGAAGCCGCCCGATACCGAAATATGCTGGCCGGTCACATAGGACGCCTCGTTGGAGGCGAAGAAGAGGCAGGCATTGCCGATTTCCTCCACCGTTCCCCAGCGCCGGATGCAGAGCAGGCGGTGCGTATTGTCCACCCAGCGCTGGTCGATCTGCCCCTGCCGCGTCAACTCCTGCATCTGGCCCGCGTCGATCACGCCGACCAGCACCGAATTGGCGCGGATGCCATAGCGGCCTTCCTCCCTCGCGATGCCCTTCACCAGTTGCTCGTTCGATGCCTTGACCGCCACTGAAAGGCCATCGCGGGCGGGCCACAGATCCTGCCCCGCCGAACCCAGCGTGACGAAGCTGCCGCCGCCCTGCTCGCGCATATGAGGGGTGATCGCCTGCACCGTGGCGAGGAACCCATGCACCTCCACATCGAAGGCGTGGCGCCATTCCTCCATCGGCGTGGCGGTCAGATAGCGTTGGTTGACCAGCGGCCCCGCTGCCCAGATCACGCTATGGACGCGGCCATGGGCGGCGATGGCCTCGGCGATCGCGGCGCGGATATCCTCCTCGCTGGTGACATCGGCGCGATGGATGGTCGCCTTGCGCCCGGCCTTCCGCGCTTCTTCCGCGACCGCCTGAGCGCTGTCTTCTCCCTTGCGATAGACGATGGCGATATCGCAGCCGGACCGGGCGAAGACTCGCGAAATGCCGCTGCCGATCCCGCCGCCGCCGCCGAACAGCAGTGCGCACCCTTGCGGAAATGTGGCCATGTTTCTACCTTCCCTGTTGCTCTATTCGTCCTGCGCCCGCGCGGGCCGCTTGTCCCGCCCCCGCCATTCGGAGGTCATGTCGCCGATGTCGAGCGGATGCGCCATCATCAATATGCCGGTCCATTCCCGCCTGTCGATCCGGGCCGCCTGCTCCTGTTCCCCCATGATGTGGATATCGTCGCGCAGCGCTTCGAAAAGGGCGTGGATGCGTTGCCGCCCGGTTTCGCTCATCCGCACCATGTCGGATATGTAGCGCGCGTCGGGCGATCCGAAATCCATGGACAGGAACAGCGGCTTTACGTTGCGTTCGAAGGCGACCGACAACGGCCCGCCCCGGCGCCAGCGGATTGAGCGGCGCACCCGTGGCCGCATGCGGCGGCGCGGCGGCGCCTCTATCAGCCCGAGCTGCTTCAGCCGGTCGAGATGGCTTTCCAGCCGCTCTTCGGGCAGGCCGAATTCCTGTTCCAGATCGTGCCGCTGCGCGCCATGGAGGATGGCGAAGAACACGAGCGCCAGCCCGCGATCCGCCGCCAGCACGCGTTCCTGCGCCAGCGTGAAATGGTCCTGCCGGTCATCTTCCCCTGCCGCCAGCAGGTCGCGCAGGTCGATATCGGCGACGGCGCAGATCTGGTCGAGGCGGTCGAGCGTCAGCCCTTCCCCGCGCAGCCAGCGCCAGATGGTAGGTTCTGCGGCGCCCAGTTCCCTCGCAAGCTGCGCCACGCGAATCCCGCGCCCTTTCAATTCGCGCCGCAATTCGGAAAGGATGGCCGCGATCCCCGGTCGTCTGGTCTCGGACATATTTCAGCAGTCTCTCATCATATGATCGAAGTCGATTAAAATATGATAGTCTGAATAACAAGGAGATTGCCCATCCCGTCCTGCTCCGTCAGTTTCGGCGCCGGGCCGATGCCGGTGCGGGAAAGGTTCGGGATGATCTGCCACTCGCGCCGGGCCGCCGCAGGGCAATCGGATAATCATGAGGAAGGATGACTATGAGGGAATTTCCGGAAGGTGCTGTCGCTGTTTTCGGTGCCAGCGGGGGCATCGGCAAGGGCGTCGCGCTGGAATTTGCGAAAGCGGGCACCGATGTCGCCGTCTTTTATCGGTCGAAGAAGGAAAGCGCGGAAGCCATCGCCGCCGATATCCGCGCGCTGGGGCGCAAGGCCAGCATCCATCAGGCCGACGCCCGCAATGCAGAGGAACTGGAAGCGGGCTTCGCCGCTGCGGTGGAGGCGCATGGGCGCATTCACAGCCTCGTCTGGGGCGCCGGGCCGATCGTGGCGCAGGTGCCGATCGCCGACTGGACGCTGGAACAGTTCCGCGCGTCGATGGAGATCGAGGCTTTCGGCTTTTACTATGCCGCGCGTGTCGCCATCCCCCATTTCCGCGCCAAGGGCGGCGGCAGCTTCGTCACGTTGGGGTCGGCGGGGCATGACTGGTGGCCGCATCTGGATGGTCTCTCCGTCGCGCCCAAGGCATGCAATGAATCGCTGATAAAGGGCATCGCCAAGGAAGAGGGCATCCATGAAATCCGCGCCAATTCGGTGCTAGTGGGCGTGATCGACGCGGGCCAGTTCAACATTGGCCAGAAGGAAGGCTATTTCGACGAAAATTGGGAGCGGGAGGTCAAGAAGCTGCTGCCGATCAAGCGCTGGGGCAAGGCCGAGGATATCGGCAAGGCCACGGTTTTCCTTACCTCTAACGATGCCAATTATGTGACCGGCCAGACCATTTCCGTCGCTGGCGGCTTCGGCGTCTGATGATGCCTCATGGGGGTGGGCGTTTCCACCCCCATGATGTCGCGGGGGCCTGCCGGTGGAGACGGCGGCAAGCCCCGTACGCGAAGGAGGGCGCGGGCGCGCCGCCTCTCCCGTTGGCGTTTCCATGTGGCGCTGTTTCTCGCTCGCCCGATGCCGGGTGCGTCCTTGCATATGGCCTGTTTTACGCAAGATGCGGCAGGGCCGAGCCATAATTTATCATTTGCAGCTTTTGACAGGCGTCCTATCCTGCCCGCGTGGCGGCTGGTTCATGCCGGGCCGGGAATGGCCAGGCGAGCATCCGCATGACGGAACGATAACAGACGCAGGAGAAGGACGATGGCCACCGCACCGGAACGGCGGGATATGCCGGGCGCGCGCTCCATGGGGCATATGGCGCTGCATTATAAGACGCAGGAGGAAGGTCCGCTCGCGGCAAGGCTGCTGGCCATGCTGGGGTATGAGTTGACGCAGGATTTACTGCTGCCCGATGGGTCGCATTTCTATCGCTTCGTGGTGGATGCCCGGCATTGGCCGCGTGGTGACGGCATCGTCTATCTCTCGCTCCTGCCCGAGGCGCAGCGCGATCTGATGCAGGCGATCCATGCCGCGCTGCATGTCGGCACCGGCGATGAGCATCCCGCCGTGCAGGCGATGCGCGCGCGGATGGAGGAAGACCCGGAATATGGCTTCCACTACGGCACGCTGCTCGAAAATCTGGAGGATCTGGAAGCGATGTTCCTCGCGCTGGAGGAAGCCAACCGGAGCGATCCGGACCTCAAGGGGCGGCTCAAGCTGGTCTATAACCGAGCCTTGCCGGGCGATCCCGAAGTCGATGCGCGGCTCGACGCTTCGCCCATTTATGGCGGGGTCACGCGCCATGCCTATGGGCGGAACGGTGTGCAGGCCTTCGTCGAAACCGATATCCTGTCGAGCGGCCTGCTAGGCGAGGCCATGATGCTGGAATTCGACTATGTATTTCCCGACCGTTCCAGCCATATATTGTCGGTGGTGGAGTGGGGATAACCCTTTGACGGGGCGCGGGCCGGTTGCCCGCAGCCGCTTCGGCCCGGAAAGGAAAGAGAGATGAAGCATCGCAGCCTTCTTGTCACTGCCGCCGCGCTGGCGGGGCAGGGCGCGGCTTTGGCGGGGCGCGCATCGTGACCGGGATCGACGATCTGGCGCTGGCGCGTGCGCTCCACATTCTGGGCGTCATCATCTGGATCGGTGGGGTATCGATGGTAACGACCGTTGCGCTGCCCGCCATAAGGCGCGGCGCGCTGGGGGCCGATCGTCTCGCCGCCTTTCAGGCGCTGGAGCGGCGGTTCGCCTGGCAGGCGCGCATCGCCGTGCTGGTGGTCGGGCTGTCAGGCTTCTACCTGATCGAGCGCTTCGATATGTGGAGCCGCTTCGCGAGCGCCCATTTCTGGTGGATGCACGCGATGCTGTTCGTCTGGTCGCTGTTCTTTCTGCTGCTGTTCGTCGCAGAGCCGCTGATCGCGCACCGCTATTTCGATGACTGGGCCGGACGGGACCCGGACCGGGCCTTCACCGTCATGCATCGCGCCCATATGCTGTTGCTGACGCTTTCGCTGCTGACCGTTTTCGGCGCCATGGCGGGGAGCCACGGCTGGTTGTTGTTCTGACAGGCGCCGGAAAGAGCGGCGGCGAGACCACGCGCTTATGCGTTGCCCGCCGCCGCCGTGCCTCTGTCGTTACCCCGATATCGTATAGCCGCCATCGACGGCGAGCGTCTGGCCGGTGATCCAGCTCGCCGAGGGGCTGGTGAGGAAGAGCACCGCGCCCGCAATATCCTCCGGCTCGCCCAGCCGCCCGAGCGGCGTACGGGCGAGGGTGGGGGCGGTCCACGCTTCCTGTTCGAAGGTTCCCGCCGTCATCCGGCTCTGCGTCAGGCCCGCCGCGACCGCATTGATGCGCACGCCGCGCGCGCCCCATTCGACCGCCAGCGTTCGCGTGAGGCCGAGAAGGCCCGTCTTCGCCGCGCCATAGCCCGGCACGATGGGGATGCCGAAAAAGCTGCTCATCGACGCGATGCCGATCACCGATCCGCCGCCCTGCAACTGGCTGTCGGCGATCATATCGACGGTGCGCCGCGCCATGCGGAACGCGCCGACCAGCAGCATGTTGACCGCGCGGGCGAAGTTTTCCGGCTCATATTCGTCAATGCCGAGACTGGGCAGCGCCATGCCCGCATTGTTGATGAGGATATCGAGCCGGGGCAGCGCCGCCGCCACAGCATCTATGCTCTCGCCATCCTCCACATCCATGCGCAGATAGCGATAGCCGGAGAGGTCCGCGTCATAATCCCCCGGGCCGCCGCGTGTGCCGGTTATGGTGACGTCCGCCCCGGCTTCGCGATAGGCCGCGGCTGTGGCGGCGCCGATGCCGCTGGTGCCGCCCGTAACCAGCACATGCGCGCCGGAATAATCATGGGTGATGCCGGTCATAGCGCTTCCACCTCCACCCAGCGGCCTTCGGCGGCGGAAAGGCGTGCCGCGTCGAGCACCGCCTGTCCGGCAGCGGCGTCGCGGAAATCTCCCGCCGCTTCAGGCAGCGGCGCTGTGCCGCCTACAATCTTCGCCTTCAACTGGCCAAACAGCTTGGCATAGGGCGCCACGTCGAAGCCCTGCGTGTGCCAGCGATCCATCTCGGTCTGGATCAGTTCGCTGATCGGGAAGGGTTCTGGCGCGGGGTTCAACAGCTCTGGCGGCATCGGGATCTGGCGCTCGCCCTGCGCATCGCGCACCCACACCTGCTCCGGCTCGCCAAAGGCGGCGCCAGACTGAACCCACGCGGCCCCCTTCGTGCCCGCCACCTTGGTCGCCATCACGAACGGACCGGGGAAAGCCATCGCCGCCTCGATCACGCCACGGCAGCCGCTTTCGGTGACGAACTGGATGTTGTAATAATCGTCGGAAGTCATCTCCGGGCGATTGCGGGAGAGCTTGCGCAGGATCGCGCTCACCGCCTTGATCGGGCCGAGGGTGGAGAGCACCTGGTCGATCATATGCGTACCGAACGCGCCGAGGAAGCCGCCGCCCTGCGCGGCGTCGGTCCACCAGTCGGCCAGCGGCTCCTCATCGACGCCGCCGGGCTGCTGATAGAGGCGGACGAACATCAGCGGGTCGCCGATCGCCCCGTCCTTCACCACCCGGCGCAGCAGCGCTTGCGCGCTGTCGAAGCGGAATTCCGCGCCCAGCGCATGAACGACGCCCGCCGCTTCCGCCGCCGCCAGCATCTCCCGCGCCTGCGCCAGATCCTTGGCGAAGGGCTTTTCGCACATCACCGCGCGCCCGGCGGCGATCGCCTGCATCACCGGCTTGTAATGGGCATGGGGCGGGGTGGCGACCGTCACCAGCCGGATCGCCGGATCGTCGGCCAGCACTTGCTCCAGATTGTCGGAGGCGAGCGGGATGCCCAGCGGTGCGGCGCGCTGCGCGGTGCGTTCCCGATCGCGGCCGACGATCGCGCGCACCTCGAAACCGGCATCGCGCAAGGCGCGGACATGGGTGAAGAGGCCGAAGCCCGTCCCCACAACCACCGCGCCGGGAGAAGAAGTGTCTGTACTCATGCGTTGGTCCTTGCTTTTTCGATGATGGCATGGGCCGCCTCAGCCCAACCCCGGACGGCCTGCGCCATCGGTTCGGATATGGTCCGGGCGGAGAATATCTCGACCGCGACTGGCGCCGTGCAGCCGCAGGCGTCGAGTGCGCGGAGGAAGCCCGTCAGATCCAGCTCGCCCTCGCCGGGCAGCAGCCGCGCGTTCATGGTTTCGTGCAGCAGGTCGGCGCTGGCCTGAGCGGGGGCGTCGTTGATCTGTACGGTGTGGATGCGATCGCCCGGCAGCGTGGCGAGCTGATCGAGCGAGGAGCCGCTGCGGAAGAAGTGCCAGCTGTCGAGCGTAAGCCCGCCATTGGGCCTGCCCGCCGCCTCGACAATGGCCCAGGCGCTGGCGAGATCGGGTATCCCGCCGAAGGGCAGGAATTCGATATGCGCCTTCAACCCATGGTCCGCCGCCAGATCGCAGAGCCGGGCGAAGGCTTCCGCCGCTTCGTCGAGCGAGGGGGTGACGCCCATCATCTCCACCACCGTGACCGAGGACGCGCCGACCCGCGCCGCCGCCGCGATCACCTTTTCCGGGGTAAGCGAGTGGAGCAGCGCCGCCATCGGGTCGTCCCCCCCCGCGTTTCGATGCGAGGGCAGCCAGCAGGCGGTGCAGTCCATTTCCCGCACGCCAAGGCCCTGATCGGCGATCTTGGCGGCGATGTCGCCCGCGCTCATGCCCTGCGCTTCCAATGCCCAGACATCGCCCGGCATCAGGGAGATTGCGCCGAATCCCGCCGCGCGCGCTGGCGCCAGCCGGTCGAGCAGCGGCACATGGCCGAAAGGCGGGGTAGACAGGACGAGATCGGTCGAGAGCATCAGCCTCTCCCTTCTTTCATCAGGAAATTGAGTTCGAGCAGGATGCCGTTCGCCTCTTCCACGAAGAGTTGGCTGATGCCCGCTTCCGGATAATCCTTGCGCTCGGCCGCGATCCCCGCCGCCGTGAGGCGGGCGAGCATGTCTTCGATATCGTCGCCTTCCAGCGCGACATGATGGATCGCGCCGCTGCCCCGCATGGGGGTGAAGGGGCGGTGGTCGTCGCCCGGATAGGGCGTCAGCGGCGAGCCGATATGGATGATCGCCCGGCCGGAGGGATCATGCACCCAGCAGCCTTCCTCCATGCTGGCGACGCCGGGGCGCGGCCGCGTCTCCAGCCCCAATATGTCGCGGAAAAAGGCTGCCGTGCCCTCTATGTCGGCGGTGCGGATGTTCACATGGTCGAGCGCGCGAATGGCCATGGGGTCAGTCCACGAACTGCCCTGTGGCGATCGCCTGCGCGGGGTCGAGCGCGGCCGCGCCCTCTTTCTCCAGCCGGTCCAGCGGCAGACGCCACAGCGTGACAGGCGGCGTTTCCTGCGTCTGGATGAAGCGCAGCCCCCATTGGCCCTTGTCATGGCCAAAGCTGTTGACCCAGTTGCCGCTGATCGCGTCCCCCGCCACCGGATCGCGCTCGGAGATGATGATGCGCACGCGCCCGTCGGGTTCCGCTACAAAGCGGTAATTGTTCACCCAGCCATTGCCGTCCTCGAACGTGTCGAGATTTTCCTGCCAGATATTGCAGATCTGGAAGTTCCAATATTCGCACGGCGGTGGCGTGAATTCCAGCACCAGCGCTTCGTCCTGCCTCCTTTCCCAGCCGCCGAAGGCGACATGGCGATCGGGCACCCCGCCGTTGGAGAGATATTGCGCGCGGCTGTAATCCAGCCGGTTGAGCTTGGCCGAGAAATTGCCCTGCGTACCCTGCCACCAGTTGCGCACCAGCTCGGCATAGCCCAGCACGCCTTGCGCCGCCCAGGCGAGGTTGTTCGCCATGAGCGCGGGCGTGACCGGCTCCGGCGCGGCGCCATCCATTCGCTCGATCGTCATTGCAGGCGCGGTCTGGGTCGAGCGGTCGCTCCAGACATTGCGGATGAGGATGCAATTGGTGTCTGGCTCCAGCTTCAGCCAGTTCCTGCCCTCGCCGGGGTCGTTCCGCGACAGGATGATCTCGAATGTCCCGTCCTCGGCGATGACGAGTTGCTGGCTGGCGAGGAAGCCGGTGGTCTTGAGGTTGGAGGGATCGAATTGCTTAAGGCCCTCCACCCCCTGCGCCGCCCAGTCTTGCGCGCCCGGATCAGCGGGGGCGGGCGCGGTCAGCACCGCCATCACGAAATAGGGGATGGTGCCGCGCGTGCCGATGATGCGGTAATCGCGCGCCTCATCGAACTGGCACATCAGATGGTCCTGATCGACCGTCTGGAAATTGATCGACTGGCGCCACACCATGTCGCGCAGCCGGGGCCGCGTCGGCTCGGCATTTTCGACCAGCCGTTCGAGGCTGGAGCGGGTGAGGCGGGAGAGGAAGCGATACCATTCCGCGCGGTCGAGCTCTGAAGGCTGGTCGCCGAAGCGGTCGATCATCCGCCCCGCCACCTTCAGCGTGTCGCAGAAATCCTCCCACGCCGCGCCGGAAAGCAGGCGCTCGGCAGCTTTGTTCTCACCCATTTTCATTTCTCCTGCATCACCGGGAAGCGATCATAATAAAAACCGAAGCGCTCTTTCAACGCGGCGGGATCGACCTCGAACACGCCCTCCAGATCATAATGCACGCGGCCCTGCGCATGGCGCGGGTTCTCGTCCAGATAGCCGAGCAGCGCCTGCTCCGCCTCCGCCGTCAGCGGCAGGCCCGCCAGATCGTAGACGCGGCGCATCATCCCTTCCTGATCGGCCATGTACTCGTGGAACATGATGTCGAGCGACTGGTCCGGCCCCCAGACATGGCGCTGTTCCATGCAGGCGCGCAGCAGCCGTTCGATCCGGTCGATCCAGTGGCGGGCCAGGCCCGGCGGATCGATGGGGTCGCGGCGGATGCGGTCGGAATAGGAGAGCATCGTCGTCAGCGACCGGAGCACCGCGACCGGATCTCGATGGGTGATGACCAGCGTGGCGTCGGGAAAGGCAGCCTTCAGCGGCGCCAGATTTTCCATATGCTGCGGGGATTTCAGGATCCAGCGATTAGGCCCGCGATACCAGGTGAGCACTTGCAGCACCTTTTTTTCGTAAAGATAGCTGCCGGTGCGATCATGGGCGAAATAATGGTCGATCCAGCGCGGGATGCGCGTCTGATATTCCCAGCTATAGCAGTTGAGGTCCATGTAGAGCAGTTCATTATCCTCATGGATGGAACTGGCCTCCATGCCGTGCATCGCCGCCATATGCGGCAGCATCGCTTCGAAATGGCCCCAGAATTCGGCGCTGCGCGCCATGCGCGGGTCTGGCTCTCCCGGCGCGGGCGGCGGGGCGGATGGCACTGGCTCCTCCGATTCCCAGAGGGAAAGCGAGCGCAGCCTCTCGTCGCGCGCCAGCCAGTTGACGAGATGGGTCGTGCCCGATCGCGGCAGCCCGGCGATGATGAGCGGTTTTTCGATCTCGATCTCGAGAATCTCCGGGTGGCGCTTCACCAGATCCTCGATCCGCAGCCGGTTGGCCATCACCCGGATCGCGTGATCGATTATGGTGATGCGCCCGCCGCGCGTCAGACCTTCATCTTCGGCCAGCGATTGCAGCACCACGGCCAGCCGCTCGCGAAAGCCGCTGTCCTCGCCGAAATCGTCTAGCCCGCCGGTTATTTCGACAGCGCGGGCGAGGATGTCCTCGACGGTCATGTTTTCGTCGAAATCAGCAGGGCCTTGCCGCGCGGCGATGATCGCGGGGGTGAGGCGCGGGTGCGCCAGATCGTCTATGATTATGTCCTGCGGCGCGTTCATGCGGCCTCCTGCGTAAAAGTCAGCATCACTTTTGCCGAGCGATCGGCATCGGCGGCGGTGGCGAGCGCCGCGTGAAAATCCTCGAAATCATATTCGTGGCTGATGAGCGGGGCGAGATTCTGCCCGCTGGCCGCGATCATCGCCAGCGCCTCGCCGAATTCGGCGGCGCGGTCGAGCGCGATCGACCCGCTCATCATGATCTCGTTCGCCATCATCCGCCACAGGTCGAGCGGTACCGGCTTTTTATAAAGCGCCACGATGGCGATGCGGGCGCGATAGGGGGCGATGCCGAAAGCTTCGGTCAGGGCCGCGGGGGCGCCCGCGCAATCTATGAATGCATTTGTCTCGACATTGCGCGCGCCGAAGCGTTCGCTCTCGCCGTGAAAGCGAGCGAGCGCCTCCGTCATGTTCTCAGTCGTGACATTGCAGGCAAGCCCGGCGCCCAGTTCGCGGGCGCGTTCCAGCCGGCTTTCCACCCGGTCGAAGATCGCGATGTCGGCGCAGCCCAGATGGCGCAGCATCGCCACGGCGCACAGGCCGATCGGCCCGGCGCCCAGCACGGCAACCTTGTCATGCGGGCCGACGTGGATCGTGCGCAGCGCGTGCAGCGCGACCGACAGCGGCTCTGCGAGCGCGGCTTGCGTCAGGTTCATGGTGTCGGGCAGGGGGAAGAGTGTCTCGCCGACGCGTGCGCCGCTCAACCGGATGAAGGGCGCCATTGCCCCGTCCGGCCCGCCGCCGCCTATCATCCCCGCATCGGGATTGACCGCGACCCGCATGCCGGGGGCAATGCCCTCGACGCCGGGGCCGGTCGCCGCCACCACGCCCGCGAATTCATGACCGATGGGAAGCGGTGCTGTAAGCGGCTCGGTTCCGCCCAGTCCGCCCTGCGCGATATAGCCGAGATCGCTGCCGCAAATGCCGCAGGCCGCGACCTGAACGATGACATCGCCCGCGCCCGGCCGGGGCACTTCCACAGCGTCCAGCCGCACGTCTCCCGGCCCATGAACGCGGGCCAGCGGCATCATGCCGTTTTCCATCCTCTTCCACTCCATTTTTTCTGGGAGGAAGGTGACAGCCTGCACCGCGCATTGCCAGCCCTGATTCTGTCGATGCTGTGAGATTATGCTTTGCTTGTGCGGCAAAAAGGGCTTTGCCGCCCTTTCCGTCAGTGCGTAGAGGATTTTTACATTCCCTCCGTAAAACTTGACAAAATCGGCGGTATTCCTTGCATTAATCGAGGAAATGCAGAATTTGCTTTGACAAAAATACGCACATGCTACATCCCCAGAAGGCGGCTGGACTGCCTATGAAAACCGGGCGTGTGGAAGAGGAGAGGGCCGGGGGTCGTGCCGACCGGGATATTGCCGGACATGCCGGGAGCCATGCACCTTGCCTTGTCGGGGCTGAATATTCCCATGACCGCCGGGCGGGTCGATCCGTCCCGTTTCACCCGGGGCCGAATTTCGCGCCTTCAGGCGCAGATATAATAAGCGGATATATTATAATAAGAATGGAGGAGGATGCCGGATGCTGTCGCTTCAGGAAATATCCGACCGGCTGGAGATCGAGGATCTGCTTGCGCGCTATAGCTACGCGATAGACGAGCGGGACTGGGATGCTCTGGATGGAATCTTCACGCCCGATGCCGTGATCGATTATAGCGAGACGGGCGGGGCGCGGGGCAGCGTGGCGGAGATAAAGGCCTGGCTGCCGGTCGCGATGCAGCGTTTCCCCCGCTATCAGCATATGGTTGCGACAAAGCGGCTGGAGCTGGATGGCGACAGCGCGCGCTGCCGCACCATCTTGTTCAATCCCATGGTCTATCAGGGCGAAAATGGGGGCGAGCAGGTTTTCTTCATCGGCCTCTGGTATCGCGACAAGCTGGTCCGCACGCCCGATGGCTGGCGCATCGCCGAGCGTTATGAGGAAATGGGCTATGCCCATAATGTGCCCGAAATGCCGCCCATTCCCTCGATCGGCGAAAGGCGCGGGGCATGAGTGGCGGTTTGCCCCTTCCGACGGCGACGGCGGACGGAGGAGGAACTGGTTCCCGGCGCGGCTATTCCATGGTGTTCCGCGCTTTTCTGGCGCAAAATATGGTGGTCGGCTGCGCTTTTGGCGGATTCGGCGTATCGGTGCTGCCGTTGCAGGAGAAGTTCGACGCCAGCCGCGGCACCGTCACGCTGGCGCTGGCGCTGTGCGTGCTGGTGCTGGGGCTGGCAGGGCCGCTGCTTGGCACGCTGATCGCGCGGATCGGGCTGCGCCCGATCATGATCGCTGGCACATTGTTGTCTGCGGCGGGTTATGCGCTGCTGGCCGTGGCGCCGGGAATGACGGCGGTGCTGCTGCTTTATGCGTTGCCGGTCGGCATTGGCCTCGTCATGTCCGGGCCCATTACCTCCAGCGTGCTCGCCAGCAACTGGTTCGCGCACAATCCCGGCCCTGCGCTGGGCATAGCGAACATGCCTCTGTTCGTGGCGGTCCTGCCGATAGTGGGGCAGGCGCTGATCCGCGATCATGGGCTGCCCGCCTTCTATCTGACCCTCGCGGGGTTGAACCTGCTGGCCGTGCCGTTTCTGCTCGGCATAGTCGATCGACCGGCGGACAGGCACCATGACGAGGGCAGCCACAGCCCCGCGCCGCCGCCCATGATTGCGGCCGGGACACTGCTTCGCCGCCCGATTTTCTGGGCGATCTGCATCGGCGCGGGATATCTGAACGCGGTGGGCATCACCGGCATTTCCCATCTGGCGGCCTTTGCGTCAGAACGAGGCGTGCCGGGAAGCGAGGGCGCGTTGCTGCTCTCGATAATGGGGGGCGCTTCTGTCGTCGGTTCCCTGCTCGTCGGCCTGTTGTGCGGACGGCTGGGCGCGGCGCGCACGCTGGTGCTGATTGCCTCGCTCCTGTGCGTGGCCTGGCTGGTGCTCCGTTCCACTACCCAATTCGCGCCGATGGCGGGCGCCGTGCTGCTGGCGGGAGCCGGAGGCGCGGGTGTGTTCCCGGCGACCAGCATGCTCTGCGGCCAGCTTTTCGGCCAGGCTTCGCTGGCGCGCGCGATCGGGCTTTTGGGCTTGCTGACGCTGCCGTTAACCTTCTGCCTGCCGCCGCTCGCTGGCGTGCTGCGCGATGCGATGAATGGTTATGATGCGGTGGTGGCGATAGTGATCGGGGGATCGGCGGTGGTTGCGATCCTCTTCATGAGCATGACGCGACAGCGCCGGAGTATCGGCGCGGGCGTCGAGGTGACGGTATAGAAAAAGGAGTGAATATCATGGGTCGTCTTGAGGGCAAGGTTGCGATTATCACCGGCGGCGCGCGGGGCATGGGGGCTGCGACCAGCCGCCTGTTCGCGGCCGAGGGCGCGAAGGTCGCAATCGCCGACATGCTGGATGAAGCTGGCGCCGCGCTCGCCGCGGAACTGGGCGATGCGGCGCGCTTCTACCATCTCGACGTAACCGATCAGGGCCAATGGGCAGCGACGGTCGCGGCGGTCGAGGCCGATCTGGGGCCGGTCGACATATTGGTCAACAATGCGGGCATATTGTTGTTCCGCACGCTGCTGGACACCACGCTGGAAGAGTATCGGAAGGTGCTGGACGTCAATCTGGTCGGCGAGTTTCTGGGCATCAAGGCGGTCGCGCAGGGCATGGTCGCGCGCGGCAAGGGATCGATCGTCAACATCTCGTCCATCGATGGGATGAAGGGCGCCAATGGCCTCGGCGCCTATGCGTCGAGCAAATGGGGTGTGCGTGGCCTTACCCGCGTCGCCGCGATGGAGCTGGGCCATAAGGGCATCCGCGTCAATTCCGTCCATCCGGGCGGCGTGGACACCGCGATGACCAATGAAGCCGGCCGCAGCCGCGATGAGGTGAACCAGGGCTTCCGCAACATCCCGCTGCAACGCATCGCCGGACCCGAAGAGGTGGCGAAGGCGACGCTGTTCCTGGCGAGCGACGATGCATCCTATCTCGCGGGCGCGGAAATCGCGGTCGATGGCGGCATGGTCCTCGGCCACTATTATGAGGGCTTCCCCGGTGCGCCGGGGGTCTGAACCGGGCCACAGCCCGAAAATGGAGAGGAGATGCGCCGATGATCCGGATCGATGTTCCCGCTGAAGACGCCGCCAACCCCTATGGTTTTGCCGCCCGCACCCATGGGGGGGCGATCATGGCGGCGGCGGACGTCTTTTCCAAGGCGGTCTATCAGCACAGCATCCTGTCGCTGCGCGAATTCGAGGGCGCCCGCTCGCGCATCGCGCAGATCAATGGTTGCATCATCTGCCAACAATTCCGCGCGGCGACCGATGCGCCCTCGATGTTCGCGGCGACGGGCATGCGGCCCGACCATCTCGTCACCGATAATGGCCCCGCTCCCGACGAGGCCTTTTATGCGGCGGTCGAACAGTGGAGGACCTCTCCGCTGTTCAGCCCGCGCGAGCGCCTGGCGATCGAATTCGCTGAGCGTTTCGCCGAGGAGCCGAAGCTGATCGCCGCCGACGAAGCCTTCTGGGAGCGCGCCCATGCGCTCTTCTCCGATGCGGAGATCGTCGATCTGGCGCATAGCGTCGCGGCGTGGGTCGGGCTGGGGCGCGTGGCCCATGTGCTGGGGTTCGATAGCGTCTGCCTGCCCTATATGCAGGCGACGGAATAGGGGAGACAGGAATGATCGAAGGAAGACTGGCCGGCCGGGCGGCGCTCATCACGGGCGCGGCCGATGGCGTTGGACAGGGTATTGCGCGCCGTTTCGCGAAGGAAGGCGCGGCGGTGATGGTGGTCGATTTCGATGCCGAAAAGGGCGTGGAAACGACCGAAGAGTTGAAGGCGCTGGGCGCGCGGGCGGAGTTCTTCCGCGCCGACGTGACCAGCAAGGGGGATGTGACGGGCGCCGTTGCGGCCTGTATCGATCATTTCGGCGGCATCGATATCCTCGTCAACAATGCCTATCGCGGAACCGGCTATAACCGGATCGAGGCGAAGCAGGACGCGCAGTTCGAAATGGCGATGGCGATGTGCCTCTATGCCGCGAAATGGTCCATGGAGGCGGCCTTTCCCCATATGCGCGCGCGCCAATGGGGGCGGATCGTCAACATCGCCTCGCTGAACGGCGTCAACGCCCATATCGGGACCGCCGATTATAATGCGGGCAAGGAGGCGTTGCGCGCCTATACCCGCACCGCCGCGCGCGAATGGGCGGGCCATGGCATTTGCGCGAATATTCTCTGTCCGGCAGCGGTTTCCGCCAGTTTTCGCCGGTTCAGCGAATTCTCGCCTGACGCCGCGGCTACGGCTGCGGCGGCCAATCCGATGGGCCGGATGGGCGATCCGGAGGCCGACATCGGCGGTGTCGCGCTGTTCCTCGCCAGCGAGGATGCGCGTTATCTGACCGGCAATACCCTGTTCGTCGATGGCGGCGGGCATATCAATGGTGTGCCCTGGGCGCCGGATCTCGGCCCCGAAAGCTGATAAGAACCAGCCGGGCCGACGCCATGCACGTCGGCCCGGCTCGCTGGTCAGGCGAAGATGATTCCGGGGTCGCCGCTCTGCGCGGCCCAGATCGCGTCCCGCCGCACGATGCGCCAGCCCTCCGCGCGCCTTTCCCACTGGTCAACATATTCGCCGTTGGAATCATATATCGGTCCGCCACTATCGTCCCGCCGCTGATGGCGCGCCTGCACATAGGCGCGGCTGGTTGCGCGGTCGCCCTCTACATCCACGACGATGCTGCCGAGCAGATGTTGTGTGCCGCCGCACAGGTCGAGGAAGCGGCGCATATTGTCGGTGAGCGCGGCCATGCCCTGCTCTTCCCGCCCGGTGCCATAGTCGAAGGCGATATCCTGAGCGAATACATCGCCGAGCCGGTCCCATTGCTTGGTGTCGAGTACGCGCGCGAAACGGGAAAGGCCGCGCACGATCTCCCGCTCGTCCAGCAGCGCGGCGAGGGTGGGGGCGCTTGCGGGCGCTGGTGCGATGGGGCTGGCCTTTTCCTCCACCACCACCATCATGCGCGTGGCGCCGCGATCGAAGAGGTTTTCCTCATCCTCGGCGATCTGCCGCGCGATGTCGGGTTCGGCGGCGCGGGCGACGAAGCGGTCATAGGCGGCGCGGTCGGCGAGGCGAATCTCGGTAATGACGTCGAAATCGATCGGGGCGGCATCCGGGTAGATGAAAGCGCCCTCGCGATCGACATAGTTGCGCCGGTAATCGAGGATGTCGGGGAACAGGCTCCGGATCAGCACCGAATGGCGGTTCTCATAATAATCGACAAAGGCCTCGTGGCTGATATCCGCCCGACGGCGCAGCAGCGCGATGCATTTAAACATGGGCCTCCTCTTCCTCTCTTTTTGTTTCAGTGAAAATCGCCGAGAAATTCGACTATCAGCGCCGTCACCGCCGCCGATGCTTCGAGCTGGATCATGTGCCCGGCCTCTGGCACCATTTCGATGCGGCGGACATCGGCATGATGATCGGCGATGGCCGGGATCGGATCGTCGCCATGCCAGGCTTCCAGATCCACGTCCTTGTCGCTGCCGATGAAATAGAAGGGCTGGCTGGTCTTGCGCCCGCGATAGGGCGCGCGCTGGCGCCAGCGCAGGTCCATCGCCCGATACCAGTTAAGCCCGCCGGTAAAGCCGCTGCGGCTATATTCGGAAACGAACCACTCCAGCTCCCACTCGTCCAGCCAGCGCCAGGGCAAGGGCGGCGCTTCGGGCAGCGCGTCGATATAGGTGGTGCCGGGCGGGTGGCGCCAGATGTCAATATAGTGAAAGTCTCCCGACAGCGCATAGAAGAGCCGGTGGAGGAAGGTGCGCGGTTGCGCCAGCAAGTCGCGGTCGGCGATTCCCGGCGGCACGAAATAATGGATGTGGACGAAGTGGCGCTCCGCCCATTCCGCCGCCTCGGCCAGCGGGGAGATATCGGGCCGGTCGGGGAAATGCGGGTTTTGCAGGGCGATGACGCCGCGAACGCGCTCCGGGTGACGATGGGCGAGGTCGTAAATGGCGAACAGCCCGAAATCCAGCCCGGCAAAGACCGCCTGCCGCTCGCCCAGATGATCGAGCAGGCCGACCAGATCGCCGACGGTCTGATCGACGCCATAGGCCTCCGCTTCCGGCGGGGCCTCGGTCTGGCCCATGCCGCGCATGTCCGGGGCGACGACCCGCCATCCGGCTGCGGCAAGCGCCGGGATCTGCCGATGCCAGCTCAGCCAGAGATGTGGGAAGCCATGGCAGAGGATGAGCAGCGGGCCTTCGCCCTGCTCGACATAATGCATGGCGATGCCGTTGATACGGACGTGGTGGTGCATCCACTCGGCCATGGGCCGCCTCCTCTCCGCCGTTCCTGCCCGATTGCCGCCGCGAAGGGCGGGCTTCGGATCAGCCGGTCTGATAATGCCTGCTTTTGAAAAGGGTAGGAGTATGAAGGGAGGAATACAATGCGATAATCGGCTTGTCCGGCAATCGGGTCGCCATATCGCGCATTGTAACGAAATTTATCTACGCATATGCCGGTCGCTGCGGCTCATGCGGGACGGGGTGCCCCGCGTGATCTTCCCGCAATGATGGCGGGGAAGGCATCTCCCCCGCCAGCGGACGTTCACAGGCCCAGTAGCGCGCGGGTCTGGTCGTTGAGCGCGGGCAGGGCCTGATCCCGCAACAGCGCGACGCGGGCGGCCATCGCCTGCTCGGTCATTTCCGGCTGGCTCGACACCCAGAATTTGCGCGCGGCCATCCCCTCCACGAAGCGGCGGCAGCCTTCGTCCAGATCCATGCCATAGCTTGCCATCATATGCGCCATGGTGGCGCGATGGGCGGCGGCGCTCTCCGGTTCTCCCGCGCCCTGGTCGGCGTCGAAGATGCTGGTCTTCATCATGCCGGGGATGATCGAGCAGACGTTGATCGGCGCCTTGGCGACCTGCATTTCCAGATAGAGGCATTCGCTGAACGACTGGATTGCGTGCTTGCTCATGATATAGGCGGTCTGCGTCGGCATGACGCCGAAGGAGCCGATCGAGGCGAGGTTGGCGATCCACGCTTCCTGCCCGACGCGCAGCATATGCGGCACGAAGGCGCGGACGCCGTGGACGATGCCGTGAATATTGACGTCGAGCGTCTTTTCCCAGCGCGCCGCCGGGATTTCCCAGGTAAGGCCGAGCGTCTCTATGCCGGCGTTGTTGACCAGCAGGCGCACCCCGCCATGGCGGTCGAACACCTGCGCGGCCAGCGTGTCGAGCGCCTCCGGCTGCGATACGTCGACCTGCATCGCCTCGGCCTTGCCGCCAGCCGCGACGATCTCCGCAGCGACCTTGTCGGCCCGCGCCTTGTCCACATCGGTGACGATGACGGTCATGCCGATCTGGCCGCAGCGGCGCGCCAGCCCCATGCCGATGCCCGCGCCCGCGCCGGTGATGACGGCGACGCCGCCGGAAAAGACCTTTTCTTCCTCGCTCATTTCATGTTCCTTCGAAAACCAATGTCAGAAAATGTCGGCGAGGCGGACAGCCGCCGCGCCATTGTTCGTGTGTCGCCGGTCGAAGGGCGGCGGCTTCATGCCTTCAGGATCATGTCGGCGGCCTTTTCGGCGACCATCATCGTCGGCACATTGGTGTTGCCCCCCGGCACGCGCGGCATGACGGAGGCATCGACCACCCGCAGCCCGGCAATGCCATGGACCCGCAGCATGGGATCGACCACCGCCATCGGATCATGGCCCATGCGGCAGGTGCCGACCGAATGGATGTCGGAGGTCGCCGTCGCGCGCAGATAGGCGTCCAGCTCTTCGTCGGAGCGGATATTCGCGCCGGGCGCCAGCTCCTCGCCCCGGAATGGATCGAACGGGCTCTGCGCGAAGATATCGCGCACCGCGCGGATCGCGGCGCGGCCCATCGCCATGTCGCCGGGCGTGGAAAGGATATTGGGATCGATGGAAAGCGGCGACGCGGCATCCGGCCCCGTCAGCCTGATCTGGCCGACGCTTTCCGGGTTCAGCAGGTCGATATGCGCGAAATAGCCATGTTCCATGATGAACTTGCGGCCCATCGCCTCATAGAGCGCCATCGCGAAATGCACCTTCACATCGGGATGCTCGGCGCCGGGCATGGTCTTTAGATAGGCGCCGATTTCGGCGGGCGGCTGGGCCAGCGGTCCCTTGCGGAACAGGGTGAAATTGGCGAGCGCCTTCGCCGCGACGAGCGGGTGGAATACGTTGAACAGCGATACCGGCTGGATGCAGCGGTGCTTGACGGCGATCGCCACATGGTCGCGGTAATTCTGGCCGACGCCGGGCAGATGATGGGCGACCGCCACGCCCGCCTGCCGCAGATGCTCGCCGTCGCCGATGCCGGAATGCATCAATATCCCCGGCGAATGGATCGCGCCCGCGGACAGGATCACCTCGCGCGCGGCCAGCGCCTGCTCGACCTGTCCGCCCCGCCGCCAGACAACGCCCTGCGCGCGGCCTTCCTCCACGATCACCCGCTCGACATGGGCATTGGTGACGATCCGCAGATTGGGCCTTTTGCGCGCCGGGCGCAGATAGGCCCGCGCCGCGCTCCACCGCCGCCCCGCCGAGGCGGTCACATCGGCCGGCACGACGCCCTCGCGCCGCGACCCGCTGGGGTCGTCATTATAAGGCACGCCCGCCGCCAGCGCGGCATCGCGAAAAGCCTTTGCCAGCGGGTGGGCGATGCCGGGCCGGGTGACGAGCACCGGGCCGCCCTTGCCATGATAGCCTTCCTCGCCGCCGGGCTGGAAATCCTCCAGCTTGCGGAAATAGGGGAGCACATCGTCATAGCTCCACCCCTCATTGCCGAGCTGGCGCCAGCCGTCATAGTCGGCCGCAACGCCGCGATCATAGACCATGCCGTTGATTGAGGAGCCGCCGCCCAGCACCTTGCCGCGCGGCGTGTACATCTGCCGCCCGTCCGCATGGGCCTGCGGTTCGCTGACATGCATCCACTGGAACATGCCGCGATACATGATCGGCAGCAGGCCGCCGGGGGCCTGGATGAAGATGCTGCCGTCCGTGCCGCCTGCTTCGAGCAGCAGCACCCGGTTGCGCGGATCTTCCGACAATCGCCCCGCCAGCACGCATCCGGCGGACCCGCCGCCCGCGATGATGAAATCATAGGTTTCGGCCATATTCTCTCCTGCCCCCTTTTCCGGCTCCTCTTTTTTCGAGATGCGCACGGAGGATTTTTATGCGTATCGGATCGGCAAAATATCTACGCAGGTCAAGACAAACCTGCGTTGAAATCGTGAAGGAACGCTGCTTCCGGCATTTCCTGGAAGCGTTTTTGCGAAATTGGGCGGTCGGCGATGATTGACCCCCCTCTGCGCCATGCTATCCTCCCTCTTTGTTGAAAACAGGAACGAATGAGGAGAAGAGGATGGCCACCGAAAGCCCGACCGCGGAGCGATATGATCCTTTCGCGATTTTCGACCCCGAAACATTGGTGGCGTCCGATCCGGTGGAGATCGATGCCCCCGCCATGCTGGTATGGAAGATCCTGACCGACCTGCCGCGCTATGGCGAATGGAACCCCTTTTGCGTCTGGGCGGAATCGACGCTGGAAATGGGCGCGCCGCTCTATATGCGGCTGGTCAATTATTCGAACCCCGGCAGCCTCGCGCCCAATTGCGAGCATATCTGCGCGTTCGAGCCGGGGCGGCTGCTCTCCTGGGAGTTGCTGGATAATGAGGTCTGGCCCTATCCGGCTCGGCGCGACCAGATGATCGAGGAACTGGGGCCGGAAAAATGCCGCTATCAGTCGACCGATGCCTTTACCGGACCCAATGGCATCCATGTGATGCGCTTTTGCGGTCCTTGGGTGAAGCGCGCCTTCGACGACACCGCCAGGGCGCTGAAGGCGCGGGCCGAGGCGATGCACCGGGGCGAGATCGAATAAGCGGAACGCCGGGGGCGACCCGGACGGCGCGTGAGGAGGAATGGTGAGGATCACGTTGCGTCAGCTCGCGGTGTTCGAGGCGGTGGCCCGCATCGGCAGCATCGCGGGCGCGGCGGAGGAGATCGGGCTCAGCCCCTCGGCGGCGAGCATGTCGCTCAAGGATCTGGAAACGCATCTGGGCGTGCGGCTGTTCGCCCGGTCCGGCCGCCGCATTCTGCTCACCGATCGCGGGCGGCCGATGCTGGAAATGGCGCGCGGCATATTGGTGCAGGTCGCCGATCTGGAGGCGCTGTCGCTGCCGGAGGAGGTGCGCGGGCGGCTGCGCATCGGGGCGGCCGCGCCGGTGGGCGATTATGTGCTGCCGGGCCTGTGTGCGGCCTTCATGCGCCGCCACCCCGGCGTGCGGATCGAAATGCGTATCCTGCCCTCGCACGAGGTGCTGGAGGGGGTGCGCAACATGGCGCTCGACATCGGCTTCGTCGGCGCGCCGGTCAATTCCAGCTATCTGGAGGCGGAGCCGTGGCGGCGGGATGCGCTGGTCGTCTGCGCCGGGCCGGGCCATCCGCTCGCCGGGCGGGGCAGCGTGCCGCTGGAACAACTGGCCGCCGAATCATGGGTGCTTGAAAAGACGCTGTCGAGCGAGCGTATCTCCTTCACGGTCGAGGCGCTCAAATATCTCAACTCGCTCAATATCGTGTTCGAGGCAGAGAGCATCGAGGCGATCAAGCGCATCGTCGCGAGCGGGGCGGGACTCGCCTGCCTGTCGCGGATGACGGTGGAGGGTGAGCTGGCGCGGGGCGAACTGGTGGCGCTCGACGTGCCGGAACTGCGCTTCACCCGCATCGTCAGCATGGTGAGCCGCCGCGATACGCAGCAGCCGGAGGCCTGCCGCGCCTTTCGCGATTTCGCCCTTCAGGGGGAGGAGCGGGACGAGGAACAGGACCAGGAAAGCGCAGTTTGACTTCTGTGTCGCCTGTCGATGCATCAGTTTTACTGATGTCATGCGTCGAAATTTCGCGATGGTAGCAAGGCATTCCGGCCCATAATCAGGGGGCCTGTCCCCGCATCGCGGGAAAAAGGAGAATGTGGTGAAGGCCATGATATGCGCCGCCTTCGCGCCGGTCGAGAACCTGCGCCTGGGTGATATGCCCGCCCCGGTCGCCGGCCCCGGTGAAGTGGTGATTGATGTCGCCGCGGCGGGCGTCAACTATCCCGATGTGCTGATCGTGCAGGGCAAATATCAGACCAGGCCTGCGCTCCCCTTCGTGCCGGGCAGCGAAGCGGCGGGCCATGTCGCCGCGCTGGGCGAAGGCGTTAAGGGGCTGGCGGTCGGCGATCGCGTGATCGCCTTCACCGGCATCGGCGCCTTTGCCGAGCAGGTGCGCGTACCCGCCACGCAGGTCTGGCCGGTGCCGGAGGGCGTCGATCTGGAAGTCGCGGCCGGTATCGCGATTACCTATGGCACCTCCTATCATGCGCTGAAGGACCGGGCGCAGCTTAAGCCGGGCGAGACGCTGCTGGTGCTGGGCGCGGGCGGCGGCGTGGGCCTCACTGCCGTGGAGCTGGGCAAGCGCATGGGCGCGCGGGTGATCGCGGCGGCCTCCAGCCCGGAAAAGCTGGCGCTGGCGAAGGGGCAGGGCGCGGATGACCTCATCGATTATGCGGGCGAGGACTTGCGCGAGCGGGTGAAGGAGCTGACCGGCGGCAAGGGCGTCGATGTCGTCTATGATCCGGTCGGCGGACCTGCCAGCATCGTGGCTGTGCGCTCGCTCGCCTGGGGCGGGCGGCATCTGGTGATCGGCTTTGCGGGCGGCGAAATCCCGGCCATCCCCGCCAATCTCCTGTTGCTCAAGAGCGCGTCGGCGCTCGGCGTGCTCTGGGGCAACAGCGTGCGCGCCGATCCGATGGAGCATGGCGCCAATATGCGCCAGCTGCTTGACTGGATGGCGGAGGGGTCGCTCCGCCCCGTCATCGATACCCGGTTCGCGCTGCCCGATGCGGTGGCCGCGCTTCAGCATCTCGAAGGGCGCAAGGTGAAGGGCAAGGTGCTCCTGACCCTCGACCGCGCCTCCTGAACAGGAAAGAATATCATGTCTGATACCGTCCAGTTTCATGTCCATGGCGCCGTCGCCGAAGCGGTGATCGACAATCCGCCGGTCAACGCCACCTCCGCCAGCGTGCGGCAGGGGCTGGCCGAGGCGATCCGCCGCGCCGAGGAAGATCCGGCGATCCGCGCGCTGGTGATCCGCTGCGCTGGCAAGACCTTCATCGCCGGGGCCGACATCAAGGAATTCGGCAAGCCGATGGCGGAGCCGATGCTGCCCGAAGTCATCGCCATGATGGATCGCGCGACCAAGCCGATCGTTGGCGCGCTGCACGGTACGGTGCTGGGCGGCGGGTTCGAGGTGGCGCTGGCCTGTCATTATCGTATCGCGCTGCCCGATGCGAGCTTCGGCTTTCCCGAGGTGAAGCTCGGCATCGTGCCGGGCGCGGGCGGCACGCAGCGGCCGCCTCGCCTTGCGGGCCTGGCGACCGCGATCCGGCTTGCCACCGAGGGCGGGCGGATCGGCGCGGGGGAGGCGCTGGCGAGCGGCCTTATCGATGCGATTGCGGAAAGCGATGACCTCGCCGCGGCGGCGCTGGCCTATGCGGAGGGGCTGATCGCGCAGGGCGAGGGGCCGCGCAGCGCGGGGCAACTGCCGATGCCGTCCGACGATCCTGCACTGTTCGAGGAAGCGCGCAAGACCCTCTCGCGCAAGATGCGCGGGCAGAGCGCGCCGCTGAAGATATTGGAGGCGATCCGCCTCGGCTATGAGATGGATTTCGACGCCGCGCTGGTGCGTGAACTCGACATCTGCCGGGAAAGCCTCGCCGGGCCGCAGTCGAAGGCGCTGCGCCATATGTTCACGGCCGAACGCGAAGTGGCTCGGGTGCCCGGCCTGCCCGCCGACACCGCCACGCGCCCGGTGGAGCGCGTGGGCGTGATTGGCCTCGGCGTGATGGGGCGCGGCATCGTGATGGCGCTGGCGAGCGCTGGCCTGCCGGTGATCGCGGTCGGGCTGGATGGCGATCATGTCGATGCGGCGATGAAGGCGATAACGAAAATCTGGTCCTCCTCGGTCGCGAAGGGCAGTCTGGCGCAGGAGGCGATGGACAAGCGTCTCGCGCTCATCGCCACCACCCACGATCCGCGCGACCTTGGCGCCGCCGATCTGGTGATCGAAGCCGTGACCGAGAATCCGGAGGTGAAGAAGGCCGTGTTCGCGACGCTCGGGCAGGTGACGCGGCCGGGCGCCATCCTTGCTTCCAACACAAGCTTCCTCAATATCGACGCGCTCGCCGAGGCATCGGGCCGGCCGGAGGATGTGTGCGGGATGCACTTCTTCAACCCCGCCCATGTGATGCGCCTGCTGGAAAATGTCCGCGCGACCAAGACCGCGCCGGATGTGGTCGCGACGATCATGGCGCTGGGCAAGCGCATCGGCAAGCTGTCGGTGCTCTCGGGCGTGTGCGACGGCTTCATCGTCAACCGCATGCTTTCCAAGCGCTCGCGCGAGGGCTTCTTCCTGGTCGAGGAGGGCGCCAGCCCCGCCGCCATCGACAAGGTGCTGCTCGCCTATGGCTTCCCCATGGGGCCGTTCGCGTTGGGCGATCTTGCCGGGCTCGACGTGCAGGCCGCCGCGCGCAAGGCGCGGGCGGCGAGCGCGACGGAGCGCGAACTGCGCGCCGATTTCGTCGAGCAGATGGTGGCGGAAGGGCGGCTCGGTCAAAAGACCGGCTCGGGCTGGTACAGCTATGACGAGAACCGCAAGGCCAGCCCCAATCCGCGGACCGACGCGATGATCGCCGCCCATGCCCGGCGCCACGGCCTGACGCTGCGCGAAATCGGCGAGGACGAGATCCGCGAAAGGCTGCTCTACGCGATGGTCAATGAGGGCGCGAAGCTGTTGGGCGAGGGCATCGCCGCCCGCCCGCAGGAGATCGACGTTGCGATGGTGAATGGCCTCGGCTGGCCAGCTTATACCGGCGGGCCGATGCACTGGGCGGACCAGATCGGGCTCGACAAGGTGCTGGCCACAATAGAGCGGTTCCGCGCCGAACAGGGCGACGCCTATTGGACGCCCGCGCCGCTGCTCGCGGCCCATGCCGCAGAGGGACGGGGGTTCTACGCATGACCGGATACGCACCCAATGCCAGGACCGCCGATCTGCTGGCGCGATTGCGCGCCTTCATGGACGCGCATATCTACCCCAATGAGCGGCGCTATTATGAGGAGGTCGCGACCGGCGACCGTTGGGCGCACGTCACGCTGCTGGACGAACTGAAGCCGCTGGCGCGAGAGGCGGGGCTGTGGAACCTGTTCCTGCCCGAAAGCGGCCATGGCGCGGGCCTCACCAACCTCGAATATGCGCCTTTGTGCGAGGAGATGGGGCGAGTTCACTGGTGCCCCGCCGTGTTCAACTGCGCCGCGCCCGACACCGGGAATATGGAGACGCTCGAACGCTTCGGCACGCAGGAGCATAAGGATCGCTGGCTCACGCCGCTGCTCGCCGGGGAAATCCGCTCCGCCTTCGCGATGACCGAACCGGCGGTCGCCTCCTCGGATGCGACGAACATCGAAAGCTCAATCGTGCGGGATGGCGACGACTATGTCATCAACGGCCGCAAATGGTGGATTTCCGGCATGGGCGAGGAGGATTGCGCGCTCATGATCTTCATGGGCAAGACTGATCCCACCGCGCCCAAGCACAAGCAGCAGTCGATGGTCCTCGTGCCGCGCGACACTCCGGGTATCACCGTGGTGCGGCCGATGACCGTGCTGGGCTATGACGACGCGCCCCATGGCCATATGGAAATCCTGTTCGAGAATGTGCGCGTGCCCGTTTCCAACATCCTGCTGGGCGAGGGGCGCGGCTTCGAGATCGCTCAGGCGCGGCTGGGGCCGGGGCGCATCCATCATTGCATGCGGATGATCGGCATGGCCGAACGCGCGCTGGAGGCGATGTGCCGCCGGGTGAAATCCCGCGTCGCTTTCGGCAAGCCGCTCGCCGAGCAGGGCGTCATCATCGAGCGGATCGCCAATAGCCGCATCCTCATCGATCAGGCGCGGCTGCTGACGCTGCACGCCGCGCATCGCATGGACGAGGTCGGCAACAAGGTGGCCAAGGCGGAGATCGCGATGATCAAGGTCGCCGCGCCCAACATGGCCTGTCAGGTGATCGACTGGGCGATGCAGGCGCATGGCGCGGCGGGGATCAGCCAGGATTTCTTCCTGGCGAACTATTATGCCCACGCCCGCAAGATTCGCTTCGCCGACGGGCCGGACGAGGTGCACCGGCACCAGCTCGGCCGCCTCGAACTGGCGAAATATGACTGAAGGCAGAAGCGTCGAGCGGCTGGACATGGCGCGGCTCGCGCCATGGCTGCGGGCGCATGTGGCGGGTGCGGACGGAAAGGTGACGGCGGAGAAATTCTCCGGCGGCCAGTCCAACCCCACCTATTTGCTGTCGGTTGACGGCGCCCCGCGCTTTGTGCTGCGGCGCAAGCCCGACGGGGTGCTGCTGCCCTCCGCCCATGCGGTGGAGCGGGAATATCGGGTGACGGACGCGCTGAAGGACAGCGCCGTCCCCGTCGCCCGTCCGCATGCCTTGTGCGAGGACGCGGCAGTCGTCGGCACGCCCTTTTTCGTGATGGACTATGTGCCGGGCCGCAATTTCTGGGATGCGCGCCTGCCCGGCCTGATGCCCGCCGAGCGTGGGGCGATCTATGACGAGATGAACCGTGTGCTGGCCGCGCTTCATGCGGTCGATCCGGTGGCCGTGGGGTTGGCCGATTATGGCCGCCCCGGCAATTATTTCGCCCGGCAGGTGGCGCGCTGGACGAAGCAATATCGCGCCACCCAGACGCAGCGGATAGAGGCGATGGAGCGCCTGATCGACTGGCTGCCTGCCCATGATCCGGGGCTGGAGGCGAGCCGCATCGTCCATGGCGATTATCGCAACGACAATATGATTTTCGCCGCGGACGCGCCGCGCATCGTCGCCGTGCTGGACTGGGAGCTTTCGACGCTCGGCCATCCGCTCGCCGATCTTGCCCAGCATCTGATGGCGTGGCGGGTGCCGGGCGAGGGCTATCGCGGCTTGTCCGACGCCGATCTGCCCGCGCTCGGCATCCCTTCGGAGGCGGATTATGTTCGCATCTACGGCGAGCGCAGCGGCGTCGGCGCGATCGATCCCGCCCATTGGCGCTATGCGCTGGTTTTTGCGCTGTTTCGCAATGCGGGCATCCGGCAGGGCGTCTATCGCCGCGCGCTCGACGGCAATGCGTCGAGCGAGGCTGCCTTCATTCACGGTGCGCGCGCGGGCGAGATTGCGGGGTTGGCCTGGCGCATCGCGCAAGGAGAGGAAGAGGCAAAGCTATGAAGGAACGGATGATAGAGGCAGGCAGCGTGCGGCTGCGCGTGGTCGAGCAGGGCGAGGGGCCGCTGGTGCTGATGATCCACGGCTTCCCGGGCCTTGCCTGGTCATGGCGGCACCAGATGGAGCCGCTGGCGGCGGCGGGCTATCGCGCGGTGGCGATCGACAGCCTCGGCTATGGCGGCAGCGACCGCCCCGTCGATCCGGCAGCCTATACCGCCGAGCGGATGCAGGAGTATCTGCTGGCGGTGCTCGATGCCTGTGACGCCGAACAGGCGTTCATCGTCGGGCAGGATTTCGGCGCGCAATATGCGTGGAACATGGCGGTGCGGTCGCCCGAACGGGTGCGCGCGCTCATCGCCACCATCCCCTATGATTACGACCTTGCCGGGCGCGCGATGCTGGGGAGCGCGCCGCGCCTGCCCGCCGGTGAACCCGCGCGGCCCGAGGCATCCTCGCCCGACCATCTGCCCAGCGAGCGCTTCGCCGCGATGGGGCGGGAGCATTTCGTCCATTTCCATTATTTCATGCAGACCGGCGCTGCCGAGCGGGAACTGGCCGATCATGTGCCGGATTTCCTCGCCCGCTTGTTCTATGCGCTTTCCGCCGAGGGCGACCTCTGGAGCTGGAAGACCCGCTCCTCGGAGGGCAGCGGCTATCTCGACGTGCTGCCCTCCGCGCCGCCCTTGCCCTGGCCATGGTTGAGCGAGACGGAATTTGCGCGCTTCGTTGCGGAGTATGAGGCGGCGGAGCCGATGCTGCGCTTTATCGGCGGCCTCAACAGCTATCGCACCGCCGACGCCAACTGGCTGGGCGGTCTGCGCTGGGCCGACCATGATGTCGAAACGCCGACCCTGTTCCTTTATGGCGCGAACGATCCGTCTTTCGGCTTCTTTCCCGATTGGGAGGAACGGCTGAGGGCGCGCGTGCCGGGGCTGCGCGGCATGAAAGCGATCGAGGGGGCGGGGCATTTTCTGCAACAGGAACAGCCCGCCGCGTTCAACGCCGCGCTGCTCGACTTTCTCGCCGGGATGCGGCCGTGACGCTGCGGCTGGCCGGGCATCTGGGGTTGAGCGCCCCGGACCGGCCGCTGCTGGCGCATCTGGCGCGCTCGGTCGATCCGCTCGACCAGATCGATGCGCTCGCCGAGCATGGTTTCGCGGGTGTGCAGGATCTCTTCCTGAAGCTGCGCCCGGTCGGGGAGCAGGCGGCGCTGGCCGCGCATCTGGCCCGGCGGGGCCTTGTGCTGTCGAGCTTCGGTGGCGATCCTCTCCACTGGAACCGACCCTTGTGGAGCGCGGAGGACGATGCCGGGCGAGAGGCCGCGCGGGCAAGCGTGGCGCAGAGCATCGAACTGGCGGCGCGGTTCGGCGGGACGGGCGCGGTATGCGTCGCGGGGCTGGACCCTGACCGGCCCCGGTCCGCGCAGCTTGCGGCGATGACCGAAAATCTGAAGCGCCATGCCGAGGAAGCGGCGCGCGCGGGTCTCGTCCTGCTGGTCGAGCCGATCGCGGAAAGCCGCATCCCCGGCCTGCTCGTCAATCGGATCGAGGATGGTCTTGCCATGGTCCGGGCGGTCGCCATGCCGTCGGTGCGGCTGCTGTTCGACACCGGCCATGTCGCGATGATGGGCGAGGATGTGCCCGCCGCGCTGCTCGCCTGCGGGGACGCGATCGGCCTTCTTCAACTGGCCGACATCCCCGGTCGCGTCGATCCGGGCCTTGGGCACCTCGACTGGGCGGCGATCCTGCGCGCAATCGGCGAAGCAGGCTATCGGGGACTGGCGGAACTGGAATTCGAGCCGGTGGAACGGACGGCGGAGGGCGAGGCGGCGATGCTCACCCGCCTGAACGACTTGTCGATGAAGGACTGTGGCTTTTGCGACAAAGCGTAGAAGTATTGCATCAATGATACGCAAATAGGCGATTGTTGCTCTTGATGGCAATGGATATATGTGACTAAAATAAAATCGTTCGGACATTTTAAGAAATTCCGGGGGTATCCCATTTCCCGGCAACAGGCATTCTCAAAGGCTAAGGGGCCGACCGGATTGTCTGCGAACAACAGTAAATAAGGGAGGATGCAATGAAAGCCATATTGTTAGCCGGCACCGCCGGTTTGTTGACTATGTCCGGGGCGTTGCCTGCCATCGCGCAGGAACAGGGCGCCAATCTCGCCGATATCGTCGTGACCGCGCGCCGTTCGGCCGAAACCTTGCAGGATGTGCCGGTTGCCGTCACCGCGCTGGGCGGCGATTTCATCGATCGCCAGAATATCTCCAGCCCCGCCGACGTGCCGCAATTCGCGCCTAACCTGACGGTGGAGCAGCAGCCGTCCAGCCTGTCGGCCGCGACCGTCTATATCCGCGGCATCGGCAATCAGGAACCCTCCGCCGTTTCGGAACAGGGCGTGGGCATCTATCTCGACGGCGTTTATCTCGCCCGGTCGGCGGGCGCGGTGTTCGATCTGATTGATCTGGAACGCATCGAGGTGCTGCGCGGGCCGCAGGGCACGCTGTTCGGCCGCAACACCATCGGCGGCGCGTTGCAGCTCGTTTCGAAAAAGCCGTCCGATACCATGGGCGTGACCGCCAAGGCGGGCTTCGCGCGGTTCGACGACTGGTATGTCCGCGCCCGGCTGGATACCGGCTATATCGTCGGCGATGTCATCAAGGCGTCGATTGCCGCCCAGCATCGCCAGTCCCACGGCTATGTGAACAACATACTGACCCCGTCCTCGCAGGATCCGGGCGCGCTCAAGGCGGATTCGATCGCGGTCGGGCTGGAAGGCAATTTCGGCGATCTCACCGTCAATTATAATTTCGATTATGACAATCGCCGCGGTACGCCCGGCTTTTTCCAGATCGTCGCCGCGACCCCGCTGGCAGAGGGCTATTATTCCCAGTCGCCCAGCTATGGCGGCGCGCCTTTCCTGATCGATCCGGTGCGTCAGGGCACGGTGCAGCAGGCGGGTTTCACCGATAACAAAGGGAATTTCCGTTATGGCAGCAAGACCCGCGTGCAGGGCCACGCCCTCACCATCAGCTATGACGCGATTCCGGAGCTGACGATCAAGTCGATCACCGGCTATCGCAAATTCTCGCAGGACACGATCCTCAACCTGTCGGGCAACGGCGTGCTGCGGGGGCCGGTGATCGATTTCACCTCGCCCACGCTTGTTTCGGTGCAGCAGGTAATGCCGTATAATGGCAACAACGCGCCGCAGAAACAGTGGCAGTTCAGCCAGGAATTGCAGGCGCTCGGCAAGGTGGGCGATGTCAGCTTCCTGACCGGCCTTTATTATTTCTACGAAAAGGCATCAGAATATAATAATCAGGCCCTGACGCTGATCCTGCCCACGGCCTATCTTACCCAGGGGCTTCAGGCGCTCGGTTTCCCGACTGCTACAGCGGAATCGCTTGGTTCCTCGATCCCGGCGCTCAATCCCGGCCTGCAAGCCGTGGGCTATAACGCCAACCCGGTGCAGGCCTTTGGCGGCACCGCGCAGTCCATGGCGGTATTCGGGCAGGCGAGCTGGAAACCCTCCGCGCTCGACGACAAGCTGGAGGTCACGCTGGGCGCCCGTTATACCGCCGATGACAAGACCGTATATCTGGCAGGCGACGTCAATCCGGTGCAGCGCGGGGCGCGTGGCTTCGAGAATTTCTCCTGGCTGGCCTCGGTTTCCTATGATGTGACGGGGGGCGTGATGGTCTATGGCCGCGTATCGACCGGCTATCGCTCCGGCGGCCTCAACCCGCGCGCCAGCGTCATCAACAGCTTCGAGCCGGAAAAGGCGACCGCCTATGAAGCGGGCATCAAGTCGCAATTCCTCGACAATCGCGTACGCCTCAATCTCGCCGGCTACATCACCGACTATGATGACCTCCAGGTTCAGCAGTTCGCGGCGGGCAGCGGCGGCGCGACCTCGTTGATCGTCAATGCGGGCAAGGTGCGGCTGTCGGGCTTCGAGGCGGAGCTGACCGCTATGCCGTTCAGCGGCTTCCAGATCGACGGTTCGGTCGGCTATATCAAGACCCAGTATAAGAGCTTCCTGTTCCGCGATCCTGCCAGCAACCAGTTGCTGGACGTCGCCGATCAGGCCAAGCCGCTCTATACGCCGAAATGGAGCGTGCATGTGGGCGCCGAATATGCCTATCCGATCGGCGATGCGACGGTCCGGCTGCGCGGCGATTATTCCCGCCGCACGCAGATTTATTTCAATGCGCTCGACAACACAGCGCCGTTCAATCGGGAGCTGATTTCGCCGCCGCAGGAAAACGTCAAGGCGCGCCTGTCGGTGGAGGATATCGATGTCGGCGGCGGCACGCTGGAGGTCGGCTTCTGGGGCGACAATCTGCTCAACCAGAAGCGTCTGAGCTATGGCATCGACTTCGGCTCGCTTGGCTTTGCCGGGGCGATGTTCAACAAGCCGATTTCCTATGGCGTCGATGCTCGCATCCGGTTCTGACGCGGAACAGGACGGACCAGAACGAGGCGGCTCTCCCATGGGAGGGCCGCCTTTTTATTGGCGCGGGGTGCGTCTGAGGGAGGGAAACCGGCGAGGCCCTGCATCCGGAGGTGGACACGAAACGTCCCCGTTTTGGCGACATGCAAGGCCGTGATCGAGCGGGCGTACCCGGCACGCTTATACGCCGAGCCAGGGCGCAGGGGTTTTAAATCCAACCGATAATGGGTGCTGCCATGCGGGCAGGTTTCCATCTTGAGCGGAACGGCGTCTGGTTGCCGTCTTATACCGCCCCAGCGTCAGGGCCGGCGGCGGCGCGGTGTTGGCCGTGATCGACCGTCCCGAATATCCCATCAGGCAGAGACAGGGGCGGTCGATTCAGGCGACACCCGATTTCAGGGAAAAGACTATTCCGAAGCCAGAGGATTTCCGGGGGCAAGGGCATCGATAGCCTTCCTCCGAAGATTCTGCCCCCAACGCCGGTCGCAGCCAGAGGCATCTTCCGCCGCTTCACAACATCGCGGCAAGCCGAATGGAAATCAGCCTCCGTCCCGTTCAAATCGAACCGGACAGAGGCTGGATAATCCTCGCTTTCAGGTCGCCGGAGGTTTGCCCTCCCGGCCTGAAACGGCTTTAGCGGCCCATCGCCGCGACGGCTTCCGCCGCGCCGCGCACCGCGCCTTCGATATAGGTGACGCCGGTGCCGTCGCCGATCTCGGTCACGTCATGTCCTGCCGCGCGCAGGGCATCGGCCAGCGTCGAATCCCCATGCGCGCCCATCGCGACGACGACATGATCGGCGGCGATATCCTGCGCCTCGCCTTCCGCGCTGGTGAAGCTGACTGCATTCTTGCCGATGCGAATGTCGCTCGCGCCAGCGAACATGCCGACGCCATGTTCGCGCAGCTCCGCGAGCAGCCGCATGCGCCGCACCAGCAGCAGACCGCCGCCGAACTTCGGCGCCTCGCCCACGATCGTCACCTGACGGCCGCGTTCCATCAGGAACTCGGCCAACTCGCACCCGACAAGCTCGCCGCCGATGATGACGATGCGCTTGCCGAGAGGCATCCAGCTATGCGTCGCCTTGCGCACCAGATCGAGATTGGCGGTGGCGCCGGTGGCCGCGCCCACCTTGGTCGCGATGCGGGTCGCCCAGCTGGTCTTGCGGCGGATTTCCGCATTGTCCTCGCCCAGCATCATGCCGCGCAGATCGTCGCCGGAAAGGACGAAATCCTGATCGTTGCCGGGTATGGGCGGCATGTCGCGCACCGCCCCTGTGGCGACGATCACCTTGTCCGGGTTCAGGCTGGCGACCAGCTCCGGCGTCGCCTGCGTCTTCAGGCGCACATCGACCGAGGATGATTTCTCCACCTCCCGCCGCAGCCAGTTCAGCAGCCGCTCATTGGGTTCATAGGCGAGCGCGGCGAAGCGGAGCGTGCCGCCGAGCCGGTCCGATTTCTCGATCAGCGTCACCCGCGACCCCGCGAGGCTAAGCCGCCGCGCGGCCTCCATGCCGCCGGGGCCGCCGCCGATGATGACGACATGCTCGGGGGCGATCAGCGGCGACCAGTCGAGATCCTCATAGCCGGTTTCGGATCGCACCGCGCAGCGCACCTGCTGGCGCAGATAGGCGGTGGACACGCAGGTATAGCAATAGATGCAGGGGCGGATATCCTCGGTCCGGCCTTCGGCCAGCTTCACCGGCAGGTCCGGATCGGCGAGGATCTTGCGGCCCATGGCGAGGAAGTCGAACTCTCCGTCGACAAGCCCCTTCTGCCCGCGGTCCAGCTCTACCCGGCCCGAGGCGATCACCGGAATATTCACGACCTTGCGGATCGCGGCTGCGGACCCGAGATGGATAGCCGGTTCATGCGGGATGTTGGAGGCCGAGTGCAGCTTGCCCTGGCCGACATCGTGATAGGTGGTGACTGTGATGCCATCGGCGCCCGCCGCTTCCACCATCGGCGCCAGTTCCACCGCATGGTCGAGGGTGATGCCGCCCTTCTTGCCCATTTCGCGCGAATCCATCTTCACCCACATGGGGAAGTCCGGCCCCACTTCCTCGCGCACCGCCCTCACCACTTCCAGCAGCAGGCGAGCGCGGCCCTTCAGGTCGCCGCCATATTCGTCGGTGCGGGTGTTGGTCGCCGGAGACATGAAGGACGAGAGCAGATAGCCATGGCCGCCATGAATTTCTATGCCGTCGAAACCGGCGATTTTCGTCCGTCTGGCGGCGGCGGCGAACTGGCTCACGACAAGGGCGATATCCTCCTGCGTCAGCACCTTGATCTCGGGGATCGATGCGCCCGCGAACGCGGCCAGTTCCTCGGGGAGGAAATAGCTGGGGAAATCCCCCGCAAAGGCCGGCGGCAGCGCCGGCGCCCAGAGCGGATGGCCGTTCTGGGCCGAATGGGTGGCGACGAGGCCGCCATGGTGCAGCTGCGTCGCGATCCGTCCCCCTGCGGCATGAACGGCATCGACCAGCTGCTTGAGGCCGGGCAGGAAGCGGTCGTCCGAAATCGCGGTCTGGTTGGGCTGCACCGCGCCGACCGGCCAGGCGACGCCCATCACGCCGGTCACGATCATGCCCGCGCCGCCCTTTGCCTGCGCGACATGATAATCGATGAGCCGCTTGCCCGCGGTGCCGTCTTCCTCGGCAAGGCTGACGCCCATGGCGGTCACGAAGATGCGGTTGGCGGTGGTGAGCGTGCCGATCTGGCCGGGGCTGGACAGGGTGAGAGACCCAGCGGCGCGGGCAGGGGCTGTCGACATTTATGCTCTCCTCGATTCACTGAAGTCACTGATGCGTAAATTTTGGCTTTTCATATCACGCTTAATGGCTCTAGTCTCTCCAAATAATCCATTATCGCGTAGATATGGAGAGGAAATGAACGAGAATCTATCGCAACAGCTGCTTGATCGCGTGGCCCTGCACGATCTTGTCATGCGCTATTGCCGGGGCTGCGACCGGCGCGATTTTGCGCTGGTCCGGTCGCTCTATCACGACGATGCGATCGACGATCATGGCTCCATGTTCACCGGCGGGCCGGACGCGTTCGTCGCCTGGTTGCCGGAAGCGACCGCGCCATGGGATCTGACCCGCCACAGCATCAGCAACAGCCTGTTCGTTATCGACGGCGATCGGGCCGAGGGCGAGCATTATGTCGAGGCCTGGCATCGCACCCATGGGCCGGATGCGCGGCTGGTCATCGTCCTCGGGCGCTATCTCGATCGCTATGAGCGACGCGACGGCATATGGAAATTCAGTTATCGCAGTCTGGTGTTCGATCATGGATCGATCCAGCCGGTCGATGAGGAGGAAATGGAGATGATGCGCAAGGATGCCCCCAATGGCTGCTCCGACCGGCGCGATCCTTCCTTCGCCTATTCCCTGCTGGCGGGGCTGGGCGCATGAGGGGCGCGGTCTGGGACGGAAGCTCGCTGTTCGTCAGCGACAGGCTGGAACTGCGCGCGCCGGGACCGGGCGAGGTGCGCGTGCGCGTGCTGCGCTCGGGCATCTGCCATAGCGACATCGCGATGATGACGCCCCATCTTCCCACGCTGCCGGTTGTGCTGGGCCATGAGGCGGCGGGCGAGATCGCCGAACTGGGGCCGGGCGTCGAGGGCTGGGCGGTGGGCGACCGCGTCACCGTGGGCACGCAGACGCCCTGCGGGGAATGCCGCGAATGCCGTCGCGGCGAGCCGCATAATTGCGACATCAACTGGGGCTTCGCGCCCGCTCTCCCGTTCACGCTCGACGGCGTGCCGGTGGCCTCCTTCGCCAATGTTTCCTCCTTCGCGGGCGAGATCGTGGTGAAGGCCTCTCAGCTTTTCGCGATTGGCGATCTGCCGCCGGAACAGGCTGCGCTCATCGGCTGCGCGGTCTCGACCGGCGTTTGCGCCGCGCGCGGACTCGGGCGGGTGCGCGCGGACGACAGGGTGCTGGTGTTCGGCGTCGGCGGCATCGGCGTGAACGCGATACAGGGCGCGGCGGGGATGGGCGCGCATGTGGTTGCGGTCGATGCCAATCCCGCCAAGGAGGCGGTGGCGCGGCAATTCGGCGCGGCTGCCTTCGTTCTCGCCGATCCGGCGCAGGACAGCGCCGCCGCGGCCGCCCTGCTGGCGCGGGAGCATGGCCCCATCGATGTGGTGGTCGAATGCAGCGGCGCGGTCGGCGCTATCGATGCTGCCTTGCGCTGCACCAAGCGCGGCGGGCGCGTGGTGCTGATCGGCATGTCGCGGCCGGGTTCGGTGGCGAGCCTGCCGCTCGACAGCTTCGTCATGGGCGGGGAAGTTATCGCGACGATGAACGGCGGCGCGCTGCCCCATCGGGACTATCCCCTGCTGATAGAGCAGGCGCGCGACGGGCGGCTCAACCTTGCCGACCAGGTGAGCGGCATCTGGCCGCTGGATCGGATCAACGAGGCGATCGCCGCGCTCAAGGCCGGGGAAGTTACCCGTGCGGTGGTGGATCATATCATGTAAGTTGCGCGGAGAGGCGCATAGGGAAGGAGTGACCGATGAGTGAGGAAAAACAGGCGGACGGGCTCAGGCTGTCCGCGACCTGGCGGGAATTTTGCGAGCGGCTGGCGCAGGCGGGGGAGATACTCGACCGTCCCGCCGCGCCGGGCACGCCCATCGATCAGGCGGAGGGGCTGCGCTATCTTTCGCGGCTGACGCGCACGGCGCTCAACATGCTGGTCGATTCGAGCGACCCGGATTTCCCGCGCCTGTTCCTGCTCTGCGACGACCAGATCAAGATCGGCGCCGATAATCCCGACAATCTCTACCAGCAGATCGTCGTGCGCGGCGACCGCGACTATCGCATCACCGGCAAGTGCAACACCGTGCCCTATTTCTCGATAGGGTCGAAGGCGAACCGCTATGCGATCGACGGCACCATGGCCTCGACCGGCGAGATCGAGCTGGCCGATATGGAGATCGCGCCGGACGGCAGCTTCGAGATCATCGTCAGCAAGACGGAAAAGCCCGGCAACTGGCTGCCCATGGCGGACGACACGACGCTGCTCATCATCCGCCAGACCTTCAACGACAAGCGGAGCGAAGTGGCCGCCGACGTCCGGGTGGAGCGGATCAGCGACGGCCCCGCCGTGCCCGCCATCCTGACGCCCGATACGATTACGGCGCAGCTCAATGGCGCGGCGGCCTGGGTGCGGGGCACCGCCAATACTTTCTCCGACTGGACCCAATGGTTCATGGAGGAACCCAACCGCATCTATGAGGGGAAGGAGCAGTCCGTCTATCAGCGCGCGGGCGGCGACCCGAAGATCTGGTATGGACATATTTATTACGACCTCGCGCCCGACGAAGCGCTGGTCATCACCGCGACCCCGCCCGAATGCCGCTTCTGGAACTTCCAGATCGACAATTGGTGGATGGAATCGATGGACCATGTGAACCGCAAGGTCTGGGTCAACGGCGCGCAGGCGAAATATGAGGAAGACGGCAGCGTCATCCTCGTCTGTGCGGATCGCGATCCCGGCTATGGCAACTGGATCGACCTTTCCGGCCATCGCAGCGGCACGGGCCTGTGGCGCTGGATCGAGGCGGACGACCATCCGGTGCCCAGCTGCAAGATCGTGAAACTGTGAGCGATCCGGGCGGCCTTGCCGCGCGTCTTGGCGCGATGGAGGATCGCGAGGCGATCCGCGATCTCATCGGTCGTTATGGGCCGCTCGCCGACGCTGGTGATTGCGCGGGCGCGGCGGCCCTGTGGACCGAGGACGGCGTCTATGAGGTCGGCGGCTTTGGCGAGCATCGCGGCCGCGCGGCTATCGCGGCGCTGTTGGAGGGGGAAACGCATCAGGCACTGATTGGGGAGGGCGTGGCCCATTTCCTCAGCCCGCCGGTGATCGACCTGCAAGGCGACCGCGCCACCGCCAGCACCTATTCCGTCGTGTTCCGCAAGGCCGGGGCGGGGTGGGAGGCGTATCGCGTCTCGGCCAATCTCTGGCATATGGCGCGGACGGCGGAGGGCTGGAGGGTTGCGCGGCGGATCAACCGCATGCTCGACGGCTCGGTCGATGCGCGCGCGCTGCTGGGCACCGCCGCGCTCCCCTGAACGAAGGCGCCTGCCGGGTAGGGCGCGGCATGTCTCGTCCCCGACTCTGGCCGGGCAGGCGAGGGCTTCTGGCAGGGCCGATGCGTCCTAGTGCCGACGCATCGGCCCTTCGAGCAGGCGAGGAAGGTCTTTTTCCCGCCTTTCGTCATTCGATCCGCCTTGTCCTGAAGGTGCTTTGAATACGCATATCGATGCTCTCATCGCGCGGCGATCTTCAGGAAAGGAAAGAGCGGGCGATTATCGCTGCGACATTCGGCAAAATGCGGGTTCTGCGCCGCTTTTGCGCCATGATATCTGGCGCGGGCGGCCCTTGGACGCTATGTTCCGCGCGCGCAAAAGGGGAGGCCGCGGCGAATGCAGATTAGAAGTGGGCGAGCGATTGCTCCGCCTGTGTTGGATGCTCTGGATAATAATATCATCGAGATTCTTCGCACCAATGGTCGCGCGACCAACCAGGATATAGCCAAGCAATTGTCGGTGACGGCCGCGACCGTTTCCGCGCGCTTGCAGAAGATGGAGGAAGCGCGCGCCATGCGTGTCGTCGCGGTGACGGATTTCGCCGCGCGCGGCTATAACGTCATTCTGGCCGTCGGCGTGCGGGTGCAGGGACGCGCCGTTGCCGATGTCGGCCGCGAGCTGGCCAAATTCTCCGAAGTGCTCAGCGTCAGCATCATGAGCGGCAATAACGATCTGGAGTTGCTGGTCGCGCTGCACGATTTTTCGGAGGTGCAGGAATTTCTCTACGATCATATCGCGGGGATCGCCGGGGTGGCCCGGATCGATGTCGGCATTGCGGTCGATATCGTGAAATATGAATTCAACGTGGCGCCGCTATGACCGAAATGAACGGATATCGCCTCGACGCGCTCGACCAGAAGATCGTGGATAAGCTTGCGCGGGATGCGCGCATTTCCAACCGCGCCATCGCGGCGGAGCTGGGCGTGACGGAAGGCACGATCCGCACCCGCATCAAGCGCTTGCAGAAAGAGGGGCTGATCCAGTTCACGGTCGTCACCGATTTCCGCATGGCCGGTTCCCCCAATCTCTGCATGTTGGGCATCGATGCCGATCCCTCCCGCGTTACTGAACTGGCCGCCCGGCTTCGGGACATGCCGGAAATCAACTGCGTCGTCCTGATGCTCGGCCGCTTCAACCTGCTCGCCATGGGATTGTTCACCAGTCTGGAACAGATGAACGATCTGATCGCGCGCCAGATCCGCAACCTGCCCGGCGTCCAGCGGGTGGAGGCGGGGATTTCCGTGCATAATATGAAATATGAGCCCGGCGTGGCGAAGATCACGCGCACCGTGAAGGATGAGGAAGGCTAAAGCTTCACCATCCCGCGCGGGCGAGGAGGAACAGGTCGACGATCCGCCGGGCGACCGCCTCCAGTTCCTGTTCGGATACGGGGTGCGCGGCGCCTTCCTGCAAACGCCAGCCGGTCAAGGTCGAGGCGAACAGCCGCGCGATCATCAGCGGATCGCGCACCGGCATGCCTTCC
>CAYLKZ010000009.1:0-55211 GCA_964384275.1 uncultured Sphingobium sp. | reverse complement strand
ATGGGCCGCAAGGTCATCCATGCCTGCGGCGACGATGTGCGCGGCAAGACCATCGCGGTGCTGGGCCTCACCTTCAAGCCCAATACCGACGACATGCGCGACAGCCCGGCCATCGCCGTGATCCAGACCTTGCAGGATGCGGGCGCCAACATCCGCGCCTATGACCCTGAGGGGATGGAGCAGGCGAAGAAAGTGCTGGAAAATGTGACCTATTGCACCAGTTCCTACGAAACCATGGAAGGTTCCGACGCACTCGTCATTGTCACCGAATGGGATGCGTTCCGCGCTCTAGACCTCGACCGGGTGAAGGCGCTGCTTTCCCAGCCTGTCTTTGTGGACCTGCGCAACATCTATCCGCGCGAGATGATGGAGAAGGCGGGCTTCTCCTACACGGCGATTGGACGATGACCATGGCAGCGGGTTCGCCGATAGTGGTGACGGGCGCGGCGGGCTTCATCGGCCACGCCACCGCCCATCGCCTGCTGGAGCGTGGGGAAACGGTCATCGGCGTCGATATCGTCAACGACTATTACGACCCGGCGCTCAAGGAAGCGCGCCTTTCGACCTTCAACGGACGCAAGGAATTCCGCTTTCACCGCGCGGACGTCGCCGATGCGCCCGCCATGGCCGCTTTGGTGCGCGACAATGGCGTGCGCCGTGTCATCCACCTCGCCGCGCAGGCGGGGGTGCGCTACAGCATCGATAACCCCTTCGCCTATCAGCACAGCAATCTGGCCGGGCATCTTTCGATCATGGAAGCCTGCCGCCATGCGCCGGATTTCGAGCATCTGGTCTATGCCTCCTCCTCCTCCGTCTATGGCGAAAAGCCGATGGGCGGCGCAGGTTTCACCGAGGACGAACCAGCGACCAGCCCCGTTTCGCTCTATGCCGCGACCAAGCGCAGCTGCGAACTGATGAGCCAGAGCTATGCGAAGCTCTATGGCTTCCCGCAGACGGGCCTGCGCTTCTTCACCGTCTATGGCCCCTGGGGCCGCCCGGACATGGCCTATTTCAGCTTCACCGACAAGATCCTGCGGGGCGAACCCATCGAGGTCTATGGCGAAGGAAAAATGGCGCGCGACTTCACCTATATCGACGATATCGTCGAGGGCATCATCGGCTCGCTCGACAATGTGCCGGAGAAGGGCGAGCATCGTGTGCTCAATATCGGCGACAGTCATCCGGTCGGCCTGATGGAGATGATCGAAACGCTGGAACACGCGATCGGCAAGCCCGCCGAAAAGATCATGCGTCCGATGCAGCCGGGCGACGTAACCGCCACCTATGCCGATGTGTCGAAGCTGAACGCGATCTGCGGCTACAAGCCCAGGGTGATGCTGGCCGAGGGGCTGGAGCGCTTCGCAACATGGTATCGGGAATTTTATCGGCGAGGCTGAAGGCCGGTTCGAAGGGAAAGCGAACCACTTAAAGGCATGGGGCGGCGCTTATGTCCGCCCGGCCCGACCCCCGCTTATCCGGCTTTTGCTCCCAGCACCTCCCCAAAGGCGCGAACGCCCGCCTCCGGCCCTTCGGGATGAGCCCACACCGCCCCGCTCACCGCAAGGAAATCCGCGCCCGCAGCGACCAGCGGCGCGGCATTGGCGGGCGTGATCCCGCCGATCGCCACGCAGGGCAGCTCGAACAAGGTCGTCCACCAGCTCAAGATCGAGGGGTCGGGACGATGGCTCGTTTCCTTGGTGGTTGTCGGATAAAAGGCCCCGAAGGCGACATAATCAGCCCCCGCCTCGCCCGCCTCCATCGCCAGATGGCGGCTGTCATGGCAGGTGACGCCAATCTGCACCGCAGGGCCGAGCAGCGCGCGCGCGTCCCGCGCATCGCCATCCCCCTGCCCCAGATGCACGCCGTCAGCACCGATCCTCTTGGCGAGATGCATATTGTCGTTGAGGATGAACGCGACCTCCCGATCGGCGCACAGGCGCTGCAAAGGCTCCGCCGCACGCGCGATCGCATCCTCGGACAAATCCTTGAGCCGCAGCTGGAACGCCGCCACCGGCCCGCCGTCCAACGCCCGCTTCAACTGCTCTGTAAATGCCGCGTCGAGGCTCGGCGGCGAGATCAGATAAAGCTGGCACGGTGGCCGCCTGTCCTCCTGCTCGAAACGAGAGGCGAAATCGGGATCGAGCTTCAGTTCGTCATCGGAAAAGTCGGTCATGGCCTCCCATATCGCGCCACGCGCCGATAGGCCAGCGACGAAGAGCCGCGTCTGCATCCGGAAGGCCAGAAAAAGGATGACAAGTCCGGCCCGAACGGGAAGAAACCCTCCTGACCGGCGCGGAAGCCCCCCCCTCTCGCCTTATCCCCGCCAAAGGCCGCCTATGAACGATCCGCATCATCAGACGCAGGGCAGCCGCCACAATAATCGCCAGACCGGCGCCATCGGCCTGCCCATCGCGATGCTGCTGGTGGCGATGATATCTGTCCAATGGGGCGCTTCGCTCGCCAAGGGGCTGTTCCCGGTGCTGGGCTCGACCGGCACGGCGACGCTGCGCATCCTGTTCGGCGCGGTGTTCCTGTCAATCCTGCTGCGGCCATGGACAATCCGGCTGACGCGCGACAACTGGCGGCCGCTGCTGCTTTATGGCGTCTCGCTCGGCCTTATGAACCTGAGCTTCTACAAGGCGCTGGAGAGCATCCCGCTCGGAATCGCGGTGGCGATCGAGTTTACCGGGCCACTGGGAGTCGCCATCGCCCTGTCGCGCCGGGCGATCGATTTTCTGTGGATCGCGCTTGCCGTCGTCGGGCTGGCGCTGCTGACACCCTGGGCGCCGGGCAGCGCCGATCTCGATCCGGGCGGGATGGGTTTCGCGCTGCTCGCCGGGCTGTGCTGGGCGATCTACATTGTCGCCGGGAAAAAGGCGGGCGCGAATCATGGCCCCCGAGCGGCGGCGGCGGGCATCGTCATCGCCTCCATGGTCGCGCTGCCCATCGGCGTCGGCGTGGCGGGCGGCAGCCTGTTCACTCTCGCCGTCCTGCCCGCCGCGCTGGCCGTCGCCTTGTTGTCGAGCGCCATCCCCTATTCGCTGGAGATGGTCGCGCTGCGCCATCTGCCCGCCGCGACCTTCGGCACCTTGATGAGCTTCGAACCCGCGCTGGCGGCGCTGATGGGTCATGTGCTGCTCGGCGAGCACCTGTCGCCGCTGCACTGGGCAGCGATCTTCACGATCATGGCGGCCTCGGCAGGGGTGACGCTGACCGCGACACGGCCCGCACCGATCGCCGACACGCCCTGACGGAACGCAAAAAGGGCGAGGCATCCGGTGATGCCCCGCCCCCTTAATCCGTGTCAGGCGATCAGGCCTTGTCGACCGAAGCCGTGTAGATCTCATCGATCGCGCCGCCGAGCGAGGCGTTGAATTCCTCGTCGTTCATCTGCGCGCGCAGATCTTCGAGCAGCGCCCGGCTGAAGCTCGCGATAATGCCCTTGTTCTTCGCCAGTTGAACGCAAGCCTCGGGACGCTTGAAACCACCGGAAAGAGCAACCACGCGCAGCACGCGCGGATGCGCGACCAGCGGATCGAACAGACCGGACTTGGCAGGAAGCGAAAGCTTCAGCATCACCTTGTCGTCACCGCTCATCGCGTCGAGGTTCTTGAGGATCTCTTCGAGCAGGATCTGATCGGCCTCGGCGCGTTCCGGGCTCTTGATGTTCACTTCCGGCTCGATGATCGGCACCAGGCCACCGGCCAGCACCTGCTGCCCGACCTCGAACTGCTGCTTGACGACAGCGGCGATCCCCTCGCGATTGGCGAGGTTGATGACCGAACGCTCCTTGGTGCCGAACACGCCAAGGCTCTTGGCGCGGGCGAGCAACGCGTCGAGCTCCGGCATCGGCTTCATCAGCTGGACGCCATTGGCTTCGTCCTCAAGGCCCTTATCGACCTTGATGAACGGCACCACGCCTTTGTCCAGCAGCGCCTGCGGGGTCGGCTTGCCGTCGACCTGACCGTCCATCGTGCGCTCGAAAAGGATCGCGCCCAGCACCTTGTCGCCGGTGAAAGCGGGCGAGCTGATGATGCGGCTGCGCATCTGGTGGATGAGGCCGAACATTTCCTCTTCGCTCGACCATGCATCGGCCTCCACGCCATAGCCCGCCAGCGCCTTGGGGGTCGAGCCGCCGCTCTGGTCCAGCGCCGCGATAAAGCCCTTGCCGCCTGCAATCTTGTCACGCATTTCCGCGAAGTTCATTGAATAGGTCCTTTTCTGCACCAAAGGATGAGGATCGAAATCATAAACTGGGGTCCGCCTAGCCTATACCGCGCCGCCGCTCAATGCTGCACCGCGACAAAGAGAGTTAATCGGACGCCCTTTGGAAAAAGCGCCGCCGAAATCCGTGGCCGCGCCCTTTCCCTTACGCCATCAGCGCCGCGACGCCGGGCAGTTCCTTGCCTTCCATCCATTCGAGGAAGGCGCCGCCCGCGGTCGAGACGAAGCTGAAATCGGCCGCGACACCGGCATGATTGAGCGCCGCCACCGTATCGCCGCCACCGGCGACCGAGGTAAGCGAGCCTTCCCTGGTCAGCGCCGCCGCCGTGCGGGCGAGCGCGACCGTGGCGGCATCGAAGGGCGCGATCTCGAACGCGCCGAGCGGCCCGTTCCACACCAGCGTACGGCAGGTCTTGAGTGCATCGCCCAGCGCCTCGACCGCCGCCGGGCCGACATCGAGGATCATCTCGTCGGCAGCGACTTCATGGACGTTGCAGGTGCGCAGCGAGGCGGGGTTGGCGGAAAATTCCTTCGCGACCACCACGTCATAGGGCAGGTGCACCGTGCATCCGGCGGCATCGGCCGCGTCCATGATTTTCTCGGCGGTTTCGGCGAGGTCATGCTCGCACAGCGATTTGCCGACATTCACCCCGCGCGCGGCGAGAAATGTATTGGCCATGCCGCCGCCGATGATGAGATGATCGACCTTGGCGACGAGATTGTTGAGGACATCGAGCTTGGTCGAAACCTTGGCGCCGCCGACAACGGCGGCGACCGGCTTCACCGGCTGGCCGAGCGCTGCTTCCAGCGCATCCAGCTCTTTCTCCATCGAGCGGCCGGCAAAGGCGGGCAGCTTGTGCGCCAGCCCCTCGGTCGAGGCGTGGGCGCGGTGCGCGGCGGAGAAGGCGTCGTTGACATAGAGGTCGCCCAGCGCGGCCATGGCTTCGGCCAGCGCGGGATCGTTCTTTTCCTCGCCCGCATGGAAACGGGTATTTTCAAGCACGGCGATCGCGCCTTCGGGCAGCGCATCGACGGCGGCTTTCGCTTCGGCGCCCTGGCAATCGGCGATGAACGCGACCGGACGGCCAAGCACGGCCGACAGCGGCTCGACCACGGTGGCGAGCGACATATCCGGGTTCGCCTGCCCCTTGGGGCGCCCGAAATGAGCGAGAATAAGAACCTTCGCGCCCCGATCGGACAGTTCGTTGACAGTGGGCATGGCGGCGCGCAGGCGGGTATCGTCGCTGACCGCGCCGTCCTGCATCGGCACATTGAGGTCTTCGCGCACCAGCACGGCCTTGCCGCGGATATCGCCCATATCGTCAAGCGTCTTGAAGGGTTTCACGTCGCACTCATCCCCTGTTGCGTGATGGTCTGTTCAGTCATGACAAACCGCCCGCCGGTCATGCGACTGGCGGGCGGCGGAAAGTTTTGGCTTAGAGGAACTTCGCCACCACGCCAGTGGTGTCGATCATCCGGTTGGAGAAGCCCCATTCATTGTCATACCAGCTGAGCACGCGGACCAGCGTGCCGTCGATGACCGCCGTTTCGAGGCTGTCGACGGTGGAGCTGCGCGGATCGCTGTTATAGTCGATCGACACCAGCGGCTCATCCGAATAGCCGAGCACATCCTTGAGCGGACCGGCTTCCGAAGCGGTCTTGAGCAGGCCGTTGACCTCGTCCACGGTGGTGGCGCGCTTGGCGATGAACTTCAGGTCGACGACCGAGACGTTCGGGGTCGGCACGCGGACGGACGAACCATCGAGCTTGCCCTTCAGCTCGGGCAGAACCTCGCCCACCGCACGGGCAGCGCCGGTCGTGGTCGGGATCATCGAGAGCGCGGCGGCGCGGGCGCGGCGCATATCCTTGTGCAGCTGGTCCAGCGTGTTCTGGTCGTTGGTGTAGCTGTGGATCGTCGTCATGAAGCCCTTTTCGATGCCGATTGCATCATGCAGGACCTTGGCGAGCGGCGCGAGGCAGTTGGTGGTGCAGCTCGCGTTGGAGATGACGATATCGTCGGCGGTCAGCGTCTCATGATTGACACCGAACACGACGGTCTTGTCCACGCCGGTCGCAGGCGCCGAGATGACGACGCGCTTGGCACCGGCGGTCAGATGGGCGCTGGCCTTGGCCTTGTCCGCGAAGATGCCGGTGCATTCCAGCGCGATGTCGACGCCGAGCTTTGCATGGGGCAGGTTGGCCGGATCGCGCTCCGCGGTGACGGTGATGCGCTTGCCGTTGACGACGAGCGCGTCGCCATCGACGCTCACTTCGCCGGGGAAATTGCCGTGAACGCTGTCACGCTTGAACAGCAGCGCATTGGACTGGGCATCGCCCAGATCATTGATCGCCACCAGTTCCAGATCATGATCGGTGCGTTGCAGGATCGCGCGAGCGACCAGACGACCTATACGACCGAAACCGTTAATTGCTACTTTGACAGCCACTGCACTAGCCTCCTGTTCCAGATTTATTTCAGCGCCGCAAGGACTTGCGGGGCGATCTTCTCGGCGGTCAGGCCGAAATAGTCATAGAGCGCATCGATCGGCGCCGACGCGCCGAAGCGGTCGATGCCGAAACGCAGCCCTTCATTGCCGGTGATGCTCTCCCAGCCGAAGGTCGTGCCCGCCTCAATCGACACGCGCAGCGCATCGGCAGGCAGGATATCGGCGCGATAGGCGGCATCCTGCGCGGTAAAGCGCGACATGCTGGGCATGGAGACGACATCGGCGCCGATGCCTTCCGCTTCCAGCTTTTCCGCCACCGCGACGGCGATCTCCACCTCGGAGCCGGTCGCGACCAGCACCACCTTGCGGGCGGCCTGCGCCCCGCGCAAGCGATAGGCGCCGCGCGCGCTGCGGTTTTCGGATGCTTCGGTGCGCAATTGCGGCAGGTTCTGCCGGGTCAGCGCCAGAATAGCGGGCTTATCCTCATTTTCGAGCGCGAGCTGCCAACATTCGGCGGTCTCCACCACGTCGCAGGGGCGGAAAAGCTCCAGATTCGGGATCATGCGCAGCGTCATCACATGCTCGACCGGCTGATGGGTCGGGCCATCTTCGCCAAGACCGATGCTGTCATGGGTCAGCACATAGACGACGCGCTGGCGCTGCAATGCCGACAGGCGGATCGCGTTGCGGCAATAATCGCTGAACACGAGGAAGGTACCGCCATAGGGCACCACGCCGCCATGCAGCGCCATGCCGTTCATCGCGGCGGCCATGCCGAATTCACGAATGCCGTAATAGACATAGCGGCCGGAATAATCGTCCTTCGTGAAGGGCGCGGTCGCCTTGGTCTTGGTATTGTTGGAGCCGGTGAGGTCAGCCGAACCGCCGATCATCGCCGGGATGGCGGCGGTCAGCGGTTCCAGCGCCATTTCGCTCGCCTTGCGGGTGGCGACCTTCTGCGGATTGGCGATCAGGCCGTCGATGAATGCCTTGGCCGGGGTCGCGGCATCGATCTTGCCGGCCATCCGGTCCTCGAACTCGCCCTTGCGCGGAGAAGCGGCGAGACGCGCTTCCCATTCGGCCCTGGCGGCAGAGCCACGGCGGCCTGTCTGCTCCCATTCCGCCTTCACATCGGCAGGGATTTCGAACGGCGCATGATCCCAGCCCAGTTCGGCGCGGGCGGCGGCGATTTCCTCGGCGCCGAGCGGCGAGCCGTGGACATTATGGCTGCCCTGCTTGTTGGGCGCGCCCTTGCCGATGATCGTGCGGCAGGACACCAGCGACGGGCGCGGATCGGCGGCGGCTTCGGCGAGCGCGCGACGGATATCCGCGAAATCATGACCGTCGCAATCCGTCACATGCCAACCCGAGGCGCGATAGCGACCCAGCACGTCCTCGCTCGACGAAAGCGAGACATCGCCGTCGATGGTGATGTTGTTATTGTCCCAGAGGACGTTCAAACGGCCGAGGCCCAGCGTGGCCGCAAGGCCCACCGCCTCATGGTTGATGCCTTCCATCAGGCAGCCATCGCCCGCGATCACCCAGGTGCGGTGATCGACCAGATCGTCGCCATAAACCGCGTTCAGATGCCGCTCCGCCATCGCGAAGCCGACCCCCATCGCAAAGCCCTGCCCCAGCGGGCCGGTGGTGCACTCGACACCGGGCAGCTCAAAATTCTCCGGATGTCCTGCGCACGGGCTGTGCAACTGGCGGAAATTGCGGATATCCTCGATCGTCGGCCGCTGATAGCCGGTGAGGTGCAGCAGCGCGTAGATCAGCATCGAGCCATGGCCCGCCGACAGCACGAAACGGTCGCGGTCGGCCCATTTCGGCGCGCTCGCGTCGAACTTCAGATAGTCGCGGAACAGCACGGTGGCGACATCTGCCATGCCCATCGGCATGCCGGGATGGCCGCTATTGGCGGCCTGCACCGCATCCATTGCCAGCGCCCGGATCGCATTGGCCAGCTTCTGCTCAGGAACGGTCATGGAAATGCTGCTTTCACTATCAAATGGTCGGATGAGTCTCTTACTGATGCACAAATTGCACGAGTCGAGCGTTCGGGGTTCCTTTGTCGCGGTGGGGGCGAATCGTCAACCGCAGCGACCATGAATCTGCAATTCCGGCGTTTTATAGCCTCCATGCAGGAGCTTGTGCCGGTCGCCCTACCCTTGCTATGATCGCATCATGCCCAATCCCGCCCTGCTGCAAGCGATCAACCGACTCGATCAGGCCATTGGCCGCGCCGAGGCTGCTTTCCAACAGGCTCAGACACAGGCCCGGCAGAGGGACGAGCGGCGCGACGCCATCATCACAGAGGCGATGACGGAGTTGGACGGCCTCATCTCCGCACTGCGGGAGAGCGAGCATGGCTGAAGTCACGCTGACGATCGGCGGGCGTCAATATGATGTGAATTGCCGCGATGGAGAGGAAAGCCATTTGCTTCGCCTCTCTGAAATGATCGACGCCAAGACGGTGATCTCGCGCAAATCCTCGCTTGGCCTCACCGAAGTCCGCCAGCTGTTGTTCGCCGCGGTACTGCTCGCCGACGAGGTTCACGACCTGCGGCTGGAGCGCGAGCGGGAGCAGGCATCCCCCGTCCCGCCGCCGCCGATGGAGGACAGCCCCGCCGAGGAAATGATGGCGGGCCGCCTCAATGCGCTTGCCTCGCGAATCGAAATGCTTGCCGAGAAGCTTGCGGGAAGCGATGCCACGTCCTAAATGGAGGACGGCGGGTACTGCCCGGCACGAGCTTTAGCGAACATCCCTGAGGCGATAATCACATCCTAGGGGGCTGTCCCTGTCCGGGCCCTGGCCCGGTGCACATGGTCCCCACCTGACGTTGAGGCGTCAGAGGATATTCCGGCAAACGACCATGGCGGTCCCGCCACCCGCCATTCCGGTTTTTATAGGGGCCTGCGAAACGGGGCTTGCCCCCCGCCCCAACCAAGCTGAACATATCGAGGAAAGCATCCGTCATGTCTGATACAAACGGTTCCGGCATGGTGGACAAGGATGCGCTGCGCCGGTCCGCCCGGTCCGCGCGCAAGGCATTTGTCGCCGCGCTCGACCCGATGGCCCACCGCCTCGCCTTTCGCGCGCTGCCCAGCCCGATCCGGTCGCTGATCGCCGAATCCCGCATCGTCGCCCTCTATTCCCCGGTAGGCGACGAGGCGCCCGCGCTGCGCCTCGCCGAAGCCTTGATGCAGGAAGGCAAGATCCTCTGCCTGCCGCATGTGGTGGATCGCATGGGAACGATGGAATTCCGCCAATGGGCGCCGGGCGACCCGCTGGAGGAAGGCGGCTTCGGCACGCTCCACCCCCCGCGCAGCGCCCCGCTCCTCCATCCCGACGTGATCTTCGCGCCGCTGGTCGCGTTCGATTCGCGGATGATGCGGCTGGGTCAGGGCGGGGGCTATTATGATCGCGCCTTCGCCCGCTATGAGCTGGCGCTGCGGATCGGCCTCGGCTGGTCGGCGCAACAGGTGGAGCGCGTGCCCGCCGATCCCTGGGATGTGCTCCTGCACCGCATCATGACCGAGCGCAGCATCATCGAACCCCTGTCCGAGGCGGAGGAGCTGCCATGAACGACCCCTATAAGCCGAGCTGGCGCAAGCCCGCGGGCATGTTCATGATCCTGGGCCTCATCGCATTCTGGGCCTTCGTCATCGGCAGCTTTTCGGAAGCGATCGCGCGCCTGCCGGGATGGGCGCAAATCCCGATCTATGTGGTCAGCGGCATCGTCTGGATCGCGCCGCTCAAGCCCTTGCTGCTCTGGATGGAAACCGGCCGCTGGCGCGTCTGACCCTGCGGCGCGCCGACAGGAGGGGATAGCTTCCCTCCATATCGGAGCAATATTGCCGCAAAAGCCCTCGCAATCGGATCAAGCCGGGAATAGCGGCGTCGTGCGCGCGCTCTAAACATGAATGGATGACCGCTCGGAATTTCTCCACCGCCCTGGCAGAGCGCCTCCGCTGCCGCGAGGGGGATCCGGAAATGGCAGCCATCCTTTTCGTCGATCCGCATGCGCATGTCATCGGCCTGCGGATGATAGAGGGGGCCTCGGACATGCTGAAGCTGCCGATCCGGGAGATCGTGCGCGAAAGCCTGGACGTGCGGGCGCGGCAGATATTGGTCATCCACACCCACCCGTCAGGCGATCCTCGCCCCAGCAACCATGATGTCGCCGCCACGCGCCTGCTTTGCGCCCATCTGCGCCGTAAACGGCAGAGACTGATCGACCATATCATCCTGAGCAGGAATCTTTATTTCAGCTTCCGCGCTAATCGCATGCTGTGAAATCGGCAGAGATTCCAAGCTTTTTGAGAGGAGGTGTCCTCATCCCCGAAAAGAAAAACGGGAACGGGACGAGAAAATGCAAAGAGGGTGTTGACAGAAAACCACTCCTCCCATAGACGGCCCTCCACACCGAACGCGGGTGTAGCTCAGTTGGTTAGAGCGCCGGCCTGTCACGCCGGAGGTCGCGGGTTCGAGCCCCGTCACTCGCGCCATTTTCCTTATTTATAAATCAAGGAAAATGGCGCGCCGCCTTCCCTCTCTCCATCATGGATAACAAGCCGGATTGAGTGCCTGTGCGTCGGTTCCTGCCCCCCTCACGGCAGCCCCGCAACGCCACGCGATCGAGGCCGCGCCAGTCGCCGCGCGGCCCCTACTTCGAGCTCACACGGCGTATCTCACACGGCAACCGGCGCCGCGATATGGGTCTGCGGCGCGTAATCCGCGACCTCGAAATCCTCGATCCGATAGCCGAAGATGCTGTCCGGCCGCCGCTCGATGCGCAGCTTCGGCGCGCCGCCGGGCGTGCGCGACAATTGTTCCTCCACCAGCTCGGCATGGTTGAGATAGACATGCACGTCCCCGCCCTGCCAGACGATCTCGCCCGGCTCCAGATCGCATTGCTGCGCCAGCATCCGGGTGATCAGCGACAGGCCGAAAAGATTGAACGGCACGCCCAGCACCAGATCGGCGCTGCGCTGGAACAGCAGGCCGGAAAGCCGCCCGTCCGACACATGGAACTGATAGGTCATATGGCAGGGCGGCAGCGCCATGCCCGCAATCTCCGCGACGTTCCAGCCGGTGAACAACAGGCGGCGCGAACCGGGGTTGGAACGGATCGCCTCGACCAGTTCCGCAATCTGGTTATGCCCCTGCTCGGCGCGGCGATAGAGGCCGTCGCCCGCCGGTTCATAGCGCGGCCAGTTCACCCATTGCGCGCCATAGACCGGCCCCAGATCGCCCCATTGCGCGGCGAACGCCTCATCCGCGATAATCCGCGCCTCGAATGTGTCGCGGTCGATCTGCTCGCCGGTGGCGCGGCGATATTTGTCGAGCGGCCAGTCGGTCCAGATATGCACGCCCTGCTCCACCAGCGGGCGGATATTGGTGTCGCCGGTCAGGAACCACAGCATTTCCCGCGCGGCGGCCTTCCAATAGACGCGCTTGGTGGTCAGCAAGGGCACCGCATCGTCGCGCAAAGAAAACCGCATCTGCGCGCCGAAGATGGAACGCGTGCCGACGCCAGTGCGGTCGATACGCTCATCGCCTGCGGCCCAGATATGGCGCATCAGGTCAAGATATTGCTGCTCATAATGCTGGCTCTCGGCCATCCCGATTCTCTCCTCACGGCGACGGCTGCCTTCTTAAACGCGGACCGGCCTTCGCGAAAGACCATGGAATTTGCCTTTTGTTAATCCTGCCCGGTTACGGAAAAATCATGGGTTTTCTCGGCGGTTATATCGATCTCACGGACGGCGTCGCCCAATGGGCGGGCGCGACGCATGAGATGATGCACATCCATTGCGGGCTGGCGCTCTATCTGGGCATGCAATTGCTGCTGCGGACGCGGCGCGCCTCGCCCCTGGCGTTGGCCACCGTCGTCACCGTCGCCATCCTGCATGAAGCGGCCCAGCGGCTCTATTATGGCGCATGGCGCTGGGAAGATACATTGGGGGATATCGCGCTGACGACGATGTGGCCCGCCGCCATAACCTGCGTCGGTATTTATCGCCGCCGCCGCTGGGACGCGGCCCGGAAGGCGAGGCAGGCGGCAGAGCGCCTCTTGCGGACCGACCATTCCGAGCGGATCGCGGCCCTCCACTCCTGATGAGAGCGGCGCGGCGCACAGGATCGAAAGCGCTGGCGTCCCGTATCGGCTGATGCCACAAGGGCGAGCGTGACGACCCGCAATTCCTCTCCTCCCTCCCCGAAAATCTGTCTGTATACGAGGGCATGGCGCTCCTCCGGCACGGGCCTATTCGCGCAGGAACTGGCGCATGGGCTGGCGGAGATCGGCGTCCCGCTCACCTTCATCGCCCCGCGCAATCAGGAGGGCCGCTTCGAGCGCGGCAAGCGCAACCTCACCCGCTGGCGGCCCCCGCATGAGAAGCCCGGCGCCGGGCGCGTCGGCAATATCGTCCGCTCCCTTTCGCGCATGCTGTGCGGGCTGGCGATGCTGCTGGCGGCGCGGTTCACCCATCGCGTCTTCATCGTCACCATCCCCGATCCGCTGCTATTCTCCATCCCCGCCATCGCGCTGCTGCGGCTGAGCGGGGCGCGGATCGTCTGGATCGCGCACGACCCCCTGCCCCATGCCTGGCACCTGCCGCGCTGGCTGCGCGGGGTGGAGCGGGCCGCTCACAAAGCCTGCTACGCCCTCTCCCAAAGCATCGTCGTGCTGAGCGAACCGACCCGCGCGGCGATGGAGCGCGAATTTCCCGGCCTGTCGGACCGCGTCTCGATCATCGAACATGGCGTGTTCCCGATAGAGGGCATCGCGCCGCTGCCGGGGGAAGGTCGCCTGCTGCTGTTCGGGTCGCTCCGGCGCAACAAGGGGATCGTGGAGGCGATGCGCGGAGTGATCGCCGCCCGCGCGCAGGGGTGCCGGGTGCAGGCCATCGTCGCGGGCTCCCCATCGCGGGACGAGGCCGACTATGCCGGGGAAATCCGCGCGCTGGCCGCCAGCGCTCCCGATACGATAGAGCTGCGGCTGGGCTATGTGGACGATGACAGCCTGCGCGAGTTGCTCCAGAGCTGCGACGCCCTCATCCTCGCCTATACGGAGTTCAGCTCGCAAAGCGGCGTCGCGCTGCTGGCGGCGTCCAATGCGCGGCCCATCGTCGCGACGCAGGCGGGCGGCATCGGCGCGCTGATCGCCGAGGGGATGCCCTGCGCAATCATCGAACAGCCGGTATCCGCCGCCACCATCGCCGACGCCGTCCGGCGCTTTGCCGAAAGACCGGCGGCGCAATGGCGGGAGGACGCCCTCGCCTATCGCGAAAGGACGATGGAACTGCGGTCATGGACCAGCATCGCTCGCCATTATCAGGCGCTTGCGCGCAGCCTTTCCCGCTCGCCCTGAAGCATCGCGCGCACCCGGCGCTTCCAGCGATCGGGGACCAGCCAGAGCAGCATATAGGCCAGCAATTGCTTCGCTGTCGGCCTGCCCCGGCGAAAGGCCGCCGACAGCAGCGGCCAGAAGGCGCGCCACTCCCGCGCCCGCGTCACCCCCTGCGACACCACGGTCAGGCAGAACCCGGCATAGGCGCGCGGGCTGAGCAGGTCGCCCGTGCCGTCTGCCCAATCCAGCGACTGACGCCATTTGCCCTGCTTGCTCAGCGATCCCCGGTCATGGTCCATATAATGGATCACCTGCGCCTCATCGGCCATGACGAGCCTGCACCCATGCCGAAGCACCCCGCGCAGCACGACCTCCCAATCCTCATGCAATCGCGTCGGAGGAAAGGGGCAGCGCAACAGCAGGCTGCGCGGGGCGAGCAGCGAGGAGGACTGGATGAAGCTCTGCCCGCCCCGGAACCAGCTGCGGCGGTCGAACAGCCATTCGTCGATGGGCCAACGCGGATCATAAGCCTCGGCGGGGCGGATAAACTCCCCCTCCGGCGTGACGACGCGGCTGCGCGTCATCAGGAGGATGCGGTCGTCGCCCCCTTCCGTCAGCGCCGCAATCTCCCGCTGCTGGCAGGCGATGCGTTCGGGCAGCCATTCGTCGTCATCGTCGAGAAACGCCACCCATTGCCCGCGCGCGGCCTCCACCCCGGCATTGCGCGCCGCGCCCGGCCCCATGGAGCGCGGCTGCACGAGATAGCGCAGGCGCGGATCGCCGACCGTTTCCAGCACCGCGACGGTTGCGGGCGCGTCCCCATCGACCACCACGATCACTTCGAGCACCGGCCTGCTCTGCGCCAGCACGGATCGGATCGCCCGCAACAGCAATTGCGGCCGGTCATGGGTGGGGATGACGGCGGAAACGCTCCCCCCGGCGGCGGGAACCGTCATGCGGCGTTTCTCGCACTTGCGTTATGGCCATAGATGCCGCGTTCCATCTTTTCCGCCCTGCCCATGCCGTCACCCGAAAGCCATGACGCCCCGGTCCGGCGATGCCCGTAGTGGGACAAACCGCTCTCCATTCGCGCCGTTCCCCATCATAAATTAGCTCGCAATTCCGCCCTGACTAGGATATTTCCCCCTTTCCGAAAGAGGGTGGGACGGGCGCCCCCGCGCCTGCATAGCCTATCTTGAAAGCTGGGCCTATCTTAACATCCGGAGTCTCAGGCTTGCCAAAAGCATCGGTCGTTTTTTTTGCATCGCATGCACATGGCGGCGTCCGGGAACTTTGGACCAGTCTGGCCGAGGGTTTTCTGAAGGCAGGCCATCGCGCCAGCCTCGTCGGGCTGTATCCCTTCGAAGGCAGCGAGGAAGAACCCGCGCAGGGGCGGGCGCAAGGACTGGCATGGACCTATATCCTCCCTACCCGCCCAAGGGGGTTTGTGGGCAAGATAGCGCTCCTCTGGCATCTGATGCGGTGGCTTTTGCGGGACAGGCCCGATGTCATCCTCTCCGCCATGCCCGCCGCCAATGTCCTCATCGTTCCGCTTGCCCGGATTTTCAGCCCCCGCACCGCCCTCATCCTTTCCCATCATTCCCCCGTCACCTTTTACCGGCCGCTGCTCAACCGGCTGGACCGGTTCACCGGATGCGCGACGAATGTGAAGGCGATCGTGAGCGTTTCCTCGGCGGTGGAAGCGACGCTGGCTGACAAGCCGGAGGCCTATCGCGCCAAATGCCTCGTCATCCACAACGCCCTTCCGCCCCGGATCGAAAAGCTGCTGGAGGAACTGCGGCAGGCGGCAGATCAACGCCAGCCGGGCCGGACGATCGCCGTCTGCGGCAGGCTCGAAGCGGTGAAGAACCACGCAATGCTGATCCGCGCCCTGCCCCTGATGCGGGACGTCCGCGTCACCATGATCGGCGACGGGCCGGACAGGCGGATGCTGGGCGAGCTGATGACCTCCCTCGGCGTTGCGGACAGGGTTTCCCTATTGGGCAACCGGCCACGGGAAGAGGCGCTGCGCCTGCTGTCGAGCGGCGATCTGTTCGTTCAGGTCAGCCTGCTCGAAGGGCACAGCCTCGCGCTGATCGAGGCGGCGAAGCTCGGCCTTCCACTCATCGTTTCCAACGTCCCCGGTCAGGTCGAGGGGATCACCGCGCGGGACGGGACGCTCTGCGGCCTGCTGGTCGATCTGGGCGACGAGGAAGGGCTGGCCCGCGCGGTCCACCGGGTTCTCGACGATCCGGGCGAGCGGCGAAGGCTGAGCGATCTGGCACTGCGGCTCGCCTCCGAAGCCATGTTCGACACGCTTATTTTTCGCTATATCAGGCTGGTTCACTCGGCTGCGGACCAGTCGGCCCTTTCCCCCATCCCACAACGGCAGGCTGAACATCTGAGCCATGACCATCACTGACCGCCCCAACCCGCAAAGCCCGAACCTGCAACAAGGCAGCATGGCGCCGCCGCGCACGGGCATGCTGCTCACCGCCTTCATCTTTCTGCTTTTCATGAGCCTCGCCAGCCCGATCATGGCCTATAGCGACCTCCCCAACGCCGGCGAGGGCAGCCCGGCGCGGCAGGCGGGGTATCTGCTCGTCTTCCTGCTGACGCTATACGGGGTCAACCCGTTCGCCAATCCGGCAAGGGTGCTGGTCATCCCGGTCATGATCGCCGTCGCGCTGGGCTGGTGCTGGCTCAGCACGCTCTGGTCGCTGTCGCCGGGATCGACCCTTCGCCGCATCGCCCTGACCAGCATGGTGATATGGAGCATCTTCGCCATCGTGCGGCATCTGGGCTATGAAAAGCCGGTGGCGATCATCAGGGTGATGCTGGCGGTGCTGCTGATGATGAACGTCGCCGTATCGCTCGCCCTGCCCGATATCGGCGTGCACCATGTCAACGAGCCGGGCGACAAGGGCCTGATCGGCGACTGGCGCGGCATCATGTTCCACAAGAATTTCGCCGCGCCGACCGCCGTGCTGGCGATACTCTTCTTCCTGTTCGACGCGCGCCGCATCCCGATGATCCTGCGCGCGGCGGTGATCGTGCTCGGCATCCTGTTCCTCGCGAACAGCGGGTCGAAAACCTCGGTCGGCATCGGCCTTTTCGCGGTCCTGCTGGGGCTGGTCATGCAATTCTATACCGGGAAGGGGCGCGCGCTGGTCATGCTGCTGCTCGCCTTCTCCGGCATCGCCGCCGCCGTCGCCGCTTATATCTATATCGATCCGCTGGCGATGAGCTTCACCGACGAGCGCTCCTTCACGGGCCGCCCGCTCATCTGGAAGGCGCTGGTGGATTTCTGGAAGGATCATCCGTGGACAGGATCGGGCTATGGCGCGTTCTGGAACATCGGAGGCGGCAAGGATCCGATCTTTCATTATGCCACGGGCTGGGTGACGCAGATCACCATCGGGCATAACGGCTATCTCGACATTCTGGCGCAACTCGGCATCCCCGGACTGGCGCTGATCCTGATCGCGGTGGCCGTCATCCCCACATGGCGTCTGCTCACGCTTCAAAACGTGCCCGCCGCGCGGCTGGCGCTGATCGTCAGCATTCTCTATTTCTGCATCGGCCATAACAGCACGGAAAGCAGCCTGTTCGAACGCGACGCCATTCCGCAGGTGTTCCTGATGATCGCCATCGCCTTCATCGAAACCCTGCGAGCCCGGCCGGAGCGGCAAGCCGCCTTGCAGGTCCAGCCGCTCCGCCGCCCCCGCAGCGCCGCCGTCTGACAGGCGGCGGCGGGCCGATGGGAAACAGGGCGATCGGAAAAACGCTGCACTATGCGCTGGCGAGCATCGGCCCCATCGGCGCGGCGGTGGGGCAGTTCCTCATCACCCTCCTGTTGCTGCGTACCCTTTCCGCCCCGGAATTCGGCGCCTTTTCCTTCCTGCTGGTCGTCAGCCAGTTCCTTCAGGGCATATGGGGGGCGCTGTTCTGTGCGCCGCTGCTCATCGCCCTCACCCGCTCCGCCGAGACCGAGGAGACGCCCCCGCACCGCGCGGCGGCGATACTGAATGTCAGCCTCGTGCTCGACCTGATCCTGTTCGCGGCGATGATCGGCATGGCGATGCTGATGCGGCTTCCCTTCCTCGACGCGCTGCTGTTCGCCGCCTTCGCCGCGCTGGGCCTGATCCGCTGGCTGGCGCGGGCGCTTCATTATGCGATCGGCAAGGGCTACCGCACCAATATCTCCGACCTCCTCTATGCCGGGGTACTGATCGCCGCCGCCTGCGCCTTATGGGCGGTGGACGGAGTTTCGCTGACCAATGCCTTCGCCGCGCTGCTGGCCGCCACGCTGCTGGCGCTGCCCCCCCTCGTCCCGGCCTATATGCGGGCGCAGTTCCAGCCCGGCGGCGGCGGATGGCGCGGCTATGCCCCGGCGTGGCGGGAACAGGGGCGTTGGGCGCTCACCGGCGTCGTCACGACCGAGGCGACCGTCAACGCCCATGCCTATATCGTCACCGGCCTGCTGGGCGCCGCCGCCTTCGCCCCGCTGGCGGCGACCGCGCTCATCATCCGGCCCGCCAATGTCGTGGTGAACGCGCTGGGCGAGTTCGAGCGCGCGCAGATGGCGCGAAAAGCGGCAGCGGGCGGCGATGCGGGAGAGCTTGCAAAGTCCATCCTCTTCTTCCGGCTGGTGCTGGCGCTGCTCTGGATCGGCAGCGCCGCGCTGGCCGTGCTGCTGCTGGCGACGCCCGCTCGGGGCTTCTTCCCCGCCCAATATCCGGCCGAAGTCCTGATTACCGGCATGGGATTATGGCTGGCCGTGCTCGCCTTCCGTTTCGCCCGCACACCGGAAAGCACCTGGTTGCAGGCGATGGACCGCTATCGCCCGCTTGCCTGGGCGTCGGTGTGGTCCTGCCTGTTCTCGGTGGGCGCGGTGCTGATCCTGCTCCTGCTGGCCGGGCCGCTCTGGTCCATAGCGGGAATAGCTATTGGGGAAGCGGCCTTCGCCCTCTGGACATGGCGCGCCGCCCGCGCCACCAGTGCGCACGCCATGACCCTCCCCGCCCGATCCCCGGCCTGATCCATGTCGCGCAGCCACGCCCTCACCTATGTCAGCGGTCGCCTGATCTCGCTCGTGCTGTTGCTGGGGTTCCAGATCCTCCTCGTGCGCGTGCTGCCCGCGCAGGAATTTGGTCCCTATGCCTTCATCTTCGCGCTGGCGACGCTGATGCAGACGGTCATGTCCTTCGGCGCGCCGCGCATTATCTCCAAATATGTGACACGCGCAGGCTGGGCCATTCCCAATGCGCAGATAAGGCGGCTGCTGCTCGCCCTGCTGGCGCTGCGCATTTCCGGCACCGCGCTGCTGGTCGGCCTCGCGCTCGTCGGGGCGTGGCTGGCGGGCCTCACCCCGGCGGTTGACCCCATGCTGCTGATCTTCGGCGCGCTCTACATCGTCGCCGGGGTCGTCCAGATCGACGCGGATTCAGCGGCGCAGGCCCTCAACCTGCAACATATGTCGCGGCGCTGCATGGTGGGGGAAGCGGCCTGCCGCTGCCTTGCCGTCGCCGCCCTCGCGCTGGCTGGGCATATGCGCACGGCGGGGGAGGTGCTGATGGTCGGCTTCGCAACGGCGACGATCTTCTCCATCCCCCTGCTCGCCTCGGTGCTGCGGCGTCTGGCCGCGCGGGACGGGGCGCAGGCGACGCAGCGGCTCGACCGCGCCGAGGTCGTCTCGACCGGCCTCAACGGCTATGCCTCCACTCTCGCCTGGTTCGCCTCCAGCCCGGCGATCATCAGGCTGTTCGCGGGCGCCGTGCTGCCGGTCACCCGGTTCGCGGGCTTCGCCTTCGTGCAGGGGCTGGTCATCAGCTTCCAGCGCTATACGCCCGGTGCGCTGCTCTTTCCTTTCGTGGAGCCGGTGGTGATGCGCGGCTATGCCCGCAATGGCGACAAGCGCCAGCTGGAGGCAGGGCTTTCCATCGTGTCGAAGGTCGATGCGATGCTGATCGGCGCGGCCATCGTCGGGGCAGCCATCGCCGCCCGGCCCGTGGTGGAGTTCATAACCGGCGGCAAATATGGCGATGTCGCCTATGCGATACCGTGGCTGCTGCTCTACATATTGACGATGCCGGTTTATCGCAGCTTCGAGATCGCCGCCTTGCTGCTCGATATCAACGCCGCCCTGCGCCAGACCCTGATCATCAGCGTCGCATGGACGGCAATCGCCGCGATCGCCTCCACCCGCTTCGGCATGATAGCGCTGCTGGTCGGGCCGGTGGGGGATGCGGCCACCCGCCTCTTCTTCCTCAACCGCGCGCTGGCCGCCCATGGCGTGCGCCGGGCCGCCGATGTGCCCGTGCTGCTGACGATGATGCTGGCGATGATCCTGCTCTGGCTCGGCGGGTCGGCGCTGTGCGACCGGATCGACGCCGGACCGCTGCTGCGCTTCCTCATCGGCCTTGGCTGCTCGGCCCTCTATATCGCCGCGCTGATCCCGCTGCGGCCCTTCCGCCCGGCGGAAACGGCGCTTATCACGGGAACGAAAGACGGCCTTCTGCCTGCGCTGATGACACGCATCACACGTCCCGCCTGAATCAATAGATGGAGGCCCGCTCCAGCACGATCTTCGGCCGGGCGGCGCGCTCTTCTCGCAGGATGCTATGGAGCGCCGGGCGGCAGGACAGCAGCATGGCGATGCCGAAAAAGCCCAGCGTCGTCACCACGCCCAGCGGTCTGTCGTTGGATTCGCTCAGGCCGGAGATCAGCCACCCCACCACCATCGCGGAAAAGCACATCGCGCTCGACCGCAGCGACACGCTTTTCCGATAGAGGGAGCCAGCGGATTTCAACGCAAAGGCTGGCGCCCACAGCATCAGGAGCAACCCCACCCCGCCCAGCGCCAGCACTATGTCGAGATACATGTTATGCGGATCGCGCACGAAAGTCTGCGCGTAAAGCTCATAGACGAAATTGCCATAGGTTGGCGACATGAAGCCATAGCCGTGCAGCGGCCGCTCGCCGATCGCGTCCGCCGCCAGATCCCAGATGACCGTCCGCCCCGAAAGCGTCGGGTCCTTGCCCAGCATCTGAAGCAGCAGTCCGAAGGAAATGATGGCCGCCGTCGCCAGCACCGGGGCCATGAACAGGACGAACGCCTTTTTCAGCGGATCGAAGGTGACGAGCACCAGCACCGCCGCCACGGCCAGCGGAAAAATCAGCATCGCGCTTGCCGAACCGGATTTCAGGACCAGAAACAGGCAGAGCCCGATCAGCGTCATCCGCAGGAGGAAAGAGCGGATCAGCCGCCCCGACATCAAGGCCGCCGCGGCGAAGATCGCCACGGCCTGCCCCAGATGGTTCTTGTGCAGATAGACGCCGCGCCACAGCCCCGCATGCACCGATTGCGAGGAATCCGCATGCTGGTGGATGGCATAGGTCGGCGCGGCCGACACATAGACGATCGAGCTGACCGCAATGATCGCGCCCGCCAGCAGCGTCGCTTTGGCCGCATCCCTCATGCCGAGGGAGCCGTGGAGAAGCGCCGCGAACAGCAGGATCGACAGCATGGAAACGACCCCGGTGAAGCTCGAAACGGGCGCATCCGACCACAGGATCGACAGCGATGCCCAGACCAGCAGCAACCCGAGCGGCCACTGGGCCAACAACGCCCGCATCGAAGGGCGCACCCTGCCGCACAGCGCCGCCATGGCGAACGCCATCACCGGCACGGCGACGCGCAGGCCGTAGATCAGCAATTGGGAATTATCCTCCCGCCGCATCGTCGCCGTATTGCGCACGACCGTCGCCATGGGATTTTCCCCCATCAGGACGAAGGTGAAGGGAGTCGTCAGGAAAAACAGCAGAAAAGCCCAGTAGAGCAACAGCCAGGATCGCGGTTTCAGCGCCCGTTCGCGGAACAGCCGATAGCGCGCGCTCATCGGCAGGCGCATGAAATCCGCGCTTTGCCAGCGCAGGCCAGCGTCCTTCCTGCTGCCCGAACCATGGGATCGGGAATGGCTTTGCCGCGATAATTTCATGAAGGGCGTCGATCGGCTTTCATGGGCTTTGAGGAAACCGGATATCCCGATGAGGCGGCAGATACAATGGACCTCGCGGCGTCAAATCGCAAGGGGTGTCATCCTGCCGATGAAGCGACGGAAAACCGCCCCTCTCCAGACCCTCTGCCCCTTCTCCCCGCGCCGCTCACGCCTTCCCGTTCAGCAGCCCCGCCAGATTGGCGATGAACTGCTGCCGCCGCGCGCCATCTTCCTCGACGGAGTCCAGCAAAGGAGCCTGCCGCACATATCGCTCCAGATCGTCGGGAGAATGCGCGACATGCACCCCCTTGCGATTTTCCAGCGCGGTGCAGGTCGCAAGCTGATGATCGTTGCGATGTTCGCCCAGGGATGCCCGCCGGGGAAAGATGATGATCGGCTTGCGATGCTTCTGCGCCATCAGCACCGACCCGATTCCGGCATGGGCCACGAGCAGGGAGGCCCGCGCCGCCAAAGCCTCGAACGCCTGCGGGTCCATCATGTCGCACCATTCGATGTTGCGCGGCCGAAAGGCTCCCCCCGCCGTCTGGGCGAACACCGGCATATCCAGTCGAGGCGCGATCTCATCCATGATCTGGATCAGCCTGTCGAAAGGAAGTTGAGTTCCAACGGTTACAAGTATCAAAGCAACGATCCGTAATAATGCGGACCGCCAGGGCGAGAAAGATGCTCCCATTGAGTCAGCGAGTGCGTCGCGATCCAGCGCGCGACCTTTCCGCTCATCGAAGGGGTCTCGAAATTGGCGAGGCTGTCTATCCAGATCGTCCTTGCTCCCGTCAGTCTTCCCGCGATCAGACAAAAAAGGCCCGGCAGCGCGCCAGTAGTCAGGACGATATCGGGCCGCAGCCCCCTCACGACCCTGAAACATTCGGTAAAACAGCGAGCTGCCGCCCGGCGGTTGTTGCGATTGGAATCGGAAATGATGACAACATGTTCGAGGCCATCCCGTTCCGCCAATCCCTTGTTCGTGACGGCATAGGTGACATCATGGCCCTCAAAAGCATCGCGCAGGAGCATCAACTGCTCCCAATGCCCTCCCCCGGAGGCGACCGCCAATATTTTCATCAGACCCAATATCCAGACATCCCGAGGCCGCCTTCCGGTTCCCTTGCGGCAAGCCCATGGAACAAATCAGCATTGCGCGCCATGAATATCGCATCCCACGAGTGGCAGCAAGCGCACGGACCTGCGTTCATCTTTTTCAAAAATCGTTCCGGCCCCCCGCGCAGGAGACAAAACGCGGCATTCGTTTCGCCTTTCTGCCATTGCGCACCGCACAAAAGCCGCGTACCCACCATGGCGTCGATCCTGTCAGCGCCCAACAAAAGCGGACCTTTATGAATCAGTTGCTTGTCGGCATCATCTTTTTTGCTTCCGCCCTCATGCTGATATTCAACGGCCCTCTGCTGGACGTGGTCGGTTGGAGCTACACTTCGTCGGCCGGGTCTGCGGTGACGAAAATTCACCCGGCCTTCTATCTTCTGCTCCTGGCAAGCCTGCTGGCCGTCCTCTCAGGCAAAATGGCCGCGATTCGAACCTTGCAGCGCCCGGCGGTCATATTGTTCGCCTTCGCCTCCTTTCTGTTGCTGATAAAGGCTTTGTTTATAACATTGCGCGGCGTCAACGAAGGCGAGCTTTCGGCCATTATTGTAACATTTTTCATTCCGCTGCTGCTTGTCATCAGCCTCTCTCTGTTACCCGTCGACACATTGCAGCGGGCCGTCCCGGCATTGCGGATTTTCTTCGTCGTCAACTCCGTGATGGCTATTGCCGAGCGCCTTGTGGGCGGACGCTTCATCCCCAGCTTCCTCGACAATTTCACGTCTCAGGACCGCGCGACCGCCTTACTCGGCCATCCACTGAACGCGGCGTTGTTGACGGGGGTGTTGATTGTCTATCTGATGACCTCCACCCAAAACCGCGCGCCTGCATCCGTGAAATGGGCCGAGTTGGGACTCCATATATTGGCGATGTTCGCCTTTGGCGGGCGATCTGCGTTGGTGTTCACCGCGATCGTCGTCCTGATGAGTTCGCTTTCCCTGCGCTCCCGTTCCACCGGTGGACATTTTGGCGCCGGGCAGCGCCTGCTGCCGCTCATCGTCATGCTGCTGGGCATATGCCTCGTCTTCCTGCCCATAGACTTCATCGATGCCACGTTAGATCGCTTTACCAACGATCAGGGAAGCGCCGACACGAGAGACGCGGCCGTTCGCCTGCTGACCATGGTGGACGCCCAAACCCTTCTGCATGGCATCCCCGCCGTTCAGCGGCAAATCTACATGAAGTTCCTCCACACACCCGCAGGCTTTGAGATAAGCTGGATCGCATTGACCATAACCTATGGGCTGTTGCTTACCATTCCGATGATGATTGCCTTGCCCCTGTTCCTGTTCAGCCAGGCCAAGGGGAAAGACCGCTCTGCTTTCTATATTGCGCTGCTTTTCATGATCGTGACGGTCGGTTCCCTGGCGATAGGTTCGAAATCGCTGATATTGGGACAGACCCTGCTCATGATGGCTATATTGACCACACCGGCCCGAGCTCCCCAATTTCGCCCCTCTTTCCCGAATCAAAATCGCCGCGAATGACAGCCCGTCATACACTTCTTTCAATAGCCATTGTGCGCTGCATCATTCCTATCAAAACAGCATGCCCTATCCCGGAGCCTCGATCGATATCATGAACGATCCCCAGCAAACCCGTTGCAATGTTGCGCTGATCCACCCCTTCGACCCGCGCGGCGGCAAGGTTGGCGGCATAGAAACCTTCGTGCGCGATTATATCACCTATCATCCCGACGACATGAATCTGCTGCTGATCGGGGTCGACGGATTTGGCGATCTGGAAATCGGGAAGCTGACCGAAATCGAATTTCGCGGCCGCACCATTTCCTTCTTCCCGGTGATGCGCCTGCCCGAAAGCGACACCAACCACTATGCCCGCAGCATCGGCCAAGCGGTCACGGTGCGCTTCACCCTCGCCTGCCTCAAGCATTTCGGCGCGCTGCGGAAAATCCTGCGCGGAGGCCGCTATTCCATCGACCTGCGGCGGATGGAGCTGGCCCCGCTCGGCGCGATATTTGGTGTGCCCAGTGTGCAGATGCTGCATGATGGCATGGTCAAGGGCAAGCAGATGAGCTCCCTCCTCCGCCGCTTCTGGTGGGTGAAGGACCTGTCGGAACGCTATTCCCTCAGCCGCGCCCATTCCTTCTATTGCGTCAATCAGGATCTGTCCGACCGGCTGAAGAGCAGCTATCCCCGCCATGCCCATAAGGTCGGCACCCTGCCCACATGGGCCAATCCACAGATATTCTGCCCCAGCCCCCTTCCTTCCGCCAAGGACGGAGCCTTTCACATCGGCTTTTCCGGCCGGATGGACGATTTCAAACGGCCCGACATCATGTTCTCGGCGATAGCGGAGGCCCGCAAATCCTGCCCCGGCCTCGTCTTTCATTATATTGGGGATGGCGATGTCGAGCGCTTCCCGCAATTCGACGCGATCCGCTCTTTCACGGTCCTGCACGGGAAGCAGAGCATCGAGGGGCTGGCGAAGATCGTCTCCACCCTGCATGCGGGCCTGCTGACCTCCGATTTCGAGGGCATGCCGCGATCCGTCATGGAGTTTCTGGCGAGCGGGCGGCCCGTGGTCGCGCTGCACCTGCCTCAGCTGGAGGCGGTGATCCACGATGGAGGGAGCGGCTTCCTCGTCCCGCGCGGGCCGGATCAGATTGCCGATCTGGGCAAAGCCATCCATCGCCTGCAAGGCCTGATCGAGTCAGGCGCCATCACCTATGGCAGCGTGGCGGAGGCGGTTGCCGATTATAATCCGGAAAATCTGCTGGGCCGTCTCTATCAGGATCACAGGACCATTCGCGAAAAGGCCATGGCCAAGGGCTGATCCGTTCGGCCGGCTTGCGACAGCCTCAACCGTTATCGACGAGCCGAACCGAGCCTTTCATATCATCCCGCACAATGGCCAGAAATGCCCAGGAATGGACGAAATATCGCTTCAACAGGCGATTGGGCTCCTGCAACGCGCGCCATAGCCATTCCATGCCTATCTTCCTGACGAGGCGGGGCGCCCTCGACAGCGCGCCGATATGGAAAGCGAGCGCCGCGCCCACCGCGCAGGCATAAACATCCCCCAGATCCTTCCGATAGCGGTTCATCCAGATTTCCGACTTGGGGCAGCCGACACCGAAGAACAGATGCGTGGTTCCATGATCGCGGATCGCCGTCGCCATTCTTTCGCCAAAGGCGGCATCCTTCTCGAACCCGAAAGGCGGTATGATCGATCCCACCATGTCCGGCGAGAAGCCCCTCTTCACCAGCCCCTGCCGCAACCCCTGCGCGATATCCTCGCTGGCGCAGACGAAAAAAGGGCGGTGCACGGCCGGGTTCAGCCTCTCCATCACCTTGGCGAACAGATCGGCGCCGGTCACCTTGTGCAAATCCACGCCGCGAAGGCGGGCATAGAGATAGACAGGCGTGCCGTCGACGGTCCGGTACCAGGCATGGGCATAGGCATCCCGCAGATCGGCATTGCGCCGCAACTGCACGATATGATCGACATTCGCCGTCACCACGAAACGCGCATCCTGCCCCTGTTCTGGCGTGGACAGGAAGGTGGAAACAACCTGTTCCTCATTGGCGGTGGAGAAATCCACCCCAAAAATCTGATTTGCTCGTTTCGTCATGGTCTCCGCCATATCATTTTTGGGGTGTTTTTTTCGCCTAGCAGAAAAAATCTCTCCGCTATCTACAACCGGGTGAAACCCGCTCTCACTCTCTCGTCAATTTATCAAAAAACTCAATATAAGCTGTTGCGCTTCGTCCGATGGAAAATTCAAATCCACGTTCAATCAGCTTCTCTCTGTCCGGCTGCTCCTCCAACGTCTGCGCAATCCCGGCAGCCATCGCTTCCACATCCCCTACCGGCACAAGACGCCCGAATTTGCCATTATCAACTATTTCCGCAGGTCCGGATTCGCAGTCAGTCGACACCACGGGCGTTCCGCAAGCCAAGGCTTCCGCGATTACATTGCCGAAGCCCTCATATCGAGAGGTAAGAGCTAGGGCCGACGCACGAGCCAGATAGGCAAAAGGATTGTCTCGAAAACCAAGAAACTCGACCCGATCCTCGACCCCTCGTTCGACGGCCCTAAGCTGAAGATCCGAAAGAAGATCCCCTTCCCCCAATATCATCAGGTGGGCGGCGGGGACTAACGCCACCGCATCTATCATCATCGGATAATCCTTGACTTCGACTAGTCGGCCGATCGCAACCACAATTTTGCGCCCTTGGTCGAACCAAGGGTGAGACACCGGAAGAGCGGCGCGCTGAGCCAGATCACTCGGTACAACAGGATTATAGATCACGGTAATCCGCTCACGCGGCAGCCCTGTTATCCGCGTCAGATCGTCGGCCACGCCTTCCGATACTGCGATAATTCCATGAGCATAGCGAAAAAAACGACGGTAAAGAAATGGCAGCACCTTATATTGCCATTGCGGCATATGCCGCGCTTGATTGGTTAGGTGGCTATGCTGACTGACCACTATTTTTGAGGGAAGTCCGGCGAGCCGGTTCGCCAACAGTGCGATAAGATTGGGCTGCCCCAAGCTGGCGAAAAGGATGTCGGGCTTCTCCGCTGCCAGATACCGGCTCAACGGCAACACTGCCGATCGAGCCCGTGCGGCATCAAGCGAAACAACCTTTACGCCGTCGGGAACATCGTCGGCAAGCGCTCCCTTCGTTTCATGCACAACGAATGACACATCATAGCCTACGGCCATAAAATATGGGGCGAGATTGAGGTACATTCGCTGAACCCCCCCGGACATGAAATCCGTCATGTAGATCGCCAATTTTATCACAGCACTTCCTATAAGATTTTATCCCAGAATAGATATCAATCAATTATGCTGCCTGCGAACGGGCATCAGAACTGATAATCGGGCCATGACGGATTTTAACAGGCTTACCAATAACGAAGTTGAATACCGGAACATATTTAACGATAATTATTTCTATTATTATAGGAACAAAAAGGGCCATTAAAAAACTTACGGGAGCCAATATGAAAATACTATTCGGAGAAATCCTGTTTGCAACAGCAGAAATGATAGGATGAAAAAGATATATAGAATAGGAATATATTCCTATTCTACCAAGAAAAGGTATTTTTGGTAAACTCATAACAATGAAAATTAATGAAGGAACTGCAACTAAAAACCCAATCACCGTTTTCCTTGGAATAACATTTCCTTGATATGTCGCATAGCAAAGATAAGAGAAAAATACAGCCCCCAACCCAAGGGAGATTGCTACAAACACAAACCTGTTTGCTCCCAGAAAATCTTCAAATCTTTTTATAGCAACCCCCATGACGAAGAAGGGTAAAATCATTAACGCGTTACTAAATGAAAAAAAATCAAGAGATTCGTGAGGCATGAAAAATGCTAATGAGGATATAAATAACACTACATCCACAGACAATCTTAAATTCTTCTTAATAATACTATCCGCTAACGCTATTATAAAGAATATTACGAATAGGGATTGCAGAAACCATAAATGCTCATATTCATGAGTTAAATAATATGGTATACTATTAAATCCAACCACCCCGCCATTGCTCGGCACCACCATCTTCATCATGATCATCAAAATTGTAATCACTACCATAGGAATAAGAAGACGCCTCGCCTTCTTCACCATAAAACTGACAATGTTATCGAAGGAGGCTGGACGATAAGCATATACTATGCCTGAAAGCAGGCTGAAAAGAGGCATGCGGATAGGAGTGAAAATCTGATGCATAGCATTCCAGATTTGGCTATCGATTTTCAAATAATTCAGTGATCCCAGCATAGTGTGATCTAAAACAAGGAGTATGCATGCGAAGCCACGCAAGCTGTTCAACCTCGGCGAGGTAATCCAGTTATCCGTAGAAGCATCCCGCATTTCACATGAACTCCTATTTTCGCTCTCAAAATGCCTTGACCATCGCTTTGAATTCAGACAAAAATCCGTCTCAGGCAATTAAATCCAGGAAATACCATCTCATATATGTTTTGAGGCGCCATCTTGCGATGGCTTTCTCCTAGCCCGGCGCGCCATCATCGCCCGGAGCACCTGCCGCGCCTGATCCCGCATCAGCAGCATCAGCGCACCGGCATAGAGAACCCCGCCAGCGGCCACCTGCGCCAGCAACATGACGATATCATGCCGCACCGGCACCAGCTTCAGTGCGCCCGCCATGATCCCTGCGGCAAGCCCAATGCGCGCAAAAGCGGCCAATGGCGCGCGGAAGCCGAATTTCGTGCGGGACAGGAAGAAGCTCAGCACAAAGCTGAACAGCCCGGAAACCATCGGCCCGATCGCCGCTCCGACAGTTCCCCACAGCAAGATGCCCAGATAGGCCGAAGCCACCCCGATCAACAGGTCGCATATGGCGATAATCGTCCCGAAACCCGGTTTCAGATTGAGGAGGAAAACCTGATCCGAGGTGTGCGCCCGCAAAAAGCGAAACAATCCCCCCAGCGCCGCGATGGGCAACACCCACAGGGTAATAGCCCGATATTCCGGCGCGACCAGCACATCCACAATCGTCTCGTTCACCCCCAACAACCCCAGCGCCACCGGCGTCACCACCATCGCCACCAGGATCATATTTTGCCTCAATTGGGCAAAAGCCGCGTCCCGCCCTTCGGTTTTCAGCTTCTTCACCACCATTGGATAGGCGCCCGCCGTAACCAGCGTGACCGCGAAGGAAGCCGCCCTGATACCAAGCCCGTAGCCCACCGAAAAAATGCCGGCGGCGGCCAGCCCCAGAAAGTGGGACACGATGAAACGCGGCGCATTGATCGCGACAATGGCCAGCATCTGGGAAGATGTCTGCAAGCCGCCGAAACGCAGCGCTTCCTTCAGCATGGCGATCCTCACCTTGCCGAAAACATGCAGGAAATCCGACATCAGCACCGCAAGCAGGACACCGATCAACTGGGCCACGATAAACCCGGCAAGGACAGGACGCGGCCCCGACCCGAAATACCAGATGCACCCCAGTCCGAAAAGGAAGCCGATCACCGGCCCGACCACCTGCACCAGACTGTAGAGCAGGATGCGCGCCTCGGCTCTTGCGCGATCGGCGTTATAATTGTTGAACGACCGCGTAATCATGAACATCACGCACATGGCCGTGGTGGTGGCGTCGATGGCCTCGCCGAACACAAGATGCAGCACCGGCAGCGCGATCAGCGACTGGACCAGCCCGGACACCGGCACCGCCACGCTTTCCGTGGCCAGATAGCCGCGCCGGTCCCCATCCTCCGAATGGCTGGTGATGAAGCGCAGCGTATAAAAGCCCCACCAGCCGAAAAAGGCGGCGTAACAGATTTCCTGCGTCGCAATGAGGAGCGTCACGATGCCCAGATCTTCGGGCTTGAGCAGATAGGCCCAAATGAGGATCGAAGCGAACTGGACGGCAGGCGCCAGCACCTGCGCGGGCAGATAGAGCAGGGTCTGGCGTATCAGCATCTAACCGGCATTCCTCAATTGCCTTTCGCCAGATTTCGCGGCTGCAACAATATCGCGCACTTCTTTGCTTGCATCGCAAAATAGCGCAAGGCTTAATGATATCCATTCCGGTATAAACGGGCCGAATGGCCCATCATTTCTCAACCCGAAACGGCGGGCTGCGCCCTTCTGCCCAGATCCTTGAAACGAAGCGTCGGCTGCTCGATCAGCTTGTAGGAAAGCACAGCCAGCACGAACGACCCGCCAATCGCCAGCCATCCACCAAAGGCATCACGATGCAGGCCAGCATAGCCAAGCAACAGGAAGATGCCGCCCTGCCATATATAAAGGGAATAGCTGAGCCGCCCCACGCCATCGATTACAGGCCAGTTGGCGATCCGCTGGAAAAAGCCGATGCCGGTCCCGAAAACCATCGCGACGAGAATCAACCCGCAACCGATATTGCGCGCACTATAGCGCAGCGTATCGCCATAAATCCCGCCCTTATAAGCAAAAGCCCCAAGTAGCAGCAGAACACCCGCCACCAATCCCCACATATTGGCGAATCTCTGAAGAAACCGCCTCCCCTCCGGCAACTCGCACAGGGCGGCGATCAGCACGCCGATTGCGATGCTGTCGAACCGCGTTTCCGACGGCCTGTAAACATATTCGGTGCCTATAATCTCCGGCCAGATCAGGACATAGGCGAAACGGAACATCAGCGGCGCGATGCAGAAGGCGATCGCGAACCACATCACCTTGCGAGGATTTCCGCGCACGAAAAGAAAGGCGAAGGGCATGAGGAAATAGAAATGTTCCTCGACCGCCAGCGACCATAAGGCGCCGATCGGCAGGATCAGGCTCTCTCCGCGCCATTCATAAAAATTATGCAAATAATTCGTAAAATAAAATAAAACGGAGAATATCTCCATTATATTATAATGATCCCCTCTTATATGAAATATAATCAAGAAGAAGATCAGATAGAATATCAAAACCGGATAAAGCCGAAGATATCGCCGATAGAAAAACCCCTTCAGGCTGATGCTCCCGAACTTCTTGTCCTCGGCGAACAGCAGGCGAGTGATAAGGAAACCGCTGATCGCGAAAAAGAGGAACACGCCCAGCGCTGACACGCCATTGAACCGTTCCGGCAGGGCGAAATGGCCGATGACCACGAGCAGAATGCTCGCCGCCCGCAAGCCGTTGAGACTGGGGATGAAGCCATAGGCGGCAGGCATATCCTCCCAGCGGAGGCGCGGCGCGTTGCTGCCGCTTTCCGCTTGTTCCACCCTTATTCCCCGTCCGCCACGCTGCGCCTGTCTATGGCGCGGGCGGGAACGCCGACCAGAACGAGGTCGGACCCGAAGGATTTATGCACCACCGCATTGGCCCCGATGCTGACGCGATCGCCCAGCGTGATCGGCCCGAACAGCTTCGCGCCCGGCCCGATATAGCAATCATCCCCAAGGACCGGCGATCCTCCATCCGTTTCCCCAAGGCTGGTACCGGGATGTATCCTGCAATTGGCGCCGATGCGGCAGTGAGGATTGACTACGATGGTCCCCCAATGGGCGATCGAAAGACCGGGACCGAAAGTATTGGGATGGATGGTGAAACCGAGCTTGATCCCCGCCCGCCGCAAACGCATCAGGCAAAACAGCACATAGGGTTTCCACAATCGGCCCCTGCGGCAATTCACCACATATTCGGTGCGGCGCAACATCCTTTGATAACGCAACAGGGGATAGCGTATGCCCACCGCCCATGACCAGCGGCCAATATTCGCTCGCCTCAGATCAGCCTGAATATAGCGATCCCTGTCTTCCTTCGATTGAATCATCGGTCTGTCGCACCTAAGGCCGGGACGTTGCGGAAACAGGGCTTCCATGCCAAGCCTTACGCAAACGCACAAGGATGAAGTGTAAAGCGCTTCCTCCTTACCCATGGCCTTGGAGGATCATTCGGAGTGACAATCATGCGGTTTCGGCTCCCCGCCATTCAAATTCGAAAAAGGGCGAAAACGCGCATTCTCCTTCTCTCCGCTTCCCTCGGCCTTGCTCTCGCCTCCTGCGACGCGCCGGAAAGCACCGGCAATGCCGCCGCCCTTTTTGGAAGCCAGCTTTCGGCGCAAGCCGCGACCACGGCGGGCACCTTTTTCGGCTATCATCTGGCGCCCGCCGCCAAACCGCGGGTCGGAAACGCTCTTCCGCTCGGCAAGTGCATCAACATGGGCGGCATGCTGGAATTTGATCGCGAAGCGCAGCCTCCCCAAAGGCGCTTCCTGCGTGCCGACGACTTCCAGATCATCCGCGAAGCGGGCTTCGACACGGTGCGTCTGCCGGTGAAATTCTCGATCCATACCGCCCCCCGGCCTCCCTATGAAATCCGCCCGGCTTTCATGAAAAGAACAGAGGAGGTCGCGCAGCAAGCGCTGGCCGCCAACCTCAACATCATCATTGATCTTCATCATTATAAGGAAGTCCAGGCAGATCCCGATGGTCAGCGGGATCGCTTCGTCGCCATCTGGCAGCAAATCAGCGAAAAATTCAGGAATTATGACAACAGATTATGGTTCGAGCTGCTGAACGAGCCGGGAGACCTGTTCTGGAACAAGCGGTCGCTGGACGTCATCTTCACCCCGGCGCTTCAGGAAATCCGCCGCACCAATCCGACCCGCCCCATCATCATCACTGGCCAATATGGCAGTCAGATCCGCTCCCTCGCTACACTGGAGCTTCCCGACGGCGATCCCAATCTCCATCCGACATTTCACTTCTACGAACCCAAGCCATTCACCCATCAGGGCGCGAAGTGGACGACCCAATATCACCCGGTCGGCACCTCCTTCACCAATGCGGACCGCGCGATCATCGACGCCAATGTCGCGCTGGTGAAGGCCTATATGAACCGGACGGGCCGCGTCCCCTTTCTGGGCGAATATGGCGCGATAGACATTGCGGGCGTTTCCGACGAACAACGCGTCCGCTATTATGAAGCTGTCAGCGCGGCGTTCGCGTCCATCGGCGTACAGAGTTGCGCCTGGTCCTACACCAACGGCTTCTCGCTCTACAGGAACGGCGCGTGGATCAAGGGCATGCCGGAAGCGATCCGCACCACCACGACCCTGCTGCCGCCCGGCTAATCCCGCCCGTCCCTACCGCACGGCGCGACATTCCAGCACGCCCGCTTCCTGCTTCCCGGCGCCGCAGGGGGCGGGTTCACCGTAGACCCAGCCCGATCCCATATAGCCGATATAGACCCGGCCAAACACCGTCTTGTCCGCCTCCAGCACCGTCACCTGATCGAGACGCCCCAGCGGGAAGTCCGTCAGCCTCTGCCAGCTTGCGCCATTGTCGACGGAGCGCCAGATGCCATAGACGCCCCTCATCCGCCCCGACAGATAAAGGGCGGGATAGGCCCGCCCCCGCGCCGCCTTGCCGAACGCCACGTCATCGACATGGCTGCTCCCCCGGATGACGGACCAGCTCTTCCCGCCATCGACGGACCGGCGCAGCGCCGTGTCGCCCGCGCCCATCACCCCGCTGGTGAAGAACAGATGCCCCGCCTGCCCCGGCACGGCCCGCAGTTTCGCGGCATGGCGGCTCTGCGGTGCGATCTCGCCATAAAAGCGCCGCTCCCAGCTCTTGCCGCCGTCCTGCGTCGCCCACAGTCCGGCAAGGCCCGCATTGTCGCCATCGCCGCTATGGTAGAGATAGAAGGTCCGCGGCTCCACCCGGTCGGCGGCGACCGTCTTGCGCTGGGTCCAGATCGGCTCGAACGATCCCGTATAGGGCAGCTTTTCACCGGGCAGCGCCACGCGATGCCATGTCCGCCCCCGGTCCTCGGTATAGAAGGGCGAGCGGTTATGCGCGGGGGTCCAGAGGATCGCGTCGGGCGACCCCGCCGAAACCGCGATGGAGCCGAAGGACATGCGCCACGGATCGTCCGCTTTCGTCCCCGGCGGCGTGGGCAGCGTGGGGAATTTGGCCCAGCTCCGCCCGCCGTCCATGCTGTATCCCGCCATCACCGCATCACCATCCTCCGAGCAGCAGCCGGTGCGCGTGTCGGAAGCGTTGGTGACGAGGAAGCCCGGCGTGGAGGGCGTCCAGTCCACCTGCGGCGCGGCGATGATGACGCGCTCTCGCGGGCCGTAGGTGGTGGAAAAGGCGTCAAGATCGGGCTTCACATGGATGCCGAAATCATATCCGGCAAAGACCGGCGCCATGCCTGGGGCATGCACCGCGTCGGTGGCGACGATTTCCTCTATCCCCCGCGACAGGCCCCGCCAGTCGAGGTGGCCGCAGGCTTCATCGGCCTGCGCCACGAACATGCCCTGACCCTGCGCGATCCACAGCCGGTTGGGCCGCGCCGCATCGAAGCCGATGGAGGCCACCGGAACGTAAGACTGGTCGGCGACCCGCATCCACGGCACGTCCCCCTCTCCCGCGCGGATGGAGCGGCCCATGCCATGCCAGCTCCTCCCCCGGTCGAGCGAGCACCAGCCGTCCCCGCCCTCGGTCATCAGGATCATCCGCCGGTCATCAGGCGCAATCGCGATCGCGCGATATTTCCGCCGGGGCAGCGCGCCTTGCGCCACGAGGTCGGTCCAGCGCCCGCCCCGCCAGTGCCAGACCGCGCCCTTCTCCCAATCGGTGGCGACAAACGCGCCGTCGGAGGTGAAGCCCCCCTGCGCCACCGTTGCCGGCCCGCCGCGCAACGGGGAGAAGGTTCCCGTCCGCCGGTCCGCCGTGAACAGCCCGTTTCCGGGCGAGGCCACCCACAACTCCCGCCCCTTCAGCGCGGCGTGAGCAGGGGCGAACCAGACCGACAGCCCCGGCGCCTGCTTCCCCCGCGCGGGGCGCAGGTCGTTCGCATAAGGCACCGAATCGACCGGTTGCCACCGCGCGCCGCCATCGGTGGAGCGCCACAGCCCCTCCCCCGACGTGCCGAGCAGCAGATGATCGGGGTCCGCCGGGTCCACCGCCAGATGCGGGCCATCGAAACGAAATTCGGAATTGGGTTCAAAATGGAAGGAAGCCGCCTCCTGCGCAGGCGCCCGCCAGTTGCGCCCGCCATCGTCGGACCGCAGCACCCGGCCCTTGATCGCGAGATAGACGCGATCCGGGTCGGAAGGCGCGACGGCGACCTCATAAGCGCCTTCGTTGACCCCGGCCTGCACCCGATAGGCTTCCGGCATATGGTCCGCGATCACCATCTGCACCCATCGGTCCAGCCGCGCGTCCCAGCGATACGCCCCATGCACATCGGTACGGATCACCCGCGTCACACCGCGCGCATCCTGCGCCATGCCGGTGATGAAGCCCCCGCCACCAATCGCGACGGGCCGCCAGACATAGCTTTCCCCGGCGACAGGCTCCACAGCGGAGGCGTCGTCGGGCGGCGGAACCGGGGGCAGGCCCTCCGCCTCATCCGCCTGCTGCATCAGCGCCAGCCCCATGTCCGGCACCACCGCGCCGCAAAAGGCCAACGTCAGCAACCCGAAGACCACCCGCCCGATCATAGTGCCTGCGTTAACCATAGCGCGCCTGTGCCACGAAAGCCGCCCTGCTGACAACCACGCACCGGCCGCTTTCGATCCCCGCCAATATGGAGCCATCGGCGCTGGCCCCGGCCGTCAAAGGATAGGAGAGAAGCCCTATTCGGGGTAATTGGGGCGAGGGGACAAGCGGCATGGCATCATCCGGCGAGCCATCATCCGAAAGGCCGGAAGAGGAAGCCGCCTCTCTCCTTCCCTCCCTTGAGGCCATGGCGCGCCTGCTGCGGGAACAGGAGGAGGACTTTCAGGGCCTCGCCCGCATGACCCTCGCGGCGGAGCGCAAGGAACGCGCCGCCGCGAAGGATCGCGCACCCGGTTAGAGTGATTTCGACACAAATGGACTCGCTTGTTGGCAAAGGGAGTCCGTCCGGTTCGACGGAGCCGGACCAACGCCGGACGGTTCGACATTCGGGTCAGGTGGAGTTGAGAGCCGTGCTATCCGAGCATCGGAGCGCAGCAACCTAAAGCCGATCCGCCCTAGAGTTTACGGATCAGCGCCCGCCCGAATCGGATCGTCCCGGTCGGGGAATAGCTCCCATTCTCCGCGCGCAGATAGGCCCGCGCATCCATCGCCAGCTCGCCTGTCGACAGGGGCATTTCCGACGCCGCATACTCATGCACCGGCGTCCGCAGCACGCCGCAAATCGTTTCGGACGGCAACACACCCACGACCTCCGGCGTCTGCATGTCGCTATTATAGCCGCTCGCCCCTTTCCAGCGCAGTTCGAGGCGGGGGAAGGCGATGCAATTATGCCCGGCGTCGATCTCGAACGCGATCAGCGCCTCGATCCTGTCCCCGGCGCTCAGCGTGTCGCTCGCCGGGCCCTGCGCCGAATTATAGAGCCGCGCCCATGGCGCCCAGTTCGCCGCCGTGACCCCGCTCGCCGTATAGCTGCCGCCAAAGCTCATCTGGTGCATGCGCTGGCCCGAAAGCGGGCTGACAACCTGCGAATGGGTGACGGTCAGCCCCGCCGTATCCGACATTCCCGCCGTGCAATTGGTGGGAGCCGTCCCCGATATCGTCCCCGCGCCGGGTGTCGTCACGGTGCCGCCCGCGCCCTGCATCATCGGGTTGCGATGGAAATTCGCATATTGCAGCCCCCAGTTCCAGGTCAGGCCATTCGTCGGCAGCAGATCGACGGGCGGATACCAGCCGGAGAGAATCGCCGCGATCGCCTTGCCGATCTGGTAGCCCCCGGCCAGCGAGGGGTGGGTGCCGTCCACCGTCATCCCGGCCATGGGCTGCGCGCCGATGGCGGCGGGGTCGGTCACCGGCGCAAGGCAAGCCGTCGCCGCCGCGACCACCCCGCCCGACCGCGCCGCGAAATCGCCCAGCCAGCGGTTGCAGCGGTCCAGCACCTCGAATTGCGGACCGCCGAACAGGGAAGAGAAGCCCGGCCCGCGCGGTAGAATCGGCACGAAGATGATCCTGATGCCCCGCTGCGTCAGATAGTGGGCGATGGCATTCCAATCCGCCGTGATCGTCTCGAACGAGCCAACACCTGTTGCGGACACGTCATGGCCGATATTGTTGGTGCCGCACTCGACGATCATGAAACCGGGCTTGCGCGGCATCTGCGCCAGAAAGGCGGGCAGGGCCGCGAGGATCTCGCCCGCTTCCCGGCCGGGAAAGCCCCATATGTTCGTTTCAGGCGGTATCTCGACCCGCTGGCCGGAGAGCGCGAGCGCCCAGCTGCAATAGCCCTTGGCGCTTTTCAGCCTATTGGTCGGGATCGACGGGCTTATCCTGTCCGCCCCGTTATAATTGGGCACGGTGATGCTGTCGCCGATCGCCGCGCCGAGCGGCAGGGAGGAGGCGAGGCCGGACCGCGCGAGCGATCCGCCGGAAAGGCCGCCAATTGCGCCTGACATGCGGGTCATGGTTCAGGCCTCCGCGATCAGGTCGGACGCGGTGGTGCCGGTCGCCCGCACATGGCTGGCGCGCACCGCGATATAGCTGGCGTCCGGCAGGTTGCGATAGGTCACGTCGCTTTCGGCTTCCACCCCGCGCAGGGTCACATCCCCGCCGCTGCCCACATACAGCCCCTTGGGCACCCGCGGCAACGCGGCGCTGTCATGCGGAGTAATGGCATAGGGGTGGCGGGAGGGCGTCAGGACGGTGTCCTGCTGGTTATGGAAAAGATCGGTCATGGGGATTCCTTCATGTTGGCGACGCTTTCCCTGAACGCCAGAAGGGCGTGTAGGACATGGTGAATATAACCAATTTGGTTATTTCATACCTCTGTCGCCTTCAACCCTGTCATTCCCGCCATCACTCAAGGCTTGTCAAAATCTCCCGAAAAACTAAGAGAAAAACCAAGAAATGCCGCCCAAGAAATGCCGCATGTCCTTCAGGCGAGACGCAATGCCCATCCGTTCGATGCTTTCAACCGCCCGCTCCCCTTCCAGGGCTGGCTCCGGGCCAGCGCATTTCCCGCAAGGTCGTCAGTCTTTCCCCACTCTACGGCTTTCCTCCAGATCGGTTCTTTTCCGCCAGTTGCCGCTTGCCCTCATCATCGCCCTGTTGGTGTCGGGCATGCTGTGGAACGGATATGACAGCGCCTCCGGCAAGGCGGTTTCCGCCGTCACCAACGGCCTCGCCCTCTCGCTCGCTGCCTTTCGCTTTCCCCCGTCCCCGCGCTTCCGGGCGGCGGCGTGGCCGCTGCTGGCGTGCGCCGCCCTCGCCTTTTTGTGGGCCGCCCTGCCCCATTCCGGGCTGCTCCCTTTCCCCGGCAACCCGGTGACGCTCGCGCCCGATATGGCGATGGCGGAGATGGTCGGCTATTGGGCAGGCGTCGCCGCGCTGTTCTGCGGCGCATTGGCGGCGCGCGATGCGAGGGGCCGTGGCATCGCGCTCCTGCTGCTGGCGACGGCCATATCCCTGATCCTGCTGTTCGGCCTCATCCTGCGCTTCACTCCTTTGGGCGAATGGACGGATTACGGGCTGCTCGCGCGGCAGGGGCGCTTCCTCTCCACCGTCGGCAATTCCAACGTCACGGCGGCGCTCGCCGGGGCCTCCTCCCTGCTCGCGCTCTGGCCGCTGGTGGACAGGCAGCCCCTCGGCCTGACCGGGCGCCGCGTCATCCTGCTGAGGATCGCGATGGGCGCAGTACTCGCGATCAATCTCACCGCGATGGTCGCCACCGCGTCGCGCTTCACGATCATCGTCTTTTTCCTCGGCGCGCTCTGCCTCCTCTGGCCGGGCATGAAGGCCCGCCCGACGCGGGATCGCACCCTGATAGCCGGTCTGACGATAGCGGTCGCGCTCGCCGCCTTCTTCTTCGCACCCAGCGCCGATCTGCTCTCCACCCGCCTCGGCAGGCTGGGCGTGGAATCGGGGGACCGCCTCTTCATGTGGCTCCATTATGCCGATCTGGCGCTGGCGGCTCCTGTCTATGGCTATGGCTATGGCGGCTTCTCCAGCCTGAACAGCGCGATGCTCACCTCGCTGGAGGCGGCGAGCGCGCTCTCGACCGTCAACTCGCCGCACAATATCCTGTTGCAACTCGTCCTCGTCGGCGGCCTGCCTTATGCCTTGCTGATCGGGGCTGCGGCCGCGCTCTGGCTCCGCGATTTCTTTGCCCGGGTGAAGAGCAAGCGGCTTTCCGCGCACCGGGCCGCGCCGCTGGCGGCATTGGCGCTGCTGCTGGCGAGCGCGATGGTGGACATCAGCCTCGATTATCCGGTGGCGATAACCATCACACTGTTCCTCGCGGGCCTGCTCTGGACGCCGGGCGCAGCGCGGAAGCCCGACGCGGATCAATCCCGCCGGTAAGCGTCCAGCCGTTCCCGCCCCCGCGCGGAACGCCATGCGGTGAGAAGGCCGGGATAGGCATCCGTCGCCCGCGCGAGGGCAAACAGCCGCTCCCGCGCCGGGCCATCCTGCATCGCGATCCAGACGGCCTCGTCGATCACCCGTTGCTGCGTCGCCCCGTCCAGCCGATGCCAGCCCTTGAGCGCCGTGGCGACCCGCCATTGCGCCGAGCCTTTCAGAAAGGGCGCATCGCGATAGCTGGCGCTCAGACTAGCGGTCGCAGATCCTGTCCTGTCCGGCCCGGCCAGCGTCTCGATATAGGCCAACGTCGTGCGGGCCTCGCCCCAGCGAGGCCGGGCGGCGATCGCCCGATAGGCCCGCCGCCGCGCCTCCTCGATCAGCATCCGCCGCGCCTCCCCTTCCGCGCCATTGGCCTGAAAAGCCAGATAAGAGGCATGGGCGATCAGCACCCGCGCATTATCGCTGTTCCCCGCCACGAAGGGCGCGGGCGACACCGGGCGTCCGCGATTCATCAACTCGACCTGACGGTCGACCAACGCCGTGGCCCGGATCACCTGATGTTCGGACCACCAGACCGCCAACCCCGCCCCCGCAAGGACGAGGCCCGCCCCGATGGCGAGCCAGTTCCTCCGGCCCGATGATGCCGGATGCGGCAAGCCGAGCGCGGGATGCTGTCCGCCGTCGCTCGACACTGCCCCGCGCCTAGCCCGCGCCATCAGTTCGCCTGATAATAAGTCCCGTATTTGCGGGAATAATATAGCCCGCCCACCGCTTCGGCGGCGGCATCGACCATGGTGAAGATCGCCCCGGCCGGCTTCGCGCCGTCCGACTGGAGCACGCGCAGGGCGGAAGTCGCCGCCGACGCGGGCGTCCCGTCCCAGCGCACGATCAGCGCGGTGACATCGGCCAGAACCGCGATGAAACGCCCGTCCGCCAGACCGACCAGCGGCGGCAAGTCGAGCACGATATAGTCATAGCGATCCCGCAGCAACGCGATCACCTGCTCCATCCCGCCATCGCCGAACAGATTCTCGGAACTGAAGTACGGCTCCTTGACCAGCATATAGTCGAGCTTCTCGACATCGCCCGACGGCATCAGCGTGTCGTCGATCTTCGCCTGTCCATGCAGGATTTCGACGATGCCGGGCTTCATCGGCACATTGGGCAGCAATTGGCGCAGCGCCGCGCGGCGCACGTCGCAATCGAGCAGCAGCGTCTTCGCGCCGTTCATCGCCAGCGTGCGGGCGAAAGCCAGCGCGGTCGTGGTCTTGCCTTCGCTCGGCAGGGCCGAGGTGAGGGCGATGACCTGCGACTTCTCGCCGGAGCGGACGCCGAGCAGCGACGCCCTTGCGATCCGCAGCGATTCCGCGAAGAGGGACGTGGGCCTCTCCAGCAGCAGGTCCGCCGGATTGCGCATCTTGGGCACATTGGGAATGGCCGCCAGCACAGGGATGCCCAGCGTATTTTCCACATCCTGTATCGTCCGCATCCCCGTGACCAGCATCTCCTGCACGGCCACAGTGCCCGCGCCCGCGACGAAGCCGAGGATCAGCGACAGCGCCATGAACAGCGGCTTGTTGGGGAAGGAAGGGTTAAGCGGTGCCTGCGCGCGGTCGATGATGACCGCCTGCGCTGTCGGATTCTGCGCGGCCTGCGTGCTGGCGAGTGACATTTGCGCCATCTTGTCATAGGCTTGCCGCTTGGCGTCGGCTTCCCGTTGCAGGCTGTCGGCGACGACCGCCGCGCGCGTGTTGGAGGCGCGCTCCCCTTCCAGCCGGCCCATCGACTGGCGCAGGCTGGAAGCGCGGGCCGCGGCCGCATCGGCCTGCGAACGGAGGGATTCGACCGCGCGGGTCGCCTCTTCGCGGATTTGCTGGTCCAGACCCGAAAGCTGATCGCGGACCCGCAGCGTCTCCGGGTGCTTCTCGCCATAGCGGGTCTGCACCTCGCCCATGTTGCGCAGCACCTCTGCGCGTTGACGGCGCAGGTCGGAAATGACCGCCGAGTTGCGAACCTCCGTCACTGAATCGAGACCGCCACGGGCAACCTGCTGCTGCGCGGCGGCAAGGCTGGCCCGCGCCGCTGCGGCTTCCGATTCCGCGCTGGCCAGCGCGCCGGACAGCGGCGCGATCTGCTGATCGACCACAGTGCCGCTGAACGTGCCTTCCGCGCCGACGGAAATGCCCGCCTTGGCCCGATAATTGGCGACGCCGGCGTCGGCGGTCTTCACCTCCGCGCCCAACTCCGCGAGGCGGCGTTCGAACCATTGCGCCTGCCGCTCGGCGGTGCCCACGGTGGAGCCCGCCTTGCTCAGCAGATATTCGTCCGCGAAGGCATTGGCGATATCCGCGGCCTTCACTGCGTCCTTCGACTTGAAACGGATGCCCAGAATATAGGTCAGCCCCTCGCGCCCCACGGAGAGGTTGGACAGCAGCGCGTTAGCGACCAGCGCTTCCTTGTCCGCCTGCGCCAGTTGCGCACCGCCTTCCCGCGCCGCGACCACCTTGGCGAATTCAGGGTCGCTCATCAGGTTCAGCTTGCCGATCACCTTCCGTGCCAGATCCGGCGACCGCAGGATCGTGACTTCCGTTTCGATCGCTTCCGGGTTCAGCGTCGCCTGATCCGCCTGCGGGTTGCTGGACAGCGGATTCTGGCTGGGGTCGATCCGCACCCGCGACACGGCTTCATATTTGGGCGAAACCATGAAGGTCAGAACCGTACCGGCAATGAACACGGCGGCGGTCACGGCGGCCAGAACCATCCAGCGCCGCCGGATGACCTCCCTGATCTGCAACAGCAGATCCGAAAGGCGGCCATCATTCCCCCCGAATTGCGATACTTCCATAAAACGGTTCAACCTCGACTTATTGCGGACATGACGAAAGAAAAGATCAAATCAGGGCTGATACACCAAGGTAATCAGGCCGGAAAATTCGTTGAACTTGTTCCCTACGTTCACGTCGTTTCGATCACGCGAAAGATAGGCCAGGTTCATCTGGATACCAAAGCGGTGGTTGATCAGGTAGCGCCCGCCCGACGAAATGCGATAGTTCGTTGAATTAATGGGGCTATTCAGATAATTCTGACGCGAAACCTCGCCCGTGGCATTCAGGATGAGGTTGCGCAGCAATTCATGGTCGACGCGCAGGGAAAACCTGTTGTCGAAATAGGCGTTTACGCTGCTGATCGTCGAATCCGCCAGAATCCGGCGGGCGGTCGCGGTGATGGTGGTCAACTCGCTGGGGAAATATTCGAGCTGACCTTCCAACGACAGGCCGTTCACATCGTCATACAGGCCCGACCGATAGTCGCGATTGACATAGCCGAGGCCGATGGTGCCGCGCATCAACGACGAAAGATCGAAATTGACGCCGCCCAGAATGCGATAGGCGCGGGAATCGAGGTTCGCCAGACCGTTCTGCGCCAGTTCGCGATAATTGGTCCAGTCGTGGGAGCCCTGCACATAGAAGGAGATGCTGGGCGTCATCGCATATTCGGCCTGCACGATCCCGCGAGTGACGCCGCGATCACGATAGGACTGGTCGAAATCGGTGGTGGGCAGGGCAATGCGGTTGAAATCGAAATCGGTGTAATCGACCGACGCGATGATCCGCGAGCGGCCCGACCGCCGTTCCGCACGGCCGGAGAAAAAGGCCCGGTTATAACTCGACAGCACCGCCAGATTAGCCGCTGTGTCGCCTGTCAGCGGCGATTCATACTGGCGGCTATAGCGCGCCTCGCCGGTGAAGGAATAGTCCAGCCCGGCATCCAGCCGCCCGCGCGCGCCGAACTGATAGCCATCCTCGTTGCGGCGGGATTCCCCGGCAAAACGCTTGAAATTCCCCCGCGCTTCCAGCCGCACGTCATGGCGGGACCAACCGGAGTTGAGCTGCACCATCGGGGCCACCGTCACATAGGGGGCATCGGTCTTGTCATCGGAGGAAAGGTAGATGTTGTCGGAGTATCCGGCGCTGGTTTCGAGGCGGGGGAACAGCAGGAAGCTGCCCATGCGGACGCCGAGCTGATCGTAATCGGGCCGCGCCCGTTCGGTTACGCTGACATTGCGGCCCCGGTCGAAATCATAGGGCACGGACGGGTCGAGCAGCACCGTTTCCTGCGCTACGGCGATCGAGGGAAGGCCCGCCCCGGCCACCAGAGCGAGCGCAGCACCCCGAAGCCAGTATGTCCGATACAGCTTCCGATCCATCGTCTCACTCTCCATAATTGCTTGAGCCGTTGTTGATGCCGATGATCGGGAAGGTGATCCCGGTCGGCATGATCGCGGCCTCCGTCCCGCCGGCAAGCGCGGCGGTACCCTGGAAATTGCGCCTCATCACGGCGAGGCGGACGCGCCCGACCGCCGCGCGGAAGCCCTGCGGCATCCCGGACTGCGCCGCCAGAATATCGAGCGCGTTCTGGACGATCGGCGCCGTATAGGCCTGCTGGCCGATAACGAACATCATCGCAGCTTCATAATCCTCGGTCAGCGCATTCGCCGGAAGCTGCGCGGTTTCGGCCAGCAGCGTCTGGCTGAGGCGCTGGGCGGGCTGCTGCTCCAACGTCGCGTCGGCGGGGACGGACACCGGGGTCGTCGCGGCGATCTGCGCCATCGCCTGATAGGAAAGAAGCGCCGCGCCTGCGCCGATCACGAGCGCGGGCAGACCGGGAAGCCTGATGGTACGCATATATTGTCCCCTTTTATTCTTCTCGGTCAGAAGAAGCGCTCGCCGACCCTGATGGTGTCCCCCGGCAATACGCGCAGATCCGGCGTCAGCTTGTACGCTTCCTCATTCGATCCGCCGCCGCGGCGGATATAGACCACCTTCTTCTCCGCGCGGGGGGTATAGCCCTGCGCGGTGGCGACCGCGTTCAGCACCGTCATCCCGCTGGCATAAGGATATTGGCCCGGCGCGCTGACCTCGCCCAGAATGAAGAACGGGCGATAGGTGACCACCTCCACGCTGACCTTGGGATCGCGCAGATAGCCATCGGCCAGCCGGGTCTGGATCAAGTCGCTTAATCCCTTGGGCGATTCGCCGTCGGCCGGAACATTTCCGGCGAGGGGAATCGACACCATGCCATCGCTTGCCACCGCATATTCGCCGGAAAGCGACTGCTCGCCGAACACGGTGACGCGCACCTTGTCGCCAGCGGACAGCCTATAATTTTCCAGCGAATCCGTCGCCGCCATATAGCGCGGCCCTGTCTCCACCACCGGTCCTCCCTTAGTGGCGCAACCTGCCAAGGCGATCGCGATGAAGATCGGATATGGTATGCGTTTCAACACCTATTCTCACTCCCCACTGGATCAGAGCGTCGCGAGCTATAGGTACTTTCCGCAATTGCAGCAAGACATTCACCCCCACCGTTAAGGTGGTATGGTGCAAGGATTGGTGGACCTGACATTTTCTCGCGTCGTCGCCTCCCCTATCCAAAAGCCCCTCCGGTCGCCCCGTAATGCTTGTATCGCCAGCATTTCCGATATAATCCGCCTGAAGGAAATGGAGCTCCGCGACCCGCCACGGCGCATGAAGCCGTTAATGTTTCAGGACAAAATCGTGTTGAATTTCTTTCGCAAAGCAACAAATTCACCGATGACCGAGCCCTGCGATCGTGTCTACGCGATCGGCGACGTTCATGGCCGCCACGACCTGCTGGCAAAGCTCATCGCCAGGATAGGCCAGCATCAGGCGCGGCTGGAGCCGGGCAAGTCGATTTATCTGCTGCTGCTGGGCGACATCATCGATCGCGGTTCCGAAAGCCGACAGGTCATCAGCTATTTGCGAAAGCGGGGGGAATACGACCGAAACTTCATCACCCTGATGGGCAATCATGAGGACATGATGGTGCGCGCCCTGCGCGGCGATCCCGGTTTCATGCGCGGGTGGATGAGAATGGGCGGCAGGGCCACATTGCAAAGCTATGGCGTTAAAACCGACGACGATCCGGAGGATTTCGAATTGCTGGCCCGCGCGCGGGAAGCCATACCGAAAGACGATATCGAATGGCTGGCATCGCTGCCAATTTCCCTCCGTTCCGGTGATTATTTCTTCTGCCACGCCGGAATAAAGCCAGGCGTCAGCCTGAAACGGCAAAGCCGGTCAGACCTGCTCTGGATCAGGCAGGAATTTCTCAATCATGACGGGCCGCATGGCGTTACGGTCGTTCACGGCCACAACGTCAGCGACGAAGCGGAGATCCACTCCAACCGCATCGGCATCGACACCGGGGCCTATCGATCCGGCAAGCTGACCGCGCTGTATGTGGAGGATGATAAGAGGGAGTTCCTGTCCGTCTGCGACGACGACGCCAGCCTTCCCGCGCCCGATGCCGCCCCTGTCCGGAGGATGATTTCATGAACTTGCCGCTCGCCCCCGGATATGTACTGCCGCTGCTGCTTGCCCTCGCCCCAATGAGCGCCCATGCGAGCGTACCCGCAAGCGCCCCTGCGGCGGCACCTCTTCAGGCAGCTTCCCCGGCAGGCGGCACGACCGCTCCGCCGCCAGCCGCCCCCGCACCTCCACCGCCCGATGCGTCACGCACCAGCACTCCGGCGGCGCCATCCCCCCAACCCGCCGCTCCGGCAGGACGAGAGGCGCAGGATATCGGTTATCTCACCGCCGACCGGCTGGCCGGGCAATGCTCCAATGCGGGCAGCCCGGACATAAGCTATTGCTTCGCTTATCTGGCCGCCGTTCACGACACGATGCGCGCCTATGAGATCTGGCTCGGCGAAAAGGAGTTCTGCATGCCCGCCAACGCCCCGCAGAGCGAGTTGAAGCAGACCTTCCTGACCTATATCACCGCCTATCCCGAAAACCGGCAGGGTCAGGCGGCGTCCGTCATCGCCATGGCGCTGCGCCAGACCTATCCCTGCGCCGACGCGAAATAGAGGAAAGCGGAAAACCGCACAATCGGCGGAAATCTACTTCATTTTATATAATTTGAAATTATCCCAATATATCTCAAGATGGGCGTCTTTCGACTTCATATAGTCAATCAACATGCGGGACGTATAAAGCTTCATCGGATTAAATCCGGTCAGTCCATCCGGCGCAGGATTGCCAGGAGCGAAGCTATAATCCCGCACATCATAGAGCAGCCGGGTCTTTTCCCCTCTGGGCGTAATCTTGACGGTCAGCCGCCCGTCAGTGCCCGCGCCTTCGCGGAAATAATAGCTGATCCGAAACCATTTCCCGATCGGCAAAAGAGCTTCGGCATTGTTCCGTTCCCAGATGACCGTCCCGTCCCCCAGATCGGCGATCAGGCGCAGGTTGAGGGGGTGAGTGCCCGGCTTCTTGGCCAGACCGACGGTGATGCGGAAACCATGCTTCTCCCCCTTATGCCAGAACTCGTTGTTCCAGAACTCCCCGATGGTCAGCCAATCGATCTTCCTGGGATAATGTTCCAGCAATTTGAAGTCGGCGGGAATATACATGTCGACATCGTAAGAAAATTCCCGAAGCCCCGGCGCTATCTTGTAGATTTCGACCTGAGCGCGGCCTTTTTCGTCCTGCCCTTCCCGCCGATAATCCCGCAGCGAAAGCAGCAGCGCGTGATTATTCTTGTTTTCCGGGTCCGTAACGATGCTGACTGCCGTTGCATCCGGCTTAGCCCTGTCGTCCGGCCCGCCAAGATTATAGGCGATCCTCCCGGCGAAGCGCGTCGCGTCGCGGGACCAGTCATTGCGGCTCTTCAGGCTCCGGTCGGCCCCGGCGATCGAATGATCGGTCAGCGCCACATCGGGTTCGAACCCGCTCTGGAACAGGAGGCGGTCATCCTCCAGCGCCCCGACTTCCTTGCTGCACCCCGGCGTCAGCAGCAGCGTCAGTCCGGCAAGCGCGCCGGAAAAAGCTGAAGTCATGAATCGACGTGAGCGCAAAGCGGGCCTCCAATTGGGGGAAACCTTCGCAGCCACCACTTTTACCTTGATTATCAAGGCTCAGCCGGACGATTGCTTCCCTGCTCCCCGGTCCTGGAGGGAATGGCAGGCTCTGTCACCGGGGGCTGCGGCTGGGCGGTGCCGTGCTGCGATGGAATCCTCGATCCTTCGGCGGAGATGGCCCAGCGCCCCGCTTTGGCGGCGACCTTGGCGGGCTGGGCAGTCGCGGCGATATCGGCCAGCGGGCGCGCTCCGGCCCTCGCGGCAAGCGGCTGCTCTCCTTCGGGAAGCCGATGCGCGGCCTCTCCCATCAGCGCCCCGTTTATCGCCAGCACCGTGCGTCCGGCGGGGGCGGAGGACGCCGCCGCGCCCTCTTCCCCCTCGGGATGGGCGGACAAGGCCCCGGCGATCATGATCCCGTTGCGCATCGCCTCTTCCTCCTTTGCCTCATATCGGGCGACGAAGGCGGAGGGCATCCCGCGATTGCCCTTCCAGCGATAGAAGATATGGGCGCCCAGCGAAGCGATCTTGTTGAGGCTGGAGGCCCAATAGGGCACCACATAATCGGCGTGATAATGGGTCGCCATGCCCACCGGCGCAAAAACATAGCCCGAAAGCGCGCTGAAGGCGATGGAGCGCGCCCGCTCCCACCCGGATTTGGACGGCAGGCGGGCCATGGAACCGTCGCAGGTGAAGCTGAACTGGCAGCCGGTCGGCAATTGCGAGCCTTCGAACACGACGCCGCACACGCTATTGGGGAAAGCCGGGTCGCGCACGCGGTTGAGGATCACCTGCGCAACGGCGCGCTGGCCGTCCGCCGGTTCGTTCGCCGCCTCATAATAGATCGCCGCCGTCATGCAATCGACCGCGCGGAGCCAGTTGGCCCCGTTGTCGAGGGACAGCGTCAGCGGCTGAGCCTGCGGATTGGCCTCGGCGGAAAGGGGGATGGCCGCGTTGATGTGGCGCGCCTCCTCCTCGCTTACGGGCCGCAGCGCCTTGGGATCGGAAACGGGCAGGATTGCGGGCTGGGCGGCGCGCGCGGCTTTCGCCAGCCCCGTCGAACCGGACTCCCCCTGCCGTGACACAAAGCCGTAAGCAAGGGCGAGAACAAGGGCCAGCGCCGTCAGCAGGCCCAGCAGCAACGCAAAACGCCGCCCGCGCCGCGCCCCTGGGGCAGCGGACGAAGAAAAAGCCGGATCGGCCAACGAGGCGACGTGAACGGTCTGCATATATATCCGCGCAGCCTATATCCGCTCCTTCGCAGCGCGGCAATGATCCTGTTGCGGCGCGGCATCGCTGTCCCTAAACGGTTCATCCCGCCGAGGGCCATGGAAATCCCGAGCCAAGGCCCGTATAGAGCGCGGAATCGAATCGGAAGAAAAAGCCGTCTTGCACGACACCAGCGCCCATGGACCCGGCGGGAAGCCGTTCACGAGGCAGGGCGTCACGGCCCCGCCCTCCGGCAAGCTGATTTCGCTGGAAATCGGACGTTTTCTTGCAGCCGCAAGCGTTCTTCTCTACCATTATACCAGCCTGATCGCCGATTATGGCGGTGTCATCGTCCTTGATGACATATTCCGCCCCGGCCATGCGGGCGTCCCCTATTTCTTCGTGCTGAGCGGCTTCATCATCGTCTTTGCCCATCGGCGGGATGTCGGCCAGCGCGGCAGGATCGGCCCTTTCCTGATCCGGCGGGCGATCCGGCTCTACCCAATGTTCCTGCTGATCTCCGCCACGATGCTCGCGGGCTTCCTGCTGATCCCCTCCCTCGGCGGCGAGCGCGCGCTGACCTCTGCGGGACTGGCCGCCGATCTGCTGCTGCTGCCCCATGCCGACGCGATCCTCTCCATCTCGTGGAGTTTGCGGCATGAGGTCATCTTCTACCTGCTCTTCTGCGCGATCATCGCATGGGGCTGGCGCGCGGCCATTCTGATCGTCGCATGGGGGCTGGGGAGTTTCGCCCTCAGCCTCCTGCCCGCTTTGGGCGGCACGGCGATGCGCCTCGGCTCCACCTCCCTCCTGCTGTCGCCGCTCAACCTCGGCTTTCCGCTGGGTCTGGGCATCGGCTGGTTCATCCTTTCGGGCAGGACCATGCCCTCCCCCCGCTTGATGGCAGGCGCGGGAGGGGTGCTGCTGGCGCTGCTCTGGCTGATCGAATGGCATAGCGGCAAGGGAACCGATCATGCACTCTCCGTCCTCGGCCCCTGGGGCGATCTGGGCTATCTCGTCGCGTCCGCCCTGCTGATCGCCGGGCTGGTCGCGCTGGAGCCGGGGCGGGCTTGGAGATGGGAGCGGCTGTGGACGATATTGGGTGGCGCTTCCTATACGCTCTATCTTCTGCATCAGCCCCTGGGGTCGATCCTCGTGCGGCTGCTGCGGCCCTTGGTGGAGGCAGCGCCGCTGGCGGCCTATCTGCTGGCGAGCCTCACCGCGATCCTCGCCGCCATCGCCGTTCACCTCACCATCGAAAAATGGATGCTGCGCAAGCTTCGTCCCCTCGCAACAAGCCCAAAAGGCAAGGCATGACCTCTTCCCTGCCCCCCCTCACCGTCGCCCTCCTGCTGTCGGACGGGCTGGAGTCCCAAGGCGGGATCGGCCGCGTCATGACCTATTTGTCGCGCGGACTGGGCGAGCGGCATCCGGACATCGACGTCATCGCCTGCCGCAGCCGCCTGTCGAGCCAAGGCCTCGCCAAGCATTTGAGCGTACCGGGCGCGCTCCTGCGCTTCGTCCGCCAATGCCGCGCGCATAAGGTCGGCGTGGTGCATATCAATGTCGCCCGGCGCGGGTCGACATGGCGCAAGCTGCTGTTCGCGACGATGACGCGGATGATGGGGATGAAGCTGGTGCTGCACCTGCACGGCAGCGGATATGACGCCTATTATGCGCAGCTTCCCGGCTTCGCGCAGAGGCGAGTCTCCCGCCTGTTCAACAGCGCCGACGCCGTGATCGCGCTCAGCCCCTATTGGCGTGACGTGCTGGTCAACCATATCCATGTCGCCCCGGAAAAGGTCCATGTCATCGGCAACGGGGTTCCCTCCCCCGCCGCGTCAAGGCCGGAGCCATCCCGCTCCGAAGTGCCGACGATCCTGTTCATGGGCGAGGTGGGCGAGCGCAAGGGCATCGACATATTGCTGCCCGCCCTCGCCACCCTCACCGCAGCCGATCTCCGCTGGCGCGCGATCGTCGGCGGCAATGGCGCGGTGGAGGAAGCCCGCGCGCGCGCGGAGGCGCTGGGAATAGCGGACCATATCCACTTCCCCGGCTGGGTCGGGGAGGAGGACGTCTCCCGCTACATGCGCGAGGCCGATATCTTCACCCTCCCCTCCCGCGCGGAAAATCAGCCGCTGTCGATATTGGAGGCGATGGCCCACGGCCTGCCGGTAGTTTCCACCCGCGTCGGCGCAATTCCGGAGCAGGTTCTGGACGGCGAAAGCGGCCTCCTCGTCCCCCCCGGCGATGTGCAGGCGCTGGCCGACGCGCTGGCGCGGCTGGTGCGCGATGCAGGGCTGAGGACCGCGATGGGGGCAGCGGGCAAGCGGCATTTCGCGCGGCATTATTCCCTGGCCGCCTGCGCGGACAGGTTCGCGGCGCTTTACCGCTCGCTGCTGCCGGGCAGCCGGTAGCTGCTGGCGCGCGCCCACCGCCAGCCGCGAAAGCCTTTACAACCCGTTTCCCCCGGAAGCCCTCGCCGCGATGCGGACTGCTCCGTCCTGCAACGGCGCGGGCCGGTCGAGGATCACGCGATGCCATTTGAGCGGGTCCGCCGCGGACTGCACGCGCAACCAGCTATACCGCACCTCGGATTTGACCGCCACATGGGGCGAAAGGCTGTCCAGCACATAATCGCCATCGTCGAGCCGCGCGACCAGCACCACATGCAGGCCGAAGCGCCGCACATAGGCGACGGCAAAGAACAGCTCATCGGCAGGATATCCGGCCTCGATCAGCCGCATCCTTTTCTCGATCGCGATATCCTCGCAATCGCCGAAGCCCTCCTTGTCGAAATCCGGACGCTGCCAAAACTCCGCCTCGCCCGCGAACTGGCTGTCATATCGCTGGACGACCGCGCGGTTGACCTGACTGTTGACGGTCCGCAGCATCGACCAGCGCGCCGCCCGATCCACCGGACCGGCCTCGATCTCGGCCACCGGATACCATGCCTGCTTCTCGTCCTCAATGGAAGGAAGCGCGGTGACGAGCACCGGCATGTCGGACACATTTTCCACCATGGCGGGGCGGAACAGCGCGGCGGTATCGCCTGAAAGCCGATCCTCCGGACTTACGATCGCATAATTCTCGGCCTTCCGGTCGGGATGCCCGGCGAGGCAACTCACCCGGTCCCTAATGCAAAAGGCATCGAAGCCGGTGGGGGCGTCGGCGACGCCTCCCGCCATGAAGAAGGGGTTTGCCGCCTCACGCGCGCCGGCGGGCAGACAGGCAATACTGCTCGCAAGGAAAATGAGGGCCAGACGTTTACGGCATTCCATATGCAACTCCCTGTCCCCAGGAAGGCAATGCCATGCGGTACCCCACCATCGTCCTAATGGAATGGGTTAAAACCGCCTACACCTTGATTTTGTCCGTCGCTCCCACCCCGCCCTCGCAGGGTTCCAGATCGGCGTTCCGCCAGATCAGTCAGTCATGGGTCTTGGTGGCGAGATGATAGAGTGCAGAACTATTGGTCGCCAGATAGCGGCCCGCCAACCGGCGCGGCTCCTGCATCACGCGATACAGCCATTCCAGCCCGATATCCTGCATCCATTTCGGGGCGCGCGGCACCGCGCCGGAATAGAAATCGAACAGCCCCCCGCACGTCCTGATCCATGAGAGACCGGCCAGCTTCTCCCGGTTGCGCACGGCAAAACGCTCCTGCAACGGACTGCCAAGACCTATCCAGAGCAGATCGGTTCCGGCATCCACGATCTCACGGCAAATATCGTCTTCTTCCTCGCGGGAGAAATAGCCATGGCGCGCACCCGCGATCTGGAGGCCGGGGTAGAGCCTTTGCAGATTTTCAGCGGCCTTTTCCGCCACGCCCGCCTTCGATCCGAGAAAATAGAAACGCAACCCCCGTTCGGCGGCGACCCGGCAAGCGTCATGGATGAAATCCGTCGTCGCCACGCGCTCCTTCAGCGGTTCCTTGCAAAACAGGCGCGTGGCGAACACCGATGGCATCCCGTCGACATCCACGATATTCGCCTGATCGATCAGGTGACGAAATTCCGCATCCTTATGATATTTGGCGATCACATAGCCGTTGGAAGCAACGACCAGCTTGGGAAACGGCAATATCCCCGATCGCGCGGCATGCGCGTCGGCCACCATGATGTCGGTCAATTCCCTCCGGGTAGCGCGAATACTCCGGATACCCCCCACGAACAGAGTGTCATATTCCGACATATGACTGTTTTCGCTAAGACTCTCCGGCACTATTCTTCCACATCCCGCCTGGAGGATTCCGTTTTGACTAACTCGCCCGATGCGTCAAGGGCGCTCCGCCTCGCAAAGCCTTCCATAGCTTTTGCAATACCGACATATAAGTAAAATAATCATATTTCATACTCACCTGCGCTTTTTTCCCGATCGGCTCGGCGACCCGACCGCCTTCGCTCGAAAGATCAAGCGCGGGCCTGTCCCGGAAAAGCAGGATCGACTCCGGCATCAGTTATCTTCCATTACACCAAGAGTTCGCTTGTTCAGGCTGTTAAACTCTGCATGATGTACCGGAAAGGGGCGATACGGACATTGACGATGGATGAAACGACGGTTCCCCGATGCATCGGGGAACATAACGGACCCGTCATTCTGGATCTGGACGAGACTTTATATCTTCGCAACTCCACGCAGGAGTTTCTGAATCTTGCAGCGCCCGCGACGGTGGCGGCGCTGCTGCTGCGGGTTCTTCAGCTTTTAAAGCCATGGCGTCTTACCGGCCACGATACCGCGGATTGCTGGCGGGTGATCGTCATCGTCACGCTGTTTCCATGGACATTGGCGCGCTGGAAGCGCCATGTCCGCGATCAGGCCCTTCCTCACCTCAACCGCAGGCTGGCGGGAACGATCGATGCATCGGACCCTCGACTGGTCATTGCCACGCTTGGCTTCGGCCCGATCGTTCGTCCATTGGTCGCGGCCATGGGCTTTGGAGAAGCGAGGCTGATATCCTGCGGCATCGGCTTTGCGGATAGGAAATGCGGGAAATATCAACTGCTTTTGCAGACGCTTGGGGAAAAGCAACTTACTCAGGCTCTTGTCCTTACGGATTCTGAACAGGATCGGCCGCTGCTCGACGCCTGCGCCCATCCTTTCCTCATCCGTTGGCCAGACGCCCGATATCGACGCGCGCTGCATTATCCGCTGCTGCCCTTCGATTATCTGACGCAGATAAAAAGGCCGGGAAAAGGTGCCGCAAAAGCCGTTTTTCTGGAGGATTTCAGCGTCTGGATATTAGCCACTTTTCCGTTCGCGATACTCTCCTGGACCAACCTTCCCGCGTTGCTTCTGCTCTTTCTTTCCTTCTGGTCCATCTATGAGGCCGGTTATGCCGATAACGATCATATCGCCGCCACGAAGGAAAAAGATCCGGCTCTGACCGACGAATATCATGCTCTTGCAACCCGGAGCCATGAATGGCGAAGCTGGATTTTCGGACTGGGACTTGGAGCCGCCGGAATCACCCTCCTCGGCGTCAACCAGCCAGAGCGGCTTTTCACTTCGCTGGGGCTATGGGCTCTGCTTCTGGCGGCATTGAGGCTTGTCTATTGGCTGTACAACCGGGTAAGCAAGAAAAGCAGAATATTGCTTTACCCTCCATTGCAGATATTCCGGGCAGCGGCCTTTTCCATCCTGATTCCAATGGGAATCGCGGGGGTCGCCTTCGTTGGCGCCTTGGCTCTTTCCCGCTGGATAGGCTATTTTCTATATCGATACGGGAAGGAAGGCCAAGCCGCGCAATGGCCGGATATACCCCTGCGTTTTATCCGCTTCGTGATGGTTTTTACCCTGTTGTTCGCCCTGTTTCTGGCCGACGCGTTTCAACATTCCGCCAATCTTGCCGCTGCGGCTATCGGGCTGGTTTTCCACGCCCTTCTGGCCCGACATCAGATCATCGAGGGGTTGCGATCCTTCCGTCTTTCCTCTTCCTGATATCCAGCCTAAGCGAACGGGGCAGTGGTAAAGCGTTCCTGCCCCTTCCCTGACAAGAGGCATGCCTGTGGGAAGACCGTGATTTATCCTATTGAAAAATAATATTCTTTTTAGAAAAGATGTTGAGAAAAGGAAATCTGGAAAACTGCTGCTTTCCGTGCTTGCAATCCCTGAAACCAGCCCCTATAGAGCGCTCCTGCCTCACCGAAATCGCATAGATTTTGGCTCGGTCGGGGAGTAGCTCAGCCTGGTAGAGCACTGTCTTCGGGAGGCAGGGG
>CAYLKZ010000008.1:52324-59043 GCA_964384275.1 uncultured Sphingobium sp. | reverse complement strand
ATCAGACTACGAATCTGAGGGTCGGACGTTCGAATCGTTCCGGGCGCGCCATTTTCAACAGGTAATAAAGAACCGGCGCCTTCGGGCGCCGTTTTCTTTTTCCGGCAGGATTATTTCCATTTTTGTCCATGGCCGATGCCATGCGAAAAGGGGGAAGGTCGCCATCGCGCCGATACCAGGTTGGGGAGGCGGGATAGAGAAGGCCGAAAGCGGCATGCTGCATTTATGGATGGCGGAAAGCCCGGCAAAGCGCTAAGGGCGGCTCATCCGGTTAGCATGTGCAGCATTCGCATGGGCGCCGGACCCGCATTCCCGCTGGAAGGGCGGGCATCAGGCATCGCATATAAGGATAATAGAAAAAAGCGATGCGATAACAGAAATATGGGGCGCACGGCTTGTATCTGGTTCGAGCAGGCGCGCTCTGAATTGAGTGATAACCCTCTGGTCGCGCCCTTACGGACTGCCAGCAACAGCTGAAACGAGCATCATGTCCTTTACCCAATTGCCCTCGCCGATTTCCGAAGCCCTTGTCGAACGCGGCTATGCCGAACCGACCGCCGTGCAGGCCGCCGTGCTGGAGCCGGAGGCGCGGGACAGGGATTTGCTCGTGTCCGCGCAGACGGGGTCGGGCAAGACCGTGGCTTTCGGCGTGGCGATGGCCGGGAATCTGCTGCCGGAGGAAGGCACGTTCGCCGCGCCCCGCTCGCCGTTGGCGCTGGTGATCGCGCCGACGCGTGAACTGGCCTTGCAGGTCAGCCAGGAGCTGAGCTGGCTCTATGCCAAGGCCCGCGCGCGGATCGTCACCTGCGTGGGCGGCATGGACCCGGTGAAGGAACGGCGCGCGCTGGAAAGCGGCGCGCATATCGTCGTCGGCACGCCGGGGCGGCTGCGCGATCATCTGGAGCGCGGCAAGCTCGACCTTTCCGGCATCGCCTTCGTCGTGCTCGATGAGGCTGACGAAATGCTGGATATGGGCTTTCGCGAAGATCTGGAAGAGCTGCTCGACGCGACGCCCGAGGGACGGCGCACGTTGCTCTTTTCGGCGACCATGCCCAAGCCGATCGTCGCGCTTGCCCGCCGCTATCAACAGGACGCGCTGCGCATCTCGACCATCGACGACCGGCGCGGCCATGGCGACATCAGCTATCAGGCGGTGACGGTATCGCCGGCCGAGATCGAACATGCGGTGGTGAACCTGCTTCGCTTCCATGAGGCGGAAACGGCGATGCTGTTCTGCGCGACGCGCGACAATGTGCGGCATCTGCACGCCACGCTGGTGGAACGCGGCTTCGCGGCGGTGGCGCTCTCGGGCGAGCATAGCCAGAACGAGCGCAACCATGCGTTGCAAGCGCTGCGCGACGGGCGCGCGCGGGTCTGCGTCGCGACCGACGTAGCCGCGCGCGGCATCGATGTGGCGACGCTCAGCCTCGTCATCCATGTCGAGATTCCGCGCGATGCCGAGGTGTTGCAGCATCGCTCCGGCCGTACCGGGCGCGCCGGGCGCAAGGGCACGGCGGTGCTGATCGTGCCCTATCCCCGCCGCCGCCGCGTCGATTCGATGCTGCGTGGCGCGCGCATCGCCGCCGAATGGACCGAGGTGCCCAGCGCCGAACTCATCCGCGAACGCGATCGCGAGCGGCTGCTGACGATGCTGATGGAGCCGGTGGACAGCAGCGAGGAGGAGCAGTTGCTCGCCGACCGCATTTTGGCGCAAAAGGAGCCGATGGACATCGCCCTCGCGCTGGTCCGCGCTCATCGCAAGGCGATGCCGCAGCCCGAGGAGCTGATCGATATTTCGACGCGGGGCGGCGAGGGCGGCCGTGAGCGTCCGGCGCATCGGGACGGGTTCGAGGACACCGTCTGGTTCCGCATGGATATCGGCCGTCGCCAGAATGCCGACCCGCGCTGGATTCTGCCTTTGCTCTGCCGTCGTGGCCATATCACCCGCAACGAGATCGGCGCGATCCGCATCGGCGCCAATGAGACCTTCTTTCAGGTGCCCAACGCCATTGAGGCGAAATTCCGCGCGGCGTTGAAGCGCACCGCCCGCGACGGGGCGGAAGACGAGAGCGGGATCGTGATCGAACGCTCCGCCGAGGCGCCGCGCGACGTGGCCCGGCAGAACAGCCGCAAGCAGCGCGGCGGCCCCAATGGCGGCTTTTCCGGCGGCCCGCGTGGGTTCGACGGCCCACCGCGCCACAAGGGCAAGGGTCCGCGGGAAGGTGGCCGTCCGCCGCGCCCCTTTAAGGAAAAGGGCGCTCGCAAGGGATGAGCGATGCCTTCCGCATAATGGTGGATGCGGACGCCTGCCCGGTGAAGGAAGAGATTTACAAGGTCGCGTTCCGGCATGAGGTGGGCGTGATCGTCGTGAGCAATCGCGCGATCCGCGTGCCAGCCCATCCGCTTATCGAACGAATCGTCGTCGGCGACGGCTTCGATGCGGCCGACGACTGGATCGCCGAGCAATGCTCCGCGCGGGCGGTCGTCATCACGGCGGATATCCTGCTCGCCGAGCGGTGCCTGAAGGGGGGTGCGGCGGTGATCGCGCCCAACGGCAAGCCCTTCACCGAAAATTCCATCGGCAGCGCGATCGCGATGCGCGCGATCATGGCCGATCTGCGCGCAGGTGGGGAGCAGATGGGCGGACCGCCACCCTTTTCTAAGGGCGACCGCTCCCGCTTCCTGTCCGCGCTCGATGAGCAACTGGTGCGGCTCGTCCGTTCCGGGCGGAGATAGGCGCGATGACAGGCGGCAAGGGCTATGACGCGATCATCATGGGGGCAGGGGCCGCCGGGCTGATGACGGCGGCGGTCGCCGGTCAGCGCGGGCGGCGAGTGCTGGTGATCGACCATGCGCCGGAGCCGGGGCGCAAGATCCTGATTTCAGGGGGCGGGCGTTGCAATTTCACCAATATCCACACCGCGCCCGACCGCTATCTTTCCGAGAACCCGCATTTCGCCCGCTCGGCGCTTAGCCGCTATACTGCGCGGGATTTCCTCGATCTGGTGGAACGCTATGGCATCGCCTGGCATGAAAAGACGCTGGGCCAGTTGTTTTGCGATGGCTCCGCGCGCCAGATCGTCGCGATGTTGCTGGAGGAATGCGCGCGCGGCGGCGTCGAGATTGCCTGCGATACGGCGATCGGCGAGGTCGATCATGCCGATGGGCTGTTCCGCCTGACCACCAATCGGGGGGAGTGCAATGCCCCCGCGCTGGTGATCGCGACTGGCGGGCCTTCCATCCCGAAGATGGGTGCGACCGGCTTTGCCTATGATGTCGCGCGGCGGTTCGGCCTGAAGGTGGTGCAGCCTCGCCCGGCGCTGGTGCCGCTGACGCTTAGCGCGGACGAGGCGCTGTTCTGTACCCTTTCGGGGGTGGCGACGCCGGTGATCGCCCGCTGCGGCAAGGTGGAGTTCCGCGAGGCGGCGCTCTTCACCCATCGCGGGCTGTCCGGTCCGGCGATCCTCCAGATTTCCTCCTATTGGCGCCATGGGGAGCGGATCGGGATCGATTTCCTGCCCGATCGGGACGGCGACTGGCTGCGCGCCGCCAAGCGCGAAAGGCCGAAGACGAGTCTGCGCAAGCTGTTGTCGGAGGCGTTGCCGGACAGGCTGGCGACCGCGCTGAGCGAGCAGATCGGCATCGGCAGCGATCTCGGCAATGTGCCAGACAAGGCGCTGGTCGCGGCGCAGGCGCGGCTTGCCGACTGGCCGTTCCTGCCCAACGGCAGCGAAGGATTTGCCAAGGCGGAGGTGACGGCGGGCGGTATCAGCACCGCAGGCCTGTCTTCCCGCACGATGGAGGCCAAGGCGGTGCCCGGCCTCTATGCCATCGGCGAGGCGGTGGATGTGACGGGGTGGCTGGGCGGCTATAATTTTCAATGGGCCTGGGCCAGCGCATCGGCGGCGGGGCAGGCGATCTGACATAGACCGGGACGCGCAGGGTGGAGACAGTCTCTGTCCGACGCGAAAAAAAAAGGCCGGTCAAAAGACCGGCCTGGAAAGTTAAGGAGAGGATGCCTGAAAGGCAGGTTCCTTTTCGCGTTGCAACAAAAATTTCGCAACTGCAAAATATAACAGCATGAGTGTGGAAACTGCATGTGACGGGAAAGGCGCCCTGCAAGCAATCGCTTACATATCGGCCATCCCGTCAAGCCCTCCATCCGCCTGCCCCAAGGCAATGAACTGGTCGAGCAGCCAGGCGGCGGCGGGACCGGGCGGGGCGTCGCGGCGCCAGATTCCGGCAAAGCGATAGGTGCCGCCCGGATTGTCCGGCATGGCGAGCCGCACCAGCGTTCCGGCGAGAAGATCCGGCTGCACCATCGGCAAGGGCATATTGCCCCAGCCAATGCCTTCGCGCAGCAGCGCATGCTTGGCGCCCAAGTCGGCGAGGCGCCACGTCTTGGGGCTGATGACCGAATAATCCCGCCCCTCGGTGAAGCGGGAACGGTCGGTCAGCACGAGCTGGATATGCTCGCGCCCCGCGCCGGGCGGTATCGCCGTCATGCGGCCGAGCGGATGATCCGGCGCGGCGACCGGCACCATCGGCACCGAGCAGGCGACGATGCTCTCTATCCCCTCTACCCCGGCGAACAACGGACCGGAGAGGCCGATCGCCGCCGATCCTTCCAGCACCATCGCGGTGACGGTGCCGAGCGCCTCAACATGCAGGCGTAATTGCACCGTGGGATATCGGACGGCGAAAGCGCGCAGCACCTTGGCGAGCCGCTCCGCCGGGAGCATCACATCGACGGCGAGATCGACTTCCGCCTCCAGCCCGTCGAGCAGACCCTTCACCCGGGCGCGCAGCCCATCCATCCCTTCGGCCACCGCGCGCGCCTCTGCCAGCAGCGCGCGGCCCGCTATGGTGAGGCGGGGCTTGCGCGTGCCCTCCCGGTCGAACAGCGCCAGCCCCAGCTGCGCCTCCAGATTGGCGATGCCATAGCTGATGACGGAAACGGCGCGGTTCAGCCTGCGCCCCGCCGCCGTGAAGCTGCCGCTGTCCGCCACGGCCAGAAAGATGCGAAGCTGATCGTAGGTCGGGGTGCCGGGGATGCTCACTTTTCAACTTTCTCGAACATTTGAAGCGAAATTATCCCTCTGATCCGGAAAGCGCGCAAGCCCTATATCGGGGGCAAGAGAAAGGCGGCCCGGTGCCGCCCGACAGGAGAAACGCAATGATCGAACTTCGTCCCTTTGAAAGCCTCGGCGGCGAAAATCATGGCTGGCTGGACGCCAGGCATCATTTTTCCTTCGCCGGTTATCACGATCCCGCCCGCATGCACTGGGGCAATCTGCGCGTCTGGAACGACGATGCGATCGCGCCGAAGACCGGATTCCCGCCCCATCCGCACCGCGATATGGAGATCATCACCTATGTCCGCGAGGGCGCGATCACCCATCAGGACAGCCTCGGCAACACGGGCCGCACCGAAGCGGGCGACGTGCAGGTGATGAGCGCGGGCACCGGCATCCAGCATGCCGAATATAATATGGAGGATGTGACGACCCGCCTCTTCCAGATCTGGATCATCCCGACGCGCGGTGGCGGGGCGCCGGGTTGGGGCGCTCGGCCTTTCCCCAAAAGCGACCGGTCGGGCCGCTTCGTGACGCTTGCCTCCGGCTATGAGGGCGACGGGGACGCGCTGCCGATCCGCACCGACGCGCGGGTGGTGGCCGCGACGCTGAAGGCCGGGGAGAGCGCCGACTATCCGCTGGGCAGGGATCGCAAGGCCTATCTCGTCCCGGCGACCGGCGCTGTGCGGATTGAGGATGTGCGCGTCAATGCCCGCGACGGCGCGGCGATCAGTGATATCGACACGCTGCGCGTGACCGCGATCGAGGATAGCGAGATCGTGCTGGTGGACGCGGCCTGATGGGAGCGTGAGCGGCGGCGGCGAAGGAAAGCCGCCGCCGTTCGCGGCTCGGCTATACAGGCCGACTATACAGGGCCGAGGGAAATCCCGTAAAGCACTCCGCGAACGGAGCGGGGAGAAGGCCCATCGGCGCGGGATCGCACTATGAACAGGCGGGGGTGATCGGCAGCGGGCGCGTCGCGCGCGCCTTCGCGATGGCACTGGGCGGGCTTTCCCGCGCGCCGGCGCTGATGCTCGGTCGCTCCGCCGATCATGTCGCGGAGGCGCTGGCAGCGGCGGGCGGCGGCGAGGCGGCGCAGGGATATGCCGCGCTGGCGGCGCGCTGCGACCTGATCGTCATCGCGGTTTCCGACGATGCGCTGGCCACCGTGGTCGCCGATCTGGCCGCCGCCGGTCCCATGGCGCGCGCGCCATTGGTTGTGCATGTGAGCGGGCAGAAAGGCGATGCCATCCTCGCCCCGTTGCGCGCTGCGGGGGCGTTGAGCGCGGCGATCCACCCCGCGATGACCTTTACCGGGCAGGCGCGGGAAGAGGTGCGCCGGATGATCGGCGCGCCCTTCGCGGTGACGGCGGAGAGCGAGGCCGCGCTTGTCCGTGCCTGCGCGCTGGTCGAAAGGCTGGGCGGCAAGGCGGTGCCGGTCGCCGAGGCGGACCGCACACTTTATCATGCCGCGCTCTGCCATGCGGCCAATCATCTCGTGACGCTGATCGCGCAGGCCAACCGGATGCTGGAGGCTGCGGGCGCGGACGATCCCCATGGGCTGCTGGCCCCGCTGGTCCGCGCCGCGCTCGACAATAGCCTCAGCAGCGGTTTCGCGGCGCTTTCCGGGCCGCTGCTGCGCGG
>CAYLKZ010000008.1:0-52224 GCA_964384275.1 uncultured Sphingobium sp. | reverse complement strand
TCGACAATAGCCTCAGCAGCGGTTTCGCGGCGCTTTCCGGGCCGCTGCTGCGCGGTGACGAGGCGACGATAGAGGGGCACATCGTTGCGCTGGAAAGCCGCGCGCCCGATATGTTGCCGACCTATAGCGCGATGGCGCGAGCGACTCTGGGGCTGCTGGAAGAGCAGGGGCAGGACACCGCGCCCACGCTGCGCGCGCTGCTGGCGGATGACGGGGACGCTCCGCCGCCTTAAATATTTGTTTACCACGATGCCCCTAGCATCGGCGCATGTTTAGCATCGGCGATCCCATCCCTTCGCTCTTCGTGCGCTCGCGCGACAATCCCCGCTACTCGCTCGACAGCGTGGCCGGGCGGCATGTCGTGCTGATGTTCATCGGCGGGCGGCGGGTGCCGGGCGTGGATGGTCTGCTCGCGCAGCTCTACCGCGACAGGACGCTGTTCGACGATGCGGACGCCTGCTGCTTCATCGTCACTGGCGATGCCGAGGATGTGCATGACCCGATGTTGCGGGATCGCTATCCCGGCATTCGCGTCCTTTATGATGAAGGCCATGAGCTGGCGCGGCGTTTCGGCTGCGTGCTGGAAGAGGCCGGGGAGAGGTTGAAACTGCGCCTCCTCAGCTTCATTCTCGATCCGCGCCTGTGCGTCGCCTCGGTGCTGCCGATTGAGGATTTTGCGGGCCATGTCGAGGCGCTTCGCACCACGCTGAACGGGCTTGGCAAGCCGTCGATAGACGGGGAAAGCTGGGCGCCGGTCCTGCGCGTGCCCAATGTGCTGGAGCCGGAGCTGTGCCGCCGCTTCATCGCCTATGCGCAGCAGCAGGGCGTCGAGGACAGCGGCTATATGAAAACCGATCCGGCGAGCGGCAAGACCATCGCCGTGGTCGATCACAGCCATAAGCGGCGGCAGGATTGCTCCATCGAGGATGAAGGGCTGCGGGCTGCCTTGCAGGCGCGCATCATGCGCCGTCTGGTGCCGCAGATCGAGCGCGCCTTCCAGTTTCGCGTGACGCGCATGGAACGCTATCTGATCGGCTGTTATCAGGCCGAGACGGGCGGCTATTTCCGCCCGCACAAGGACAATACGACGCTGGGCACCGCGCATCGGCGCTTCGCCGTGTCGATCAACCTCAACGCCGAGGATTATCAGGGAGGCGAACTGCGCTTCCCCGAATTCGGGCGGCGGACCTATCGCGCGCCGACGGGCGGCGCGGTCGTCTTTTCCTGCTCGCTGTTGCATGAAGCGACGCCGATCCTGCGCGGCACCCGCTATTGCATCCTGCCGTTCCTTTATGACGAGGCGGCGGCGCAGTTGCGGTTGGATAATGCGCGCCATCTGGATGACCCGACGCTGCGGGATCAGGTGATCGCCTCGGTCCTCGCCAAGCCGGGCGCCGTCAGCGCCGCGGCCTGACCTCCGCCATTTTCGACGCCATGGAGCGGGGACGTTTTGCCGTTCGCTAGGGCGTCATCAGCCATTTCGCGCCCTCATAGAGATAGCGCAATCTGGAGAGGAGCTCCTCCCACATCGGATCGCCGCTCGCCCAACCGACGAGCAGCAGCCCGCCGAACAGGGCCAGCGCCAGACCCAGCGAGACGGGATGGAAGGCAACGGCCTGATCGTAGAGGCAGCCGTCTTCATCGCTATTCCAGAACCGGTCCCACCAGCTTCGGTCTTTGGGCCGCTTGCCTTGCGACAGGCGCGAAAAATCTTCCAGGCTCATGGTCGCCCTCCGCTTGCCTCGTGAACGCCCGGCTCATGATGCCGGGATCGGATAGCATCCCCCGATGACAATGCCCTTAAGAAAGCCGGTTAAGGACGTCGTGGCGACAGGGTAGCGATGCAAAAGGGCGCGGGCGCCATCGATGCCGCGCCCTTCCTATAGGCTCATGAGAAGCGGATCATTCCCGCAGCGCGCCGTCGCGGATGCGGATCAGCGGGCCGAGGATATAGTCCAATATGCTCTGGCGCCCGGACTTGATGTTGACCTCCGCCGTCATGCCGGGGATCACCGGCTTGCCCTCGCCGAACTCCGCCGAATTGGCGCGCAGGCGCACGCGGTAGAAGCTCTCGCCCTTGGAATCCTGGATGACGTCGGGCGACACATCAATCACCTTGCCCTGAAGGCCGCCGTAAATGGCCGAATCATAAGCGGAAATCTTGATCGTCGCGGGCAGGCCCTGCCACACGTTGCTGCGGTCCTTGGGCATGATGCGGGCCTCGATCATCACGCTGTCGTCCACCGGCACGATCTCCGCCAGCGGGTCGCCGCCGCGAATGACGCCGCCCACGGTCTGGAAGAACAGCTTGTTGACGATGCCGTCCATCGGCGCGCGGATCTCCTCGCGCGATTCCTTGTCGCGATAGGCGTGCAGATTTTCATCGGCCTTGGACAGTTCGAGCCGCAATTGCGCGGCCTTTTCCTTGGTGTCCTGCACCTGCTTGGTCCAGATTTCGCTGCGGCGCACCGACGTTTCGCTGATCTGCGCGGAAACCGAGGGAATTTCATTCTCCACATCCGCGATCCGGGTACGCAGCGCGAGCAGCGCCGCCCGCTTTTCGAGGACTTCGCGTTCGGAGATGGCTTCTTCCTTATAAGCGTTTTCGAGCTTGCCCAGCTGCGTCTGCATCAACCGTTCCTCTGCGCGCAAATTGCCGAGTCGCGCTTGCAGGGAAGATAGCTGGGCGCGGCGGGCGCGGGCCTGCTCGTTTACGATTCCCGATGCAGAGCCCATTTGCGCCTGCCGGGAATAGAAGAGCGCCTCTTCCGATGCCGCGATATCGGGCGCGATGGCCGCCAGATCGGCGGGAGCCTCAAAACTGCGCGCGCCCGCGACTTCCGCATCCATGCGGGCGAGCGCGATGCGCTTGGCGGTCACTTCGGTCTGCGCATTTTCAAAATCGGCCCGGGTGAACTGGTTGGTGATGAGCATCAGCACCTGCCCCTTGCGCACCCTCTGCCCTTCCTGGACCATGATTTTTTGCAGGATGCCGCCTTCCAGATGCTGCACGATCTGATTCTGGACGGAAGGGAGCACCCGGCCGTTGCCGCGAGTCACCTTGTCCACCTGAAACAGCGTGGCCCAGACGATGAAGGCGATCAGCAGCACCCCGACCACCTTGAGCATGCGAGTCGGCTTTTCCGTCCGCACGCGTTGGCTCCAGGGCGCAAGGCCCTGAATCGGTTCCGATTCGGCTTTCACCTGCCCCGCAAAAGCTGCCTGCAATTCCTTGCTGCTCACATTTTCGAACAGGCTTTCTCCGCCCAGACGGCGGATGATCTTGTCGCTGATGGCAGTGAAATTCATTACCAGTCCCCAAATTTCTCGACCGGCGTTTACCACTCATTATCCTTAAGAATGTTTAATGATCCCGCAAAGACCATTGGGGATTGTTTGAAAATGCAGGTTTCGGGCGAGAAGAAAGGGCCAAGCCTTACCGATCGTGTCGTCCATGCAATGGGCAGAAAATTGTCGAAAGACTCGGTCGCCGCTCAGGCCCGCGATGCCGCGATGACGGCGCGGGAGTGGGATGGCGCACTGGTCGGACTGCCGATTGTCGAGGGCCTCGAACGGTTGAGCGCCGGATGCGGCCGACCGACCGCGCGCGAGATGCTGACCGCCGCTCTGCCGACCTCGAACGGAGACATGGACCCCCGCCATGCGCCTATCGCCATGGCGCGCGCCGGGCTGGAGGCCCGCTGGGACAGCCGGCGGCTCTCGACGCTCACGGCGCAGGAACTGCCGGTCCTGCTGCAACTGACGGAAGGCGGCGCGCTGCTGGTTCTGGCCATGGCGGGCGGCGGCATGCTGGCGATTCGCGACAGGGAAGGGGAGAAGCTCGTCCCCCTCGCGGCGTTGCAACGCCATGTGATGGCCGATGTGCTGGTCTGTGGCCATGTCGATCCCGCTAATGGCCTTGGTCTGGAGGAGGAGCGCTCGCTCGTGCAGCGCAATCCGCGTCTCTGGCTGCTCGGCTGTTTCCTTGGCGAACGCAAGCGGCTCGGCCAGCTGATGCTGGCGGCGGTTTTCCTCAATCTCTGCGCGCTGGCGATACCCCTTTACATGCGCGCGATCTACGACCGGGTCGTGCCGAACCTCGCCATCGAATCGCTCTGGGCTTTGTCCGCGGGCGTCATTCTGGTGCTGTTGTTCGAATTCGTGTTCCGGCATGTGCGCGGTTCCTATGTCGACGCCATCGGCGTGCGGGTGGGGCAGTCGGTGCAGCATCGCGCGATGAATGCCTTTCTCCGCGCGCGGCTCGGCGCCAGCGAAAGCAGCGTCGGCAGCCTGATGACGGCGCTGCGCGATGTCGAGGCGCTGGCCCTGCTGGTGCCGCAGGTCATCGTCACCTTTCTGGTCGATGTGCCGTTCTTCTTCGCCTATCTGGCGCTGATCCTGATGATCGGCGGCTGGACGGTGTCCGCGCCGCTGCTCGGTGCGCTCGGCATGGTTTTTGTCGGCGGCATTGCCAATTACGCGCTCAAGCTGTCGTCGCGCCGCGCATCGAAGCTGATGCAGGCGCGCAATAATCTGGTCGTCGACGTGACCGAAGGGCTGACGACGATCAAGGCGAATCAGGCCGAAGGCCGCTTCCTGCGCCAGTGGGATATCGTGTCCGACCATATCGGCGTCAGCGCGCAGGCGACTCGCAAATGGAATGAGCTGCCCGGCTCCATGGCCGGTTTTCTGGTGCAGGTCGTCACCGTGCTGGTGATCGTCATCGGCGTGTTCCAGATCAAGGCCGGTATGATGACGACCGGCGCGATGATCGCCGTGACCATGCTGACGGGCCGCGCGATGGTGCCGATCTCGGCGGCGATTTCCATGGTGTCGCGTGCCTATCAGAGCCTTTCCCAATTTTCCGGGCTGGCCCGGCTGCTGGCGATGGAGCCGGAGCGCGACGTTTCCGATCCCTCGATTCGCCGCGATCCGGTGCGCGGCGACATCCGCCTGCGCGGGGTGAGCCATGCCTATCCCGGCAATGAGGCGATGCCCAGTCTGGCCGATATATCCTTCAGCATCGCGCCGGGCGAGAAAATCGCGCTGATCGGGCGGTCGGGCTCGGGCAAATCGACGCTGCTCCAGCTGCTTTCGGGCATGATCGATCTGCAATCCGGCTCCATGAGCATCGATGGTCATTCGGTGACGCAATATGCCGCGTCGCATCTGCGGCAGGGGATCGTCTATGCCGGACAGGACGCGGCGCTGTTCGACAGCACCATCTGGGACAATATCCTGCTGGGCATCGAAGAGCCGCATCCGGACATTGTGGAGCAGGCGATTGCCGCGTCCAATCTCGACAGCTTCGTGAGCCGTTCGGTCGAAGGCTATTGCCGCAAGATCGGCCCGCGCGGGTGCCGCCTTTCCGGCGGCCAGCGTCAGTCGATCGTGCTGGCGCGCGCGCTGGTGCGCAACCCCTCGGTCATGCTGCTGGACGAGCCTTCGGCGGCGATGGACATCAGCAGCGAACAGGCGGTGATCAAGGGTCTGCGAGAGGCGCTGAAGGACAAGACGCTGATCGTCGCCACCCACAGGCTTGCCCTGCTCGATCTCGTCGACCGCGTGATCTGGATGGATGAGGGCAGGATCGTGGCGGACAGGCCCCGCGACGAAGTGCTGGCGATGCTCAAAAATCAGAAGTCGAAGGCGGCCTGACAAACTGTCTTAGGAATTCTTTAAAACGATATGTTTATGCGCGGTTTACCAGTTTGCATTTCGAGCTGGAGCCGCAACAAGGGGATTGAAGGTGGCAGGGGCATCATCAGAAGGTGAAGTCAATCACTGGCCGGCGTTCGTCGACGTGTTGACGACCGTCATCATGGTCGTGACCTTCCTGCTCGTCATCATGAGCGCGGCCGTCATGGTGCTTTCCCAGCGCACCATGGAGCAGTTCAAGGCGCAGCTCGAAGCAAAGAACGACAAGACCGCGGACGGCTCCGCCAAAAGCGCGGATATGGCCAAGGGGAAGCAGTCCCAGAAGATCAGCTCTCCGGATGCCGAAGCAGGCACCTCTGTGGCCGAACTGGGATCGATCCTGACATCGGAAACGATTGTCAACGGTACTGACCGGCTGACCATCCGTACCCGCGAAACCCCCGATACGCTAAAGGTCGCCGTCAAGGCGATGGAGCAGCCGGAAGAGAGCAAGGGCGTTCAGGTCAAGACCGCCGATGTCCTGCTGCGGGTCGATTTCGAACCGATGGCGGTGAAATTTGACGAGGACAACAGCAAGAACGTCGTCGATTTCCTGAACAGCCGCAAGAAACCCGGCATGAAATATGAAATATGGTCGTTCGCGCCCCAGACCTCGTCCGTTTCGGAAGCGCAGCGGCTGGCCTTTTATCGTGCGGCGATGACGCGCAATCTGCTGGTGCGCGCCGGCGTTGCGCCCTCCGACATCAACACGCAGGTGCGCGTGACCGATCCATCCTCGAAAGATGGGCACAATGTGCGCGTCGTCCTGAAACCCTGAGCCAAGGCAGAAGAGACCTTCCATGGAAAAGAAGATCCGTTCAGAACTGCTCAAAATGGCGGTCATCATGCTGGTCCTCGCGGGCCTCGGCGTTTATGCGCATGAGTTCGTGATTGCGGGCATCAAGGCCAAGATGGCCCTGAACATCTCGATTTTCGCGACCTTCGGCCTCGCGGCCTGGCTCGCCTTCTCGCATGTCTTCGCGCTGCGAAACGAGGTTCAGGCGCTCAACGCGCTGAAGGTGGATTATGGCGCGGGGTCAAGCCGCCCGATCGATCCCTATCGCCAGCCCGCCATCGTTTTTCATGAGCCGGAATTGCTGGGGCAGGGCTATCGGATGATTTCCGAGGAGCTGGGGAAGCAGGAGCATCTGCAAATCTCCAACTCCACGGTGCAGGCCCTGCTGCACGACGTCGATCAGCGCATCGGCGACCGCAAATCGACGATCATCTATTTCTCCGGCCTGATGGTGTTCCTGGGCCTGCTCGGCGCGTTCATGGGCCTGATGAAGACCGTTCAGTCGGTCGGCGACCTTATCGGCAGCATGGATGTTTCCGGCGCGGGCGGAACGGACAGCTTCGGTCAGCTGATCGAGGGCATGAAGGGGCCGCTCAACGGCATGTCCGTGGGTTTCTCCTCCTCGCTCTTCGGCCTGATGACATCGATGGTGCTGGGCGCGCTCGAACGCTGCATGACCAGCGCGATGAAATCGCTGCGCGATGAATATGAGCATTGGCTGTCCAATGTCGCCGCGCTGGAAAATCCCAGCGACGTTCAACATGGCGAAGTCAATATGGAAGGCGTGGTCGAGGCGCTGAAGGAAAGCGGCCAGCAGATCGATGCGCTGTGCAAATCGGTCGAGAGCGGCGCAAGGCTGACCGACGACGCGCAACGGGCGATCAGCCAGATGGCCGGAGTCGTGACCGATCTCGCTCATACGGTCGATCGCGTGATCGATCCGGCGCCGATGCTGCAACCGATCGCCACCGTCGTGGCAGAGCTTGCCCAAAGCCAGAAGGCTATGGTCAGCCAGTTCGAAACCTTGTTCGACATGGCGCAGCGCGACCGTCTGGTGATCCAGCGTGCGCTCGAATCCATAGAAGCGCGCGATGCGCGGCAGGAGCCGTTGAGCGCGGGCCATCTGCATCATCAGCTCGATCAGTTGCTGGCGCTCCAGACCGAGCTGGCCGAACGCGAGCCGATGGTCGTCGGGCAGGCGGAACCGCAGGCCGACCCCGCAAGGGGCAGGCTGGCCGGTATCTGGCGGGTGCTTTCCGGCGGCCCTCGCGAGAGCGCGGCGCGCCGCGAAAGCCGCAAGCTGCGGGCCGAATCCCGGCGGTTGATGGTGACGCAGCGCCGATTCGTGCGCGCGGTGGAACGCAGCATGGGCGAATCGGTGTCCCGAATCGAAAATGGCCAGCGCGCCGAACATGGCCTGATTGCCCGGATGCTGGGCAACCAGGCCCAGACGCAAGCGCAAATCGGGATGCTTATCGAGCAGCTTCAGGCCGCCGAGTCGCGCCTGCAATCCGCTGGCGCGGACGGCGGGCCATTGGTCGCGGGCGTCGAAGACCTGAAGGGCGCGCGCCGCGAGATCGATATGCTGCGCCGCCGCCTGAACGCGATCGAGGCGGAAGAGGAAGCTCCGGCGGCAGCGCCGGAAGGCCGCTCGCGGGATCATCGCGCCACGGGGACCGATAATGGTTGATCGTCCGTTTCTTGACGATAGGGGAAGGTACTGAACATGGGCATATCGTTGAAAAACGGACTGTTCCGGAATCGCGGATTTCAAAGGTCCGCCGCCCGCTATCACTGCAAACTGGATGCCTCGCTGATCATCGTGGATCGCATCATCAGCTTTACCGGCAGGGTGACGGATATTTCCAAGGGCGGCGCGCTGTTCCGGCCTCGTCTGACCTATTTGCTGTTCCGCCGCGACGTTCCGGTGTGCCTGCTCATAGGCCGGACGGAAGTATATGGCCGGATTACCGGCACGTCCTCCGCGGGCTATGGTATTCGTTTCGATGAGCCTATCAGCGACGAGCTGCTGGTGCATGTGATCAACGACAGCAGCATCAATAATAGCGATGCGGGCGCCGGTCGCCCGGCCGGTCACGGCATCGATCCGGCCGGGACGACCGGCGCGTCTGCGGCGGTGGGCTAAGCAACGCCGTCCGGCAGCGTCGGCTTGTCAATCCAATCGTCGCGGCGAGGTCGGCATATCCGGATGGCAGAACAAGGATTTTGATCGTCATCCGGCCTCATCGGATTTGGCCGGTCCGCCGTTTGGCGGCCGGCTTCCGTCTTTGACGGCGAACAGCCGGTTTCGCGGAAATCGTGGTTTACGCGATTTTAACCATAATCGCGCACTCATCTGCATGCGGGGTCGTGCCTCGCGCAGTTTGAGAGGACGCACACGTGACGACGACGAGGATTTTCGGATACAGGGACAAGCATCGGTCCATGATCGCGCAGAGCGCGATGGCGCTGGCGATGCTGTACCCATCAGGCGCTTCCCTGGCCGCCAATTATGTCTTCCCGCAGGCGAACTCCCGCGACATACCGGCATCGCTGTTCATGGCGCAGGAGCCGATGATGACGGCGCCGACCGGTTCCGTTGCCACGACGGCCTCGACCGCTGCGGCCCCCTCCACATCGTCCCCCGATTCGGGGCAGGGCGTGCAGGAAGCCCCAGCGCCTGGCGGTGCTGAGCAGCAGCGGGCGGACATCGTCTCTTCCGGCAGCCGCGCATCGAGCGGGCCGCAAATCGACAGCCCCGCAGTGGAGCCGGGCCTGCCGGACGATAAGGAATCGCTGCGCAACGCGATTATCGAGGCGCTGAAGAGCAATCCGGAAATCCAGATCGCGCTCGCGCGGGAAGATGACGCCAAATGGGGCGTCAGTCAGGCGCGCTCGGGCTATATGCCCCATATGGACATGGCCATTGCCGTGGGCGGCGAATTCAACGAACCGCAGATCGGCGGATCGACGACCTTGCGCCGGGGCGAAGGCATTGTGACGCTCAACCAGAATGTCTGGGATTTCGGTACGACGATCAACGATATCAAGCGCGCCCGCGCCACCTATCGCAGCGCCCAATGGGCAACGCGGGAACGGATCGAGGCGATCGCCTATGATATCACCACCGCCTATCTCACGGTGTTGCAGGCGCAGAAGCTGGTCGCGCTGGCCGACGAATCGATCGCCGCGCATCAGAAAATCCTGAAGACGGTGACGATCCAGAACGATCTCGGCCTCACCACGCCGGCCGATGTCAGCCGGGCGAAGGCGCGGCTGGAAAATGTCCAGTCGCAGCGGGAGGACCGCAGGAGCGCGCTGGAACAGGCCCGCGAATCCTATCGCCGCCTGACCGACCATCTGCCAGCCACTGCGGTGGATATCCCCTCCGCGCAGGCGGCGCTGCCCCCCAGTGTCGATGACGCCGTGGACATGATCGACGATCATAGCCCGCGCATGGCGCAGGCCGTGCAGGATCGCCGCTCCCTCGACCGGCAACTCGCCAGCCAGACGGGCACCTTCTTCCCCAAGATCGGCTTGCAGGCGCAGGGCAACTGGAAGGATGACGTGCAAGGCCGGACCGGCAGCAACCGGGATGCCCGCGCGATGGTGACGATCACCTACAACTTCTTCGATGGTGGCGCTGATATCGCGTTGCGCAACCGCATCGCGGCGCGTCTGCGGGAAGCCGATTATGAGCTGGATCGCCGACGCCGCGAAGTGGCGCAGGATATCCGCATCGATTTCAACGCGATGGAAGCGGCGCGTGCGAAGATCGCGACCATCGAAAGCGAAATCGCCTCGTCCGAACGGGTGGTGCAGCTTTATGCGCAGCAATTCCGCGAAGGCCGCCGGACCGTGTTCGATCTGCTCGACAGCCAGCAGATCCTTTTCGATGCGCGCGCCAATCGCGTGGTCAACGGCACCGCCAAGATGTTGAGCGAATTCCGCGTGCTGCAAAAGCTGGGCGGTCTGTTCGACCATGTCAGCCGGGGGGAGCCGCTGCCAGAGATCGCCGTCCCGGCGCCATCGGCAAAGCCGTGAATGGCGGCGCGCCCGCAGGCCGGGGGTAGCCTGAATCACGGTAAAGGCGTCGTTTACCATTCCTAAACAGACTTAACCCTATTCTATGCGTCCACGATTGGGAATTTCGGATTATGGCCAGGATCAAGGGCCCCAGGGGCGGTAAAGGCAAGGGCGAGGCGGACAAAGTGCCGGTCGCCCGCGCCGTGAATGTCACGGAAGGCGAAGTGGCGTTCGCCCAGGGCACGGCCAATTTCGGAGCCACCAAGGTCGTCCAGCTCGGCGATGACGACAAGGCCCGGCTGCATGTCCGCTATGCCCCGTTCAAGGTCGAAATCGTCGATATCGACGTCATCCTGATCTTCGAGGACGGTAGCAAGATCGTGATCCCGGGCATGGCGCTCGCGGTTTTTTCCGGCCGCAAGGCGCAACTTGTTTTTGACGACAAGGATGTGCTGGCCGAGGACGCGATCGCGGGCGTGGGCGAGATCAGGGAACAGACCGTTCCGTTGAAGATCGCGCTGTCATCCGCCAATTCCGATATTTCGAACGAGAGCAAGAGCGACGGCCAGAAGGACAGTCAGGCCGGCTCGATCCAGCCGAAGGATGCCTCCGCCGCGCAGATGCAGGCTGCCGCGCAGGAAGCGAACCAGCACAAGAGCGACGCGGAATCCCAGAAGCTCACCGAGAAGATCAGCAACACGCAAGGGTCGTCCAGCGCGCCGTCCAGCCCGCCATCGGCGCGGTCGCAGACGCCCGCGCCCGATGACGCCATCGGCGCGGCGGGCATCGGCAAGCTGGTGCCGCAACTGAAGTTCACGCTGTTCAATCAGGAAGGCGTCACCACCGGAGCACAGGCCGGGGTCACGACCGTGAAAGGCTCCACCGGCGCGACCGGATCGGCCTCCGACGCGAGCTACGCGGCGCAGTCGGCGAAGGAAACCGTCAACGGCACGTCGGGCGACGATACCATCTATGCCGATAATCCGGCGCTGGCGCCTTCGGGCACGACGCTGCGCACGCTGCATGTCGAGGCGATGGTGCCTTCCGGCAAGCTCTCGCTGCTGTCCATCCTCATTCCGTCGCTTCCCGCCGGTTATGCGATCGCCAACGGCACGCTGACCGACAAGGGATGGCTGGTGACGGCGGACGCCGCCAGCATCGTCAAATTGACGGCGACCACGGATATGGAGGGCAATGTCGTCCCCGTTCCGTCCAGCCAGTCGATGTTCACCTTCGACATCCAGTTGACCTATGCGGTGCCCGCGGAGGGCACGGCGGCCAATGCGAGCGGCTTTCAGAACGAATTTTTCCTGCCGGTGCAGCTCGGCCTGTCGACCGACGGCCAGAACAGCGCGAACAGCGTCGAGGTTTCCACCCATTTCGGCATCAAGGTCGTTTCGTCGGACGCCGACATGACCGTGACCGACCCGGTCAGCGGCGATCCGGTTTATGTGCTTTTCTCCAACCCGCCCGGCAACATCATCAATGCCGGGGACGGCAATGACCGCATCGTCGCTGGTATCGGCGCGGACCAGATCGATGGCGGCGCGGGCGTGGATATCGTCAGCTATGCCATGTCGAACGCGGCCGTGGACGCCAATCTGGCGACCGGCACCGGCAAGGGCGGCTATGCCAGCGGCGACAGCTATACCAATGTGGAAGGACTGGCCGGGTCGGATCATGACGATAGCCTGACCGGCAATGACGGCAATAATAGCCTCGATGGCGGCAAGGGCGCGGACAGGCTCGACGGCGGCGCGGGTTTCGATACGGTCGATTACAGCAACGCCTTTGCGGGCGACACCAGCGCGAGCACGCAGGGCGTCGAGATATTCCTCGACGGCACGGCGTCGCATGGCGGCGCGGCCGAGGGCGATACGCTCTTCAATATCGAGCATGTCATCGGCACCAGCCGGAACGACATCCTGCACGGATCGTCGGCCGACGAAGTGCTGGAGGGCGGCGCGGGCAACGACACATTATCGGGCGGCGGCGGCGCGGACCGGCTTGATGGCGGCGCGGGCGCCGATATCGCCGATTATTCCACCTCCGCGCAGGGCGTGACCGCCTATCTGGATGGCCGCGCGGGCGTCGGCGGCGACGCGCAGGGCGATGTACTCGTCAATATCGAGAATATCGTGGGGTCCGCCCATGACGATACGCTGATCGGCAGTGCGGGCGACAACATCCTGAAAGGCGGTGCGGGCGCCGACCATATCGATGGCGGCGCGGGCTTCGACAGCGTCGATTTCAGCGACAGCGCCGTGGGCGTGACGGTCTATCTGGATGGCCGCGCGAGCGCGGGCGGCGAGGCCCAGGGCGATACCTATGCCAATATCGAAAAGCTGACCGGGTCGGCCCATGCCGACCGCCTGATCGGCGGCGCGGGCGCCGAGGAACTGCATGGCGGCCTTGGCGACGACATTATCGAAGGCGGCGGCGGCGGCGACCTGATCGACGGCGGCGACGGCTTCGACATCGCCAGCTATGCGGGCGCGGCCAATGGCGTGAAGGTCGCGCTGGATGGCTCCACTCTGGAAGGCGGCGACCCGGTGGGCGATCGCTTCGTCAGTATAGAAGGGCTGGAAGGCTCTCGCTTCAATGACGTGCTGATCGGTACGGCGGGCGCCGACACGCTGCTGGGCGGCGCGGGCGACGATGTGCTGCTGGGTCTGGGCGGCGCGGACATATTGGATGGCGGTGCGGGCTTCGACACGGTCGATTACAGCCTGTCGCGCTTCGCGGTGGACGTGAATCTGGGCGGCGGCATATCGCAGGGCGGCGACGCCGATGGCGATACGCTGATCAGCATTGAGCAGGTGATCGGCTCCGCGCTGGACGACCGTATCACCGGCAGCGACGGCGACGACCGGCTGGAAGGCCGGGCGGGCGACGACATATTGGCAGGTGGCGCGGGCGCCGATACACTGCTGGGCGGCGAAGGCGCGGACACCGCCGACTATAGCAGCTCTTCCGCGGGCGTCACGGTCGCGCTGGACGGCTCGATCGGGCAGGGCGGCGATGCGCAGGGCGACGTGCTTTCGGGGATCGAGCGGCTGGTCGGCTCGGCCCATGCCGACCGCCTGACCGGCGATAATGGCGACAATATCCTCTCCGGCGGCGCAGGCGACGACACGCTGATCGGCGGAGGCGGCGCTGACCAGCTTCAGGGCGGCGACGGCTTCGACACCGCCGATTATTCTTCGGCGCAGGGCGCCGTCACCGTCCGCATGGATGGCAACAGCTCTTCGGGCGACGTGGCCGAGGGCGACCGCCTGACGGGCATAGAGCGGGTCATCGGCTCGGCCTATGCGGATCATCTGATCGGCAATAGCGGCGACAATGTGCTGGAAGGCGGCGCTGGCGACGATGTGCTGACCGGCGGCCAGGGCGCGGACCATCTGGTGGGTGGCGCGGGCAGCGACACCGCCGATTACAGCGATTCGGGCCTCGGCGTTACCGTCAGCCTGCAAAGCGGCACCGGCACGGGGGGCACGGCGGAAGGCGATACGCTGACCGGCATCGAAAATCTGCGCGGTTCGGCCTATGATGACCGGCTGACCGGCGACGCGGGCAATAACCGCCTGCGCGGCGATCTGGGCAATGACGTGCTGGCCGGCGGCGCGGGCGCGGACATACTGGATGGCGGCGCGGGTTTCGACACCGCCGATTATGCGGCCTCGGGCGCGGCGGTGCAGGTCGCGCTGGACGGCTCGGCGGGCATCGGCGGCGATGCGCAGGGCGACCAGTTGATCGATATCGAAGCGATCACCGGCTCTGCCTTCGACGATGTGCTGAGAGGCAATGAATTCTCCAACCGGCTGGATGGCGGCGCGGGCGATGACATATTGATCGGCGGTCAGGGCAATGACGAACTGATCGGCGGTGCGGGCTTCGACACCGCGGACTATTCGCAGTCGGCCTCCAACATCATCGTCTCCAACGACGGATCGGTCGGCCTCGGCGGCGACGCACAGGGCGACCGCCTGACCGGCATCGAGAAGATCGTCGGCTCGGGCTTCGACGACATCATCACCGGCAGCGCCGATGCCGACACGCTGGTCGGCGGCGCGGGTGACGACATGCTTCAGGGCCGTGGCGGCGCGGACATATTGGACGGCGGCGCGGGCATCGACATCGCCGATTATTCGTTGAGCGCGAGCGGCGTGATCGCGGGCCTCGACGGGCGCGTCAACACCGGTGGCGACGCGGCGGGCGACACCTACGTCAATATCGAGGGCCTGTCGGGCTCCGCCTTCGCGGATATCCTCTATGGCTCCGCCGATGCGGATATCCTGCGCGGCAAGGCGGGCAACGACCGTCTGGCGGGCGGCGCGGGCGCGGACATACTGGATGGCGGCACCGGCTCCGACATCGCCGATTACAGCGCGTCCGACGCGGGCGTCTCCGTCAATCTGTCCAGCGGTTCGGCCTCTGGCGGCCATGCCGATGGCGACCAGCTCATCAGCATCGAAGGCGTGATCGGGTCGGACTTCGACGATTATCTGCAAGGCAGCGAAAATGCCGACACGTTGATCGGCGGCGCGGGCAACGACATTTTGGCCGGGCGTGCGGGCGCCGACACGCTGGATGGCGGCGACGGCATCGATACCGCCGACTATTCGCTGAGCACGAGCGGCATCACCCTGACGCTGGACGGCAGCGTGGGCATTGGCGGCGACGCGGCGGGCGATCATGTGCTCAACGTCGAGCATGTGCTGGGGTCCGAATATGGCGACACCATCACCGGCGTCGGCGCGGACGAAATCCTCGAAGGCGGCGGCGGCGACGACATATTGGTCGGCAATGGCGGCGACGATACGCTGATCGGCGGCATCGGCAACGATCGCCTGTCGGGCGGCGCGGGCGTCGATCTGCTGCTGGGCGGCGAGGGCGACGATTTCCTCTCCGGCGGCGCGGGCGCGGACGTGATCGACGGCGGCACGGGTTTCGACATCGCGGATTATTCCACTTCTATCGCGGCGGTGACCATCGGCCTCGACGGCACGGCAGGCGTCGGCGGCGATGCGCAGGGCGATACGCTCGCCAATGTGGAGGGCATCATCGGATCGGCCTTTGCCGATCGCCTGACCGGCGGCGCTGGCGCGGACCGGCTGGAAGGCGGCGCGGGCAATGACGTGCTGCGCGGCGGCGCCAATGGCGACACGCTGCTCGGCGGCGCGGGTGACGACTTTATCGAAGGCGGCGCTGGCGCGGACCTCATCGACGGCGGCGACGGCTTCGATACCGCGGATTATAGCGCATCGGGCAGCGGCGTTACCGTCTATCTGGATGGCTCGACCGGCCTTGGCGGCCATGCGACCGGCGATACGCTCATCTCTATCGAACGGGTGATCGGCACCGGCAGCGCGGATATCCTGATCGGTTCCTCGGCCAATGAGGAACTGCTGGGCGGCGGCGGCGATGACCGGCTGGAAGGCCGTGGCGGCGCGGACCTGCTGGATGGCGGCGCGGGCAACGATACCGCCGACTACAGCAATTCGGCCACCGGCGTGACGGTGGATCTCGCCGCAGGCACCGGCCATGGCGGCGATGCGGAGGGAGACCGGCTGGTCTCCATCGAAAACCTCATCGGCTCGTCGGGCAACGATCTGCTGATGGGCACGGACGGCAATGATGTGCTGGCCGGCGGCGCGGGCGACGACATTCTCGCCGGTCGCGGCGGCGCGGACCTGCTGGACGGCGGCGCGGGCTTCGATACCGTCGATTATTCCTCCTCCAGCGTGGCGATCTCGGTGGGCCTCGACGGTACGACCGGCGCGGGCGGCGATGCGCAGGGCGATATCCTGATCGGTATCGAGCGCCTGATCGGCACCGCCTTCGACGACACGCTGCGCGGCGGCGTGCAGGACGATGAGCTGGTCGGCGGCGCTGGCAATGATATCATCAGCGGCGGTCTCGGCAATGATGTGCTGCGCGGCGGCGCTGGCGACGACCAACTGGTCGGCGGCGCTGGCGCGGACATATTGGATGGCGGCGCGGGCAACGATACCGTCGATTATTCCGGCTCCAGCGTGGGCGTGACGGTCGCGCTCGACGGTACGGTCGGCTCGGGCGGCGACGCGCAGGGCGATCAGCTTATCTCCATCGAAACCCTCATCGGTTCGAGTCTGGACGACGTGCTGACCGGCGCTGCGGGCAATGAAACGATCCACGGCGGCGCGGGCGACGACATCATCTCTGGTGGCTCGGGCGACGACATATTGCTGGGCGGCGGCGGCGACGATATCCTGATCGGAGGCGCGGGGGCCGATACGCTGATCGGCGGCAACGGCATCGACACCGCAAGCTACGCCTCGGCGAGCGCGGGCGTAGCGGTTTCGCTGGACGGTTCTGTCGGGACCGGCGGCGAGGCGACCGGCGATACGCTGACCGATATCGAGAGGCTGGTCGGATCGGCCTTTGACGACGTGCTGGGCGGCGGCAACGCCAATGACGTGATTCTGGGCGGGGCGGGCAATGACCGGCTGCTCGGCAGCATCGGCGCGGACATATTGGATGGCGGCACGGGTGTGGACGTCGTCGATTACACCGCGTCGGCCGGCGCGGTTCATGTCTCGCTGGACGGGTCGCTCGGAACGGGCGGCGATGCCGCTGGCGATCAGCTCATCAACATCGAAGGCATTATCGGCTCGACGCTGGACGACGTGCTGACCGGCGGCAATGGCGCGGACATGCTGGATGGCGGCGCGGGCAACGATATCATCAGCGGCGGCGGCGGCGACGACGATCTGCGCGGCGGCGCGGGTAACGACATCATCGACGGCGGCGCGGGCGCGGATCGCATCGACGGCGGCGACGGCATCGATACCGTCGATTATTCCAGCTCCAGCTCGGGCGTGAATGTTTCGGTCGACGGTTCGGTCTCGACCGGCGGCGCGGCCGAGGGCGATCGCCTCCTGAATATCGAGAACCTTATCGGTTCAGCCTATGACGACGTGCTGCTCGGCACTGGCGCCGCCGACACGCTGACCGGCGGCGCGGGCAATGACCGACTGGGCGGTCGCGGCGGCGCGGACATATTGGATGGCGGCGCGGGTTTCGACACCGCCGATTATTCCGATGCCGGTTCGGCCATCACCGTTTCCCTCGCCACCGGCACGGGAACGCAGGGCGACGCGGCGGGCGACCAGCTTATCAGCATAGAACGGATCGTAGGCTCGGCCTATGCCGACACGATCACCGGCTCCTCAGCCAATGACGTGCTGGAAGGCGGCGCGGGCAATGACATGCTGCGCGGCGGTGGCGGCGACGACACGCTGAAGGGCGATGCCGGGGACGACATCATCGACGGCGGCGTCGGCGCGGATATTATCGACGGCGGCGCGGGGATCGATACGGTCGATTACAGCCTTTCCGGTTCGGCGGTTCAGGTGAACCTTTCCACCGGCGTCAATACCGGCGGCCTTGCCGAAGGCGACCAGCTCACCAGCATCGAGATCGTGCAAGGCTCGGCCTTCGACGATATCATCACCGGCAGCGCGGCGAACGAGCGGCTCTACGGCAATGGCGGCAATGACGTGCTGCGCGGCGGCGCGGGCGCGGATCTGCTGGATGGCGGCGCTGGCATCGATACGGCGGACTATTCGCTGGCGACCGGCGGCGTCACGCTCAATCTGGCGACGGGCGGCACTGGCGGCGAGGCGGCGGGCGACAGCTTCGTCAGCATCGAGATCGTGCAGGGCTCGGAATTCAACGATGTCATCACCGGTTCCGCGGGCAATGATGAATTGCGCGGCCGGGACGGCAATGACGTGCTGGAAGGTGGCGCTGGCGCGGACGTGCTTTCGGGCGATGCCGGGGACGACATATTGCGCGGCGGCGCGGGCGCGGATGTGCTGGATGGCGGCGCGGGCAACGACACGGCGGATTATTCGACCTCCTCGGCTGGCGTGGCCGTCAGCCTCGACGGCCTGCTGTCCGCCGGTGGCGACGCGCAGGGCGATGTCCTGATCTCGATCGAGAATGTCATCGGCTCGGCCTTTGACGATGTGCTGACCGGCACCAGCCAGAATGAGGTGCTGACCGGCGGCGCGGGCAACGATATTTTAAGCGGCGGCGGCGGTTCCGATACGCTGGACGGCGGCATCGGCGACGATGTGCTGGACGGCGGCGCGGGCGCGGATGTGCTGATCGGCGGCGCGGGCTTCGACACCGTCGATTATTCGGCCTCCAGCGCGGGCGTGACCGTCCGCCTTGACGGCGGGATCAACAGCGGCGGCGATGCGGCGGGCGATACGCTTTCCGGTATCGAGCGCGTGGTCGGTTCGGCCCAGAATGACAGCCTCACCGGCAGCGCGGGCGACGATGTGCTGATCGGCGGCGGCGGCGACGACATATTGGTCGGCGGCCTTGGCGCGGACGTGCTGGACGGCGGCGCGGGCATCGATACGGTGAGCTATGCCGGGGCGGCGTCGGGTGTCGCGATCGACCTTAGCGGTGCGCTCGGCACGGGGGGCGAGGCCACCGGCGACAGCCTCAGCAATGTAGAGGTTCTTATCGGCTCGGCCTTTGCCGATACGCTGGGCGGCGGCGCGGGCAGCGAGACGCTGCATGGCGGCGCTGGCGACGATATATTGCTGGGCAGCGCGGGCGCTGACATGCTGGACGGCGGCGCGGGCAACGACACGGTGAGCTATGCCGCGTCGGGTGCGGCTGTCACCGCCTATCTGGATGGGCGCGCGGGCAGCGGCGGCGATGCCGCGGGCGACGTGCTGAGCAATGTCGAGCGGCTGATCGGCTCGGCTCAGGGCGACATGCTGGTCGGCAGCGACAATGCCGATCGCATCGAAGGCGGCGGGGGCGACGACATCATCCAAGGCGCGGGCGGCAATGACGTGCTGCTCGGCGGCGCGGGCAACGACATGATCACGGGCGGCGACGGCGCCGACATGATCGATGGCGGCCTCGGCGACGATATTGCGAGCTATGCGGACTCGACCTCGGCGGTGACGGTGTCGCTCGATGGCACGGCCGGTTCCGGCGGCACGGCGCAGGGCGATACTCTCACCAATGTCGAAACGCTGGTCGGTTCGAACTACGACGATATTCTCGGCGGCAGCGCTGGCGCGGATACGCTGCGCGGCGCGGACGGCAATGATCGCCTGCTAGGCAGCGCGGGCGCCGATAGTCTCGACGGGGGCGTGGGCTTCGATACCGCCGATTATTCTGCCTCCTCGGCGGGCGTGACGGTCGGCCTCAACGGCAGCACCGGCATCGGCGGCGATGCGGCGGGCGATACTCTGATCGATATCGAGCGGATCGTTGGTTCCGGTCATTCCGACCGCCTGATCGGCGGCATGAACAGCGAGACGCTGGAAGGCGGCGCGGGCGACGACGTGCTGGTCGGCAGCCTCGGCAATGACACGCTGATCGGCGGCGACGGATTCGACACCGCCGATTATTCGGCTTCCTCGGCGGGCGTCACCGTCAGCCTCGACGGCAGCTTCGGTTCTTCCGGCGATGCCTCTGGCGACACGCTCTCGCAGATCGAGCGGATCCTTGGCTCGACCCATGGCGATACGCTGGGCGGCTCGACGGGCAATGACACGCTGGAAGGCGGCGCGGGCGACGACATGCTCTCGGGCGGTGCGGGCGACGATATATTGCTCGGCGGCGCGGGCGACGACGTGATGGACGGGGGCGCGGGCGCGGACAGGTTCGACGGCGGCGCAGGCTTCGACACGGTGAGCTTCGCGGGTTCCGCTTCGGCGGTCACTGTCGATCTGGCGGCGGGCGCCGGCATCGGCGGCGACGCGCAAGGCGATACGTTCGCCAATGTCGAGAAGCTGATCGGCTCCGATTTCAATGACATATTGACCGGCTCGGCTGCTGATGAGGAATTGCTCGGCGGCGCGGGCAATGACATTCTGAATGGCGGCGCGGGTTCCGATGTGCTGGAAGGCGGCGCGGGCGACGACATTCTCGCCGGTGGCGCGGGCGCGGACATGCTCGACGGCGGCGCGGGCTTCGACACCGCCGACTATTCGGCTTCCTCGGCGGGCATACAGCTCACACTGGACGGCTCCGCCGCGTCGGGCGGCGATGCGCAGGGCGATATGCTGACCCGTATCGAGCGGGTGATCGGCTCGGCTTATGACGATATCATCACCGGCGGTTCGGTCGGCGAGACGCTGGAAGGCGGCGCGGGCAACGATGTGCTGGTGGGCAATGGCGGCGGCGATACGCTGCGCGGCGACGCGGGCAACGACATATTGCGCGGCGGTTCAGGCGCGGACGTGCTGGACGGCGGCGCGGGCATCGACACCGCCGATTATTCCGGCTCGGACGACGGGGTCACCGTGGCGCTGGACGGCTCGCTTGGCGTCGGCGGCGACGCCGAGGGCGACAGCTATATCAGCATTGAGAACCTGATCGGGTCCGGCAACGGCGATACACTGACCGGCAATGCGGGCGCCAATCTGTTGCAGGGCGGCGCGGGCGACGACATATTGGATGGCGGCGCGGGCAACGACACGCTGCAAGGCGGCACCGGCGACGACATCCTCACCGGCGGCGCGGGCGCCGACATCATGGACGGCGGCAGTGGCATCGACACGATCAGCTACGCCTCCTCGGCATCGGGCGTTACCGCGCACCTCGACGGCACGGTCGGCGTGGGCGGCGATGCGCAGGGCGACATCATCACCAATGCCGAGATATTGGAAGGGTCGGCCTTCGCCGATACTCTCTTCGGCCGTACTGGCGCCGACACGCTGCTGGGCGGCGCGGGCGACGACAGGCTGATGGGCAGCGCCGGGGCGGATATGCTCGACGGCGGCGCGGGCTTCGACACCGCTGATTATTCGGCTTCGCTGGGCGCCGTGACTGTCAATCTGGACGGTTCCGTCTCCATCGGCGGCGATGCCTCCGGCGACACGTTGACGAGCATCGAGCGGGTGGTCGGTTCGCTCGGCAACGATACGCTCAACGGTTCCGACAACGCCGATACGCTGGAAGGCAATGCGGGCAACGACACGCTGAACGGCGGCGCGGGCAATGACAGTCTGCTGGGCGGCGCGGGCGATGACGTGCTTCAGGGCGGCGACGGCGCCGATTTCCTCGACGGCGGCGCGGGCGACGATATCGCGACCTATGCCAATTCCGGGGCAGCGGTGAATGTCGGGCTGGACGGCGGCGCGAACAGCGGCGGCCAGGCGGCGGGCGATGTCCTCGCCAATATCGAAAGCCTTGTCGGGTCGAATTACGACGATATTCTGCGCGGCGGCGCGGGGGCGGAAACGCTCTCGGGCGGCGCGGGCAATGACCGGCTGCTGGGCAGCGCGGGCGCGGACATATTGGATGGCGGCGCGGGTTTCGACACCGCCGATTATTCGGCTTCCTCGGCTGGCGTGACCATCGGCCTGACCGGCGCGGCGGGCGTCGGCGGCGATGCGCAGGGCGACATGTTGACCGGCATAGAGCGCATCATCGGCTCCGCCCATGACGATATGCTGTCCGGTTCCGGGAGCGACGACACGCTGATCGGCGGTGCGGGTAACGACCAGCTTCTCGGCGGGTCCGGCAACGATACGCTTCAGGGCGGCGACGGCAATGACAGGATCGTCGGCGGGGCCGGCGCCGATATCATCGACGGCGGCGCGGGCATCGATACGGCGGATTACACCGGATCGGTCGGCGGAGTGTCGGTGAACCTCAACGGTCTGGCGAGCAGCGGCGGCGATGCCGATGGCGACATGCTGACCGGCATCGAGCGGGTGCTGGGTTCCGCGCAGAGCGACACCATCACCGGCGGCAGCGCGGACGAGGAACTGTTCGGCAATGGTGGCGACGACACACTGATCGGCGGCGCGGGCGCGGACATATTGCATGGCGGCGCGGGCTTCGACACCGCCGATTATTCCGGCGCGGACGGCGCCGTGACCATCGCGCTCGACGGCACGACCGGCTCCGGCTCGGACGCGGCGGGCGACGTGCTCGACACGATCGAGCGGCTGATCGGCTCCGCCTTCGACGATACCCTCGGGGGTTCGGCGGGCGACGACGTGATTGTCGGCGGCGCGGGCAATGACGTGATATCCGGCGGCGCGGGGGATGACGTGCTTCAGGGCGGCGCGGGCGACGACATGCTGATCGGCGGCGCGGGCGCGGACCAGTTCGACGGCGGCTCCGGCTTCGATACCGTCAGCTATTCGGGCGCGCTTCAGGCCGTTACCGTCTATCTGGACGGCACCAGCGGCAGCCGGGGCGACGCGGCGGGCGATATCCTCGTCAGCATCGAACGGCTGATTGGTTCCGCCTATGACGATCGCCTCAACGGCGGCAATGCGGCCGAGACGATTTTGGGCGGCGCGGGCAATGACATCATGCAGGGCGGCGGCGGCGACGACAGCTTGTTCGGCGAAGCGGGCGACGATGTGCTCTCGGGCGGTCTGGGCGCCGATCTGCTCGACGGCGGCGACGGTTTCGACACCGCGACCTATGCGACCTCGCTCGCCGGTGTGACAGTCCGGCTGGACGGCACCGCGTCGAGCGGCGGCGATGCCGAGGGAGATCTTCTGGTCTCGATCGAAAATGTCATCGGGTCCAGCCAGTTCGACACCTTCTACGGGTCCGCCAATGCTGAAACCATCGACGGCGGCGCGGGCGACGATATTTTCTACAGCAGCGCGGGCGCGGATGCGCTCATCGGCGGCGCGGGCTTCGATACCGTGGACTATTCGAACAACGCGGTCGCCATCACCCTCTATATGGACGGCACCGCGTCGAGCGGCGGCTTTGCGCAGGGCGATAGGCTGACCGGCATCGAGCAGGTGATCGGCACCAGCCAGGCGGACAGCATCTATGGCACGGCCAATGCCGACACCATAATTGGCGGCGCGGGCAACGACCTGCTTTCGGGCGGCGCGGGCAATGATACATTGTCTGGCGGCGACGGCGACGACACGCTGATCGGCGGACTGGGCACCGATAGCCTCGATGGCGGCGCGGGTTTCGACACTGCGGATTACAGCGCGGCGACCGCCGCAGTCTCGGTCCGCATGGATGGCGTGGCCAGCACGGGCGGCGAAGCGCTGGGCGATGTGCTCAATTCCATCGAGCGGGTGGTAGGCTCCGCCTTTGCCGACACGATCACCGGCAGCTTCGGCAATGACGTGATCGAAGGCGGCGCGGGCAACGACCAGTTGCAGGGCCTCGACGGCGACGACACCCTCCTCGGCGGTCTGGGTGACGATGTGATCGCGGGCGGCCTTGGCGCTGACATGATCGACGGCGGCGCGGGCAACGACATCGCCGATTATTCGGCGTCGGGCGCGGCGGTCACCGCCTATCTCGACGGCACGGCAGGCGTCGGCGGCGATGCGCAGGGCGACATCATCACCAATGTCGAGACGCTGCGCGGCTCTGCCTTCGGCGATGTGCTCCATGGCGGCACCGGCGACGATACGCTGCTCGGCCTGTCGGGCGACGATCGCCTGATCGGCGGCGCGGGCGCGGACATGCTGGACGGCGGCGAGGGCTTCGACACTGCCGACTATTCCGGCTCGGCGAGCGGCATCGCACTGAATCTGGCGCTCGGCACTGGCACGGCGGGCGACGCCATGGGCGATGCGCTGACCAGCATCGAGCGGGTCATCGGTTCCGCTCATGACGATGTCATCACCGGATCGGCGGGCATCGACACGCTGGTCGGCGGCGCGGGCAACGACATATTGGATGGCGGCGCGGGCGGCGACAGCTTGCAGGGCGGCGATGGCGACGACACGCTGATCGGCGGCCAGGGTGGCGACATGCTGGATGGCGGGGACGGTTTCGACACCGCCGACTATTCCGGCTCCACCTCCGGCGTCACCGTTTACAATAACGGCATCGATCAGGGCGCGGGCGGCAGCGCGACGGGCGACGTGCTGGTCAATATCGAGCGCGTCGTCGGTTCTTCCTATGCCGATACCCTTGTGGGCGGCGCGGGCGTCGATACGCTGATCGGCGGCGACGGCAATGACGTGATCGAAGGCCGCGCGGGCGCGGACGTGATCGACGGCGGCGCGGGCTTCGACACTGCCTCCTACGAACATGCGACGGCGGGCGTGACCGTCAGCCTTGCAACCAACAGCGGCACGGCGGGCGAGGCCGCGGGCGATGTGCTCAATTCCATCGAGCGGCTGCTGGGTTCCGACTATGCCGACACGCTGATCGGCGGCGCGGGAGCCGAAACGCTGGAAGGCGGCGCGGGCGACGACATGCTGGTCGGCAGCCTTGGCGCCGATACGCTGATCGGCGGCGCGGGCTTCGACACGGCGGACTATAGCGGGGCGGCGAGCGGTGTCACCGTCTATCTCGACGGGTCGGCGAGCAGCGGCGATCTGGCGGCGGGCGATCGCCTCACCGGGATCGAGGCGGTCATCGGCTCCGCCTATGCGGACACCATCACCGGCACCTTCTCCGACGACAGGCTGGAAGGCGGCGCGGGCGACGACGTGCTGATCGGCGGCTCCGGCAGCGACACGCTGATCGGCGGGCTGGGCAATGACGTGTTGCGCGGGGATGGCGGCGCGGACCGGCTGGATGGCGGCGACGGCATCGATACCGTGACCTATTCGACATCGAGCGCGGCCGTCACCATCGACCTTTCGCTCGGCATCGCTTCGGGCGGCGATGCGGAAGGCGACACCTTCGTTTCGATCGAGCAGTTCCAGGGTTCGCGCCTTGGCGATCTGATGATCGGCGGCAGCGGCAACGACGTGTTCGATGGCTTCGACGGAGACGATATCCTGCGCGGCGGCGCGGGCGACGACGTGCTGCGTGGCGGCATCGGCGACGATATCCTGATCGGCGGCACCGGCGCGGACATATTGGAGGGCGGCGCGGGCATCGACACGGCGGACTATTCGGCCTCCGCCAGCGCCGTGACCATCCGCACCGGCGGCGTCTCCAGCGGCGGCGATGCGCAGGGCGATACCCTCACCGGCATCGAAAAGGTCATCGGTTCCGCCTTTGCCGACCGTTTCGAGGGCAATGCCGCGGACGAGGAATTTTCCGGCGGCGCGGGTGACGACATGTTCATCGCCAGCGGCGGTGCGGATGTCTATCGCGGCGGCGACGGGATCGACACGGTCGATTATTCGGCCTCGACCAGCTCCGGCATGAAGATCTACATGGACGGCAGCTTCGGCGTGGGCGGCGATGCCGCAGGCGACCGGCTGTTCGATGTGGAGATCGTCATCGGTTCGGCGCAGGCGGACGAGATCACGGCCAGCGGCACCGGCTCCACGATCCTTTCGGGCGCGGGCAACGACTTCCTGTTCGGCGGCGCGGGCAACGACATATTGAACGGCGGCGAAGGCGATGATGTCATCGCATCGGGCCTTGGCGCGGATCAGATCATCGGCGGCGACGGCTTCGACGTCGCGGATTACCGCAACAGCAACGCGGCGGTCAGCATCTCCAGCGACGGCACCGCCGGTTCGGGCGGCTGGGCGGCCGGGGATATCCTGTCCGGCATCGAGCGGATCGAAGGCTCGCTCAACTATGGCGACACGCTGCGCGGCAACGTCAGCACGGCGACGGTGCTGTGGGGCTGGGGCGGCAATGACAGCTTCGTCAGCTTCAATCAGGCCGACAGCATCGACGGCGGCACCGGGTTCGACACGATCGATTATAGCGGCTCCTTCGCGGGCGTGACCGTCCGGCTGGACGGCACGGCGTCCTCTGGCGGCACCGCAGCCGGGGATATCATCATCAATGTCGAGCGCGTGATCGGCTCGGACCATGCCGACGCCCTCTACGGCACCGGCATCAACGAGACGCTGGAAGGCGGCGCGGGCGATGACGTGCTGGTCGGCGGCGCGGGCGCCGATATTCTCGACGGCGGCGCGGGCTTCGACACGGCGGATTATTCCTCCTCGGGCGGCGTGGTCGTCAACATGGACGGCACGGCGGGCACGGCGGGCGACGCCAATGGCGATATCCTGATCGGGATAGAGCGCGTCGTCGGCTCGGCGCTGGCGGATATCATCAACGGATCGAGCAACGCCGACACGATTTTGGGCGGCGGGGGTGACGATATCATCCGTCCCGGCTTCGGGGCCGACACCATCGACGGCGGCACCGGCACCGACACCGTGGATTACAGCATGTCCGCGACGGCGATCACCGTAAACCTGCTGAACGCGGCGCTTTCGACGGGTCTGGCGCAGGGCGACACCTTCACCAGCGTGGAAACTTTCCTGCTCGGCGGCCTCAACGACACGTTCATCGGCTCTGCCAATGGCGAGACCATCTATGGCAATGCGGGCAACGACCGGATCGATGCGGGCGCGGGCGACGACGCATTGATCGGCGGCGCGGGCGACGACATATTGATCGGCGGCGCGGGCGCGGACAGCTTTGACGGCGGCGCGGGCATCGATACGGTCGATTACAGCGCCAGCCTCGCGGGCGTCTCCATCAACCTGGGCACCGGCACCGGCAATACTGGCGGCGATGCGGAAGGCGACGTCTATGTCGCCGGTTCGATCGAGAATGCGGTCGGTTCGGACTATGCGGACTATCTTGTCGGCTCTTCGGCGGTCAACATCCTGACGGGCGGCGCGGGCAACGACATCATCATTGGCGGCGGCGGCGCCGACATATTGAACGGCGGCGACGGCATCGATACCGTCAGCTACGCCAATTCCTCGGTCGCGGTGAATGTCAGCCTGCTGACCAACACCGGCACGGGCGGCGATGCGCAGGGCGATGTGCTCTCGGGCTTCGAAAACCTGATCGGGTCGGGCGGCGCTGACACCCTGACGGGCGACATCAACGCCAACACCATCTGGGGCGGCAATGGCGCCGATGTGATCAACGGCGGCGGGGGCAACGACACGCTCTACGGCGATGACGGCAACGACACCATCGACGGCGGCGCGGGTGCCGACGTGATGGATGGCGGACTGGGCATCAACACGCTCAGCTATGCATCCGCAACAAGCGCCGTTTCCGCGTCGCTGGCGACCGGAACCGGAACCCTCGGCGATGCGGCGGGCGACACCTTCTCCAATTTCCAGTATCTGCGGGGATCGAACCATAACGACATATTGATCGGCAATTCGAGCCAGAACGTGATCGAAGGCGGCGACGGCAACGACATCATCGATGGCGGCGCGGGCGTCGATAGCCTTCGCGGCGGCAATGGCGATGACACCATTCTGGGCGGGGCCGGGGCTGACGTCATCGACGGCGGTGCGGGCATCGACACCGTGGATTACGCGCTGAGTTCCGCCGGCGTCATCGTCGATCTGGTGACGGGCGTCGGCACCAATGGCGATGCCCATGGCGATACATACACCAATATCGAGAATGTCACCGGCTCTGCCTTCAACGACGTGATCACCGGCACGTCCGCGGCCAACGTCCTGCTGGGCGGGGCGGGGAATGACGTGCTGCTCGGCCTGGACGGCAACGATATCATCAATGGCGGCGCGGGCGATGATATGATCAGTGGCGGCGCGGGCGCGGATGCGCTCGACGGCGGCGCGGGCTATAACACCCTCTATTTCGGGTCCAGCCTGAACACGCCCTGGGTCGTTTCCGCTACGGCGGGCGTCACCATCAACCTGAACGGCACCACCACCGGCATCGGCGGCGAGGCGCAGGGCGATACCTATGTCAATTTCCAGAACATATACCTGACGAACCTGTCCGACACCGTGACCGGCACCGCCGCCAATGAAGATTTCCACGGCCTTGGCGGCGCGGACATCATCGACGGCGGCGCGGGGATCGACACCGCCTGGTATAATGGCAGCGGCGCTGCCGTTACGATCGGCCTCGACGGCACGCTCGGCATCGGCGGCGAAGCGGCGGGCGACCGGCTCTACAATATGGAGAACCTTCAGGGTTCTGCTTATGACGACGTGCTGTGGGGCAATAGCGGCGCGAACATGCTGTTCGGCAATGACGGGGCCGATCTCCTGAAGGGGGACGCGGGCGCCGACATATTGAACGGCGGCAACGGGCGTGACACGGTGGATTACAGCGCCTCGCTCGCGGCGGTGACGGTCAATCTCATGACGCTTTCGGGCAGCGGCGGCGACGCGCAGGGCGACACCTATGTCAGCATCGAAAATGTCATCGGCAGCGCGGGCGACGACTTCCTCTATGGCGACAGCGGCGACAATGTGCTGAACGGCGGCGCGGGGAACGACTATCTGCTCGGCGGCGCGGGCGCGGATCAGCTCAATGGCGGGTTCGGCACCGACACCGCCGACTATTCGGACTCGAACGCGGGCGTCACCCTCTATCTGGACGGACGGACCTCGACCGGCGGCTATGCCGAAGGCGATGCGCTGCTCTCGGTCGAGGGGATCATCGGCTCTTCCTTCAACGATATCATCATCGGTTCGAACAGCAATGAAACGCTGAACGGCGGCGATGGCGACGACTATCTCGAAGGCAATGTCGGCGACGATATTCTGAACGGCGGCGACGGCAATGATACGCTGTCGGGCGGCGCAGGCGCGGATCTCATCGATGGCGGCGCAGGCATCGATACCGTCAGCTATGCGACGGCAGTAACCGGCGTCACCGTCTATCTGGATGGCACCGCAGGGATCGGTGGCGAAGCGGCTGGCGATCGCCTCACCAATGTCGAAAACCTGACCGGCTCCGCCTTTGACGACGTGCTCTATGGCACGGCGGGCAGCCAGACGCTGGTGGGCGGGTCCGGCAACGACATCCTGATCGGCGGCGCGGGCGGCGACGTGCTGGATGGCGGCGCGGGCATGGACAGCGTCTCCTATATCACGTCCTCTTCGGGCATCACGGCGAGCTTCGCCAGCGGCTCTCTGGTCGTGTCGGGCGCGGACGCGACGGGGGACAGCTTCATTTCGATCGAAGGTGTCATCGGCACGAACTTCAGCGATATATTGACCGGCGGTTCGGGCGCGGAAATTCTGGATGGCGCTGGCGGCAACGACGTTATCTACGGCAGTGCCGGTGCCGATACGCTTTCGGGCGGAGCGGGCATCGACACCCTTTCCTATGCCGCTTCGGCGAGCGCAGTCACTGTCTATCTGGATGGAAGGACCAATAGCGGCGGCGATGCGGAAGGCGATGTAGTGAGCGGTTTCGAAATCGTGATCGGCAGTGCCTTCGGCGATTCCATCCATGGTGGCAGCGGCGACGATAGCCTTCAGGGCGGTTCCGGCGACGATGTGCTGGATGGCGGAGCAGGGGCGGACACCCTGTCTGGCGGCGACGACAATGACATATTGATCGGCGGCGCGGGCGCGGATGTGCTGGACGGCGGTTCGGGCTTCGATACCGCGAGCTACGCCAGCGCGGCAGGGGCCGTGGTCGCAAATCTTTCCAACACGGCGCTGAACAGCGGCGATGCGACGGGCGACAGCTATATCAGCATAGAGAATCTGATCGGTTCGGCCTATTCGGATACGCTGGTCGGCGATGGGAATGTCAACATTCTTACGGGCGGCGCGGGCGACGATGTGCTGATCGGCGGCGCTGGCGGGGACGTGCTGAACGGTGGCACGGGCAGCGATACCGCCAGCTATGCGACGGCGAGCAGCGGCGTGACCGCCAACCTCGCCAATGCCGGAGCCAATAGCGGCGATGCTGCCGGTGACAGCTATGTGAGCATCGAGAATCTGGCCGGTTCCGATTTTGCCGATACGCTGATCGGCGACGGCAACACCAACACCCTGATGGGCGGGGCGGGGAATGACGTGCTGATCGGCGGAGCCGGTGCCGATGTGCTGGATGGCGGCACGGGCAACGACACCGCGGACTATGCGGGGTCCGCTTCAGCCGTCTCCGTCACTCTCGGCGGTTCCGGCGTCGGTGGCGACGCGCAGGGGGATACCCTCGTCAATATCGAAAATCTGATCGGTTCGGCCTATTCGGATACGCTGATCGGCGATGGCAATGTCAATATTCTGACGGGCGGCGCGGGCGACGATGTGCTGATCGGCGGCGCTGGCGGGGATGTGCTGGACGGTGGCACGGGCAGCGATACCGCCAGTTATGCGACGGCGAACAGCGGCGTGACCGCCAACCTCGCCAATGCCGGAGCCAATAGCGGCGATGCTGCCGGTGACAGCTATGTGAGCATCGAGAATCTGGCCGGTTCCGATTTTGCCGATACGCTGATCGGCGACGGCAACGCCAACACCCTGATGGGCGGGGCGGGCAATGACGTGCTGATCGGCGGAGCCGGTGCCGATGTGCTCGATGGCGGTTCCGGCCACGATGTCGCCAGCTATAGCACGGCGGGCAATGGCCTCACTGCCAGCCTGGCCGACGCCTCCGCCAATACGGGCGACGCGGCGGGCGATAGCTATACGAGCATTGAGGGGCTCATCGGCTCGGCCTTTGCCGATATCCTGATCGGCGATGCTTTCGCTAACAGCCTGAGTGGCGGCAATGGCGACGACGTGTTGATCGGCGGCGCAGGCGGTGACGTGCTCGATGGCGGTTCGGGCAGCGATACGGCCAGCTACGCGACGGCGAGCAGTGGCGTGACCGCCAGCCTTTCCAATGCCGGGGCCAATAGCGGTGACGCGGCAGGCGACAGCTATGTGAGCATAGAGAATCTGGCCGGTTCCAGCTTCGCCGATATCCTGATCGGGGACGGTAACGCCAATATCCTGAACGGAGGCAATGGCGATGACGTGCTGATCGGCGGGGCTGGTGGCGACACGCTTATCGGCGGCTCGGGTAGCGATACCGCGAGCTATGCGACGGCGAGCAGTGGCGTGACCGCCAGCCTCGCCAATGCCGGAGCCAATAGCGGCGACGCGGCTGGCGACAGCTATAGCAGCATCGAAAATCTGACCGGCTCGGACTTTGACGATATGCTGGTCGGCGATGGCAATGCCAACAGCATCAATGGCGGCGACGGCAATGATCTTCTGATCGGCGGCGCTGGCGGCGATACGCTGAACGGCGGCGCGGGCTATGACACGGCCAGCTATGCCGGGTCCGCCGCCGCGGTGACGCTCGACCTCTCCGGCGCGACGGGGACCGGCTCTTCCGGCGATGCCAATGGCGATACATTGTCGGGCATCGAGCATGTGCTGGGCAGTGGTAGCGACGACCAGTTCCTGCTGGGCTTCGGCCATGGCTGGAGCATCGACGGCGGCGCGGGCCATGACAGCGTGACGCTGGCCGACAACAGCGGGTCGGTGGATGCCGCCTCGCTGGCCGCGATCCTGACCCATACGGAAGAGATCGACTTTACCGGCAGCAATGTCGATGCGAACCTGACGGTGGACGCTAACTTCATCCAGTCCATCGTCGGCAATGGCAACGACTCGACGCTGACGCTGCGATTCGATGGCGGCGACAGTCTGGCCGTCGATGCTTCGGCCCATTATGATCAGAGCGGCAACGACTATACTTTCTATAGCGATGCGGCGATGACGACCGTGGTGGCCCGTCTCTCGGTTGCGTGACGGGCGGCGCACGAAGATGCGCCGCCTCTGAAATATTGTCACCCGGTGGCCTTCTGGACGATTCGACGAAAGGCGGGTCGGGGCAGCGTGGCGCCGGGGCGATGCGTGCTTCCCTGACGCAATCCTGTCCTGGAAGCGCTCCGGCCGTGCGCGCATGGGTCGGCTCCGCCGATAAATGACGATCGCAGGCCGCTCTGCCGCCTGTCCCGACGCGTCAGGAAACGACCGGATAAGCCCGCCGCAGGATGGCCGCCGAAAACATTACCTCATAAATGATGTATAAAATATCATAATCAATTTTTTACACATATCGTTGATAATAAAGACTGAAATTTGGACGAACAGGGATCGGGGCATTGCAGGGTTCGTATGATCCCGAACCGATTGGCAAGAAAGCGTGATGTCGGACTGCATGAGAAAGGATGCAATCCGCATCCCGCCCCATGGACGCAGGCGAATACGGAACTGGCTTCCGGAGAAAGAGTGAGGCTATGGAAAAGATGGACTTTTCGGACCGATTGGCCTTCTACGGGCTGCAAACGGATGACCGGCATAGCCGCGCGGGGGTCAAGCGGGTGCTGGACAAATATATCGGCTCAGCGCTGGCCAGATTTTACGGCAGGATCGCCTCGGTTCCGGCGCTTGCCCATTTCTTCAGCGGACAGGGGCATATGGAGCGCGCCAAAAGCGCGCAGCGCGACCATTGGCTGGACCTGTTCGCCAACGGCCTCGGCAATGCCTATTTCGACCGGGCCGCCAATATCGGCCGGGTGCACGCCCGTATCGGCCTCAAGCCCCAATGGTATATCGGCGGTTATTCGCTCGTGGCCGAGGACATCATCCACGCGATGGTCGCGCCGGGGCTTTGGCGCTTCGTTCCGGGCCGCCGCGCCCTCGCCAAACGCCTGTCGCTGTTCGTCAAGATCGCCCTGCTCGACATGGACGTGGCGCTTTCCACTTATTTCGACGCGACGGAAGACAAGACCCGGCAGGTCGTCGAGCGGCTGGGCGAGGCGCTGGCGGCGCTGGCGGCCAGCGACCTGACGCCGCAGGTCAGGGATCTTCCGGTCGAATATGCGCGCGTCCAGTCGGATTTCAACGCGGCGGTCGCCTCGCTGCAAGAGGTGCTGAACTCGGTCATCGCAAGCGTGACCGCCATCTCCTCCAGCTCCCGCGAAATTCGCAGCGCCTCGGACGACCTTGCCAACCGTACGGAGCAGCAGGCGTCAGCACTGGCGGAAACCGCGAACGCGATGCAGCAGATCACCACTATCGTCACCGACACGGCCTCCAACGCGAACTCGGCGAACGAGGCGGTCGTTTCCGTCCACAAGCAGGCCGAGCATGGCGGCGAGGTCGTCGCCGACGCCATGGTGGCGATGAGCGCGATCGAGACCTCGTCCGAACAGATCAGCCAGATCATTGCCGTTATCGACGGCATCGCCTTCCAGACCAATCTCCTCGCGCTGAACGCCGGGGTGGAGGCCGCCCGCGCCGGAGAGGCGGGCAGGGGCTTCGCGGTCGTGGCGAGCGAGGTGAGGGTGCTGGCGTCGCGAACCACGACGGCGGCCAAGGATATCAAGGAGCTTATCGGCACCAGCCAGGCTGATGTCTCCCGCGGTGTCGAGCGGGTTGGAGCGAGCGGAGAGGTGCTGAGTTCGATCCTGACGAGGATTGGTGACTTGCGCGGGGCGATTGAGGAAATCGCGTGCTCCGCCCGGCATCAGGCGGAAAATCTGTCGCAGATCAACAGCGCCGTTTCCAGCATGGACCAGATGACGCAGCAGAACGCGGCGATGGTCGAGGAAAGCACGGCCGCCGCGCGAAGCCTTGCGGAAGAGGCGGAGCAGCTGAGTCGGCAGGTCTCCCGCTTCCAGATGCCGCAATATGGCGCGTCTCCTCTGGCCCAGCCCGTGCGGGCCGCAAGCGCGGCGCCTGCCCGGCCCGCCCGCGTGGTTTCCTCCATAGGCAACCTTGCCCTCAAGGGCGACGATGACGATTGGACGGAATTCTGACCTTTTTAGCGAAGTGACCATCCGATGATGTGAAATAAGGGGGAAGGTGCCGCAACCGCAGCGACATTGCGCTATTCTAGGTTTCGCTGCGGCGGCCTTTCCTCTCCGGGCAGAAGGTCCGGCGAGGATTTTGGCACTTTTTCCCCGCTGTGAGCGCGCGACATGCCGCCTGCATCGGCGGACGGCGCTTACCGGCCACGGCGGTGGTGCATCGCATCGCGTGCAGCGCGGTCGCGAACTGGCGATATTCCCCCCGAATCAGGGATCCGGCGCGGCTTCGTACTGATCGAACAGGATCGACGGGACGGGCCGGGGAAGTTCTCCCGCCGATGTTTCCCTCATCCGGACCCCGCGCCCGAAGCCCTTGCTGGCGGCATGTTCGCCGATAAATTCGATACCGGCGGTCTCCAACGCATTGATTATCTTCATAACTGTGTCGATCACACCGCGAACCAGCCCGTTGCAGGCTTCCATCCTCTGGATGGTCGGAAGCGAGACGTTCGCCAACGTCGCCAACTGGCGTTGGTCAATTCCAAGAAGGGCGCGCGCCGCGCGCATTTGATGGGAAGTGATCATGCGCCGTTCATGACGTTTCACACATCAGAATGCAATCTTCGACGACTGGCTTTTGTGGCATAAAAAGAGACAAATCTGCTCGCCGGGGCCGCAAGTGGGCCGCCTTATGCCCAGGCCGCCGTGTAAAGCTCCCGCATCTCTTCTGGCGTGGGCACGAGCGGGTTGTTGGACGGCGAGCCGGACGCGAAGGCTTGCTCGATCATCACCGGCAGCAGGGCCTGCCATTTATCGCGATCAATTCCATAGGCTTCCGGGGAAGGGACGTCCAGATCCCGGTTCAGTGTCCGTAGTTCCTCCACGAGCCGCGCCGCTGCGCTCTGGTCGCCTTCCTGATCCGACGCGACCCCAATCATGCGCGCGCAGGCGGCATAGCGCTCCGCCGCCGCAGGCACGCTGAACGCCGTGATCGCCGGGAGCAGCATCGCATTGGAGAGCCCATGCGGCACATGGAAATGGGCGCCAATGGGGCGGCTCATCCCATGCACCAGCGCGACCGAGGAATTGGAGAAGGCAATGCCTGCATCCGTCGCCCCCAGCATCAGCGCCTCGCGCGCGGCGCGATCCTGCGGGTCGTTCCACACCCTGCGCAAATTAGGGAAGATCGATCGCATGGCTGACAGGGCGAACATGTCCGACATGCGATTGGCCTTGCGCGAGACATAGGCCTCGATCGCATGCGTCAACGCGTCGATCCCCGTATCGGCGGTCAGGCGCGGGGGCATGGTCATCGTCAGCTCATAGTCGATCAGCGCGGCCACCGGCAGGTAGGCCAACCCGACGCAGAGCATCTTCTCGTCGCAGCTCTCATCGGTGATGATCGTGAAGCGCGTAGCTTCGGAGCCGGTGCCCGCCGTGGTGGGAATGGCGATGACCGGCAGGCCCGGCACGTCCTGAACATGGGGCGTCCTGTAATCGCGTATCGTCCCGCCATGGCTCGCCAGAACCGCTATCGCCTTGGCGCTGTCGATGGGGCTGCCACCGCCAAAGCCGACGATGCAGTCATAGCTCGCCTGCCTGACGACCTCCAGCGCCCGCTCGATGGACTGGACTGTCGGTTCTTGCACGGTCTCGCTGAAGAGGCCCGGCTCCGCCCCGGCGGCGCGCAAATCCTCGATCAGCTGCCGGAGATGATCCGTCCCCGCGAGATAGGGATCGGTAACGATAAGCGGCGCGGAAAGGCCAAGGCCGGAAAGAAGATCCGCAAGCTCCCGCGACGCCCCGGCGCCGACACGCATTATTCTGGGCAAGGCCAGAGCATAAGCCATTCCGTCTCTCCTGTTTTGAGGCCCACCATAACCGGCGAAGGACGAAATTGGCCAGAAGAAGCCTTCCGTCCGTTGAGGGCGTCTTGTCCAGTGCCTTGAGCGACCGACTTTCCGTTGCAGACAGGCGATTGAGGCGATGCCGCCAGTTAACTGTGTCAGCCAAGGCTATAGCCGGACACTGGGGCGATATACTGCTACTTTTCTCAGGCGCGTTCATGGGAAAGCGCAGCCGCGTTGCCGCCTACGCTTCATTTGACAGTCAAAACAACGGAGGCGATATCGTGATAAGCTCCCTTTTTCCGGCGAAGCCCCCGATCAACGAAAAAATACATGATTTTTCATATTTGAATCCTTAACAAGATTAATGGCATTTAAAATATCGAAAGAATGCATCAATTGACCAAATTCTACTTTTTATCGCAGGATATATGGCTGCTTTTGGTCATTGCATTGCTCTGCTTTCTACCCTTGCGCTATTTCGCTGTTTGCAAAGCCACTTTGCCTTTGCAAAAAATACCTGTCTGGATCGTTCCCAGCGCTCTCTTTTTCTTCTGCCTTGCCGGGCATCGGCTCGTCTTGTCGGGATATGATGCGAGCCGGGACGAGCAGATGGCGGTATTCGACGCCCTTATCTTCGCCTCCGGCCATCTCACCGCGCCGATAGGGGCTTTGTGGCGTGACCATTCCGATGCTCTCAACACTGTTTTTCTTTACCCTGCGGAGCATAGAGGGGCATGGGTTTCAGCCTATCTGCCCATGAACGCGGCCATTCGCGCCATGGTTGCCGCGCTGACGGGATGGCCGGAGTTGACTGGCCCGCTATGGACGGCGGCGGGCGCCTTCGCTCTCTGGGGTTGCATTCGCGACCTATGGCCCAATGATCGTGAAGCTGCTTGGGTTGGCATGTTGCTCTATGCGCTTTCGGGCCAGATATTGCTGACAGGGATGACCGCTTATGCGATGCCTGCGCATCTCACCCTCAATCTTTTCTGGTTATGGCTATTCCTCCAGCGCCGCTTTTCTCACGATCTCTTGGCTCTGGCGGTCGCTTTCGTCGCGATCGGGCTTCATCAGCCGCTGATGCACCCGCTATTCGCCGCGCCAATCCTGTTGCTGCCGGTTTTGCAGCGGGATTGGAAAAGAGTGTCTCTCTACTTCATCGGTTATCTGCTGATCGGGATATTCTGGCTCCGCTGGCCAGAGATCATGTGGCATGCAGTGCAAAGCTCGCCGGATGCCCATCGTCCGCCGGGCGTCGATTATCTATCCCGCCTGACGGAAACCGTGGCAAGCAACGGGTGGGCGGCCATCCCGTTGATGTTGTTGAATTTGGCGCGGTTCATCGCCTGGAATCATCCACTGCTCCTTCCTCTCGCAATCGTCGGATTCTGGAAGTCCGGGATAGCGGCGCGGCGCTATTCCGTGCCAATGGCATTGGCCGCAAGCGTCGGGTTGACCTTTTTCGTCATGATGGCGATCCTTCCCTATCAGGGGCATGGCTTTGGTTATCGCTATCTTCATGGGCTGATCGGAAATATCATAGTGCTGGCGATATCGGGCTGGGTGTCGATCGGCTCGAAATTGCCGAGATGGCGCATGATGACGTGTCGCGCATCGTTAGGAACCGTTCTGATCCTGATACCGCTTCAACTGTTTTTCGCGCATCGGTTTTATGACGCTTATGCGCGGCCAGCGCGTCAGATCAGCGCAATCGACGCCGATTATGCCATCATCACTGCTTCCAGTGCACCCTTTGCGGCAGATCTGGTTTTGAACCGCCCCGCGCTCGACAATCGACCAATTCGTCTGATTGCGGAAGAGGTAGACCCGGAGCTGCGGCAAAAACTATGTGCGAGCGGAGCAAGAATTGCGCTTGTGCCGGATAGTTATCTGCGCCCGATCAACGATTATTTTGGGATTGCATCATCCAGAAGAAAAGCAGGGCAAGAAAAATCTGCGCTGCTTTTCTCTCGCGCCGGATGTCGTATCGTGCCTCTCTCCGCCCCGCCGGGTGGCTGATCCCTCCAGGGAGCATCTCCGCCATGCTCCCTGATGCGGGCGTTTTGCGCAATCGCTACCGGGGGAGTATCTGGCCCAGCTCCCCAATACGGCTTGCAAAGGCTTTCCAGCTATAATGCTCGCGGGCATAGCAGGCCATAGCCTGACGTTCCCGCTCATCGATGTTCAAGCGATCCAGCGCATCGGCCACCCTCCGGGCACTGCCATCCACATCTTGAAGATCGATCCTGACGCCATGCAGCCATCGGCTTGCGCCGGGGTCGGCACGGGCGCTTTCGTCTCCGCAGATGACGGGTAATCCGGTCGCCATGGCTTCCTGTATCACCAGCGGATAGCCTTCTCCCACGCTGGGCAGCAGAAGGCAGTCGGCGCTGCGGAACAAGGCGGCTACCTCCGGCGGTTGCAAAGAACCAAGCAGATGAACATTGGGCAGATTCCATTGCCGAGGATCTATCGGTCCACTTCCGGCCAGCGCGAAATGTGTATCGGGACGCAAACCTGCCACCGCCCGGATTATTTCCAGTCCCTTTTTCTCAACGAACCGACCGACGAAGGCAATCAGGGGAGAGCCGCCCGACTGGCAGGCGGCTTGGGGTGAGGCGGAAGGTTCGCGCTCTCCATGGCTGGGATGAAATAGCGCGATATCTACCCCATTGAACTGCAACAGGGCAGGACGCCGCATCGGGCAGGATGCAAAGAAGGAGCGTACCGTGTCGCTGATGAATATTACCTGATCCGCGATGCGCAACATCGGACGGGTGACTAGCCGATTGGCCACCGCCATCAGCCCGCGCATCAACGAACTCGCAAAAGCGATCTCCGCCACATGTTGGACGAGAATTACCGGTTTGCGCCGTATCTTCGCCATGGCCATGGCGCAGAGGGACGTGCAATAAAGCGCGTCGTGGATGATGACGGCCTCGGCTCTTCCAACCGCTTTCCACAAGCGTGCCAGCGCCCTTGGACCGGGAATCGGCATGGGAAGGCCGATCATCGCTTCGGTGGGATTGATGCAAGGCAGGAGGACAGGAGCGACGCCCTGCTCATCGGATGGGCTGTCCGCTGAACTGGCGGCCCATTCCACTTCGTGCCCCTGTTCGACCAGATTCCGGCCCATATGCGCCGCGACTCGTTCGATGCCGCCGCCATGGGCGGCAAAGAAGTGGGAGACGATGAGGAAGCGCATCGTGCTCGTCAGTCGCGGATCGGATCGAGCCGCATGGTCGTGTCGAGGCGGTTGGGAAACAGCATCGCATGGACCCCGGAACGATAGGGCTGCTCGGTCGCAACCGCGCCGATTATCCAGCCGCTCTGTTCCGTAACATCGCGCCATTCGCGCGTGGCGAGATACTGCGCGGCCTTTCCCGACCGCGCTGCCAGACGGAACGCAAGCTGTTGGGCATCACGGCCGGACAAGAGATTTAGCCTGAGTAAAAGACATGGCATCATTCCCCTGAAGCCGCTGTCCGGGCGATGGCCCATCGGCTCAGCTTGAAATTGAACGCTAAAGTGCAGGCGCTTGCGGCAGGCGAAGCGATGATCATCGGCAGATCAAGCCCGACTTTCCAGAACAAGAGGATAAGCACCCCTATTGCCGAACCCACCACCATGCTCGCGCCGTAGCGGGCTATTGCGTCGATTGACAGCGGCTCTCCGAAAGTAAGAAGCGAATGGCCCACATACCCTATAATGACGACGATTGCGAAAGACAGGCCTATCGATATCGGCAAGGCGAATCCCGCATAATCGGCGGCAATCATGACGATATTGTGCGTCACCAGGCAAAGGGCCGATACGGCCACGAACGAAAGGCTGGTCCTTCTGGTCATCAGGCCGTTCGTGCCCGCACCCAGTAGATACAGGCATTGTCCGCACTGATTTGACGAGGCGTTATTTTGTCTTCCAGCCATGCACGCGCATTCATCAGGATTGAAAGAGCTCCCGCCAGCGCAGGGCCTGCCACGGGCAGCTTGCGCAGCACGAATGCATAGCCGGTCAACCGCAACACGGTCGTGGTTGCGAGCGGGCCGACCATCGCGATTATATCTTCCACCACGAAACCGCGCGTTTCCAGATCATGCTTCAGGCCGGAGCGGGTCCAGCGACGATGGTCTTCGGGATGTGGATGGTAGAGCCACGTCCCGTGGGTGGACAGGAACAACAGGCCGTTTTCGTTCAGCAGCCGACGGATTTCCGCGCAATAGCTGTCGAGATCGCGCACATGCTCCAACACCTGCACCGACAGCACTGCGTCGGAAGAATGATCCGGCAGGTCAACCTGGCCGTCCGCCGCGATCTTCAGATCCGCGCTATCGTCAAGGTCTGCCCCGCGATAGATGACGCCTGCCTCTTCGATTGCGCGACGATAGGGCATTTGCCCGCAACCCAGATCGACCATTGTCTGTCCCGGCCGCAGAAATGTTTTTGTTTCCTCACGAATTACCCGCGCCAGCTCTCGCAACAGCATCCAGTCGGTATGCCACATGCGGGGACGGTAACGATCCGGTGTCATGCGGCCAGATCCTTTGCGGTAACCTGTCTCGCCGAGAAAACGGGATTGTTTTTCACGACCTTTGTTTTGTGTCCGGCGATGATCGCCAGCAGGAATCCGCCCAGAATCGTCTGTGCGCCGATGGTGCCGGCGACCGCGGACAGCGTGACCGGAAGAACCGATTGCATCGCGACGAAGCCGCCTTTGGCCCAAAGCCAGCCTGTCAGGGCAAAGCCGAGGCCAGACAGCCCAATCAGGCATCCTCCACAAAGCAGAGCCGTTTCCAGCGTCAGCAACGATCCGTATTTCTCCAGCATCGGGCGCAGTCTGCGATAGCCACGGTTGACGCCGTGAATATGCGTTGCCAGCGCCATAAGGAGAGAGAGATGGGCGAAGCTGGCCATGAACCCGCCGACAATCACCCAACTGTCGCCGAAATGTCCCGAACCGGGCAGCAGCCCAGCCTGATGCAGACTGGCGCCCGTCAATATCATCGTCGCCAGCGCGAGCGCGCACAGCGCGGGAACTCCGAAAACCCATGTGGGGCTGAGCATGAAAAGATAGCGCAAGTGGCGCCAGCCATCCCGCCATGGACGAAGATGAGGCGGCCGATCCCGCAAATCAGGGGAGAGAACCACTGGCGTTTCCCTGATGTCAAATTCCAGAAGGGAAGCCTTGATGACCATCTCGCTGGCGAATTCCATGCCCTCGCTGACAAGACCCAGCCGCGCATAGGCTTCCTTGCGAATCGCCCGCAGGCCGCAATGGGCGTCATCTATGCCCGACCGGAAAAACAGGTTGAGAATTCCCGTCAATGCCGGGTTTCCGATATAACGGTTTTTCCATGGCATCGCCCCCGGCGCTATGCCGCCGCGAAAGCGCGATCCCATGCACAGATCGGCGCCCTCGATCAATTGACCGATCATCGCAACGCTATCCATGAAATCATAGCTGCCGTCGCAATCTCCCATGACAAGATAGCCACCGAAAGCGGCATCGAACCCGCCGATGATCGCCGCGCCATAACCTTTGCGGCTGACATTGACGACGCGCGCGCCCAATTTGGTAGCCAGAAACTGGCTGCCGTCGGTCGATCCATTGTCGGCAATGACGATCTCGCCTGTCAGCCCATGGATTTCCTCAATCCGGTCGAGCGCGGCCCGCGCGTTGCCGATGCAATGTTCGAGCGACTGGATTTCATTAAGGCAAGGCATGACGATCGTGACGTCGAGCTGCGAAGCATTCTGTTTGAAATGCAAACTGTCACGCTGTTCCACTTGGCGTTCACTCCCGTACCATTCGGGAATGAGCTAACCAGATTTGGTTAACAAAATATCATTTCGAGGCTGTGGAAGCTGCTTTTCCGCCATTTTCAGATTTTACCATGCGACGGCTCATCATATTCATGAAATTAGGCTCAGGACCTGTCGAGTCATTTCCGATGATGGGGATCGGTTGATACAATGGGGGCATCTCCACCACCACTTGGAAGCCAAAGCGGACGGGGCCATCCACGGTGACGGCGGATTATCAGACCCGCAGCCCCGGTTGGTGAAAACCGGGCAGACTCCCGCGACCAGCATGGACTTGCCGATATCGGGGCCGGTGCCTTGCAGATCATCGCGGCCGATGAAGGAATTTGCGGAATATGGTCATGATGCTGGCACTAGCCGCTGCTGTTAACTTGCTTCGATGATCTTCTCTCAAGGTCCGCAAGCCATTGGCACGGCAAGAGGTCACTGCTACGATAGCATATAATCCCGTAGCGCCCCCTGTATTTCGCGGTCGGCTGATAATAGAAGGGCATCTCGCCAACAATGGCGCCACTGAAAATATGTGACAGGCAACATCGGCAGCAGCCATGACTAAGCACATCTCGAAACCCGCCAATAAGCGCCCTTCTTGGTCAGTGGTGCGGGCATTGTTGTTGAAAGTCGACGAGGCGGGTGGTGATGTGGGGGCGATCCTCGCGCGGGCCGGGCTACCCATTCGTTCAGGAACAATGTGTGCCCCGGCCTGGAGTGGCCCGCTGACGCAAAATACATTCAGCGCCGTTTATCACGATTGCATCGCATTTCTGGAAGACCGTGCAAGTCGCAGCGCCAGTCGGCCGCCAATGACACGAACGGAGTTCGACATGCTGTGTCACTGCGTCATCACCTGCGGTACGCTTGCCGAGGTGATCGACCGTGCGGCAAGCTTCTGTGCGATGTTGAACGGACGGGGCGGGCAATTGTCCGTAAAGATCGTGGGAACCCAGGCCGAATTCCAGATGCGCTCGCTCCGTGCCACGCACAACAGCAGCGCCTATCTTTCCGACCTTACCGGCTTGTCCACCTATAACCGGCTGTTCGGTTGGCTCATCGGTGAGGATATCCAGCCGCTGATAGCCTATGTGTGCTATCCGCCCCTTATCGACCAAAGCGTGGCGGCGCGGTTGCTGTCCTGCCAGATCGTACATTCGGCAAAGGAGAATTTGCTGCGCTTCCCCGCGCGATATTTGCAGAGTCCTGTCGTTCGCACACCGTTCGAACTCGCCCAGCTTCTCCGAACCTTCCCCTTCGAGTTGACAACTGCGCAATCCAAGACCGCGCCGCTGTCTGAGCGGATCGGCGCGGTGTTCGCCCGGGCGCTTGCGGAGCGGCAACCACTTCCCACGACTGCCCAATTGGTCACCATGTTCAGCATGAGCGCCACGACTTTGAAGCGCCGTCTTGCGGAAGAAGAAATGTCGCTTCGCAAGCTGAAGGAGCGTTCCCGTTATGAGGTCGCGCAAAATCTGCTCGATGAAGGGGTCTTGTCGCTGGGGGAGATCGCCTCGCGTGTCGGTCTAAGCGATACAACGACATTCCGGCGCGCCTTCCGGAACTGGACGGGCCGTTCGCCTTCGGATCACCGGCGCGCCGTCGGCAAGGCCAGAGAGACCATCGGGCCTACCGCCTGAAGTAAACCGCGCGGACGATGCATCGCGGGTGAGTGGTCCATTCTATCCCGGTTTTTGGTCCATTCGGTAGTTTATCCTTCGCTCGATCGAACACAAGATCACCCGCAATTCCCCGCCGTTGCGGAAATGCGATCATTGCTGCGATCCGCACGATATTGGGGAATATCGGGAGAGAAAAATGGCTTCTTATCAATCATCCACGGCCTATGGCCTTGTTGCGCTTGCTGCCATCATGTCCGGTTCCGCGCTGGCGCAGGCCGGAGCGCCCGCATCCTCTGATGCCACAAATAACAATGGCATAGAAGAAATCGTCGTTACCGCGCAGAAGCGCGAGGAGAATCTTCAGGACACCCCTATCTCCATCGCCGCGCTTTCCAGCCGAGCGCTGGAGAATAAGGGCATCAACGACATTACGGACTTGCGTTCGAGTGTGCCGAGTTTGCAGGTGACGCCACACCCCAATAGTTCGAGCACGGCGCGCGTCTTCATTCGCGGTGTCGGTAATAATGACGACCAGCTTACCGCCGATCCCTCGGTTGCGGTGTATCTGGACGGGGTATATGTGGCGCGCAGCCAAGGCTTGGCGAGCGATCTGGCAAATGTCGAGCGCATCGAAGTGCTGAGAGGGCCGCAGGGGTCGCTATACGGGCGCAATGCGACCGGCGGTGCCATCAACTATATCACCAAGGCGCCAGAATTGGGCGTGTTCGGCGGCAGCCAAACCTTCACCCTGGGCAATTACCACCAGTTTCGTTCGCGGACCCGGATCAATATTCCTGTCGGAGACCGGCTTGCCGTGGAGCTAGGCTATCTCCATGCCCGGAAGAACGGCTTTGTCCAAAATCCGGGCACCGGCGTCAAGCGCTGGGGCGATCAGCGGCGCGACGCTTATCGCGCCGCAGTTCATTGGCAGCCGACGGATAGCATCGACCTGCGCTACGCCTATGATCGTTCGGATATCAACGATACACCAGCCTTCGTGCTGGCGGCGCCTCTTTACCCCGCAAAAGCAGATCGTCCATCGGCGGGATCGCCCTTCGTGCGCGATCTGCTTGCCAATGATGTGACCGCTCAGGGGCACAATCTCACCGCGGATCTGGAAATCGCCGACAACATGACGCTGAAATCCATCACGGGTTACCGCAAGCTACGCAACTTCACCAATCAGAACAGCTTTACCGGCGTGCGTGGACCCTTCCCTGTAACGCTGAACCGTTTTAACCAGAAACAGGAACAGTTTACCCAAGAGCTTCAGGCGATCGGCGAACTGATGAACGGTCAGCTCCAATATGTTCTTGGCGCTTATTATTTCAGCGAAAATGCCGACAGCTACGACCTGTCGGAGATCATCTCCCGACCGAGCAGCCAGCGCACGATCACGATCGATAACAAGGCGTATGCGGTCTATGGTCAGGCGACCTTGCGCCCGGCCGCGATCGAGGCGCTCTATCTGACCGGCGGGGTGCGCTGGTCACGCGATGAGCGCAACGCGACCTTGCAGGTGACGAGCGTGCCCACTGGCGGTCCCGCGATCGTGGGGCCGCAGGGTCTGGGGCGTCGTGATTTCAGCAATGTCAGCCCGAGCCTCGTCGTCGGTTATGAGGCGTCCCAAGGCGTCAACATCTATGCCAAATATGCCCGGGGTTACAAAACTGGCGGCTATAATATCCGCGCGTCCTCTATACAGCGTTTCGGCGAAGGCTATGGGCCGGAAACGCTCAATTCCTATGAACTGGGGATCAAGTCGGACTTGCTTTCGAGGCAGTTGCGGGTGAACGTTGCCTTGTTCCAGTCGGATTACAAGGATATCCAGACCAACGTGCAGGTCGATCCCCTTAATCCGTCCCTTACCGATGTGTTCAATGCGGGCAAAGCAAGAATCCGGGGCATGGAAGTGGACATCACCGCGCAACCGACGCAGGCGCTGACCTTCGGCTTCAACTATGCCTATCTGGATGCGAAATACCGCCAGATTTTGGATATTGCGGGAAATGATGTCAGTAGCCGCTATACCTATATCGAAGCGCCCAAGCACACGATCTCGACAAACCTGGAATATCGCTTCCCGGAAACCGGGATCGGCAAACCCAGCCTGTATATCGATTATTACATGCAAAGTAAAAAACATACGGACACGGGCAATCCGAACTTTATTATCGGAGATTATGGGCTGCTCAACGCACGATTGACCTTGTCGGACCTGCCGCTAGGCTTCGGTAACTGGAAAATTTCAGCCTTCGGCAAAAATCTGACGAACACCAGATATTATATTGCTCATTATCAGGGTGTCCTGCCCGCCGCGATTTACGGCGAACCCCGGACTTACGGCGCGGAACTGTCGTTCACCTTCTAGGAAATAGTCCCGCAGCGCGATCAAAGCTGCTCGCTCATTCCCTATCGCCAACAGGAGGTGGAAATGCGGAAAATTTTGCTTTGGGATATAGCGGCGGTGCTGTTCGTCGCTGCGGTTCCGGCGCATGCCGCGCCGGTCGAGGATATAGATGCAAATATTCTATTGACGGATGACCAGCAAGGTCTGGAGCGCCATGCCGCAACGCTCATCAAGAGCGATGTCGTGGTCAAACAGATCGAGCAATCGATCGCCTTTCTCAAGGCCAACCATGGTCATCTTTCAATCGCCGATTTGCCCGATATCGAACGGTATGTGCACGACCTGGCCTATTGCATTGCGCTGGTGGTCGCGAACTCAGATCCGTCCCGTCCGAAAATACTTTATAACGGATTTCCGGGGGCCGAATATGGTCTGGTCAATCCGGACAACATCTATCGCTTCATGCCGGTCTCATCCAGCCATCGCTATCGGATTGCGGGCCGTCTCAATGGCAGTGCCCATGTGTCGTTCCAACTTACGGATATGAAGCCCTTTACTGGAGGTCATCTTGGCCAGCAATTCGGAATAATTTCATCGGAAAATCTGAATACAGCACCGGATGGCTCGTTCACCATGGATTTCGGTCCTGAACCGGGAGAAGGGCGGTCCAACTATCTGCAATTGCTGGAGGGCGCGGATCAGTTGATGATCCGGGATACCATGGCCGATTGGTCCAAGGCCCCGATGACCTTGCGAATCGAGCGGGTCGATGGGCCACGGCTTTCGACCCCTGACGACAGGGCGCTTGCCGAAACGGTGGCTGCCGGATTGGAGAAATCGGTCCGCCTGTGGATCGAAATACCTGCCAAGCACAATTTCAATGTCCCGGTAAACACCCTGCCTCTACCCAGAGCGACCGGTGCGGGCGGTTTGCAAGGTCAATCCAATACGGGCGGCCATTTCAGCCTCGAGGGCGATAAGGCGCTGGTCGTCACGGTGCGAAAGGGAACTGCGCGCTATCTGGGTTTTCAGCTCGGCAGCAATCTTTACGTTCCGTTTGACTATGGCCTGCATAGCAGCAGTCTGTCGAACGATCAGGCTATCGTCAATCCCGACGGGTCCTACACATATGTGGTTTCCTTGCGCGATCCAGGCGTCGCCAATTGGCTGGACCCGGTCGGCCACCCTACCGGCTTGATGTTGATACGGTGGCAAGGGTTGGATCAACCTCTGGCGCCTACAGATGCGCCGGTAGTGAGGCTGGTGAGCATGGCGCAGCTTGAGCGCGTGCTGCCGCCCGGCACGCCCCGCATATCTGAAAAGGCCCGGTCGAAACTGTTGACGCTGAGGCAGCGCGAGGCAGAATGGCGGCGGTCGGCCAGCGAACTGACGCAGGTGCTTGAGCATGAGAGCATCTCCAACAGCAGCAAATGCAATGCAGAGCAGGAAAGGTGCATGACGCCCGATGTCCGTTGAACACAGCCCGATCTATGTGATCGACGAAATCGTCTCGAAGCCCGGCAAGGGCGAGATGCTCCACCAGGCCTATATGGACCGCTATGTTCCCGGTGCACAGGCCCGCGGAATGATCTTGGTCCATCGGCTCGTCGAACCGGCAATGTGGTTGCCTCATGGCACCAATCGCCTCTTCTTCATCTGGATGCAGGCGGATCTCGGCGCGGTGTGGGGCGCCAAGCAACGAGCGCGTCTCGATCCCGATGTGGATCGCTGGTGGCGGGAGGATGCGGCCGAGTTTATAGAGACGCGACAGCGGCATACGCTGGTCGAAGCCGAAGCGCTGGCGGAGTTCGATAATGTATAATCTGCTCAAGGTGATTGGCGTCGTTGAAAGCCGCCGGGATATGGCTGGCGCGGCACTGGCGGAGGCATCCCGGAGCTTGCCCGGCGCGATCAGCCGCCTTGCCGCGCCCACGCTGCCTGGCTCCTATAATGGAGGCGATTTCATCTGGCGGGCCAGTTTTGCCGATCGCGGCGCGGCCGCCGCCGCGATGACGAGCGAGCAGGGGAGGGCGATCCGGACCTTGATCGAGGATGATCGAACCGTGACCTCGCTTGATGAGGCGGCATTCGAGACCACCCATGCAGGCGGAGCCGGGGATGCGGTGGGTGGCGTCTACCGGGTCGCGATGTTCTGCGCGAACCGTGATCCCACGCCAGAGCGCCTCGCCGCTTTCGCACGGGACACGCTGACCATGCCGAACCATGTCCGCACGATTTTGCGCTGGGAGTTGTCGGAGACGGCCAAGGCTTCGGGCGCTATGCCGTGGACCCATATCTGGGAACAGGAATATCCCGACCGCGCGGGCCTTGAGGGGCCCTATATGCTCCATCCCGTCCACTGGGCCCATGTCGAGCGCTGGTTCGACACGGAATATCCCGATTATCTGGTGGCCCCACAATTGGTCCACAGCTTCTGTGCGATCGATCAGGCAATATTGAATCAGGGAGCAAAGCCATGAATGGAGATGGATGGGAAGGCGGCGTGGCCGTGGTGACCGGGGCTGGTAGCGGGATCGGCGAAGGCATCGTGCGCGCTGCGGCAGCGCGCGGCATGAAGGTGGTGATCGCCGATATAGCCGCCGATCGGGCCGAAGAAGTGGCCGCATTCATTCGCGCTGCGGGCGGCGCGGCGCTGGCGGTGGCGACCGATGTGTCGGACGCTGCTGCGCTCGACCGGCTGGCGGAGCGGGCTTATGACGCATTTGGCGACGTGACGCTGCTCGTCAACAACGCCGGGATCGAGATGCTGGGCCATGTCTGGGATATTCCCGCCGAAACCTGGGACAAGACGATCGCGGTCAACATATTGGGCGTCATCCAGTCGGTGCGCGCCTTCGCGCCGCGCATGATCGCGGCGGGCAAGCGCGGGTGGATCGCCAATGTCGGATCGGTCGGATCGCTAGGCATGATGCCGATCCAGACGCCCTATATGGTAAGCAAGCATGCGGTGCTTTCGTTCAGCGAATGCCTGGCGCTGGAAATGGAGATGATCGGGGCGCCGATTTCCATATCCTGCGTTCTACCCGGCCCTGTCGCCACCCGCATCTTCGATGACGCAGTCGAGGGTGACGAAGGCAGGGCATCGGGAAAGCATCGCCTGATCATGGCCGACATGCTGCGCCTGCACGGGCTGACGCCAGAACAGGCGGGAGAGATCATCCTCGACGGCATCGCCGCCGGGCAGTTCTGGGTGCCGACCCATCCCGAACTCACCGAAGCGATGGCCAAGGCCCGCGCGGACTATCTGACGGGCGATCATCGGCCGCGCCTGAGCGAGGAAAGCCGGTCCTTGCTGTAGCGGTGGGGCTATAGCGCGGGGTGGCTGCCCATCGCCTAAGCTGGTTTGGAGACTGATGGAAATGACGATGCGCGCAATTATACTGGACCGTTTTGGTGGACCCGAAGTGTTGCGAATGGACGAAATCGAACGGCCCCGCGCCATGCCGGGAGGCGTGGTCATCCGGGTTGCGTTCGCGGGGGTCAACCCCGCCGACTGGAAGGCGCGCGAAGGCTGGCTCGCCCCCTTCTTTGAATATCGCTTCCCCTTCGTTCTGGGCTTCGACGCGGCTGGCGTCATAGCCGAAGTCGGGGAAGGCGTGACCGGCCTTGCCGTTGGGGATCGTGTCGTCACCGCCTCCAATCAGGGACGCGGAGAGCGCGGCTCCTATGCCGAATATGTAGCGTCCGATCAGGAGCGGGTCGTCAGGCTGCCGGATCATGTGCCCATGCGTGATGCCGCCGCGCTGCCTACGGCGGGCATGACCGCATGGGAAGCGGTGTTCGATGTCGGGCGTGCCGCCAGCGGCCACAAAATACTGATAAATGGCGGCGCGGGCGGGACCGGAAGCTATGCCATCCAGCTTGCCCGAATGGCTGGCGCCGAGGTGGCGGCAACATGCGGTCCGCAGAATCTCGATTATGTTCGCGATCTCGGTGCCGATCTTGCCATCGATTACCGGAAGGGCGGTACGCTGGATGCGGTTCGTGCCTGGGCGCCTGACGGTGTCGATCTGGTCATCGATACAGTCGGACAGGGCAGCCTGCCCAATTCCATCGAGATGGTAAAATGCGGGGGGCGGGTGGTCCCCATCTCGACGTTGATCGCGGACGAACCGATGCCGGACATGGCGCGGGCAGAAGCGCTTGGGATCGAAGTGGTCGTGGCTTCATCGACGTTCCCCAATCAGCCTCGGCAGTTGAACGGGTTGGTCGACGCGCTGGCCGCGGGCCGCATCCGCGCACCGGAGATCCATGTCATGCCACTCGACAAGGCAGCCGCAGCGCAGGAACGGATTGCGGACGGTCATGTCCGGGGCAAGATACTGCTCGAGATCGACAGTGAGATGGACGGCTCCTGCGCCTGATATTGATCGCTGCCGGGCGCCGGGACGCGACCTCGCCAAGCGCAACGGATCGGTCCAGGCCTATTTGCGCGATGTCCTGAACCTCGCCGCACAAGATATTGGCGCGTTGAAACGCCGATCGCTGGAATGAAAGACAAAGTGCGGGATCACCGCCATGGAGGCCAATAAATGCGTAATATTTTCATTTCCGCGCTTTGCGCTCCATTGCTGATGGCCGCCGCACCGCCTGCCCAGCCGTCGCGCTCACTGGCTGAGGCTGTTCTGCCCATCCTGCCCGCCAGCGGTTTCGACGCGACCCTCACATCTGCCGAGATCGGGGAGCTGACAGGCGAGGCCTTTTACTGGGGCCTCAACATCGCAGGCTTCTACGAATTGCGCTATGTCTATACGCAGCTTGAAGATCAGCCCGCCTTTCGCGGCGTGAACCGGATGCAGCCCAATGATAATCTCATGGATGCGTCGGTCCGCTATGCGACCACGATCAACGCCTCTACCCTCTATTCGGGCGGCGCCTTTGATGTGTCACAGGAACCGGTCGTCATCGAAACGCCCGCCGTTGCCGACCAGCGCTATTGGAGCATTCAGGCGGGCGACCAGAACTCCAACTGGTTCTTCATGGCGGGTTCGCAATTCAGCGGCAAGACTGCTCAACGCTATCTGATCGTCGGGCCGCGATGGCGCGGCGCCATACCGGCCGAGTTCCGGTCGACCCAGATTGTACGCGCGACCTCGGACAGCTTCATGCTGGCCGCGCGCGTCGCGGTGACGACGCGTGACCCCGCAGACATGGCTGCTGCCCGCAGGCTCGTTCACGGCATCGCCGCCGCTCCTCTCAGCCTGTGGCAGCGCCATGGTGGCAGCATCCCGCCGCTGGCCGAACAGCCTGTCGTGCCCGGCGGTTATCGCACCTTCCCGCGCATGCGCCAGATCGTCGACTATGGTCGGACTATGACCGCAATCGACTATCTTCAGCTTCTCAGCCTTGCCATCAACGATCCCGCCATCACCCGTCGGACCGATTCCGTGAAAGAGATGGCGACGCTGGCGCGGCTCGCAAAGCTGGGCGTGCGGGAAGGCGCGCTGTTCGACCCCGACCGGCTGACGCCGGAACAATCGGCTGCCGCCCAGTCTGGCTTCGATGCCGCACGCCGAAAGGCAAAGGCTGCGCTGGAATCGAGCCTGGTCGACATGAATGGCTGGCGCCTGCAATCGAGCCTGTTTCATGATGATCTCGACTATGTCACCAAGGCGGGGGCCGACGATGTTGCCTGGGGTACGCCCGTCCCCTACCAGTCGCATACGATCGGCTATGTCTTTCGCGACAGCGCCGGTCGCCCACTGGACGGCAATCGCCGCTATACCATTACCTTCGATCTCGCGAACCTGCCGCCCGTGACCGAATTTTGGGAATTGCCGGTCTATGATTCCGCGGGCTATTTCATCCCCAACCCGATCAATCGCTACAGCATCACCAGCTATCAGCTTGCCGCCAATGCCTTTGCGATCAAGAACAACCGGGTAACTTTCTACCTGCAACCTGACCGGCCTACGGACCCGGAACAGGCCCGCAACTGGCTGCCGACGGCTCGCGGCGACGGCTTCCAGCTCGCGGCCCGCTTTTACGGCCCCATGGCTCCCCTTGTGGACGGCACCTATCCCATGCCCAGGATCGAACGGCGGGAATGATTCCGCAGGTGTCGGACACTATGTCCGGTCAGGGAGGATGCGCTCGTTCAAGTATCGGAAAGAAACGCCCGCATGATCCGTTCGAGCAATTGCTTTTGCCGGACGAGATTGTCGGGGGCGAGGGCGCTTGAACCTGTCATCTTGCCTATCAGCGGCTCTGCCCAGAAATAGCCGCAACACAGGTTGAACAAGGCGATCTGCCGGAGCGTCAGGGCTACGGAATCTTCGGCGAAATCGCTCGCTTCGTTCACTTGCCGGCCATAATGCAGCAAGCGATCGAGCCATTCCTGGGCGATCAGCCCGCCGGTATCGTCGGCCGTACGCATCGATTGCATCAGCAGCGCCGAAATGTTCGGATGGCGGGCAAGAAGATCGGTCATCCGCCCCGGCAGGGCGATCATGTCCGCTTGCGTAATCCGCCTATTAAGCAGGTTGCCCATCAGTTCGATCAGCGGTCGCAACCCCCGGTCGAGCACTGCGCGATACAGATCCTCCTTGCTCGCGAAATGATTGTAAAGGCCTGGCTGGCGGATCTCCGCAAGCGCGGCGATTTCGCGC
>CAYLKZ010000007.1:0-61406 GCA_964384275.1 uncultured Sphingobium sp. | reverse complement strand
TCGGATCATGCTCTAGCCGGATCGCCCTATCGCGGCGCCATGCGGATCGCGCCGTCGAGCCGGATCACCTCTCCGTTCAGCATCGGATTGCGGATGATGCTTTCCACCAGCTGCGCATATTCGGCGGGGCGGCCAAGGCGGCTGGGGTGGGGCACCTGCGCGCCCAGCGCATCCTGCACCTGCTGCGGAAAGCCCTCCATCATCGGCGTCAGGAAAAGGCCGGGCGCGATGGTCATCACCCGGATCTTGTGCTGGGCGAGATCGCGCGCGACCGGCAGGGTCAGCGCCACCACCCCGCCCTTGGAGGAGCTATAGGCCGCCTGCCCGATCTGGCCATCGAAGGCGGCGATTGACGCGGTGTTGACGATGACGCCGCGTTCGCCATCAATCTCTTCCACTGCCGCTGCGCGAGCGGCGAAGGCCGTTATCATCGCGAAGGTGCCGATCAGGTTCACCTCTATCGTCCGGCGATAGAGGTCGAGCGGATGCGGCGCATTGTCCTTGCCGACCGTCCTCGCGGCAGGCGCGATCCCCGCGCAATTGATGAGAAGGCGCGCGACGCCATGGGCGGCCTCTGCCGCGTCGAGCCCGGCGGCGATGCTGGTTTCGTCGGCGACATTGACCGGGTGGAACAGGCCGCCGATTTCTCCGGCTACCCGCTCGCCCTGTTCTTTGTTGAGATCGAACAGCGCGACCCGCCCGCCATGGGCGGCGAGCATGGCCGCTGTGGCCCGGCCCAGACCCGATGCGCCGCCGGTGACGATGGCGGCCAGCCCCTTTATATCCATCGTGTACTTTGCCCCTTTTGAAAAAGATCAGACCCGTTCGAGCGCGATGGCCGTGGCCTCCCCGCCGCCGATGCACAGGCTGGCGACGCCGCGCCGAAGCCCTCGATTTTCGAGTGCGGCGAGCAGCGTGGCGATGATGCGCGCGCCGCTGGCGCCGATCGGATGGCCCAGCGCGCAGGCGCCGCCATTGACGTTCAGCTTCTCGTCGGGGATCGCAAGCTCTCTCGCGGCGATCATCGCGACCACCGCGAAGGCCTCGTTCACTTCGAACAGATCGACATCCGCTACGCTCCACCCGGCTCGGTGGAGCAGTTTCCGCATCGCGGGCACCGGCGCGGTGGTGAAGCGACCCGGCTCCTGCGCATGGGCGGCGGTCGCGGCGACCGTCGCGACGACCGGCAAGCTCAACCTTTCCGCGATGCTCCGCCGCGTCATCACGAGCGCGGCGGCGCCATCGGAAATGGACGAGGAATTGGCGGGCGTGATGGTGCCGTCTTTGGCGAAGACGGGTTTCAGCGTGGGAATCCTCTCCGGCTTCGCGGTGCCCGGTTGTTCGTCGGTATCGATCACCACCTCGCCCTTGCGCCCGTTGACGGCGACAGGCACGATCTCCTTGGAGAAGGCGCCGCTGGCGATCGCCTGTCGGGCGCGGTCGAGCGAACGGAGCGCATAAGCGTCCTGATCCTCTCGCGTGAACTGGTAGGCGCGCACCGCGTTCTCGGCGAATATGCCCATCGCCTTGCCAGGCTCATAGGCGTCCTCCAGCCCGTCCATCATCATCGTGTCGATGATGCGGTCATGGCCGATGCGCGCGCCCGACCGGTGCTTGGGCAGCGCATAGGGGGCGTTGGTCATGCTCTCCATGCCGCCCGCAATCGCGATATCGACGGACCCGGCGGCGAGCGCATCCCAGGCCATGATCGCGGCCTGCATGCCCGATCCGCACATCTTGTTGATCGTGGTGGCCTCGGTTGAAAGCGGGAGGCCTGCGCTTAGCGCCGCCTGCCGTGCGGGGGCCTGCCCCAGCCCGGCGGGAAGCACGCAGCCCATATAGACACGCTCGACAAGATCAGGGGAAAGCTCCGCGCGTAAAGTTGCCGCCCGGATTGCGGCTGCGCCCAGATCGGTCGCCTTGACCGAAGCGAATGCGCCCTGAAAAGCGCCCATCGGCGTCCGGGCATAGCTGGCGATGACGACAGGATCGGTGCTCATCGAACCACGTCCTTCCGAAAGAGGGATCGGCTATCCTTGTCGATTATAGCGGAACCCGTCTGGCAGCGCCATCGGAGAGAAAGGCCGGGGAAGGGGGCTTGATAGGCCGGGGCTTGGGGGAGGAGGGAAAGGAAGGGCGATGGTGGGAACCGCGCTTTCCCGCGTTGCAGATGCGGCGGCTGTCCCGGCAGGAGGGGAGTGGGGAGGGGCCGCCACCCCGCAGGCGGCGGCCCCTCCCCGCATGGATCAGATGACGCCGAGCGCGTTCATCGCTTCGGCCACTCGCACGAAGCCGGCGATATTGGCGCCGAGCACATAATCGCCCTTCGCGCCATATTCCTCGGCGGTTTCCGCGCAGCGATCATGGATGTTGCGCATGATGTCGGCCAGCCGCGCTTCGGTCTGCTCGAAGGTCCAGCTGTCGCGGGAAGCGTTCTGCTGCATTTCCAGCGCGGAGGTGGCGACGCCACCCGCATTGGCGGCCTTGCCCGGCGCGAACAGGACGCCCGCTTCCTGAAAGACGCGCACCGCTTCGGGGGTCGTGGGCATGTTGGCGCCTTCGCCCACCGCGATCACGCCGTTCTTCACCAGCGTGCGGGCGTCCTTCTCGGTCAGCTCGTTCTGCGTGGCCGACGGCATGGCGATATCGCATGGCACGTCCCAGATGGAGCCGCCCTCGATATAATGCGAGCCCGTGCCCTTCAGGCGGGCATATTCGGAAACGCGTTCGCGGCGGACTTCCTTGATTTCCTTCAGCAGATCGAGGTCGAGACCGTTTTCGTCCACCACATAGCCGCCGGAATCGGAGCAGGCGATGACGCGGCCGCCGAAGGAGTTGATCTTCTCGATCGTGTAGATCGCGACGTTGCCGGAACCGGAAACCACCGCCTTCTTGTCGGCCAGCTCATGCCCCTGAGTTCGCAGCATGCGCTCGACGAAATAGACCGCGCCATAGCCGGTCGCTTCGGTCCGCGCCCGCGACCCGCCATAGGCGAGGCCCTTGCCGGTCAGCACGCCCGCTTCATAGCGGTTGCTCAGGCGCTTATACTGGCCGAACATGAAGCCGATCTCGCGGCCACCCACGCCGATGTCGCCTGCGGGAACGTCGGTATGCTCGCCCAGATAGCGGTGCAGTTCGGTCATGAACGACTGGCAGAAGCGCATGATCTCGCCATCGGAACGGCCGCGCGGGTTGAAATCCGCACCGCCCTTGCCGCCGCCGATCGGCAGGCCGGTCAATGCGTTCTTGAAGATCTGCTCGAACCCGAGGAACTTGATGATGCCGAGGTTCACCGAGGGGTGAAAGCGGATGCCGCCCTTATAGGGGCCGAGCGCCGAGTTGAACTGAACTCGGAAGCCGCGGTTGATTTCGACCTGGCCATTGTCGTTCACCCAGGGAACGCGGAAGATGATCTGCCGTTCCGGTTCGCAGATTCGCTGGATAAGGGCATGGTCGAGATATTCGGGATGCTTGGCGATCACGCGGCCGAGGCTTTCGAGAACCTCCCTAACGGCCTGATGAAATTCGCTTTCTCCGTAATTTCTCTGGATGACCTGATCCAGTATCGGGGTTATTTTTTCATCCATCCTGTGCAACATAAAAATCCATTTTTTTTGAGTTTTGGTGGGAGGGCCATATCCAAGGATGGAGGGAAGGAAAAGCGGGGAGTCCAGCTTTCCCTTCAAGACTGTGCAGAATGTTCCCATGGTCGCGCGAAGGATGGTGCCGATCTGGACCAGATCGGGGGAAGGGCGCGCCCTCTTTCCATGGCATGGTTCCCGATATAGCTTTTTGAACCGCCCGGTCGGCGCGGAACAGGAAAAGGATAGAAAGGGACGTGATGATGCACAAAGCCAAAGCCCTCCTCCTCTTGGCGTCTTCCATCCTTGCGGCGCCCGCGCCCGCGCTGGCGCAGCAGGATTCCGCGCCCGGCTTCGACGCCGTGGCCGCAAGAGCGCGGATCGATGCGGTGCTGGACAAAAATTATCCGGGGCTCGACGCGCTCTACCGGGATTTGCACGCTCATCCCGAGATCGGCTTTCAGGAGAACCGCACCGCCGCCTTGCTCGCGGAAAGGATGCGCAAGCTGGGCTTCACCGTCACCGAAAAGGTGGGCAAGACCGGCATCGTCGCGGTCTATCGCAACGGCCCCGGTCCGGTGGTGCTGATCCGCGCGGAAATGGACGGCTTGCCGATGGAGGAGAAAACCGGCCTTCCCTATGCCAGCAAGGCGCGGCAGATGATCGACGGCGAGCTTACTCCCGTCGCTCATGCTTGCGGGCATGACAGCCATATGGCCTGGTGGGTGGGCACGGCCGAGACGCTTCTGGCGATGAAGGATCGGTGGCAGGGCACGCTGCTGTTCGTCGGCCAACCCGCCGAGGAGATCATCTCCGGCGCCAGGGCGATGTTGGAGGACGGCCTCTTCACCCGGTTTCCGAAACCCGATTATGGCTTTGCCGCCCATGTCGGTCCGCTTCCCGCCGGGACGGTGGCGGTGAAGCAGGGCATTGCGTCCTCGGCCTCCGACACCGTTCACATCACCTTTCACGGCGTCGGCGCGCACGGCTCCATGCCGGAAAAGAGCATCGATCCGATCATCGAGGGCGCGCGCTTCGTGCAGGATGTGCAAACCGTCATCAGCCGGCAGAAAGACCCGCAGAAATTCGGCGTCATCACCGTCGGTTCCTTTCAGGCGGGCACGGTGGCGAACATCATTCCCGACCATGCCAAGTTGCAATTGACCTTGCGCTCTTTCGAACCCGAAGTGCGCCAGCTGCTGAAGGACGGCGTCGCCAGCACCGCCCGGGCGTCGGCGATGATGTCCAACGCCCCGGCCCCGGATGTGAAGACGGTCTATGGCGTCGGCTCGGTGGTGAACGACGTCGAATTGTCCGCCAGCGCAGCGAGCATGTTGACGGCGGCGCTGGGCAGGGACCGCGTGATGCTCATCCCGGCCTATATGCCGGGCGGATCGGGCAGCGAAGATTATGCCGAGTTCGTCGCGGCCGGCATGCCGCGATCGGTATTCTTCGGCATCGGCGGCTATGACCAGAAGATGATCGACAAGTATAAGGCGGAAGGAAAGGCGCTGCCGGTCAACCACTCGCCTTATTTCGCGCCGGTGCCGGAGCCGACGATCCGCGCCGGCGTTCAGGCGCTGACGCTGGCGGTGCTCATGGTGGCGGACAAGACGGCGTCCGACGCGAGATAACAGGGCGCCGGTGCCTTGGGCCGCGAAAAAGGCGGAGGACCGCCTTTGATGCGCGCGGCCTGATGCGCGCGGGGCCGGCCAGCCCCCGAAGTGCCTGCGGTCCATATGGCCGCGGATACAAAAAGGCCGGGGCATTGACTTGCCCCAGCCTCTTTTTTTCCGGTCTCCGGGCCGAAATATCCGGCCCGGAGAGAGAGGGTCAGTATTTCACGCCGAAGGTCACGCCGAAGGTGCGCGGCTCGGGGAAATACCCGACCTGCAAACCGCCGAAGCCGGGGCCGAAATCGATGAAGTTCGACGCATCGTCTTCCTTCGTCAGATTGCGCACGAAGCCCGATACCTCGGCCTTCACGCCAGCGCCCAGACGCAGGTTGGAAATCGACGCGCGCAGATTGACGAGGGTGCGACCGTTGGACCGGGTGGAATAGGCGGTCTGATCGGAAGCCGCCGTCGCCGTCAGCGGATAGGGGAAGGTGAAATATTTGGAGACATAGTTGAAGTCCCCATAGACGTTGAACTTGCCCCAATCGCCTTCCAGCACCTTCCAGTCCGCGCCGACCGAAGCGGTCATCTTCGGGGCGTGCGGGAAGGCGCGGTTGTTGGACACGTCGACGCCGCCATCGATATAGCTCTTATATTTGGCGTCGAGCAGGGCCAGCGATCCGTTGATGGTCAGCGCGTCCACCGGATGAGCGATAACCTCGAATTCGAGACCCTGGATGCGCGCTGCCGCCGCATTGCGGACCACCGAAGCGGCGCCCGTTCCCGCGGTGAAGATGGCGAGCTGGATATCCTTATGCTCATCGCGGAAGGCGGCGACGTTGAAGATCAGCTTGCCGTCGAAAATCCGCGTCTTGGCGCCGAGTTCATAGCTGTCGACCTTCTCGGCCTTGTAGGGCTCGCACAGTTCCGGCGTGCCGGTGGGGCAGTCGGCGGTCGGCGCGACGAACACATTGGTTTCGCCGTTGAAGCCGCCGGACTTGAAGCCCTTGGCGTAGCGGGCATAGACGTTGATGTTCCGGTTGACCTCATAGCTCAGCGTCGCTGCGGGCGAGAAATTATTATATTTCGCGTCGGGCACGTCGCCATAGCCGATGTCCGCGACCAGCGTCGGGGTCGTGATGCCGTTCGACACATCAGAGTTGACGAGGAAATACCGCATGATGTCTTTCTTCTCATGCGTGTAGCGCGCGCCGAGGGTGAGCTTCAGGGCGTCCGTCATGCGATAGTCGAGCTGGGTGTAGATCGCCAGCGCCTTGGTGTGCGAACCATAGTCCGACACCAGATCCGTGGCGCCGCCGAAATAGCGCTGCGGGTTCCGGGTTTCCGCCTTTTCGCTGAAATAGAAGGCGCCGACGACATAATCGAGACGATTGTCGAAGGCCGAGCCGGTGGCCTGCAATTCCTGACTGAACGCATGATAGTCGGTATAGCGCGCCGTCGCCGCAACCGGGAGCGGCGAGCCGTCCAGATCGAGCAGATCCGACCAGTCGAGATCGCGATAGGCGGTGATCGACTTGATGGTCGCGTCGCCCAGATCGGCGGTCAGCGTCAGCGCATGGCCATAGCTGCGCGACTTTTCGAAGACGGGGGTGTCGATCGACGCCTGGTCCACGCGATTGGGGTTGTCATAGAGGTTCAGCGGGAAATAGGCCCCGCCAAAGGCATAGCCAGCCGAATTGGGATCGAAAATGTCGCGCGGGTCGCCATTGCGGTTGACATTGACCAGCTGCGAGAAGGGCGGGGTCTGGTTCTGCTTGCTATAGTCATAAGTATAGTCGGCAGTGATGGAGTCGCTCAGTTCCGCACGCGCCTGGACCATGAAGCTGCCACCGCGGATCGTGTCGGTGTTGTGGCGCGGGTTCGTGCCCGCCGCAATCGCCGAGGGATACGGATTGGGGACGAGATCGATCAGGCCGTCGCGGCGGCGATACTGGCCCGAAACCTTGACGGAGAAGATGCCCATCTGCGGCAGGTCGACCACGCCGCGGAATTTCCAGTCGTCAAAGGAGCCGTAGGTGACTTCGGCCAGGCCGCCGGCTTCGCCGCTGGGCTTCTTGGTGATGAGGTTGACCGCGCCGGCGAGCGCGTTGCGGCCGTAGAGCGTGCCCTGCGGGCCGCGCAGAACTTCGACGCGCTCAAGGTCGGCGATGTCGAAGACCGAACCCTGCGCCTTGGCGATGTAGACGCCGTCCATATACAGGCCGACGGCCGGTTCCCAGGTGATGGCGGGGTTGATCGTGACCGAGCCACGGATCGAGATCTGCGAGATGGTCTTGCTCGACGGTGCGCGCTCGATCTTCACGTTCGGGGCAACCGTGCCGAGCTTGTCGATGGAATCGATGCCGCGGCTTTCAAGGAACTGGGTGCCCACCGCCGAAATCGCGAGCGGCACGCTCTGGATGTTTTCCGCGCGCTTCTGCGCCGTCACGACGATATCGCCGATGCCGCTGGTGTTTTCGGTCCCTTCCGTCTGCGCAAGAGCAATGGCCGGGGCCGCTGCGATGAGCAGGGAGCTGCCCAGTGCGGTGGAAAAAAGATGTTTCTTCATATGATCCTTCCTTTGAACCTGTTTGATCAGCTGTTCTAATGGGTCATGCATGCAAATTCGTACCCATAATGGCAAGAAAATCGTGATATTCGTTGCAATTCACCGATTGTTTTACGCATTTGCGTTGCAAAATGGCAACATTCCCTCCGCAGGGGCAGGGCAGACCGCGTCCGCCCCCGCACGGATATGCTGGGGAGGCGGCGGCGCTGAGGGGATAGGATCTAGCCGTTTCCGCCGATGGCGCGGGCGGCGCGTCGGCCCGAATAAATGCAATCGGCATAGGACAGGCCGCTGACATAGAGGTTGGAGCACAGCCCCACCGCATTGCGGCCCGCCGCATAAAGTCCCGCGACCGGCTGGCCGTCCTGCCCCTGCACCTGCCCCGTTCGTTCGTCGATAATCAGTCCGCCCACCGTCATGCAGGCGATCGGGAACATGCGCGCGTCGACCGACGCGTCTATGGCGTAATAAGGGCCTTGCTCCAGCGGGAGCATTTCATCCGGCGTCTTGCAAAAGGCGTCGGGAATGTCGCCTTTCGCCGCGCGATTGTAGCTTTCCAGCGTGGCGGCGAAGCGGGCCGGATCGAAGCCCATCTTGTGGGCGAGATCCTGCGGCGTCTTGCCGCGCACCGCCGCGAACAGGCAATTGACGATGGTGATGTCGCGCTGAAAGCCCAGCACCCCATGGCCGAACGCATCGCGCAGCGCCTTGCGGAACAGCTTGCGGTCGAGGATGATATATCCCCGCCCGTCATGGCGCTCCACCATCTCGTCGCCGATGCGCGCGCCATACCATGTTTCATTGACGAAACGGTCGCCCTTGCCATCCACCAGCATGGCCTGCCCCCATGCCTTGGGCGGCGACAGGAAGCGCCAGGCGGAAATCCGCTCCATCAGTTCCGTCGCGCCCCCGGCGGTCACGCCCAGCATGATCCCGCTGCCATTGTCGCCCAATGTGCCATTGGGCATGCCGGGCGCATATTCGGGGGCGAAGTGCTTCACCATGGGCGGGTTGCAGATGAAGCCGCCCGCGCTCAGCACCAGTCCCTTGCGGGCGCGAATCCAGCTGCTCTTGCGCTGGCTCGCCTCCAGCGCGCGGGCCTTGGCGAGATAGCGATAGCCGATGGCGATGGTGATCCGCGAGCCGGGAAAAGTGCTCGGCAGCATCGATATCCATTTATTGGCCGTGGCGATATGGCGCGAATGTTTCCGCTGGACGGCCGGATTGGCGAAGCGCTCGATCCGCACCCCGATCACGCGCCCGGCGCTGTCGAGCGCGAGCTGCCGCGCCTCCGCGCTGGAATGAAAGATCATCCCCTTGGCCAGCGCGCTTTCGCGCAGCGGATTGTACATGCCGACGCCCACGCCCCACGGCTTGTTGCCGTTGCGGAAATGGACGCGATGGCCCCGCGCGGCGGGCGGCGTCATGTCGCGAAACGGCGCGGAGAGGCTGCTGTCGGGATGGTAGAGGAACTTGTCGATGGGCGGGTAGGAGGTTTTCTCCGGATGATAGCTTGCCTGAAACGGCGCCCCATGGGCGCGCAGCCAGTCCAGCGTCGCGGGGCTGGTCTCGCAGAAATCGCGCAGCGTCTCGTCGGCCACGATCGCGCCGGTTTCCTGCTTGAGATAGGCGAACATCCGCTCCGGATCGTCCTCGACCCCGGCTTCCCTCTGGATGGAGGTGCCGCCTCCGGCATAATAGACCCCGCCATTGGCGGCGGAGGAGCCGCCCCCGTCATATTGATCGACAGCGATCACGCTGAGCCCTTCCTCCAGCCCTTGCAGCGCGGCGGCGATGCCCGCCCCGCCCAGACCGACGACGACCATGTCGGCCTGCTCGTCCCAGGCATGGGCATCGGGATCGGCGAGGCGCAGCGGCGCATCGATCGCGAGTCCCCAATCGGTGATCGCCTGCCCCTGCCCCGGCACGTCGCGCGCCGGTTTGTCTCGCGGATTATATTTCAGCGCGGCCAGCGTCGTGCCTTCGGACATGCTTCGCATCCTCTCCCTTTTGTCAGGGCACCGCATAGCCTCTTGAAATTAACTTGTCTATAGGTCAAGTTTATCGCGTTGCGGTGAGGGGGGAAGGCCCCCTATGCGCAAAAGCCCTCCCGGCTTCCGGGCGAGGGAAAAGGCCCCGCTAAGGATCGCCGGAAAGGACCAGATGCAGCAGGCGAACATCCCCAAACGCAAGGGCGGCCGCCCGACCAGCGCAGCCACCGCGCGGCTGAGCGAGGCGATCCTCGCCGCAGCGCAGGACGCCTTTCTGGCGGCGGGTTTCAGCGGCGCCAGCGTGGAAGCCATCGCCGCCGCCGCCGGTACGACCAAGCAGACCATCTATGCGCGCTTCGGCAGCAAGGAACGCCTGTTCGTGGCCGTCAGCGATGCGCTGCTGAAGCCGAAGTTCGCCGCGAAAATGCCCGGCAATGCGCGCCTGCGGGAAAAGCTGATCGCGGTAGCGGGGCAAATTCTGGACGCCATGCTCAACCCGCAAATGGTCCGCATGTCCACGATCATCACTACAGAGGCGTGGCGCTTCCCCGATCTGGCGCGGGCGGCGGACAGCGATGAGGCGTTTCCGGGCCGCCAGCTCATCATGGACGTGCTGGCGGAGGCGATGGCGGCGGGGGAAATCCGCACGCAGGATATCCGCCCGCTGATGCTGCTGTTTCAGGACATGCTGCTCGCCACCCCATTGCGCTCGGCGGCGCTGGGCCTGTCGCGGTTCGACGGGGATGGGCTGGCGCGCTGGACCTCGATGGCGGTCGATATATTTCTGGAGGGGTGCCGTCCCGCTGCCGCGCCTGGGCCCGCCTAGCTCCGCGCCATCGCCTCGATCGCTTCCATATCGGCATCGGACAGGCCGAAATGATGCCCGACCTCATGGACGAGCACATGCACCACCAACTCTTCGAGCGTGACCTCGCTGCAAATCCATTCGTTGAGGAGCGGCATGCGGAATAGCGAGATCATCGGCGGCATGTCGCCGGTGGACCAGATCGACTGCTCGCTTAAAGGGCGTCCCTGATAGAGGCCGGTCAGATCCCAGGGATCTTCAATGCCCATTTCGCGCAGAATTTCGTCATCCGCGAATTCCTCGACGCGAACGACGATATCTGTCAGATGGTCCGCAAAAGGGTCCGGCAGGTTTGCAATCGCTTCCGCCGTCAGTTTCTCGATAGCTTCCCGGTCAGGGGCAAGGCCAAATTTGTCCGCCATGAACGCACCTTAAGAGAAATTCCTGGCGGGGGCGAGGGGCTCCGGCTCCATGTTTTGGATAGGGCCGCCCCGGAAAGGCGAAGCGCCCGGTCCGCCGCCCGCCAAAGCCCGCGACTTGTCCATTAGGGCCATGTTTCTCATTCTAGCCATTAACTGCGCGGCGTTGCGTGCGCGGCCTTGTCTGGCCGTCTTGCGCGGCTCATGATCTATTGATGATCCGTGGGGGCGGACTCTCCCATAAGGGCCTGTCGCCGGATCGTCGAGCGGAAGGGGCAGAATAATTTTGAAATCAAAAATTCCGCAGTATAGGTAGTTATGATTCGATTGACTGGCGTAATCAGAACAACTGAACGTCTAACGAAATAAAAAATAAACGATAACGTTTATTAATAGGGAGGGTGTATGTTGAAAATGAAGAAGAACACTTGGTATTTGTTGGGCGCCAGTGTCGCCGCATTAGGGGCGGCGCCGGCGCTGGTCGCGGAAAGCAGCGCCCAGACCCGGGTCGATGAAGGCGTCATCATCGTTACCGCGCAAAAGCGGGAACAGAATCTTCAGGAAGTTCCGCTCGCCATTTCCGCCATCAGCGCGCAGAAGCTGGAGCAGCTTCAGGTGAAGGACGCGCGCGACCTTACCGGGCTCGCGCCGAACGTGACCGTGTTGCAGGGGACGAGCAGCAACAGCGCGGCCGTCATCTCCATGCGCGGCATCACCAATCCGGGCAGCGAAACCTTCGGGCTTGATACCGCCAATGGCCTTTATGTCGACGGCATCTACATCGCCCGGTCCGGCGCAGCCGGTCTGGACGTGACCGACGTCGAGCGGGTGGAAGTGCTGCGCGGCCCGCAGGGGACGCTGTTCGGCCGCAACACCACTGGTGGCGCAATCTCGTTCATTTCCCGCCCGCCGGCGGATGACATGGGGATTCGCGGCGAGGTCGGATACGGCAATTACAATGCGTTCAACGGCAAGGTCACGGTGGATACCGGCCGCATGCTCGACGTGGTGAAGGCCACGATGTCCTATGCCCGCCGTCAGCGCCACGGCACTTATGACAATGTGCTGGAGCCGCGCGATTCGCGCGATCCCGGCTCGCGCCGTTCGGATGCGTTCCGGTTCGCCGTGCGCGTCGAGCCTAACGATACCGGCTATTTCCAATATATTTTCGACTGGGCGAAGATCCGGGGCAATCCCAATCCGTTCCAGCTGATCGCGGTGGCCAATGGCACGGCGCGTCCGCCGCTCGTGATCAACGGAAGCTCCGTTTCCCAGACGCAGCAGGCGCCGGTCGCGCAATATCTTGCCAACGCCACCTTCCTCGAACCGGGCTGCGCGGCGCTGGCGACGCCCACGCGGGAATATCGCAAAAGGCTGTGCGCGAATTCGGATGCGGACACGGTGGACAAGTCCTGGGGTCATAATTTCCAGATGGGCAATGATTTCGGCCCGTTCGGGGTCAAGCTGACCGCCGGGTATCGCCGCTGGGACAACAGCTATGCCATTGACGATCTGGATGGCATGGGCACCATTCGCGGGCCGCTCTACTCCAGCGCGACGCTGTTCAATGGCATGCCGGTATCGCTGCTGGAGTCCGTCGCGGCCGTTCCAGCCGCCGCGCGCGCGTTCATCGCCGCCTCGCCGGTTCCGACCACGACGGCGGACCTGTTCGAGACCAGCAATGACCGCCATCATCAACAGTTCAGCACGGAACTCGAAATTTCCGGCGATACCGATACGCTCGACTGGGTTGTCGGCGGCTTCTATTTCTGGGAAAAGGGGAATGAGATCAACCCGCAGACCAGCGGTTTCGTTCTGGATACCAATACGCTCTTCCTCAATCCGGCTCTCGGACTTACCCCGAGCGTCGCCAACGCCCTTATCGCCGCCAACCCGGCACGTTATCGTCTGGCCGTCACCCCGGCCATCCTGATTTATACGACCAGCGCGGAATCGAAGGCGGCGTACGGGCAGTTCACCCTCTATCCCGGCGGGCGCGACAGCGGGCTGAGCCTGACGGCGGGCGGCCGCTATACCTGGGATGACAAGTCCATCCTCCGCCTGCAAAACGGCGCGGCGCCGCTTGCGCGGGCGGAAGAGGGCAAGGCGAGCTTCTCCCGCTTCACCTGGAACCTCATGGGCCGCTATGAATTCAATCCGGATATCAGCGTCTATGCCCGCGCGGCGACGGGATATCGATCGGGCGGATATAATGCGGGCGATCCGGTTGTGGCCGGCACCAACATCGTTCCCGCCTTCCAGGAAGAAAGCCTGATATCCTATGAAGTCGGCCTGAAGAGCCAGTTGTTCGACCGTCGCGTGCGGCTGAACATTGCGGCCTATCACAATGCCTATGACGATCTGGCGGTGATACAGCCGGTAGCGACCACCGCCGGTACCTTCCAGACCCGTATCGTCAACGCGGGAAAGGTCGAATATAACGGCATAGAGGCGGACTTTTCCGCCAGCCTCAATAATATGTTCTCAATCGACGGTTCTATCGGTTATGTCGACGTGAAGTATAAGGAGTTCCGCGCCGGGCAGCCTCTCAACGTTAATGATCCCGCGGTGGATATCGCAAGCGTGGTGAGGCCGAGCTATACCTCGCCGCTGACCGCCAACATCGCGCTCAATGCCCGCACACCGATCGGCACTGACGGCATGGAGTTGCGCGGGCGCATCGGCTATACCCATGAAGATGCCAAGTATAGCTTCAACAATTCGATCTCCTCGCCCTTCAACGAACAGATCAAGAGCGATAAGCTGGACCAGATCGATGCGCAGATCGTGCTTGACCGCATCCCCCTGGGCGGCGGCAGCGCTCGCGTGATGATCTGGGGCAAGAATCTGACCAATGATCATAATATCATGCGCGGGATCGACTTTGGCGCGCTGGGCTATGCTGGCGGATATTATAATGATCCACGCACTTATGGGATGACGGTCGGGCTCGACTTCTAATCCTGCCGGGGGGCGCTTTCGTTTGTCACGGAAGCGCCCCCCCTGTTGTTTGGCGGGCCATCCAGCCCCGGCCTCGCGGCGCCGCTTCCCGGTTGCCGTGCGGGCGGAGCGGGCGGCACCGCTCCATGCCTTTATTCGCAAGGGCTGCAATCCATAGATAGGGCCGTTTCCGCAGGGAAGGAGGGTCTTATTCCTGCAATGGCCAGATTTCGATGACCCCATGGGCGATTGCGCAGGGCGATTTGGCAGCCATCGCGATCGCTTCATCAATGTCTGCGGCTTCCATCAGGGAAAAGCCTGCAATCGGCAAATCCGCCGACAGGAAAGGGCCTGCCTGTATCTGGACGCCTTTATCCTCTGGATTGCGAACCTGCACCGGGGATTGGGCAATGCCCATCACGACGCCGCGGCCGCGCAGATAGGCATCATGCTGGTGGGCGGCTTGCCGGATGGCCTCCGGCGTCCGGTCGTAACCGGCCTGATCGCCATAGCCGATGGTGATGAATCTGGGCATGATCTCTCTCCTTTCCTGCCGGAAGGCAAGGCATGGCAGGAAACAAGGAAATGCCGCTTCCTGTTCCTATCCCTGTCCCCGACCTTCGGCATGACGGAGCGATCCCGACATCGGTCCCGCCCGGTCCAAGCGGCCGTCAGACGATGGACATGTCGCCGGATCGCTCCTGTCCTTCGAAACCTTCGCTGCGATCGTCCCTCTTGCCGGACTTGTGGTGGAGATCGCGATAGGTGCGGGGTGACAGGCCGGTCCAGCGCCGGAACGCGAAATTGAAGGAAGGGAAGGCGGCATAGCCTAGAAAACCGGCTATGTTGCCGATCGGAACATCGGTCGTTTTCAGCATCTCGCAGGCGAACGATTCCCGCACTTCCTCCAGAATCGCGGAGAAACAGCTGCCCTCCTCCCGCAACAGGCGTTGCAGCTTCTTGGCGCTCATCCCCAGCGATGTCGCGAAATGTTCGGTATTGCACAGGCTGGTGCCGAGCACGGCCGGTATGCCTGCGGCGACCGTGGCAGTCATCGACTGGTCATAAGAGGGCATGGCGCTGATCCGGTAGCGCAGATAGGCGTCGAACATCGGCCGCAGCTTGACCAGCCTGCCCTTGGTCGGGTGGGCGAGATAGGCGCGCGGGAATATGAATTCGTTATAGGGTGCCTCGAACTCGACCGGACAACCGAAAATCTCTTCGTGCAGCCGGATGTCACCCGGCCTGGCATGGCGGAAGCGGACAAGTTTCGCCGTCTGCGTCGTCGCATCAAGCACGGTTCGCGCCATCAGATAGAGCGAGGCAAGCAGGCCCTCGGTCTGATGGCGGGAGGATTCCGCCAGAGGGTCCTGCAACAGCCGCACCCGCGCGAGCGGGCCGTCATCGGTCATCAGCAAAGGCGTCCAGGCGTTGGTATGATAGCGCGCATAGCGCTCGCACGCCCGATACCATTGTTCGAAGTTCGCCGTGATCTGCGAAAGGAAGATCGATCCCCCCGCATTGGGGTAGGTGCTGGGCAGCGACAGCGCATGGTCCAGCCCGAAATCAGGCCGATTCAACTCTCGCGCCGCCAACTCGCAAAACCGGCCCTGACGCGACCAGGAGATGAGCATGTTGGTATTCGTGAAGGCCTGCTGCGGCAAGCCGACGCGGTGGGCCAGATCATAAGGATCCCCGCCGAAGGAACGGATGAGCGCTTCGAAACCGAACAGGCAATCCGCGCGGCAATAAGGTTCCCGTCGCCCGATCCATCTCCCGGGCATCAGCCTGCCTCTTCCTGTTCTTCAGGGCACCCTGTCAGGACGGTGGATATGAGAAGAAGGCGACGGGATACGAGGCCACCCTCCGCGACCGGCAAGAAAAGAACGCGCGAGCGTCCCTTCCCCGCAGCAGAGCTTCCGTTGAGAATTGCGTGCAATATACCACCCCCCGATGGTCGTTCAGATCGGCACTTTGCCAGCAAAAGGCAATTTATACCACAGCGAAACATTCGCCGCGCAACCGCTCGCAAGCAGCGCCTCCAGCCGCGATTTTGAGGCGGCGGTGGTAGACGGCGCGCGGAGCTTCGCGCCCATGCCCCGCTTGCCGCAGATGGCGGATCAGGCGCTCAACATTATCCCGAACAGCAGGATCAAAAGGACGGCGAGGGCCATCATGCCGGTGGCGATTGCCGCCGAGCGCAGGATGCCGGTGCCCAACTGGCTGCGGAACCACAATGTCTGCTGGGTGAGATACCAGCCGAGGATGAGGACCAGCGCCAGCGCCAGTCCTTCGATCTTCAACCAGCCCGCGCCATAGAGCGATTGGGCCAGCCCCGATACCAGCGCAAAGGGGCCGGTGACGAAGCACTGGCTGTAAAAGGGCGGGCGCAGCGTTCCGCGGTTGAGCGGCTCGCGCTGTCCGCGCAGCACGCGCAGCGCCATCAGCAGCGGAAACAGGCTGAAGGCGAAGATGCGGAAGGTCAGCAGATGTTGCCAATCCTGCAACAGCGTGGGCAACCCATCGTTTGCGGCGGCGCCGTTGATCATGCGCGCGATAGCATAGTTAAGGCCGATGCAGATCGCCAGAAACAGCGTGGGGCTTAACGTGTCGTCATATTGTTCGGAGAGAACGTCGCCAAGCTCCGTGTCGGCATAGTCCATCATCCTCTGCGGATAGCGCAGGATAAGCCAGAGCGTCCGGGGAAAGAACACCAGAACGACCATCGCTTCGTAAAGCAGCTCATCGATTGTTTCGAGGGCCTTCTGGAAATCCATGCCGTGTCCTGTCTTCGTCTTGTCTCTGTTCGGCTCCCGATGGCTTCGTACGCCGTCAGTTGCGCGAAAGGGATCGCCAGTTGCCGCGCGCCCCCGTAAAGGTCGGCCAGAGGATGCGGCCTGTCACCATGTCTTCAAGCGTCATGGTGGCTTCCGGAGACAGGATCGCACGGCCCGGCGTCATCGCTATCAAGATGAGGGTCGCGACGAGAGCCAAGCCATGGGCGGCAATTGCAATCATCGCGGGGTGGAATTTCATCCTTCCTCCCTTTCTGTTCCCGGCCGGAGCCGCCGCTGCCAAATTATCGGCGGGCGGCTCCGGCGTGGGCGGCAATTCAGAACTTCGTCGCGGTGTTGGAGACCTCCTGCCGCGTGCAGCTTCCCGAGAACTGGTCGCTGCCGCCCTTCATCTGGATATCGCCGGTGCGCCGGTCGATCTCGAACTTCAGTTCCGATATGAGGCCTGTCGATATCCGTCCCTTGATAAGGATATCGGTCATCACATAGTCCTTGACCGGCCGCCACTTGCCCGCATTGTCGATGTTGAGGGGAGGCATCAGGCCCGCGAACAGGCGGATATGCGGTCCCTCCGCCATTTGCGCGAAGGTGACGGTTCCCTGAATCGGCTGATTGACGAATCTAGAGGATGTTCCGGTCTGGCGCTTTTCATCCTTCTTGCGCGGGCTGATATTGGTGGTGGTGGTTTCCATCACCCCTTTCGATCCGCTGCCGGGACAGGACAGAAACAGCCCGCCCGTCTGCAATTGCTGCGCGGAAACGCTGGCTGGCGCGCTGGTTATGGCGACGGCTCCGCAAAGGATGAGGCTGGCATATTTCATGATCATTTCCCTTTGAGATGGCCGCAAGCGGCGCTGGCCGACCCCTCCCGGATCGAGTCTGTATGGCATGTTCCTGCCCAATATACCTTGCTGCGGTTGCATCAATCGGGGTTGCGTCCGCAAATATGAAGTGAGCGGATGGAAAGCGCGTCCCCGGAATTTTCGGAAAAAGGCGATTTTCTGCCCGGTATCTGGCGTCTCCATTGCCGCCTTCGCTTTTCCGCCCGGTGGACAAGGGATGTCCGGCTCGGCAGGCGCGGAAAAAATGCCTTGCGCAGACAATGGGTAATGCCGCAATCTCTGCCCGCATATCCATTCCAGACCCCGGATCGATTCCAGGGGATTTTGCGTAGCATCGCCCGGCGATCCGCACCGCAAGCATAGCTGCGGTCCGTTCGCATTGCCGATCCAATGTGGGCCGGGCCGAGGCGGAAGGAGAGGACAGCATGGCGCAGAAAATGAAAGCGGCGATCTTCATCGAGCCGGGGCGAATCGTGCTGGGCGAAAAGCCGGTGCCCGATGTCGGGCCGCTCGATGCCCTGATCCGCATCACCACGACGACGATCTGCGGAACCGACATCCACATATTGAAGGGCGAATATCCCGTCGCGTCGGGCCTCACCATCGGCCATGAGCCGGTGGGCGTGATCGAGAAGCTGGGCTCTGCCGTGCAGGGCTATCAGGAGGGGCAGCGGGTGATTGCGGGCGCGATCACGCCGTCCGGCACCTCCAACGCCTCGCTTTCCGGCTGCGGGTCGCAATGCGGCGGCGCGCATGGCCATGGCTGGAAGCCGATGGGCGGCTGGCGCTTCGGCAACACCATCGACGGGGCGCAGGCCGAATATCTGCTGGTGCCCGACGCGATGGCCAATCTGGCCCCGATACCCGACGGCCTTACTGACGAGCAGGTGCTGATGTGCCCGGATATATTATCCACCGGCTTTGGCGGCGCGGAATCGGGCCGCATCCGCATCGGCGACACGGTGGCGATCTTCGCGCAGGGGCCGATCGGGCTATGCGCGACGGCGGGCGCCCGGCTGATGGGGGCGGCGACGATCATCGCGGTGGAAGCACTGCCGGAGCGCGGACGGATCGCCCGCGCGATGGGCGCCGACCATGTCGTGGATTTCTCGAAGGTCGATCCGGTGGACGAAATCCGCCGCATCACCGGCGGGCGCGGCGTCGATGTGTCGATCGAGGCGCTCGGCAGGCAGGAGACGTTCGAGGCGGCGCTGCGCGTGCTGCGGCCCGGCGGAACCCTGTCCTCGCTCGGCGTCTATTCGAGCGACCTGCGCATCCCGCTCGACGCCTTTTCGGCGGGGCTTGGCGACAACCGCATCGTCACCACCCTCTGTCCCGGCGGCAAGGAACGGATGCGGCGGCTGATGGCTGTCGTCGAGTCGGGCCGGGTGGATACCGGCGCGCTGGTGACGCACCGCTTCGGCCTCGACGATATCGAGACGGCCTATGATCTGTTCGGGCATCAGCGCGACGGGGTGCTGAAGGTGGCGATCCACCCCTGAACGCCGCCCGTTGGCGGGCGCCGCCGTTATCGATTGCATGGAGGCAACGCGAGGGAGGAGAGGATATGTCCGCCATCATCTGGTTCGAGGATATCGGCATCGGCGATGTGCCTGCCGTCGGCGGCAAGAATGCGTCGCTTGGCGAGATGACGGTGGCGCTATCGGGGGAGGGCATCGCGGTCCCGCCCGGTTTCGCGACCACGGCGGAGGTATATCGCGCCTATGTCGCGGAAAATGGGCTGGCGCCGAAGATGGAGGCGCTGCTCGCCGCCTATCAGCAGGGCAAGACGACGCTTCAGGAATGCGGACAGGCGATCCGCGCGCTGTTTCTGGCGAGCGAGTTTCCCGCCGCCCTCACGCGGGAGATAGGCGAGGCCTATGCCGAACTCAGCCGCCGATGCGGCGTGGAGGCGCCCGCCGTCGCCGTGCGCAGCAGCGCCACCGCAGAGGACCTGCCGGATGCGAGCTTCGCCGGGCAGCAGGAGACGTTCCTCAACGTCCGGGGGCCGCGCGCGCTGCTCGATGCCTGCCGCCGCTGCTATGCCTCGCTGTTCACCGACCGGGCGATCAGCTATCGCGAGGCCAAGGGTTTCGGCCATATGGACGTCGCCCTTTCCATCGGCGTGCAGCGCATGGTGCGCTCCGACCTGTCCGGCTCCGGCGTGATGTTTTCTATCGATACAGAGACGGGCTTTCCCAACGTCGTGGTCGTCAGCGCCGCCTGGGGGCTGGGCGAGCCGGTCGTGCAGGGCAGCGTCGATCCGGACAAATATATTGTTTTCAAGCCGCTGCTCGCCGTGCCGGGCGCGGAGCCGATCATCGGCAAGGACAAAGGCGGCAAGGCGTTCCGCATGGTCTATGCCGAAGGGGGCAGCAAGCGCACGCGGATCGTCGGCACCACCCCAGCCGAGCGCGATGCCTTTGTCCTCGACGATGCCGATATTCTCCAGCTCGCCCGCTGGGCCGCCGCGATCGAAGCCCATTATGGGCGGCCCATGGACATGGAATGGGCGAGGGACGGCGAGACCGGGGAACTGTTTATCGTGCAGGCGCGGCCCGAAACGGTGCAGGCGGGCAGCAGCGCGACCTCCTTCCGCCATTATCGCCTGAAGGATAAAGGCAAGCCGCTGGTGACGGGCGCGGCCATCGGCGGCGCTATCGCAGCGGGGCAGGCCTGCGTTATCCGCAGTGCGGCGGATATAGCGCGGTTCAGGGACGGCGCGGTGCTCGTCACGGAGACCACCGATCCCGACTGGGTGCCGGTGATGAGGCGCGCGGCCGGGATCGTCACCGATCATGGCGGCACCACAAGCCATGCCGCCATCGTCAGCCGCGAACTGGGCGTGCCCGCCGTCGTCGGCACTGGCCATGCCAGCCGCCTGATCGCCGACGGGCAGGATATCACGCTGAGCTGCGCGGCGGGGGAAGTCGGCACGGTCTATGAGGGACTGCTCGCTTTCGAGCATAGCGAGATCGACCTTGGCGCGCTGCCGGAAACCAGGACGGACGTGATGGTGAACATCGCCGATCCGTCCGCCGCTTTCCAATGGTGGCGGCTCCCGGCGCGGGGCGTCGGCCTTGCCCGCATGGAGTTCATCGTCAACTCGCTCATCAAGGTGCATCCGATGGCGCTCGTCCACCCCGAGCGGACGAACCCGGAGGCGCGGCGGGAGATCGCGGCACTGACGCGCGGCTATGCCGACCCGAAGGATTATTTCGTGGAGGTGCTGGCGCGGGGCATCGCCCGTCTCGCCAGCCCTTATCATCCCCATCCCGCCATTGTGCGCCTGAGCGATTTCAAGACGAACGAATATGCCCATCTGCTCGGCGGTGAAGCCTTTGAGCCGGAGGAGGAGAATCCCATGCTCGGCTTCCGGGGCGCGTCCCGCTATTATGACGAGCGCTATCGGGAGGGTTTCGCGCTGGAATGCCGCGCCATTCGGCGCGCGCGGGAGGGGCTGGGCTTTGCCAACATCATCGTCATGGTGCCCTTCTGCCGCACCCCCGCCGAGGCCGACCGGGTGCTGGAGGTGATGGCGGAAAACGGCCTGCGTCGGGGCGAGAACGGCCTGCAACTCTATATGATGTGCGAGATCCCCTCCAACGTCATCCTCGCCGAGAGGTTCGCGACGCGATTTGATGGCTTTTCCATCGGTTCCAACGACCTCACCCAGCTCGTGCTCGGCGTGGATCGGGATTCGGGGCTGCTCGCGGAACTGTTCGACGAGCGCGACGAGGCCGTGACCCGCATGATCGCCGAGGCGATTCGCAAGGCGCACGAGGCCGGGATCAAGATCGGCATTTGCGGTCAGGCGCCGAGCAACTACCCGGATTTCGCCGCCTTTCTGGTACGCGAGGGGATCGATTCCATCTCGCTCAACCCCGACAGCTTCGTGCGCACCGTCGGAGAAATCGCCAAGGCCGAGGCGGGCCTGAAGACCTGACAAACCGGATGTTGAAACGCCGGAGGAGAGGGCCTATCTTCGGGGCGCGGGCCGGGCCCCTCTGGCGATCGTTTCGGATGATCGCGATGTCGGACCGCATCGAGTTTGGCTCGATGCTGGTCTGATTGTTGATGCCGGATCGAGTCATGGACATTGGAGATATGAATATGACCAACCCCGGTGTTGGAATGCCTTGCCCGGTTTGCGCGGTTCCCCTGGTGATGAGCGAAAGGCAGGGCGTCGAGATCGATTATTGCCCGCAATGCCGCGGCGTCTGGCTGGATCGCGGCGAGCTCGACAAGATCGTCGAACGCAGCGGCCGCGAGATGAGCGCCCCGCAAGCCGCGCCCGCCGCCCCGCCGCAGCAATCCGGCGCTCCGTGGGGGCAGCAGGGCGGCTACGGCCACAAGCCTTATAAGCGCCGCAAGTCGTTCCTGGAGGAGCTGTTCGACTAAAAGCCCGCCCCCCCATTTGGGGGGTAAGTAGCAACAACGCATTGCCGGGCTGGCGCTTATGGCAAGCGCCAGCCCGGCAGATTCCGTCAATCGTCCCAGTGCTGGTCGCGCCGCACCGAAAGGACACGCTTGCCCTGCCGGTCCATGACCGCCTTGATTTCGCGCCCCTGAGCATCGAATCCCTCGACCTCGATGCGGCCGTCATCGCGTTCCACCTCGATGAGGTGGACGATGCCCGCGCGCTTGATGGCATCGACATTGGGCACCGGCATCGGCCCATAGCGCCGCCTGTCGTCGAAATCATCGTCCCAATGGGCATTGGCGAAGAACGGATGGCTCTTCGCTCCGGCGGGGGCCGGTTCCGCCACCGCGATGGTCGCGGCCCCTATCCCGGCAGCGCCGATGGCAATAATGGCGACGGCGGACAGGATCTTTTTCTTGTTCATTGCAAATGCTCCTTGGTCGAATCAATGGGATGACGGGAGGCAATATTGCAGGGTGATGCTGACGGCATGCTCACAGCGCCTGTCAGCGGAGCGTCAGCTTCGGTCGGCTATAGGTGGGCATATGGGTCTTGAGCTTCGGATATTGGCCTTGATGGCAGTGGCCGCGCTGGGCGCCTGCGATCGCGATGCCCCTCGCGACGATCGGCGCGCCGCGTCCCGATCCGAAGAAGAGGCGGTTTCCTCGATGGGGTCGAGGGCGCCGGCCGCGGACGGTCAGGAACCGGAGGTCGAGATAGCCGATCCGGATGGCGGCGCGAAGGCGCTTCCGGCCACCGGCGCCGGGCGCCTGCCGCTGGCGCGCATTCTCGCCATCGCGCGCGCCCGCACGCCGGGCGAGGTTATAGAGGTGGAGCTGGATGACGAGGACGGCCGCCCCGAATATGAAGTGAAGATATTGACCGCCGACGGCCGCTCGATTGAAACGAAGATCGATGCGGTGCGCGGCACGATCCTCAAATCCGAAGAAGATTGAACATGCGTCTGCTGCTGGTTGAAGATGATGAGGCGATTGCAAAGGGCGTTGGGGAGGCTCTCCTTCGCGCGGGCTTCACGGTCGATCATGCGCGGGATGGGGAGGCCGCCTGGGTGATGGGCGGCGACGAGGATTATGACGTCGTCGTGCTCGACCTCGGCCTGCCGCGCCTCGACGGCATGACGGTTCTCCGGCGCTGGCGCGGGGAAGGACGGGTTTTCCCGATCATCATCCTTTCCGCGCGAGGCGCCTGGCTCGACAAGGTCGAAGGCATAGAGGCCGGGGCGGACGACTATCTCGCCAAGCCGTTCGAGCCTGCTGAACTCGTCGCGCGGGTCCGTGCGCTGGTCCGGCGCAATGCGGGCCATGCCGAAGCGCTCCTGACCTTCGGTCCGCTCCTGCTCGACACGCGCCGCATGAAGGCGCTCGTCAACGGTAGCGAGATCAACCTGTCGCCGCTCGAATACCGGCTGCTTCACGCGCTGGCGCATAGCGGCGGCCGCCCGTTGAGCGCGGGTGAGCTGTCCGAAATGCTGCACGGTGTCGATGCCGCCGAGCCCAATGCGGTCGAGGCGCTGGTCGCGCGACTCCGCCGCAAGATCGGCGCCGATGTGATCGAGACGCGGCGCGGCTTCGGCTATTGCCTTACAGGGGGCTGAGGATGGGCATGTCCGGCAAGGCCCTCAACCGCTCGCTCAGCCTGCGCCTGCTGCTGTTCGCCGGGGTGACGGTCGCCATCGCGTTGATGGCGGGCTGGGCCGTGCTCGGCCTGCTCTTCGAGCGCCATTCCGAGCGCCAGTTGCAGGCGGAGTTGGAACGCCATGGCATAGCGCTGATCGCGGCGGTGGAACTCGATCCAGGCAGGCGCCCCGTCATCGCAAGGCAGCCGCCCGACCCCCGCTTCCTCCGGCCCGCGAGCGGGCTTTACTGGCGCGTCGTCGCGCCCGGCGGGGAACTGCACTCCCGCTCGCTGTGGGACGGGGTTCTGGCGCCGTCCGTCATGGCGGAGGCGCGGGAATGGTCCGCCGTCAACGCGAAAGGGCCGTTTGAGGATGGCGTGCTGGTCGTCGCCCGGCGGGTCCGGATCGGCGAGCGCGGACCGCAACTGCTGATCGAAGTCGCCGCCGATCGTAAGCCGGTCACGCAGGCGCGCGCGGCGTTCGGCAGGGAAACGGCCATTTTCCTCGCCGCTTTGTGGCTCGCGCTGGCGCTCGCGGCATGGGTGCAGGTGCGCATGGGGCTGCGCCCGCTCGACCGGGTCAGGAAGGAGCTGGAGGCGATGTCCCGCGCGGTCGATGCGCGCCTCGCCGTCGCGGACCATCCGGTCGAGATCCGCCCGCTGACCGAGGCCATCAACGCGGTCGCGGACCACAGGGCTAGGGATATCGGCCGCGCCCGCCAGCGCGCCCGCGATCTGGCCCATGCGCTGAGGACACCGATCACCGCGCTTCGCCTTCAGATCGAAAGCCTGCCTGCCGACAGGGCGGCGGAGATGATGCACGGCCTCTCGCTCATCTCCGGCGCTGTCGAGAGCGAACTGGCCCGGACGGGCGCCAGCAGCGAAGGTGAAACCGTCGACGCCGGGGCAATCGTGGAGCGGTTGCTCGCCGTCATCGCGCGAACCCCCGACGGAATGCGCGTCGCCCTCCATAATCGCGTGGCGACAGGGTTCGTCGTGCCGATGGGCATGGAGGCGGCGCTCGAAGCGTTCGGCGCAGTGCTGGAAAACGCGGCGCGCCATGCGGCAGGCGCGGTCGAGGTTCGGGGCGGGTCCGGCCCGCGCGTCCTCTGGATCGAAATAGGCGATGATGGCCCCGGCATTCCCGAAGAGTTGCGCGCAGCGATGCTGGAACGGGGCGCCCGGCTCGACGAAAGCGGGCGGAGCCATGGGCTTGGCCTCTCCATCGCTCGCGAGATCGTGACCGCGAGCGGGGGCGAGGTGGCGCTTGCGACGGGACGGCAAGGCGGGCTGACGGTGCGTTTCGAATGGCCGCCGATGCAAGAACAGGGGTGATCCGGCGCGTCCCTATGGTGATCGGTCAGGCCTCGTTCATCCGAACCACACCGCGGCGGCAATCATCGTTGCGCCTGCAATGATTGCCCCGGCGACCCAGTGAAGGCCCGAGAGCAGGCCGTCCAGATGCCGTTCCAATCCTGTTGGGGTTGCCCCATCCGTCTCCAGCCGACGGATGGCTGCGCGGATCAGGCGTGGCGCATCGTCCCCGGCCTTGGCGATTTCCCAGACGACGGCTTGCGCGATCGGACTCCAATGGTCGGGCGAGAGCCGCGCCCTCGCGATCTTCAGCAAGGCCCGGCGCATGGCCGCCGTCAGGTCGAAGTCCGGCTCGATGCTCGACAGCACGCCGTCTATGGTCATCAGCGCCTTGAAGATGAGCAGCAGGTCGGGCGGCAAGGTCATGCGCTCGTCGCGTATCAGCGCCAGAAAGTCGTTGACCATCGCGCCCAGTACCAAGGGGCCGCTGCCATGACGCGCAAGCAACCGCTCCGCGGCGGACAGCATTCGCTCGGGGTGAATATCGCTTGCCGCGGACCAGCGCGACAGGACATCGGCCAGTTGCGACGGGTTGCCGGTGCTGAAAGACTGGACGAAGCTGATGAATTCCTCGCGGCGGCGCGGCGATACGGTGCCGATCATGCCCAGATCGAGCAGGGCGATGCGGTTGCCGGGCAGGCACAGGAGATTCCCCGGATGCGGATCCCCATGGAAGCGGCCATTCACCAGCACCATGTCGAGCACCATTTCCGCGCCCAGCGCGGCGATCTGGCCGGGTTCCATCCCCGCCGCCCGCAGCAAGGCCGGGTCGCGGGGCTGCACACCTTCGATATAGTCCATCACCAGCAGCGTTTCGGACGTCCATTCCCAATGGATGGCCGGCACGATGACGCGCGGCTCCTCCGCGAAATCCCTGGCCAGAAGGTCGGCATTGCGGCCTTCGTTGGTGAAATCCAGCTCCCCAAGCATCGCATCGGCAAGCTGGCGCATCATCACGCCGGGAGCAAAGCGCCGCGCTTCGACGCTGGCCGACTCCACCATGGCGGCAAGGTGCGCGAGAAGGCGCAGGTCGGCTTCTACCCGGGGCCGGATAGCGGGGCGGCGAATCTTGAGGACGACCGCGCGCCCGTCATGGAGCGTCGCCCGGTGCACCTGCGCCATCGACGCCGCCGCCAGCGGCTCTGTATTGAACCACGCGAAGGCCTGTTCGGGCGGCTGGCCGAGCGCCTCTTCCACGCAGGGGCGCAATTCCTCGAAGGGAAGGGTCGGCGCGCGGCTATGAAGCTGCTCAAGCTCGGCAATCCATTCGGGAGGCAGGAGGTCTCCGCGCGTCGCCAAAATCTGGCCGAGCTTCACGAATGTCGGCCCAAGCTCCTCCAGCGCGAGGCGGGTGCGCCGGGGCAGGCCCGGCGTCTGGCCATTGTCGCCGCCCCCGACCCCGCCGGTAACATCCCCGCCGGCGGCGCGTTCCAGCCCCAGCCGCGCCAGAAGGACGCCCAGCCCGAAACGGGACGCTATCCCCACTATCTCTTCGAGGCGTTTCCGGTCCCGGGCGGCGATGCGCAACGTCTTTATCATGACCGTCATAATGGCCGGGTCGGCGGAACGGGTCCACAGCGGAACGGAAATCCTGCCCGCGTCCGTTCCCTATCGCAGCATTACCGCACCCCGGCCGGTCGCAAGGCGTCGCTTTGCAGGGTGGTGTGGATGTCGATCAGTTCCCAGCAACCCTTCCGTCCCTCGGCGAAGATCAGGCGTCCGCTGTCGCCATATTCCCCGGCGATTTCGCCTTCGTGGCGGCGTGGGTCGGGCGCGGTGTAGCGGATCTTGCTCCATGAGACGGTGACGATGCTGACCGGATAGTCGGTGAGGATCGCGGTCTGCCGTTCGCTCGTCACGCTGAGAAACTGGGGCGAGCCGTCGGCATCGGCGACTGGCTGCCCGTTTCGCGCAAAGACATAATGATGGTTGACCATCGCCAGCGGGAACGCCGTGAAGCTGCGGCCGGGCACTTTGCGCGCGGTCGGCTTTGGCGCGCCCGGCCCGCGCCGGTCCTGTACTTTCACGTCGATCCTGCGCCCGAAGAAGGCGCGTTGGGCGGTGGGAGACGCGCTGGCGAGGCTGGCGAGAAACGTCTCGAAATGGTCATGGGCGCAAGCGGCCCGCGCCCGGTCGGGGGCTGCGGCATCGCGGTCGGCGCGCAGGGCGGGGGAAGGTTCCGCGAACGCCGGGCCGATCAGCGACAGGCCCAGCAGCGGGGCGAGGAGCAGGGCTTTGCGCATCACTGGTCCAGCCTCGCACAATCTTCGCACCCCTGATAATCGCGGAACGCCTCGCGATATTCGGGCCGGATATGCTCCAGCATGGCGGGGGTGATGTCGATGCTGTCGCGATAATATCCCTCCTCCTCCGGCCCGGCGAGGCCCGGTTCCGCGACGATATTGATGACTTCGAACGGCCCGCCGCGTCCGCCGGAAAAGCTGATCGCCAGCTCCCCGAAATAGGGGCAGCCCCATTTGCCGAGATAACGCCCCTCATCATCGACGATCGGCGGTTGTCCGGCGCGCCACGCCGTGGGGTTGGCATCCAGCACCTTGGCGATCCGATGGATATCGAGGCGCGTGCAATAGAGGCTGCGCAGATTCTCCATCTGGTCGGAAAAGACGTCGGCGGCGTCCGTGATGAAGCGGCCGGTGCGGCGGTCCACCAGCATCGCGATGGCCTTTTGGCGCGGGGCGGCATTGGGATGGCGTGAAGGCCGGGGCGCCAGCGTGCCTTCCGCCGTCAGGCTGGCGAGCCGCGCATTGAGGCCGTCCATCGACCAGTTGATTTCGACGACCCACGGCTGGAATGCCAGACCGGCGGCGCTGGCATCGTCGCGGTCCTGCCGGGCGACCATGTCCATGCCCTCCGCCAGTTCGCCATTGACGCGATCGACCTGCGCCAGCACGTCCCGGTGCTCCTGCGGCAGTTCCCGCGGCATGGCGAAGCGATATTCCCCCGTCTTGCTGCGATAGCATTTGCGGTAGCGCCGATCGTTCGGCGCTTCGAGGGTCCAATGACAGGAGTCCCAGAGGCGCGCGGCGCGGGCCGTCTTGCCTGCACCGGCTTTTTCGCGGGCGGAGGCAGGGGGGCCGGCCAATATCAGCGTGGCGGCGATCAAGGCGGTCAGAGGGCGCATCAGCGTTCCAGTCCGAAAATGCGGCAATCGGGGGCGGGGCGGTCGAATTCGTAGCGCGCGGTCGCCGGGTTCCACGCCAGCTTGCGGTCATAGCTGCAAACCGGGTGGCGGACCCCGACAAGATCCTGCTTCGTCAGCCGTTCCGGCTGGTCTTCCGGTGCGCGGAAGGGAATGTCGGACGGATAGCTGCCGGTGGCGACGTGGTATATCAGCTTCGGCATCGGCTCGGCATTGTCGGCATCGAGCACCAGCATCGCGTTAACGGATGTTTCGTCAAGGCAGGCATTATGGCGCCGCTTTTCATCCTTCGCGTTGAAGCAGGCGCGGATCGACTGCTCCGCCTCCAGCGGCACCGACAGCACCTGCCGGGCGACCGCATCGGCGGTTCCCGCATTGTCGATGCGGTAGAGCCACAGCACGGTCGCGTGCGCGCCGCCACCCGAATAGGCGAGCCGCTTCGTCGCTTCCACGCCGACGATCATCGGCTCGCCCGCAGCCTCCGATTCCTCATGCGGTGTCCGGCGGATGGCAAGCGGCCAGATCGTCAGACCGGCATCGTCCTCGGCGGCAAGGTCGAGCGGTAGCGAAATGTCGCTGCCCCCTCCGAATACCCGCACGCGCAGCAGCGGCCGCTTTTGCGCGTCGCGCTCGTTGATCGAAAAGCACAGCCGCGTCCTGGGCATGCACCGTTCCGCCTCTATCCGGCCCGGCGCGGGGGCAGGGCGGACCATGCGATGCTGCTCGTTCCCCGCCTTGTCGCGCATGGCGAAGCTCGATACGGGATCGGACGGATCGCGCCCGAAAGGCTCATATCCTTCCTGCGCGGCGATCGGGGTGGACAGCAGCAGGGCCGTCAGGGCGAGAGCGCGCCTCATTTGCGGTCGCCTTCGCCATGGACGCGAAAGGCGCCGCGATATTCGGGCTTCACCAGCGCGATCACCTCCGCCGTGACCGGAAAAGTGACGGTCCACGTTCCGTCCGAATAGGGACCGGCGACATAGGGCGCGGCGATCAGGCGGATGCGGTCGAACGGCTGGCCCGGCTGGCCCATCAGCACGACGGACAGCTCATCGAGATCCGGGCAATCCCAGATGCCCAGATATTTCCTGCCCGGCGCGCGCCTCCATTGGCCGGCAGACGCCACTTCCGCTTCTTCTCGCTGCGTATCGAGCGCATCGCACCACGGCGTCCGGAGCGCGGCCATCCCATCGCTGAACAGTTCGCCGCTTTTGCGCAGGGCATTCTTCTCGCGGTCCCACAGTTGCGCTTCATAGCCGGTGACGCCGTGCGCGCCTCCGGTGTACATTTCTGCTTCCACCAGCATGGACAGGAAGCGTGGGTTGCTGCCCATGACTTTGGTGGTTTCATGATGCGACAGCGTGACCATCGGCGGCAAATTCACTTCCGCGCGCTCGGTGCCCTGCTCACGGGCGATCTTGGCCATTTGGCGCTGCATCTGGCGGGTATGCTTGTCGAAGGCTGCCTTCAGCGGGCGGATGCGCGCGGCTTCGGCGGGCAGGGCTGCGTAGAATTCATAGTCGCGCCCGCTTTTTTCGCTGACATGGGCGTCGGTGGGCTGTGCCGGGAGGAAGCGCGTGGACTTGTCCATCCGGTCAAGGATGAAAACGCTCGCGTCCATCCGTACGCCCAGCTTGCCGCCCTCACGCGTGACTTTGCCGCCGCAGGTGTCTTCGGGGGTGTTGACGATGGTGAAATCGGCGTTCGGCTCAAGATAAAGGACCGAACCGTCCGCGTCGTCCGTCCGGGGCCGATAGGCCGGATCGAAATTATAGAACGACTTGCCGCCGTCGCTCTGCGTGACGATCACCCTGACCCGACGGTTGAAATGCACGGCCACGCCATTCAGATTGCGGTCCACGCCCGCCACGAAACAGAAACCTTCCGCGACCAGAGGGCGCCCGGCTTCGACCGGCAGGGCCGTCAGCTGCAACGGTGCGGCCTGCGCATGGGCCTGACCGGCGCTCGCAGGGGATGCCAGCAGCGCCATCGCCGCTCCGCCCATGAACCTGATCATTTATTTTCTCCTTCAAAATCGATTTCGTCGCCGGTCACGCCGTCGCAGGTGGTTTCCTCGACGCCGCAGAACCCGCGAAACCAGCCCGTCACGAGCGTGGCCTTGTGGTTGTCCTCGCCGTTTTCCTCATAGTCCTCGCTGACCACCAGCTTCAGCCATTCCCCCCGGCAATCGAGCAGGCTGACGATCATGTTCCGGTAGATCCAGTCGTCGATGGCGAAGACTTCCCGGCTTTTGGGATCGGGACGGGCGAACCCGGCTGCGGTCTGCATGACGAAATAGACATCCGCGAAGGCCAGCCAGCCGCCCGGTGTCGCTGCGATTCCATATTCGGCATCGGCCCTGACCGGCTGGATCTTCACGAAATCGCCGGAAATGGCCGTCACCTCGATAGCCACGCCGCGATGTTCTTCTTCGCCCGGGGGGAGCTGGTGCGTCATCCGGCCGATAATCGGCGCGTTGAAAGACGGCGCCGCGCGAACCACGGGCGGAAGGCGATCCTCGCGCACCCACGTCACCGACGAGAAGGCGCAAGCCTTCACCGGCTGCGCGCGTTCGCGCTTTGCCGGGGGATTGGCCAATGCCGGATCTGGCGTGCCGGATGCCATGGAGGCAGCCGCCATCGCGCAGAAAAGCTGCGATGCGACGAAGCTCTTTTTCATCGGATGCCCCTGTTTATTCTATTCGCTTTATACTTCTGCCCTACCTCTCGCTATCGATCCCGGCCAGCGGTATGTTTGACCGATTTCTTCCCAAAGCCGCACAGGATGGCGTCTTTGTTATGCACATTGGCCTGTTTGTGCGGAAATGTGCGTCCTTCACGCACAACGGACTTCGGATATTATGTACCCTGCATTCCGGAAGCAGGCTGGCGCAGGGTTGTACGGGGGAGGCGCCCCTGCGGGGCTGATCGTGGAAGCCTTCATTGCTTCAGGGAGCAATTGAGGTTGGATGAGGGAATACGACAATCGCATTGTGTGAAAAAGGGGGGGCAGCTTCGCTCTCAATCGGATTGAATGTCACGCCTTCGTGACGCCGGTTCGGGGAGGGGATGCCCTTCCCGGCAACAGGGCAAGCCAAGGCGAAAATATACTAACCTATGTTAGCGCCCTATATGATTTCCCCACTTGTTTTCGAAGGATGCAAGCGGGGAAAGCCTGCAGCATGGGCCTGCTGCAACCCGGCAGGGGATGGATCGACCGTCCGATGCAGCGCGCCGCCTGCACCCGCTGAAAACAAGCGGGGCGAGGGATACATTCGGCACCCGCCGCGTTCCTTGATTGGCAAAAGCAAGACTTTAATATTTCAGTCAAAATGCCGGAAGGAGGCCGCTCATGAACGGGAGCCGCGACGACGCGCCCTTGATGGCGAGCAAGCGCAAGGATGCGATCGAGGAAGCCGATGCTGCGCTGGCGAAAGACAGGGGCGACAGCCTGACCGGCAGTTCCGTGACGATCCGCCGCCCGCGAGCAGAGCTTTACGCCTGCTGGCGGCAGTTCACCGACCTTCCCCGTTTCATGGAAAATGTCGTGCGCATCGACCGCATCGATGATCGCACCAGCCATTGGGTGGTGAAGGCCCCCGGCGGCGCTACGGTGGAATGGGATTCCGTGATTACCGAGGACCGGCCCGACGAGCTGATCGCCTGGGCCTCCAGAGACGGCGCCCGCGTCCCCAATAGCGGACGCGTCGATTTTCGCGATGTAGGGGAGCGGGGCACCGTCGTCACCGCGACGATCCTGTACGATCCGCCCGCAGGCGTTCTCGGCAAGCTTATCGCTAAGATGTTTCAGCGCGAGCCAGCCCTTCAGGCACGGCGCGACCTCCGCCGCTTCAAGCAATGGATGGAAACCGGCGAGGTGGCTACCGCCGCCCGCACCCGTGAGCAATGGGAAGAGGAGCAAGGCTGATGCGCGCGCTCACCTGGCATGGCAAGCATGACGTCCGCGTCGATACGGTGGACGATCCCGAAATCCTCAACCCCCGCGACGCGATCATCAAGATCAGCTCGACCGCCATTTGCGGGTCGGACCTGCATCTTTATGACGGCTATATCCCGACAATGATGGCGGGCGACATCCTCGGTCATGAATTCATGGGCGAGGTGGTGGAAACCGGCTCCGCCTCCACGCTGCGCAAGGGCCAGCGCGTCGTGGTGCCTTTCACCATTGCCTGCGGCAATTGCTATCATTGCGCCAAGCATCAATATTCCGCCTGCGACAATGGCAACCCCGCCGACAATCAGGATATCGCCCAGGAACTTTACGGCCAGCCCATGTCCGGCCTGTTCGGCTACAGCCATATGACCGGCGGCTATGCGGGCGGGCAGGCGGAATATGTGCGGGTGCCGTTCAGCGACATCGGCCCCATCGTCGTGCCGGACGGGCTGGAGGACGAACAGGTGCTGTTCCTGTCCGACATTTTGCCGACGGGATGGCAGGCCGCCGAATATGCGCAGATCGAGCCGGGCGATATCGTCGCGGTGTGGGGGTGCGGCCCGGTCGGCCTCTTTGCGGTCCAGTCCGCCTTCCTGATGGGGGCGGACCGCGTGATCGCCATCGATCATTTCCCCCACCGCCTTGCTCTGGCCGCGGGTTTCGGCGCGGAAACCATCAATTTCGAGGAGAGCAAGACCTATGAAGCGCTGATGGAGATGACCGGCGGCATTGGCCCGGACGCCTGCATCGACGCGGTAGGGCTGGAGGCGCATGGCTTCTTCGTGGACAACATCATAGACCAGATCAAGGCGTCGACCTTCCTCGGCACCGATCGCATCCATTCCATCCGTCAGGCGATCATCGCCTGCCGCAAGGGCGGGCGCATCTCCATGCCCGCCGTCTATGGTGGATTCGTCGATAAATTCCCGCTGGGCGCGGTCATGGAAAAGGGCCTTACCCTCAAGACCGGGCAAACCCATGTGCAGCATTACATGCCCGCCCTGCTCAACGCGATCATCGAGGGCAAGATCGACACCACCTTCCTCATCAGCCATCGCCTGCCCCTCGAACAGGGGCCGGACGGCTACAGGATGTTCCACGATCATCAGAATGAAGTCACCAAGGTCGTGCTGAAGCCCGGCATGGCCGTCACCGCTTGAGGAAAAACCCATGGCTTCGAAATTCGCGATCATCACCGGCGCCTCGACCGGCATCGGTTTCGAACTCGCCCATCTCGCCGCGCAGGACGGCTATGACCTTCTGGTCGCCGCCGACGAGCCGCTGATCGAAGCGGCGGCGGCGGATTTGGCAAAACACGGAACGCAAGTGTCCGCGATACAGGCCGACCTCGCGACGCTCGACGGGGTGGACAGGCTGCTCGCCGCGATGGAGGGACGGGCGGTGGACCTGCTGTGCGCCAATGCCGGACGGGGGCTGGGCCATGGCTTTCTCGATCAGGAGGTGGCCGACTGGCGCCGCGTTATCGACACCAATGTGACCGGCACCCTCTATCTGCTGCAACAGGTGCTCAGGCCCATGGTCGCCCGCGACCGGGGCAAAGTCCTGATCACCGGATCGATCGCCGGTTTCCTGCCCGGCAGCTTTCAGGCGGTCTATAACGGCACAAAGGCGTTCATAGACAGCTTTGCCGACGCAATCCGCAACGAGTTGAAAGAGGCGAAGGGCGTCACCATCACCACGCTGATGCCCGGCCCCACCGAAACCGAGTTCTTCGACCGCGCCGACATGCTCGACACCAAGGTGGGCGAGCAGGAGAAGGACGATGCCGGAAAGGTCGCGAAGGATGGATGGGATGCTCTGATGGCGGGCAAGGCGCATATCGTTTCGGGCTGGAAGAACAAGCTTCAGGCCGCCGCCGCCCATGTGACGCCCGCCGCCATGCTGGCCGAGCAGCATCGCAAGATGGCCGAGCCGGGAACGGATAAGAATGGATGACCGCCGCAGCAAGGAAGCGGCAGAGGAGCAGATGACATGAACGACCATGACAAGGAGGTTGCCGACAATCGAGGCAGGCGCGCGGTTCCCGGCTCTGGAGAGGTCAAGGGGAGCGGCGCGGGGGCCGGAGGCGGTGGGAACCCTGAAGATTTCGACAGCGACCCGGCGTCGGGCGGAGACGGCCTTCAGCCCAATTCCCGGACCCATGGGAACAAGATACGACGGTAACATGGGGAAGTGCAATCGCCGGGGCGTGATGCCTTCCCCGCTTGTCGGAAAGCCGTTCTCTGAGAGTCATTTGCAAGGAACCCGAGCCTTTTCCGACGGTTCTTCCAACAAGCTGAATTTGGGAGAGTGATCATGGCGAAGGCTCAATTCACAGACGCGATCGCGCTGCTCAAGGCCGACCATCGCAAGGTCGAGGACTTGTTCGAACAGTTCGAAAACACCAAAAGCAATAGTCGCAAGCAGGGGATCGCCCATGAAATCTGCAATGAACTCAAGATCCATATGTTGATCGAGGAAGAAATCTTCTATCCGGCATTTCGAGGGAAGATCGAGGACCATACGCTCGATGAGGCGCAGGTTGAGCATGACGGTGCGAAAGTGCTCATCAACGACATCGAAAATTCCGCTCCCGGCGCCGATTTTTACGAGGCGAAGGTCACGGTGCTTTCGGAGGAGATCAAGCACCATGTCCACGAGGAGGAAATGCCGTCCGAAGGCATGTTCGCGCAGTGCCGTCAAACGAATGTCGATCTCGTCGAGCTGAGGGATCGGATGCTGGCTCGCAAGGAAGAATTGCTGGCTCAGGCCAAAAATGGCGGGCTGCCCGTCGCGAAACCGATTGCCGTGACTCTCGTGCCCGCCTGAACGGGCGCCGTGTTCAGATGCCCGGACTGCGGTTCGGGAGCATGGGTTCGCGAAAGCGCGGCCTGCTCAGCGCGACTTCTTGGCCGTCGTCGCGTTGAAATCAGGTGCCTTGTTCGATACCCAATCGACAAATTTGCGCACTGCCGGGTTGGCCAGCAAGCTGTCTACATCCATCCCGTGGCGTTGCAGTTCGGAATTGGTGAAATTGGTAATCAGCGCCTGCTGGCAGATGGGGTGCATGGGCACGACATCGCGTCCACCCCGGCTCTTTGGCACAGGGTGGTGCCAAACAACCGTCGCGCCAATAGGACGCCCGCACAGCCAGCAGGACACCGGCGTCGGCGCTCCTTCTTCATCCTCCTGGCGGTGCGAGTTGTCATACGGGCCATGTTTTGAATGTTTACGGGCCATGCGTCTGCCTGAATGTCTCAATTGCGCGGCCAGCCTTACAGGCACGCTGATTTAAATACCACGACAAAGCCGATCCAGTGCTGTAGGGCAGGGTAAATTCGCGATCGATGCAAATCGAAGCGGCGCTCCGCCACTTCCCTTCCAGATTATTGTGAAATCGGAACGAGCGGACCTGCTTGCGCGGTCGCCCCTTTTTAATCTGAGGTCTTCGAGAAGTATTTGATGGCAGGATATAAAGAACCAGGATTCGCTGACAGGGTAGCGGCGGCCAATGCGGCCCGCGCCAAGGCGCTTGCCCGTTTGCAGGCAAAGCCCGCGCTTGACCCGGCGGAGAAGGCCGAACGGGCAGCAAAGGCCGAGCAGCGCGAAGCCGCATTGGCGGAAAAGCGGCAGGCCGCCCTCGCCAGGCGAGAGGCGGAACGCGCCGCCCAACTTGCGAAGAAGCAGGAGCGCGCGGCGGCTAATCAGGCGGCGGAAGCAAAGCCGGAGTTGACCGAAGAAGAGCGCAAGGCTGCCCGCGATGCGCGCTACGCCGCCCGCAAAGCCCGGAAGAAATAGTCCTGAAAATCAACCCGACCGACCCGATGTTCGGGCATGACTGGATCGGCACCGCGCATGTGCCTGATGGCGTGGAGATGCGCCTGATGCAGCGCGGTGACGAGTTCACCATCCTTCTTGAACGCAACGAGTTGATGAGCACGCGGGTCAGCGCCTCGGAAGAGGCGCTCGCGACCATGACCCATGCCCGTCTCGGTCCCCGTCGGCCCGCACAGCAATGGCTGATCGGCGGCTATGGAATGGGCTTTACCCTGCGGGCGGCCTTGGCAGTGTTGGATAGGGATGCCAGCGTGACCGTTGCCGAGATTGTCCCTGAAATCATCGAGTGGGCTCGCGGGCCGATGCAGTCGGTGACCGCGGGCTGTCTTGACGATGCGCGGGTGATCCTGGTTCAGGACGATGTGGCGATGCTGATCGACGCGGCGCGCGATGCTTATGATGCGATCCTGCTGGATGTCGACAACGGGCCTGATGGGCTGACTCGCCGGGTCAATGACGGGCTTTATGAACGCGACGGACTGCACATGGCGATGGCGGCGCTACGGCGCGGCGGCATCCTCGCCATCTGGTCGGCCGAACCGGATGCAGCGTTCGCGGATCGACTGCGTGACGCTGGCTTCGAAGTGGATGAAGTGGTTGTCCGCGAGGCCGCGAACGATGAGGGCGCGCATCATATCATCTGGTTTGCGCGCAAGCGCTGATCCGAAGATCACGTCCAACGCAATCTCTCGGCACATCGCCTGACTGCGGATATCCGGTTAGATCCGAATGGGGGCAGCCCTGTCAAACCGCTGGCTGCGTTCGCGTCAGGCTTTTCTCCTGCTCGGCGCGTTCGCGGTTGCGTGTGACGGCGAAAACCTGGCTGGCCATGGTCCGCCACGCCTTCTCCGATCGCAAGGCGCGTTTCCGTACATTCTCCAGCGAGGCGCAAGCCGCTTCCCGGGCTGCCTGTTCCGCGCGTTCGATGAGAAATTCATAAGAAAGCGCCATAAGCATCCACTCCGGATATGGGGTTAGGGAAATCAGATGCCCCGGCAGCCTGTCCGCAGGCCGCCGGGAGCATTCTGCTGATCAGTCGGCGCTGGCGAGGTTGACCGCAGATTCCTTGCCGTTGCGGCCGGTCTCTACGTCATAGGACACGCGCTGGTCTTTGCTCAGGGTGCCGAGGCCGGCGGCCTGCACGGCAGAGATATGGACGAAACTGTCCTTGCCGCCGTCATCAGGCTGAATGAAGCCATAGCCCTTGTCTTCGTTAAAGAATTTTACGGTTCCGATAGTCATTGTCGTTTCCTTTCAAGAAACGGTAGTGGCCGTCAGCACAATTGCTGACGGTGTCGTGCGTCAAGTCGTCAATTGAAAGGAAGTCGTCGTCTTGCAGGAATGGAAACAAAGTTCCCAAATCTGAAACCAAATCGTCGATACCCGTCGAACTTCAACGAGAGCAAGATTGAAACACCAGCATCCGCCGGTGAGGTGATATCAGGCACGGCCAGACGCAGAAACCTGCGCCATGCTCCATATGCTGGCCGCCGTCGCGCGAAGTTCCCGCTGGAACGCGCCGATCCGCGCTGCGATGGCGGAGGCAAGGGCGAGATGCGCGACACGATCGTCGGTGCTGGCGGCACGCATCAATGCATGTTGGTGGGCGGCATATTCCTTGTTCAGGTCCATTTCCGATCTCCTGCTGAACGCGGCTGCTTCCTGCGCCGCCGCGAATGCTCTGCTGGTCAGTCGACCATCGCAGCGACAAGCCGCCGCAGTTCGAGGGTCGAAAGCATGGCAGACAAAGGCATGTGCCGTGCCGCGGATTCATTGCCCGCCGCGCTTTTGCGCGGCGAGATTATGTGGCGCTTGACTGCGCCGGTATCGATATTATTCATTTTTTCCTTGCGGGCAACCCATTGCTGCCGTCTTCTAAAAATCGGGTGGGCGCCTGATCACACGCTGTCGGACGTTTGGCCGCTGGCCGGGTGTCCATTCGCGATAGACGATCTGACTGGTCAGACCGTAAGGCGCCCCTCCACATATACGCGGCCTCCAACGACCGGGCGGATCTGGTAACGGCGCATTTTACCTGCCGTGCAGGCGATGATCGGATGCTCCTTGCCGGGCGCTGCGCCGAAGCGTCAATCGAGCAGGATCTCGTCGATCTTGCCTGCCGCCGTCATGAGTTCTTCCTTCGCCAGCCAGTTCCTTGCGTACGAATAATCATCCGCGAACGGGCGTGTCCCGGCGCGGAGCCATGCAGCATGAAAGGAAAAAGGGCCAACATAGCGGCAGCCAAATTCCGTCGCAAACGACGATAGGCAATCCGTGTACTGGAGCGGGCGAAGGGATTCGAACCCTCGACCCCAACCTTGGCAAGGGGGCGGGATAAGCTGATTTGAGTTTGACGCGGTTTGCGCCAGTTTGCAGAAACCCGCAGAAATCAGCGATTTACCATAGTTGTAAGTTGTCGCAGCTTGATCGATCCGGTATCAGATTTGCCGGGCCGTCCTTTTCCGGTCCTTTTTCTGGAGCCTGTCGAATGAAGGTTGCGAAGCTAGATAAGCGGGCCGTGGATGCCCTAAGGGCGACAAGCCCTATGTGGCATGTGGTGCGGCAAGCTGCCCGGCTTCGGCCTGTCCGTGCGCCCTAGCGGGGCCATGTCGTTCATCGCGCAATACGACTTCGGCGGTCGCAGCGGATCAACGCGCCGCGTCACGATCGGGCAGTATGGCAAGCCTTGGACCGCCGATCAGGCTCGCAAGGAAGCCGAACGCATCCTGCACGATGCGAAGCGCGGGATCGATTACGCCGAAGCCAAGGCGAAGAAGCGGGCGGAATTGACCGTTGCCGAACTATGCGACGAATACCTTCGCGATGGCTGCGACCATAAGAAGGCTTCGACGATCGCGATGGATCGTGGTCGGATCGATCGGCATATCAAGTCGCAGCCCATAGCGAACCTGAAGATCGGCGACGTTCGCGATACGCATATCGAGAAGCTGAAAAAGGACATTGCGGCTGGCAAAACGAAGGTGAAGCGCGAAGGCGGTAAGGGCTATATCGCAACCGGCGGTAAGGGCGCTGCAACCCGCACGATCCGCATGTTGGACGGCATCTTCAGCTATGCCGTGAAGTGCAAATACATCGCCGAAAACCCGCGCAAGGGCGTCGCGCTTTACGCGGACAAGAAGGGCGAACGCTTCCTGTCCGAAGGCGAGTTTCAGCGCCTAGCCGAAACCCTACGCGAAGCCGAAACCGAAGGCTTGCCGTGGCAACCGCGAAAGCCGGAATCGAAGCATGTTCCGAAGATGGCCGCGACGGCGCGCGAGAAGATCGACGATCACGCTATCGCCGCTATCCGCCTGTTGATGCTGACAGGTTGCCGGTTGCGCGAAATCCTCAATCTCAAATGGGCGCACGTCGATTTGGTCAATGGCGTCCTGAACTTGCCGGATTCGAAGTCGAACAAGCCGAAGAAGGTGCTGATCGGCGCAGCGGCCATGAAGGTTCTAGCGGATTTGCCGAAGATCGATGGCAACCCGTTCGTCATCGCCGGGGAGGCGAAGGGCAAGCCACGTAGCGACCTGAAACGGCCTTGGAAGCGGATCACGGACCATGCCGGGCTAAACGTAGACGCCGAAGGCAACCGAAGGTTACATGCACCATACGCCGGAAGCGGCGGACAAGCTGCTAACCGGGCAGCGGGTTGTCGAAGCCGCCGCCGGATACGACCGGGCGGTCAAGGGCGTCCGCGCCAGCTTCTATAACGAAACTGTCGCAGCACAGGCGGCGAAGCGCGTTGAAGCATGACGACCGCGCAATCCCGCGTTGCCGATCTTGCCCGCTGGATCGACGCATCTAGCGGGCCGCGTCGCACGCCCTTGGGCGGCGCAACCGACGTAGGCCGGTATGCGTGCATCGTGCCATGCGACTTCGGCGAAGGGCCGCCGATCGATTTCGATGCGGAAGCCTTACCGCTGTTCGTGTCCGTCGATCAAGCCGAAGGCGTCGCAACCGGGCCGATCGTCACGAATGCCCCGGCATCGCAGGATCATGTTCGCGAGCAATTGGCGCATATCCTGTGGAAGATATCGAGCGATTTGCCACCTATGGCCGTCGTCGGGCTGGACGATCCGCAGGAACCGATTTCCGGGGCCGTGGAGCGCGCGGGGGCCGATGCTGTGAATGTAGGCACCTTTCCCGTGGTCGCAGTCGCTCTATGGCATTTCAGCGCCGCCGATCGCGCCATCATCGCGGAGCGCCTGCCTGTGCTGCCCTGAACCCTTTCCCGGCGCTGCATCCTTCGGCGTCGGGTTGCCCTGCCGGGTTTCCGCCCGGAGCCTTACGGCAGGGACGGACGCTTCCCGGTCTGACCAATGCCGGGGAGCGTCCACCTTCCGTTGCGCGCCACCTTGCCCGGTCCCCGCCATAGGACCGGGCACCTTTTTGCGCCTTGCCGGAAGATCGATCGGAACCGTCGAACCTTATGCCGCAATCCTACATAGGTGACGGTAGATCGCGGACACGTCGCAATTATCGACGTGTTATCAATGCGATATTTCTCCGTGCGTGGCCGCATTCAATTCCGAACAGGACCGGCAAAGGACGAAGGCGTCGATTGCGTCCGAACTCGACGAAATCGCAATGTCGATCGAGATGGAAATTGTGCTGTTTTCCGATTAGCGTCGCAAGCCGCTAACAGGAAGACATTCGGGGGATCGGATTTGGCGCGACGTAATCGCAAGGACAAGGTGACGGTAACGTTCCACTATCTTACTCGGACGTTGGAGGGAGACGACGGAGAACCGAAAACGGTTCCGATCACTGTCGAAGAATTCCAAGCTGCGATGAAGGCGATAGCGGATACGCCGCCGATCGACACCACTACGCAAGCGGGAGTTGATAAACTTCGATTTGGATCGACGGTCCCTGTCCTTGACCTGAGCGAACCGGAAACGAACTTGTTTTTCGGTGCCTACAAGGCGTTTACACCGGACATTCATACGAAAATACCGCTCGCGGACTTATACCCTACGATAGTGCCAGCCTTCGGAAATTTTACTTCATCGCATATTGGTCCAAGCCAAAAGGCCGCATTTATATTGCGACCCAATATTTAGGACAGTTTGGCGACTATACGGGCTTGAAGAATACGATAATCAGAGCCTTTTCCAATCGAAAGGGGTTGGATGCTCACTCTTTCAGAAACGCGGCTACCGCATTTCAAAAGGTCGTCGCTAAAGAAATCGTAGTCGAATATCTTCGAAAGTCGTCTGATGCGGGCAAGGCAAATGCATTCAGTAAAGGTGGAACTATCGTAATTAAGAAGGGTGGAAACGCGGAAGAGTTTGCGGAAGCAACCCGGAAACGCCTATTTTCTATTATCGACAGCCCTAAAGACAAAATTCGTAAAGAGGTAGCTAAGATACTTCGCGAAGACCAGTTGATCGATGTCAATGATGAAGATATATTGAACTGCACGGTTCTGGCAGAGGTTGACGGCTCCGATCGACGATATCATTTCATTACGGAAAGTTCGTTTGCGACGCCGTTCCCCATTGCTGTTGGAATGAGTGTGGACGGGCATCCTGATCCTGCCCAATTGCAAGCTGCCATGCGAAAAATGCTGAAAGACGAGATTCTAGCTAAGTCCGAAAATGTTTAGCATCCTTGATATCGTTCGCCGCGACGCTGCGACATACTACGAGTATGATAGCAACAATCGCGTCGGGCGCGGCAAAACCCTTGGCGTATTCGCCATCTTCGCCGTGCTGGTGGGGGCTGCTGTCGGCGACGCGTCCAACGATTTTCTAGCAGGCGCGCTTTCTGCGGAAGCCATCCTTGTCGGTTTCAGCTTCAATGTCCTGTTCTATCTTGTGGCTAATCGCCTTACGAAGCCCGCCACCTACGCCAGCATCGAACACGAATTGCGGTTCGAACGGCTCTCCAAGCTATCCGATGAGGTGTTCGATAACGTCACCTACTTCAATCTAGTCGCAATCAGTTCAGCCATTGCGGCGCTTGCGCTGCTGCTGATCGGGTCCGATGGCTTCAACGCCAACCTTCACAAGATCGCCGCCTTCCTCGAATGCCGAACGCGCATTACCCGCGAGGCGCTAAGTTGGGCCAACAGCATCGTTCGGTCGATCGGGCTGGCGGTTCTCGTATTTTTGCTGGCCGAAAGCATCTACACGTTCCTTCGGGCGGTAGGCCGTGTCCGGTTCTATTTCGGCATGTTGAAAACGATGAACGACGATATCCAGCCGTAAGGTCCGTCAATTGGCCTATCCGAATCGTTCGCCCACCTTCGCTAAATCAAGCTTTCTGACGCGCAGTGCGCCAGCGATCGCCGCCCCCCAATGTGGGCATCGTCCTCACCTTGCGCACGTCCTTTGCCGGTCCTTTTTTCGAACCGGATCACGCGCGCGGATGACCGCGCCTTGCGGCGAAATTGTTAATTTTCTTTAGGAAAATTGGAGCGGGCGAAGGGATTCGAACCCTCGACCCCAACCTTGGCAAAGTTGCATTGGGCATCCCTCCAGCCTACGCCACAGCTCGCCATTATACTATTAAGTCTCTGATTATCCGTTTGTATTCTACAAAAGATTACGCTAGAACAATCCAAGAGGAAGCCCACTTTTTTCTCTTTTGGTGGACACCATGTGGACACCAGTTTGAGAGTGGGGCCGCTCGGAGGTCGCAAGAAAATGGCGGAAGAAAAATCGGTCAAGCTGACGAAAACGGTCGTCGATGCAGCCGGGGCGCGTTCGGAACGCTATGAGATTTGGGATAGCGAGTTATCCGGGTTTGGTGTTCGCATCGCGACGACCGGGCGCAAGACTTTCATCATTCGCTATCGTGCGGAGGGCGGTGGTCGCACCGCGCCGCGGCGGTTCATGACGGTCGGCCGCTTCGGAACCCTGACGGTGGAGCAAGCCAGAAAGAAGGCAAAGGAACTGCTCGCCGCTGCCACTGTCGGCGATGATCCTGCGAACAAGCGCAACGCGAAACGGGCCGAGATGAAGATGAGCGGGCTGGTCGACCGCTATGAGAAGGAAGGCTGTTTCATCCAGCGCGGCAAGCGCCAGGGCCAGCCGATGAAGCCCTTGACCAAGAAATACACCATCGCCCGGCTGCGCCATCATGTCGTGCCGTTGCTCGGCCACAAGCGCGTCACGGAAGTCAACGCCGCCGACATCGAGCGATTCTTTCGCGATGTCGAAGCCGGCAAGACGGCTAAGAATGAGAAAACGGGACCGCGCACGCGGATCATCGTCAAGGGCGGCGCTGGTGCGGCGCGCAAGGTGTTCCGCGATCTGTCGGCCGTGTTCAGCTTCGCCAAGCGGCACGAGATCGTCGCCGCCAACCCCTGCGAGAAGGCCGTGGTGAACAAGTCCGACAACAAGCGCACGCGCTTCCTTACGCTTGAGGAAGTCGCACGCCTGGGCGCGGCCTGTGACGCATTGGAAGCCGAGGGCGTCAACAGCAAGGCGCTCAACATCACCCGGCTGTGGGTGCTGACCGGCTGCCGCCGCAATGAAATCGCGGAGTTGAAATGGGATGAGGTCGATCTGGATAATGGTCTGCTCGTCCTCGACGACAGCAAGACCGGCAAGTCGATCCGTCCGCTCTGCCTTGCGGCGGCGACTTTGCTCAAAGGCGTCGAGAAGGTGGACGACACGGATTATGTGTTTCCCGCCGATGAAGGCGACAGCTATTTCCAAGGCACTAAGAACGTCTGGCCGAAGATCGTGAAGAAGGCTGAGCTGGCCGGCGTCACCCCGCATACGCTGCGTCATACGGTAGGTGCCACGGCTACATCGCACGGCGAGGCGCTGGCGTTGACCGGCGCGATCCTCGGCCATGCGAATCTGCGCTCGACGATGATCTATGCCCATGTCCAGCATGATCCATCGGTGAAGGCCGCCAATCGTGTAGGCCGCCGGATCGCCTCGGCGCTCGCTGGCGAGACCAAGCCCGCGCCCCGCAAGCGTCGCAAGTCGGCCGAGTCCATACCGGTCAAGGAAGCAGCCCTAGCCAGCAACGGCTTACTCCCTGATGCCGAATGGGAAGCGTTGACCGAGCTTGCCGCGTTGCCAGCTGAGGATAAGGGCTTCCTCGCTTCGGCCAGCGATCCGGCACTCACGATGCTTGCAAAGCGTGGTTTCGCGGTTGCTGGTGCTGGCCCCAACAATTTGCTCGCATGGTGGACTATCAGTCCTGTCGGCAAGGCGCTGATAGATGCGTTAGCGCCGAATCGGGCTGCTGCATAAGAGCGTGCCTCCAGATCGGTGATTTCTTCCGGCTCCGGCGTTGCGTCGAGAGAAAAGATCGCCTCACAACCAGGTGTTCGATCGACAAACATCGGACGACTGGTTGCCTAACAACTTCAGTCGTGCTCAGCATAAGCGTCGCATCGCACTGCATTCTCGACATGGAGGCCATATCCGCATAGACGGCGCCTCGTGACTCGCGCCTGCAAACTCTTTGTTCGGCACCATTGGCTGTGCGCGCTTCTTTTGTGCGCCACACTGATCGTCAAGGCGTTGATGCCGGCGGGTTTCATGCCCGTTGTCTCCAATGGCGTGATCCTCGTTCAGCTTTGCTCGGGTCAGGGGCCGCAGACGATCGCTTTGGAACTGCCGGGCACGACCGGCGAGCATGACCATGGCGAGCACAAAAAGGCGGACGCACTCTGCGCCTTTGCTGGTTTGTCCTCGCCCACACTTGCAGCGGCCGATGCGCTTCTTCTGGCCATCGCGATCACTTTCATCCTGGCAACAGGTTTCCGTCTTCCGCCGCGCATAGTCCTCTGGCGCGGCATATACCTTCGTCCACCGGCGATCGGACCGCCTTCCACCTGATCCACTCAACATTTCCGCGTTGATTGGCGCCCTATCGGGCGACCCACGTGAATCAGGATTTCGACATGACGACTTTGCTTTATGCTGCGCGAAGCGCGGCACCTATGGCGCGTGCTTCTGCCAGCGCTATCGCTTTCAAGACCCGCCTGGCACTCAATATTGCTACCCCCGCCTTCGTCGCCGCGCTCGCGTGCTGTCCCCTTTCGCCGGCCTATGCACAGGACAGCATTACGCTACCCGAGGTCGACGTCGGTTCGGCCAATGAAGTGGGGCCGACGATTTCGGGCGAACGGGTTTCCGCCTCTCGCCTGCGCGATCTTCAGACCGGCTCGAGCGATACCGCCGCGATCCTGCGAACGGTGCCCGGCGTCAGCGGCTATGGGGCCGGGGGCTTCTCGACCTTGCCGGTGATCCGCGGCCTGGAATCGCAGCGATTGACCGTGCTGGTCGACGGCGTGGCGATCGCCTCGGCCTGTCCGAACGATATGAATCCGCCCCTGTCCTATACCGATCCTCAGACAGTGGGCGCGATAGACGTCATTACCGGCGTGTCGCCGGTCAGCTATGGCGGCGACAGCATCGGTGGCATCATCCGTGTCGAAAGCGCCCCGCCCCGGTTCGCAAAGGAAGGCGAAACGCTGCTGACCGGCGAAGTATCGGCCTTCTACCGCAGCAATGGCGACGGCTTTGGCGGCTCGCTCTCGGTGACGGCGGCGAGCGACAGGATCAGCCTGACCTATAACGGATCCTATACCCAGGCCGACAATTTCAAGGGCGGAGATACGCTGGGCATCGTGCGGTCGAGCGAATATGCAAAGACCGATCACAGCCTGAACCTCGCCGCACAGGTCGGCAGCGGGCTGATCGAGCTGAAAGGCGGCTATCACTTCGCGCCTTATGAGGGGTTCCCCAACCAATATATGGACATGACGTCCAACAAGTCCTGGTTCCTGAACGGGCATTATGCGGGCGTTTTCGATTGGGGCAATCTCGATCTGCGGGCGAACTGGCGCGACACCGATCACGTCATGAACTTCCTCGACGACAAGGGCGGGACCGCGACCGGCGGGATGCCCATGAACACGGAGGTTCACAGCGCGGGCTATGCCGTGCAGGCGGACATATTGCTCGGCGGCGCCGGCACGCTGCGCGTCGGCAACGAATTCCAGCATCAATGGCTCAACGACTATTGGCCGCCCGTCGCGGGCAACATGATGATGGGGCCGAATGCGTTCATCAACATCAACGGCGCGAAGCGGGATCGCCTCGGCACTTTCCTCGAATGGGAAAAGAGTTGGGATCGCGGGCTCACGCTGATCGCCGGTATCCGCAACGATCAGGTCTGGATGAACACCGGCATGGTCGCGCCCTATGGCACGGGAATGATGCAGATGGCCGACGTCATGGCGGCGGCCGCGTTCAACGCGGCCGACCGCAAACGCCACGATAGCAACTGGAGCGGCAGCTTGCTGGCCCGTTATACTCTTTCGGATAATGTGGAAATCGAGGCTGGCTATGCCCGCAAGGTACGCTCGCCCAATATCTACGAGCGCTATAGCTGGGGCCGGGGCGGCATGGCGAGCCGGATGATCGGATGGTTCGGCGACGGCAACGGCTATGTCGGCAACCTCGCGCTTCGTCCGGAAAAGGCCGATACGCTGAGCGCCGCCCTATCGATCTCGGGCGGCGGCAAGAACGGCTGGTCGTTCCGGATCGCGCCCTATTACACTCATGTCGACGACTATATCGACGCCGTGAAGCTGGCGGGCTTCACTGACATGATGGGTAATCCGACCGGATTCGATCAGCTGCAGTTCGTCAACCAGAAGGCGGAAATCTACGGCATCGACATATCGGGCGCCGTGCCGCTCTGGACGTCGTCTTCGGCGGGCGCCGCGCGCCTGACCGCGCGCGCGAGCTGGCTGCGTGGGCAGAACCTCACCGATCATGGACCGCTCTATCACCAGATGCCGTTCAACGCCGCGCTGGGCCTCGAACATCGGATCGGCGGCCTCGAAACCCGGATTGACCTCGACATCGTGACAGAAAAGGATCGTGTCGATCCGACCCGCGACGAACCGCGGACGGGGAGCTATGCGCTGCTTAACGTCCAGTTTGCCTATCGTATCGACAATGTGCGACTGACGCTCGGCGCGGACAATCTGTTCGACAAGGCCTATTATGCTCCACTCGGGGGCATGTCGCTCGGGGACCTGAAGGCGACCGGCGTGGTTCGTCCGGTCCCGGGCCGTGGGCGGTCGGTCAACGCCGGCGCCACGGTCGCGTTCTAAAAACCGATGCGTCCGCGCTGGATCGGCAAGGATGATGGACGGAGGGCGGGCTATGGTCAGCCCTCCGCCTGGTCGCGACGCCTGGGCACAGGCCTGGCGGCCGCGATCTGCTGTCTGCTGATGCTGGCGGTGCTCGATGCCAATCTCTCGGGACTTCTGCGGCCGACACAGCCGACTGAGGTAAGCAGCTTCACGCTGTTCACTCCGTCGCCACCGCAGCCGCCTTCAGCGGAGCCGCGCTTGTGGACAAGCGAGGCTCCGCGATCGCCGGAACCGCGTCCTTCTCGCCCGACCGAACCGGTCTCGTTGAGCAAAAAGGGCGGATCGACTGCGTCGCCTTTGCCCGTTCCTCCGACAATCACTCCCTCTCTCACTGTCACGACCGCAGACAAACCCTCGGCGCCGGAACCCCCTGTCGCACAGCCACAGGCTCAAAACGACAAAAGCCATACTGTGCTTGCGGCCTATCAGCGGCAGCTCTGGGCACGAATAGCGGCGCGCAAGCCCGCAGGGATTCGCCTCGTCGGGGTCGCGGCGGTCCGCTACACTGTCGGGGGTGACGGCGCGCTGGTTGCCGTCGAACTGGCCACGAGCAGCGGAAACACAGCACTGGATCGTTTGGCGCTCCGAACGGTGCGCAATGCCAGCCCCTTTCCTCCGCCTCCTGCGACGGTAGAAGAGGAGCAACTCGTTTTTACGATACCCTTCAGCTTTCATTGACGATGCGAGGCAGGCGACACATTCTCAATCGTCATCAACCTAACGCGCACCCTTTGCCCAAGCCTACGTTTCCGATGTGGGTTGATCGTCAGTCGTGGGCAGGAACCGGCTCCAATCAATTTGCATAAGTGGGATCAGCAGGAGGATCATGCCGAACTGAAGGGCGATGCCCCATGGGCTTTTCAGCGTGCCCGCAAAGGCGTCGCCGAGGCTCGTTCCACGTAGCCCCTTGGCGCTCGCCGCATAGACGGAATAGGAGACGAGGCGCCCCGCAAAGAAGGCTGCGGTAAAATGCAGCAAGCGCACACGCGCCAGCCCAGCCGCAGCAAACAATTGCGCAGAAGGCAGCGGCGAGAGTGCGAACAGTCCCAGACCAAAGATCATGTTGCTCTGCCGCGCCTCCAGAGCCTCGCCCGCAGCGGCAAGATTGCGCTTCTGCTTCTGGGGCAACCACCGCCCGAGGAACCGGAACCCGTAAGCGAGCAGCAAGCGTCCGGCTGCCGCGGCAAACGCGCTGACGACGACGATCAAGGCTAAGGGCAGATCGCTGTTGAGGCCATAAAAGACGATGATCGACCAGGTCGGAGGGCCGAACGCGGGCAAGAGATTGATACCCAGAACAACCAGAAACAGGATCAGGCAGGACGTCATGATCATCCAAAAATGATAGATAGCTGGGCGATATAAGCCGGGATTGGCAAAAGACGTGCACTATATTCGCCGTCAGGGTCTTGTCAGCAAAGACCGGTGAACCTGCAGCTGTTTGTGAGGGGTATTATGAGCCGGCTGAAATCTCATTCCGAACGCCATGCGGTGTCCCGCATCGGTTGGCTGCGCGCGGCAGTACTGGGCGCCAATGACGGGATCGTCTCGACCGCGAGTCTGATCGTCGGTGTCGCGGCTTCCGGAGCTGCCAAGACCAGCATCTATGTCGCTGGCGCCGCAGCGCTGGTCGCAGGGGCCATGTCGATGGCGGCCGGCGAATATGTCTCGGTCAGCTCGCAAGCCGATACGGAGAAGGCCGATCTCGCGCGCGAGACGGGTGAACTTGCTGGTCAGCCCGATTTCGAGCGGCAGGAGCTGGCCGACATCTATATCGCGCGCGGACTGGACGAACATCTGGCCGGGCAGGTTGCGGATCAGCTTATGGCTCACGACGCGCTGGGCGCCCACGCACGCGATGAATTGGGGATTTCCGAAGTGGTGAGCGCCCGCCCGCTCCAGGCCGCCTTGACCTCGGCGCTGACCTTCAGCGCCGGCGCGCTCATGCCGCTGCTTCTGGTTTCCGTCGTGCCGCAATCGAGCCTTGTGCCGGTCGAGGTTGCGGCCACATTGCTGTTTCTGGCCATTCTTGGCGTGCTTGGGGCCTGGGCCGGTGGCGCACCGCCTGTGCGATCAGTGCTGCGGGTCACCTTCTGGGGTGCGCTGGCGCTGGCGGCGACTGCGGGGATTGGGCGGCTGTTCGGAGCGGTGGTTTAGGGATCGCACCGGATTTCGTCAGGTTTCGGTCAGCCTATGTTCCTAGCCCTTCGCCTGGAAAGGCGAACATCATGGCACATTTTGATCGCGAAGAGACATTCAAGGTTTGGGACGCGCCGCTGCGGCTGTTCCATTGGCTGCTGGTTGCGGCGATCACCATCGCCTTCCTGTCGTCCGAAGGCGATAGCCCGATCGCCGCCTGGCACATGGTCGCGGGATGGAGCGCGGCCGTGCTGATCGCTTTTCGCCTGGTCTGGGGAGTGATCGGCGGCGAGCATGCCCGCTTTGCAGATTTTGTCAGGCCCTCGGCGATCGCCTCGCACGTCCGCGAACTGCTGGTGGGCCGACCCGAGCGAGCCATCGGTCATAATCCATTGGGCGGGATCGCGGTGATTGCTCTTCTTGGACTTACCGGGGTTGTTCTGTGGAGCGGGATCACTGTCGCGGTAGGTCGCATGGACGAGGATCTCCACGAGGTTCTTGCCTATGGCTTGCTCGTCCTCGTCGGGATCCATGTCGGCGCGGTGCTGCTAATGTCGCTGCTTACCCGCGAAAACCTGGTTCGCGCCATGATCGGCGGCCGCAAGAAACGCGATCTCCATCCCGGCGCACGGGATGCGCGGGCACCGGGCGTCTTCGCAATGCTGCTCGGCCTCGTGGCGATCGTCCTGACAAGCCTTGCGATCCTTCAGGTCGATCCGACGGCATTCTCACCCCAGCACCGCGAGGCGCATCACGACGCCCATGACGAACGGGACTAACGACTTATGGTCATGAGTTGATAGAAGACGTCATGCCTGATCCTGATCATCCGTCCTCGAAAGCCCGCAAAAGACATGCGCCTTCTCGTCGTCGAAGATAATGACCGGATGGCGACGCTGATCGCCGATGGCCTCCAGCGCCGGGGCTTCGTCTGCGATGTGGCATTGAACCTCGCACAAGCCGACGATGCCATGGCCGGCGCGCAATATGATGCGATCGTGCTTGATCTCGGTCTGCCCGATGGTGACGGGATCGACTGGCTCGCCGGTCGCCGTAAATATCACCAGATGCCACCCGCCATCATCCAGACGGCGCGCGGGGCACTGGAAGATCGCATCACCGGGCTTGATGCGGGCGCGGACGATTATGTCGTCAAGCCGGTCGAGGTCGACGAACTCGCCGCGCGCATCCGCGCTCTCCTCCGACGCCCCGGCGTGCGGACGCAGCCGATCATCGAGGTAGGCGCGCTTCGTTTCGACACGGCAAGCCGCTCGGCGAGCGTCGCGAATCGCAAGGTCGATCTCTCCCGCCGCGAGGCCGATCTGCTGGAACTGTTGATGCGCCGGGCGGGAATAGTGGTCCACCGCGACGTCATTGAAAACGCCCTTTACAGCTTCAACGATCCCGTCACCCCCAATGCGGTGGAAGCTGCGATTTCGCGGCTGCGCCGCAAGCTGGACGAGGCGGCGCTGCCCGATATGCTCCATACCGTCCGAGGCGTCGGCTATATGCTGAAGGACAATCCCTCTTGACGCAGCGCCGATCGGTTTCCCGGCGGTTGCGGCGCGGACTGGGCATCATCGGTCTGATCGGCACCGTCTTGCTGCTGGCGGCGGTCGCCTTCTTCTACAGCTTCACCTTCACCCATCTCGATCCGCAAGCCGCGATGATGCGGGCGATCAAGGAGATGCTGGAGCATGTCGCGCTGCCGCTGATCGTGTTGCTGGTGCCGGTGACGATCATGGTGCTGCGGGTGATCCGTCAGGCTTTCGTACCACTGGCAGAAGCCGCCGCCGAGATCGAGGCGGCACGCGGACACGAACGTGGCTTTCGCATCGACGCCTCGCAGATGCCCGCCGAGGCAGTGCCCTTCACCGAAGCGGTCAACGACCTGCTCACCCGGCTCGATGAGTCGGCAATGCGGCAGGAGGCGTTCGCGGCCGATGTCGCACACGAACTACGCACGCCACTGGCGCTGCTGTCGCTCGAACTCGACCGGCTCGATCATGACGATGCCGTCCGGCTCAAGAGGGATGTCGCCGCGATGCGCCGACTGATCGACCAACTCATGCTGCTGGCGCAAATCGATGCCGATACGGCGGCACAGATTGCGCCGGAGCCGACCTCACTTGCCGATGTGGCGAGCGACGTGGTCGGTTCGATCGCACCGGGGATCATCGCGGAGGGAAAGATGATCTCGCTCGATACCGATGAGCCCGCCCCAATCGTGAATGCCCGGCGTGAGGCGGTCGCGGCAGCGCTGCGCAATCTGATCGAGAATGCGACGCGCGTCACCCCCGTCGGCGGGACGATCCAGGTCCGGGTCGGCCCGGACGCAACTTTGGCGGTGCGCGACGAAGGACCGGGGCTGACGCCGGACCGGCTACGCGACCTAGTGCAGCGTCACCGCCGCGCCGACCATGCGAGCAAGACCGGCGCGGGCCTTGGCCTTGCCATCGTCGAGCGGATCATGGCCGCCCATGGCGGCAGGCTCACAACGGATCCGGCCACCCGCGAACTCGCTCTACGCTTTCCCGAACCCTGATCTTCCGGTCGGCATCTCGTCAGGCTTTGGTCAGGGACGCACCCTAGCCGGACATCATGTCCAGACGAACTATGCTGTTTTCGGGCGCCGCCACGCTTGCCCTGATCCTCACCGGCTTGTGGTGGCTGTCCTCGCAGCCAAGCGGATCAAGCTCCGCCGCGCCAGAGAGCGTTGCCCGGCCTGAACGCGGGATTCTGGCCGTGGATGCTCGCCGTGCGGCGCAAATGGGTATCCGTCTCGCATCAGCGGCCGCGGCGGAGGAAGCGCCGCTCGCGACTATCCCCGCGATGATCCAGCCTCCCGCCAATGCCCGCGTGGCGGTGGCGGCGACGTTTCCCGGCACGGTCTTGCGGACCCTGGTGGTCGAAGGCGACAGCGTGCGGCGCGGTCAGCCGCTCGCTGTCATCGCGAGCCGGGATGTGCTCACGATCGGCGCCGATCTCAGCCGCGCACATGCGCGCAGCGGCGTGGCGCAGGCCAATGCGGCGCGCTTATCACAGCTCAGCCGGGAAGGCATTATCGCCGGCGCGCGTGCGGATGAAGCGAACGCGATGGCCGCCGAAGCGCGCGCCGACGTCTCCGAGAAATCCCGCATTTTGGCGATGGTCAATGGCCATGGCGGCAGCGGCTCCTACACGCTCACCGCTCCCATCGCCGGCCGGATCACCAGCGCTGCGATCCAGGCGGGCGATCCGGTCGACGGCACCACCGCGCCTTATGTGATCGATGCCGCGGATCGCTATGAAGTGGTCGGGCAATTGCCCGAGCGGCTGATCGGCCAGGTCCGCCCCGGCATGCACGTGCGGCTGCTTCCCGATCTTACGGGCCGCGTCGTTGCGGTAGGCTCTACCATCGACCCGGCGACCCGCTCGGCGAGTCTCAAGGCGGAGATCCCCGCCGGTCCAGGCGTCGTTGCGGGCCGCGCCACCAGCATCGTGATCGCCGGCCCGGCGCCGGCAGGTGCGGTGAGCGTGCCCGATGCGGCCGTCACCATGATCGACGGCAAATCCATAGTATTTGTCACCGAGCGCGGCGGCTTCGCGGCCCGGCCCGTCACCAGCGGCGGGACCAGCAATGGTCGCACCATATTGCTCTCCGGCGTCAGGCCGGGCGAACAGATCGTCGTTTCCGGCACGAGCGCGCTGAAAGCGCTCGCCACCGCGCAATAGGTCCGCCCCATGCTGCGTTCACTCGTCGCCACGGCGCTTTCCTACCGCCTGCTTGTTCTCGTGCTCGCGACAATCACGGCGGGGCTTGGCGTCTGGGCCTTCACCACCTTGCCCGTCGATGCTTATCCCAACATCGCGCAGACGCAGGTGAAGCTGATCCTCAAGGCCCCCGGCATGACGCCGGAGGAGGTCGAAAGCCGCGTCATCACACCGATTGAAACGGAGATGCTCGGCATCCCCCATCAGGCAATCCTGCGCTCGACCGCCAAATATGCCATTGCCGACATCACGATCGACTTCACCGACGGCACGGACATCTATTGGGCGCGTCAGCAGGTCACCGAACGCCTCTCGGGCGTCATGGGCGATCTGCCGGCATCGGTGAGCGGCGGCCTCGCCCCGATCTCGACACCGCTCTCCGACGTTTACATGTTCACCATCGAAGGGCCGCTGTCGCTCCAGCAGAAGCGCGAACTGCTCGACTGGACGATCCGGCCTGCGCTGCGCACCGTGCCCGGCGTCGCCGACGTCAACGCGCTGGGCGGCTATGTCCGCACGTTCGAGGTCAGGCCCGATCCGGTCGCGCTGGCGAACGCGAAACTCACCGTGGCCGACCTGAGCGCCGCAATCGAAAGCGGCAACCGCAATGATGGCGCGGGCCGCCTCGCGAGCGGCGAGGAAGCCCTGATCGTCCGCGCGGTGGGCGCGATCCGCACCGTCGAGGATCTGGGGTCCCTCGTCATCGCCAGCCGCGACGGACGGATCGTCCGGCTCGGCGATGTCGCCACCGTCGGCACCGGCAGTCTCACCCGCTATGGCGCGGTCACGCGCGGTGGCAAGGCCGAAGCCGTGCAGGGCCTCGTCATCGCACTGCGCGGCGCGGATGCCCGCCAGGTGGTCGATGGCGTGCGGGCACGGCTCGCCGAGATGCAGAGTGGCCTGCCCGAAGGCACAGAAATCCATGTCTTCTACGATCGCTCCGATCTGATCGAGCGCGCGGTCGGCACGGTCGAAAAGGCGTTGCTGGAGGCGACCGTGCTGGTCGTCGTGCTGCTGATCCTGTTTCTCGGTGACTGGCGAGCCGCCGCGATCGTCGCGGTGACCCTGCCGATGGCGGCGCTCATCACCTTCCTGTTCATGCGCGGCATGGGGCTGTCCGCCAATCTGATGAGCTTGGGCGGCCTGGCCATCGCGATCGGCCTGCTGGTCGATGGCGCGGTGGTCGTGGTCGAGAATGTCGTCGAGCGGCTGGGGCACGCACATGGCGAGGATACGCCCCGGCTGCACCTTGTGTTCCGCGCGACCAGCGAGGTGATCGTGCCGGTTTCTGCGGGGATCGTCATCATCGCACTGGTGTTCCTGCCGCTGCTGTCGTTGCAGGGGCTGGAAGGCAAGCTGTTCGCGCCGGTCGCGCTCACTATTGTCTTTGCGCTGCTCGGCTCTTTGCTGCTCGCACTGACGCTTGTGCCAGTACTCGCCTCCTTCGGTCTCAAAAGCGGCCATCATGGCGATCCGTGGATCATGCGCCAGCTTGGCCCACGCTATCGCGCGCTGCTGGACGGCGCGTTCGCGCGCAAGCGTCTGGTCTATGGCCTGTCCGCCGCCGGGCTGGTGCTGGCGGGTCTGGCCTATGGCGCGGTCGGCAAGACCTTCATGCCGACGATGGACGAGGGTTCGGTGATCGTCCAGCTCACCAAGCTGCCGTCGATCAACCTCGATCAGTCGGTCGCCGGTGACATGGCCGTGCAGCGCGCGCTCCTCACCGTGCCGGAGGTCGAGGATGTGATCGCCCGCGTTGGTTCCGACGAGATCGGCCTCGACCCCATGGGTCTCAATGAGACCGACAGTTTTGTCCAGTTGAAGCCGCGATCTGAGTGGCGGGGCAACAAGGACTTCGTAGTCGAGGAAATCCGCAAGGCGCTCGAGGGATTGCCCGGCATCGAGGCCAGCTTCACCCAACCGATCGAAATGCGCGTCTCGGAGATGCTGACCGGCGCGCGCGGCGATCTCGCGGTGAAGATATTCGGCCCCGATTCACAGATGCTCGCCGATCTGGCGGGCCAGGTCCAGCACACGCTGTCCGGCATCCAGGGCGCCTCGGAAGTGCTGACGGTCGCCAATGACAGCGTGGATTATCTCCAGCTCGATATCGATCGCGCGGCTGCGGGACGGTTCGGAATGCCGGTCGACCAGATGCAGGATGCGCTGCGTGCGCAGGTCGAGGGTGTTCACGCCGGGATCATCGCCGATGGGCAGAAGCGCGTCCCCATCGTCATTCGGGGTGATGACAGCATCCGCAATGACCCGGCCCGCTTCGCCGATCTGCAACTGCGTACACCCGATGGCACGCTGGCGCGGGTCAGTGACATGGCGCGGGTGGAGCGGACGCAGGGGCCGGTGAAGCTCGACCATGAGAATGGCTCGCGCTTCGCTCTGGTGCAGGCGTTCGTCTCGGGACGCGACCTGGTCGGCTATGTCGATGAGGCCAAGGCGGCCGTCGCCGCCAAGGTCAGGCTCCCGGCGGGTTACAGCATCGTCTGGGGCGGCCAGTTCGAGAACCAGCAGCGCGCGTCGGCGCGGCTGATGCTGGTGATCCCGATCGCGTTGGCGCTGATCTTCCTCGTCCTGCTGGCAACGCTCCGCTCGCTCAGAGCATCGCTCCTGATCCTCGCGAATATCCCCTTCGCGATGGTCGGCGGGCTGCTCTCGCTCTGGCTATCGGGTGAATATCTCTCCGTTCCCGCATCGGTGGGGTTCATCGCGTTGCTCGGCATCGCCGTGCTCAACGGGCTGGTGCTGGTCTCCTATTTTCGCCAGCTCCGCACCGAGGGGCTGAGCATGGCCGAAACGGTGCGGCTGGGTGCGCAGCGGCGGCTGCGGCCGGTGCTGATGACCGCCAGCATCACGGCTTTCGGCCTCGTGCCTTTGCTGTTCGCCAGCGGACCCGGATCCGAGATCCAGCAGCCGCTGGCGATCGTGGTGATCGGCGGCCTCATCACCTCCACTTTGCTGACGCTGATCCTGCTGCCGATCCTGTTCGAGCGCTTCGGCGAAAGCGCTGAGGAAATCGCAAATGTCTGATCTTTTGTTCACCCTCCATTGCGCCGTCCGCGACACCGAAGCGTTGCTGGGCGCCATCCGCACCGTGTCTCCAGCGCCTATCCATATCCGCGCGGAATTGGTCCGCGGCCAGGACTATGGTGATGCCGGAACGGCGGAGAAAGTGTCCGGCGACCTCAAGCGGACCACGCTCGAACTGATCGTCGGCGCGGACAGGATGCCCGATCTTCTTCAGGCCGTGGAGGAAGCCCGGCGTGACCTGCCGGTCCGCTGGCGAACCACCTGCCTGCTCGATCATGGAAGGATCGCCTGATGCGGGCCATGCTCCTCGCCTGCGGCCTGCTGCTGTCCGCATCGCCAGCCCTGGCACAGCGCACCGACCTGCCGCCCGCCGACAGGGTGAACGAGGCGTTGGACAATCATCCCAGCGTTGCCGCAGCCGCTGCCCGCGTCGAGGCGGCGCGGGCACGGGGCGACATGTTGCGCAGAGGACCGCATGAGGTGACCGTCAGCGGCAGCTATGTCCGCCGCACCGTCGATCGCGAAGGCGGGTTCAATGAGTTCGACACGACGATCAGCCGTCCCTTCCGCCTGCCCGGCAAGGCGGCGCTTGATCGTCAGGTGGGCGCGCTGGGCGTTGAGGTGGCCCAGAACCAGATGGAGGATGTCCGCCACCAGACGGCGCTCATCCTGTCCGGCCTGTGGCATGACTGGCTGACCGCCGGGAGCCATTATCGCAACGATCTCGACACCGTCCGGGGGCTGGAGGCATCGATGGCGGCCATAGCGCGGCGCGTGGTGCTGCGGGATGCCGCGCAGCTTGACCTCGATCAGGCTGCCGCCGCGCTTGCACAGGCACGCGCGCAGGCGGCCTCGTCGCTTGCCTCACGCGAACAGGCGCGCGTGACGCTTGTGGCGACCTTTCCGGACATTCCACTTCCGCCCGAGCCGCCGGAACTCGCGATACCCCTGCTGCCTGCCGATGGGCTGGAAGCCATGCGCGATCTGGTGATCCAACGCAGCCACGAAATCGGCGCCGCCGATAAGGAGGCGCAACGCCTGGATGTCACCGCACACCGGGTCCGCGCCGACCGTGTCGCCGATCCTTCCTTCGGCGTCCGCCTGTTCAGCGAACGCGGTGGTACGGAAACAGGGGCGGGGGTCGTCGCCTCGATCCCGTTGGGCGGCGGCTATCGCCGTGCGGCGGCCGATCAGGCCTCGGCCGAGGCCAATGCCGCGCGCATGGAACTGGCGGCCGTTACACGTACCGTCGAGGCGATGGCCAATGCCGATCTTTCCAACGCACGCACCCGGTTCAATGCCTGGTCCAACGCCGAAGCGTCCGCCCGCAGCGCCGGCGATGCCGCCGCAAGGACCGCTCGCGGCTATCAACTTGGCCAGATCGATCTGGCCGATCTCCTTTATGCGCAGCGGCAGACCAATGATGCGCGCCGCATGGAGATCGATGCCCGCTCCGAAGCGAACCGGGCGTTGCTCAGGCTCGAAATCGACTCGCACAGCATCTGGGCGGCGGACGGGGAGAAAACACCGTGATGATGTGCACCGCTCATCGAGCTGGCCCAACCCATGATTGGAGTGGACACCGATGACGATCTAGTCATGACACTCGAAACCGGGCCTCGTTCAGGCGTAGTAGAGCCAAGATTCATGCACGCACTGGCAAAAGCCGATACGCATATCGATATGCTGCATTTTCGATGAAGGATGATTTCGATGGCTTCCAGAACGCTAAGGCTGAACATGCCGCAATGGCAGGGTGGTGACGAACCCGCCTATCGCTTTGGCGCCGAATTGCTACGTTGGCTGGCCCCGGAACACGATGGCCCGGAAGAAACGGTCTTCGTTCCCGAACCGAACGGTCGCGCACCAGAGATTGATCATGGTATCAAGGCACGGACTGTTCTGCTGTCGCAGGCGCGTGCAGCACGCGCGGCGATCGAACGCCACGATCCTGACCGTATCGTCACGCTTGGCGGTGATTGCTTGGTTGATCTGGCCCCCATGGCCTATCTCAATCGTAAATATCCCGCGCTGGGCGTGCTCTGGATCGACGCGCATCCCGATGTGATGAGCGCTGCGGAAGTTTTCGCATGCCCATGCCCATGTGCTTGGGATGTTGCTAGGCCGGGGCGACGAAGCGTTCACGGCCGAAGTGCCGAAAAAGCTGACCGTCTCACGAGTAATGATCGCCGGGATGAGCGCCTGGACCGACGCCGAAGGCGCAATTCTGAAGGACCTGGGCGTCCGGCATGTGCCTGCCGCTGATCTCGCCCGCGACAGCCAACCCATCCTCGACTGGATCGAAGCGGCGGGGATTACACATCTTGCCGTGCATTTCGATCTCGACGTTCTCGATCCGGCGCATTTTTCACCGCTGCTGTTCAACAGGCCAGATGTGCCAGCGAGGAGTTTCGACGGGATCGTGCAGGGTACGATGCGGTTTGAGCAGGTAGTTCGGCTGTTGAAAGACGCAGGCGCTGCGGCGGATATGGTTGGCCTGGCCATCGCCGAGCATTTGCCGTGGGACATGCTGCGCCTGAAACAGGCTCTCGCCAATCTACCCGTCATGAAATCGTGACCCTGCGACGTTGCTCACCTGCCGCGACGGGTTTGCATCCGATATATCTCGAAGCTGGGCACCTCCATCAACTTGGTGGACTCAGCGATTTGCGGCAGCCAGCGGCGTCGAGGGCCTGAAGGCCGGCGGTGGCTATGCGGCTATCGCCGTATTTCATTCGTTTTCCTGAGTGCCGGGCACAGCTATCCTGTCGCGCCCCTGCGCCTTGAGCTACTTCTCGTTGGCCTGGCCGCGGTATGGGCGCCCAAAATTCCCTATGCTGGTGTTTCAGGATCACGAACCGGGAGTAGCGAAAGCTGTATCGGCCAGGTTCCAACCCCCTCCGATCGCCTTGTATAACGCGACCATTTGTACAGCGGCTGTCGTCCGCGCGCGCAGATTTGCGGTTTCGGCCTCGTGCAGGAGGCGCTGGGCCGCAAGCAACTCAATTCGCGTGATATCGCCTGCGGCAAGGCGCGCTTCAGCATGGCCAAAGCTGCGGCGCGAGGCATCCAGCGCCGCTTGACGACGTGTCAATGTATCCAAGCCCGCATTATAATCGCCCAAGGCGCGCTCGGCATCTCCCAGTGCCGCCAACACGGCCTGTTCATAACCCAGCGCGGCCTGCCGCTGGGCGGCCTCCCGGGCACGTATCTCCGCGCGCACACGGCCGCCGTCGAACAATCGCCACGAAATGAGCGGGAGGATGGAGTAGCGGGTGCTGGACGAATCGAACCAGTCGCCCGGACTGAGCGCCTGGAATCCGCCACCAGCACCAATGGATAGCTTGGGAAACAGCTCCGCGGTGGCGACGCCGATATCGGCGGTGCTGGCAGCGAGGCGCCGTTCAGCAGCCAGAACATCGGGGCGGCGACGCAGTATGTCGGCGCGTTCCCCTATGGGCAGCACCGGCAGCGTGAGGGGCGATGGGGTGGTATCGAGCAGCTTCAGTTCCCGTTCCGGGGGTGCGCCGAGCAGGACGCCAAGACCGAGCACGGCTCCGCGCTGACGCGCCGCAATGCCCGGTAGCATGGCATTGGCCGCAGCCCAACGCTCATTGGCGGCGTCCACATCGGCGCGGGAAACATCGCCGAGAGCGGCACGGCTGCGCATGAGATCCAGCGTCTGTTGCAACGTCGCGACCGTCGCCTGCTGGGTAAGCAATTCTTCTCTGGCGCCCGTCGCCTCGAACCATGTGCGAGCGACCTCCGCCGCGATCCGCATGTGTACGCCCTGTGCTTCGGCTTGCGTCGCCTGCAACCGCGCGCTGGCGCCTTCCAGCGTCCGGCGATTGGCGCCAAACAGGTCGACTTCCCAGGCTGCGTCGAAGCCGGCATCGTAGATTGTTTGAGAGGCTTCAAGTCCGGGCATGGAGCGGATCGGCAGCGGGCCATTCTCGCTTTGCCGGCGGTGGTTCACGCTGGCGCCTGCGGAAACGGCGGGCAGTTGTTGACCAGCGGCCCGATCACGCAGAGCGCGCGCTTCGTCGATTCGCGCCGCTGCCTGACGGATATCCAGATTCTGCGCCAGTGCAGTGTCGACCAGTCTCTCCAGTTCAGGGTCGCCCAGCGTTGACCACCAGCGGGTAAGGTCGGCAGGTGCGGACGCCCCCGCCGCTGCCTGGGTCCAACCGCTGCCCGTGTCCACGGAAGGCGGCGCGTGATAGTCGGGGCCGACGACACAGGCGGCTAACGAAGTGCAGCTGAAGAGCACCACCGCAGGGCGCAACCGTCGATGAGGGGGAAATATCATTGCAGACGTCCTCGAACGAAGATGGTGGCCGTGGTGAGCGACACCAGGGCGATCAGCGCCAATGGCCAAAGGCTCGCAAGAATATCGCCGGGCGACATTGCTTTCAGAAAGCTGCCTTCCACGATGATCAGGAAATGGGTGAGGGGGATCGCCTGAGCCAGCCATTGCAGCAGCGTGGGCATGTTCTCAACCGGCGTGGCGAAGCCCGACATCAGAACGGATGGCACGCCGATGGCGAAGGCGCCGAGGATGGCCTGCTGCTGGGTCGCGCTGATCGCGGAGATCATCAGGCCGATGCCCACCACCGACAGGATGAACAGAACCAGGCTGACGAACAGCAGCCCAAACGAGCCGTTGAACGGAATCTGGAACGGGCCGGCGGCAGCCGCCATCATCAGAAGACCGAGCATGGTGCCGATGACCAGAGCGGGCAGGGATTTGGATATAATGATTTCCGGCGTGGAGGTTGGTGACACCAGCAACTGGTCGAATGTTCCCAGTTCGCGCTCCCGCGCGATCGACAGCGAGGTGATGAGCAGGGCGCTGAAGAACGCCAGGATACCGGAGAGGCCGGGCACGATGAACCAGCGATAGGTCAGGTTGGGATTGAACCAGTTGCGCACCGCCACCGCCGCTGCGGGCGCACTGCCGGCGTTTGCCTCCGCGCCAACCTCGGCAGCGATGGCGGAGAGATAGGAAGCGGTGATCTGCCCTGAATTGCTGCGCCGGCCATCGATCAGCATCTGAACGCGACCATTGTCGCCGGCGGCGATGGCGCGAGAAAAGTCCGGCTGGATATCAAGCGCCGCGATCACCTTGCCCTGGTCGATAAGCTCGCGCAGCTCCTGGCTGTCGTTCACGCGATAGACCTGCGTAATGAAGTCGGCCCGGTCGAGCCGCGTGATCAGTTCATAGGACCAGCGCCCCGAATCCTGATTGTGAACGGCGATATCGACATTGCGCACTTCCAGCGTCGCGGCGAAGGCGAACACCAGCAGTTGCAATAGCGGCGGCACAAGCACCACCATGCGGCTGCGCGGGTCGCGCAGGATGCTCAGCACTTCCTTGATGAACTG
>CAYLKZ010000006.1:0-70463 GCA_964384275.1 uncultured Sphingobium sp. | reverse complement strand
GCGTCGGGGGCCACCTCTTCGATCACCTTGTCCGGCTTGCCGAGCAGTCTGCGCCTACCGCAAGTGGGAGAGCGCTTGTCGGCGCTGGCGTCCGGCGCAACAAGGCGGCGATGATGCGGGATGGACGCGGCAAGGCGCAATATTTCGCGATTATAGAGCGCGGAGGACATAGTCCACGACCTAAGCCGTTGTGCGCGTCAGGAAAAGGGCGCCGATCAAAAAATCTGAAAGCCGGCGGAAAATCAGGCGGAGTCTTTCCTTTCATCGCCGCTGGCGGACGCATCATCCGGCGCGTCTATCCGTTCATGCACAAGGCGGCTCATCGCATCGCCGCTGGCCTTGAGTAAAGGATAGCTCCGCGCGCCCATCATCCATTCGGGTCGCTTCGCATTCACCGTATAGACGAGATTAAAAGCAAGCGTGAAGCCGAGAAAGAGCACGGTCGCGACCAGCAGCCCCTTGAGCGCTCCGAAACCCGCGCCGAGCAGCCGATCGACAGGGCCGAGCACCGAGGTGCGCATGCCCCTGCCCGCGCGGCGGGCAATCAGCTTTCCGGCAAAGAAGGTGATCGCGAACAGCCCGACAAAGGCGAAGATTTCCGCCGTCGCCCCAGCCCCGACCCAGACGCCCGCCAGATCGGAGACCGGCGCCAGAAACAGGCGCACCGCGATAATCGCCACCACCCAGGCAAGCAGCAGCAGCAATTCCTCGACAAACCCGCGCAGGAAACCGAAAACAGCCATTCCCCCCGCCAGCAGCAGCAGCGCCATATCCAATGCGTTCATGACGTCGCGCTAGCCCCGGCCGAGCGCATGGTCAACATATTGCGACAGCGTGCGATAGCCGCGCATCTCCACCCCCGAAGCCTCGCCCGTGAGCGCGGCGGGCACGGCAGCGCTGGCAAAGCCGAGCTTCGCCGCCTCGCGCAGACGCAGCGGCGAATGGGCGACCGGCCGGATTTCACCCGACAGCGCAACTTCGCCGAAGAAGATCGCCCCGCCCGGCACTGGCCTCTCCGCGAGCGCGGAGAGCAGCGCCGCCGCGACCGCCAGATCCGCCGCCGGATCGGAAATGCGATAGCCGCCCGCGACATTGAGATAGACCTCGCAATTAGCGAAGCTCACATTGCAGCGCGCCTCCAGCACGGCGAGGATCATCGCAAGGCGTCCGCTGTCCCAACCGACCACCGCCCGGCGCGGCGTCGCCCCGCTTGCCAGGCGGACGGTCAGCGCCTGTATCTCGACCAGCACCGGGCGCGTGCCCTCCAGCGCGGGGAAAACCGTCGCGCCCGTCACCGCCTCCGCCCGATCGGTGAGGAACAGCGAGGAGGGATTGGCGACCTCCTCCAGCCCCTGTTCCACCATCGCGAAGACGCCGATTTCGTCGGTGCCCCCAAAGCGATTCTTGATCGCGCGCAGGATGCGATATTGATGACTGCGCTCGCCCTCGAAACTGAGCACCGTATCGACCATATGTTCGAGCACGCGTGGCCCGGCGATGCTGCCATCCTTGGTCACATGGCCGACCATCACCAGCGCCGTGCCCTGCTCCTTGGCGAAGCGGATCAACTCCTGTGCACTCGCCCGCACCTGACTGACGGTGCCCGGCGCGCTCTCGATGAGGTCGCTGTGCATCGTCTGGATCGAATCGATGATGAGAAAATCCGGCGCATCGCCATGGCCGATGGTGGTGAGGATATCCCGCACCGAAGTCGCGCTCGCCAGTTGAACCGGCGCATCGCCAAGACCCAGACGGCGCGCGCGCAGGCGCACCTGATCGGAGGCTTCCTCGCCGCTGATATAGGCCACTGAAAGGCCCCGCAGTGCCATGGAGGCGGCGGCCTGAAGCAGCAGTGTCGATTTGCCGATACCCGGATCGCCGCCAATGAGTGTCGCGCTGCCCGTCACCACGCCGCCGCCCAGCGCGCGGTCGAATTCGGCGATGCCGGTGCTTTCCCGCGCGGGCAGTTCCGTCACGCTGTCGAGGCCGCTCAGCAGGATCATCCGCCCGCCTGCCTGAAGATCATGCCGCGCGGAAAAGACAGTTTCAGGCGCTTCCTCGACCAGCGTATTCCAGCCGCCGCAATCGTCGCACTGCCCCTGCCAGCGTGGCGAGACGCCGCCGCATTGCTGACATACAAATTTCTTCTTCGCTTTCGCCATGGTCCTCATGTTGCAGAACATAGAGAGAACATCAAGCCAATTTCGCGCTCTCTGGCGATCAGGGCTGGAAAGCCGTCCCGCATTGCGGCATGAAGCGTTCCATGCCCGATCTCTGCGTGCGCGTCGCCAGCTATAATATCCATAAGGGCGTGGGAACGGACCGCCGCCGCAACCCCGAACGCATATTGGCGGTATTGTCGGAAATCGACGCGGATATCATCGCGTTGCAGGAGGCCGACCGGCGCTTCGGCCCGCGCGAGGCGGTGCTGAATCCCCATATGATCGACCGGCACAGCGATTATCATGTCGCGCCGCTTAACGTGCAGACCGACAGCATCGGCTGGCACGGCAACAGCATATTGGTGCGCAAATCCGCGACCATCCGAATGAGCGACATCATCCACCTTCCCTATCTGGAACCGCGCGGGGCGGTGGTGGCGGAAGTCGAATTTCCCGGCGGCCATGCGCTCCGCCTCTACGGCATGCACCTCGACCTTTCCGGCCTGTGGCGCAGGCGGCAGGCCCATGCGCTTCTCACCAGCTATGCGGGCGCGGCCCCGATGCCGACGCTGATGGCGGGCGACCTCAACGAATGGAGGCCATCGGGCGGCTGCCTCATTGATTTCTCGCGCCATTTCGATTTTGCGCCTTGCGGCCAGAGCTTTCCTTCCCGCAGGCCGGTGGGGCAGCTCGACCGCATCATGATGAACGATCATGTCGAGCTGCTCGACTCCGGCGTCCATGCGAGCATGCTTGCCCGCCGGGCGTCCGATCATCTGCCGATATGGGCGGATCTGCGTATCCGCTGATCACCGGCCGCGCCGATCCGGACCAGGCGCCGAAACGAAAACGGGCGCAACCATCGCCGCGCCCGTCCAGTCATCCTTTGCTGCCAATCGCTCAATCGCCGGTCAGGATGCGATCCACCAATTGCTTCACGGTCGGCACGAAGCCGTTGGAATAGAAAGGATCCTGTTTGAATTTATAGGCGGCATGGCCCGCGAACATCAGATTCTGCTCGGGATCACCATCATGGGCGATATCCTGAAGCGTCTTCTGGATGCAGAAGCTGCGCGGATCGGCCAGGCGGCCGGTCGAGTTGGTCTCGCTCTCCATCCAACTGGAGAAGGAGCATTGCGAGAGGCAGCCCATGCAATCCGTCTGGTCCTTGCGGATGATGGCCTTTTCTTCCTCGGTCACGAACACCAGCGTGTTGTCGGGCGTCTTGAGCGCGCTTTCGAAGCCCTGTCCCACCCATTCGCGGGCGCGGATGAGGTCGCCGGGCGTCACCCAGAAATTCTTGCCGCGCACGCCTACGTCGAGCTGATGGGTGTGATCGCCCGCCTGATCGAGGCTGAACGCGATCTGGCGATCCGAGCGCGCTTCCAGATTGCGCAGGAACGGGTTGCGTACCGCCGAGGAATAAAAGCCGGTGGGAGAGAAGCGATGCAGCAGGATGTCGCCTTCGTCGAGCTGGGTCAGCTTGTCCTTCCACTGCTGCGGAATGGGGCTTTCCCGTGTCAGCAGGGGGCGCGTACCGAACTGAAAGACGATTGCGCCCAATTCGGGATTGTCGATCCAGTCGTTCCAGTCGCGCAGATACCAGACGCCGCCCGCCATCACGATGGGCACCTCGTCGGAAATGCCGCCCTCGCGCATCGTGTCGCGCAGCGCCTTGACGCGGGGATAGGGATCTTCCGGCTTCAGCGGATCTTCGGCGTTGGAGAGGCCGTTATGGCCGCCCGCCAGCCACGGATCTTCGTAAACCACCGCCGCCAGCCATTCCGCCGCCTTGGAATAGGCGCGCTTCCAGAGCGCGCGGAAGGCACGGCCGGAGCTGACGATGGGGAGATAATGCACGCCATAATGCGCGGCGATCTCGGACAGCTTGTAAGGCATGCCCGCGCCGCAGGTCACGCCCGTCACCATGCCGCGGGTGCGTTCCAGCACGCCATGCAGCACACGCTGCGCGCCGCCCATTTCCCAGAGCACGTTGATGTTGATCGCGCCCTTGCCACCGGAAATCTCGAACGCGCGCTTCACCTGCTCGACGGCGCCCTCGATGCCATAGGCGACGAGTTCCTCATGGCGGTCGCGCCGGGTGCGGCCGGAATAGGTCTGCGGAATGGGGTTGCCATAGGCGTCATAGCTGTCGGCATTGACCGCCGAAATGGTGCCGATCCCGCCGGCCGCCGCCCATGCGCCGGAACTGGCGTGGTTGGAAACCGCGACCCCCTTTCCACCCTCCACCAGCGGCCAGACTTCGCGACCGCCATAGTTGATGGGCTTGACCCCCTTGAACGTCATTTGCACTCCTAACAGTCTTAACGACCCGCGTTAATCGCCGCCTATAGCAAGTTTTCAGCGCGGCGCATGGAAAATATCCACCTCATGCGCAGGGGGCGTCTCATTTGCCCGAAAGGGCGCCGGGACGGCCCATTGCCTGCTCGTAAAGCAGCGCATAGTGGCGGACCATGTCGGCTTCGCGATAGTCCGCCTGCGCCCGCGAGCGATTGGCGGCGCCCAACCGGGCACGCAGCGCTGCATCGCCTGCAAGGCGTTCAAAAGCGGCCGTTATCGCCGCCTCGTCGGTGGCAGGGATGATGAAATCGCGATTGTCCGCCGCTACCATGGCGCGAACATCGCCCACATCGGTCGAGACCACCGGCACGCCTGCCGCCATCGCCTCGACCAGCGAGATCGGGAATTGCTCGCTGTCGGACGACAGGGCGAATATATCAAAAAGGCCGACATAATGCGAGGGGTTCGGTAGGAAGCCGGGCAGATGAATGTCGTCCATCCCCGATTGCCGCGCCTGCGCCAGAATCGCCTCGCGCTCCTCGCCTTCGCCGACGATCACCAGTTGCACCCTGTCTTTCAGCGGCGCGAGGGCGCGCACCAGCCGGGGCAGGTTCTTTACCGGGCGCAGGCCCGCCAGCGTCCCCACCAGCAGCTTGCCCGGCGAGCGGACCAGCCCCTTTATGGCGTCGGCGCGAGACGGGATGGCATAGGCGTTCACATCTATGCCGTTGGCGATCAGCCTGATCCGCCGTTCCGGTTGACGCCAGACCGAGCGGGCAATCGTCCGCAACCGTTCCGAAGGCACCACCAGCGCATGGGCGCGGGGCAGCGCCAGCCTGCGGAAATGATTGCGCTTGGGCTTCAGCCGATCGGCCTCGTCGGCGTTGAAACCATCCTCATGATGGATGAGCGGCGGAAGGCGCATGAAGGGCGAGAAAAGCCGATGCGCCATCACCCCATCCATGGACCCCCAATTATAGCTCAATATCAGTTCGAAGCGTTGCATCGCCCGCGCCCAGTCGCGATAGCGGCGCAGCCCCGGCAGACCATGGAGCGGTGGCAGCACGTCATGGGGAAAATCGCACTTCACACCCGGCGCGATCTCCTTCGCCGCGCCCAGCGCTTGGGGATCGGCGCTGATGATGCTGTGCCGTGCGCGGTCTCCCCAAAGGTTCATCAACCGGACAGCGCGAGCCTCCTTGCCGCCAAGGTTGAAGCCGCTGTGGAGATGGAGGATCGAAGGCCTGCCGTCAGCCACGATCGGCCACCCGCGCCAGCAGGCGATCCAGGCCCGCCACGGCGGCAGGTTCGGTCAGTATCGGCGTATGGCCGACCTTCGGCACGGTAACGAGTTCGGCTTCCTCGCCGATGTCGCGCTTCATGCGCTGCGCGGTTTCGTCGCTCATCAGGTCGGACAACTCCCCGCGCAGGATCAGCGTCGGGATCGCGCGGAAAGCCGCCATCACCGGCCAGAGATCGACCCCCGCCTCATTGCCGGGCACCCGCAGCGGCTCGGCGATGCGCATGTCGTAATCCAGCACCACCCGGCCGCTATTGTTGAGGCGATAGAGGCGCTTGGCCATGGCGATCCAGTCCTCCAGCCCATAATCGGGATAGTTGCCCGCCTGATTCTGGGCCAACGCGCGGGCCGCCTGAACCCAGCTCGGATAGGTCGCGCCCGAACCGACATAGCTCCGGATGCGATCCAGCCCCGCCTGCTCGATCTGCGGCCCGATATCATTGAGCACTGCGCCTGCCAGCCTGTCCTTATGGGTCGCCGCCAGGATCATCGTCATGATGCCGCCGAGTGACGTGCCCACCGCGACGAAGCGCGGATTGCCGAGGTCGGCGAGCAGCCGCTCGACATCCTGCGCATAGGTGAGCGGCACATAGGTCATCGGGTCCTTGGCATAGGCGCTTTCCGCCCGGCCGCGCATTTCCGCGCAGACGATCCGCCATTCCCCGGCATAGCGTTCGGCAAAGCCCTCGAAATCGCGCGCATTGCGCGTCAGCCCCGGCAGGCAGAGCAGGATCGGGCGGTTAGCATGTTCGGCCCGAGCAGCATAATCGCGATAATGCAGGCGCAGCCCATCATTCGACCACCAATACCCATCGGTCCAATTTCCGCCATTCTGCCCAAGCACGCTTGATCCTTCCCTCGCTATGCCCCCATATTGCCGCATGATCCGAACCCCGCAAGCCACCAAATTCACGCCCGCCCGCGACATTCTGGGCGTGCAGGACCTCTTCGATCCCGTCGCTCCGGCGGATTTTCCTCGCTATATCCTGCGCTTCCGCAACGATCGCTGGGCCGCGAGCGTCGGCCTCGACCATCTGGGCGATGCAGCATGGATCGAACATTTCGGCACCTTCAAGCCCCTGCCTGGCTCGCTCGATCAGCCGCTGGCGCTGCGTTATCACGGGCACCAGTTCCGCGTTTACAATCCCGACATAGGCGACGGGCGCGGCTTTCTCTTCGCCCAGATGCGCGACGGCGACGACCGGCTGATGGACCTCGGCACCAAGGGATCGGGCCAGACGCCTTATAGCCGCTTCGGCGACGGGAGGCTGACGCTGAAGGGCGGCGTGCGGGAAATCCTCGCCACCGAAATGCTGGAGGCGCTTGGCGTCACGACGTCAAAGACTTTCTCGATCATAGAGACCGGCGAGGCGCTGGAGCGCGGCGACGAGCCTTCCCCCACCCGCTCGGCGGTGATGGTGCGCCTGAGCCATTCGCATATCCGCATCGGCAGCTTCCAGCGCGCCGCCGCCTTGCAGGACGAGGCACTGCTGCGCGCGCTTACCGATTATGCGCTGACCCGGCTCTATCGCGTCGAGCCGGAGGCCGACCCGGCCGCGCAGCTCCTCCACCTGGTGGTCGAGCGCGCCGCCGATCTTGCGGCAAGCTACATGATCGCGGGCTTCGTCCATGGCGTGCTCAACAGCGACAATATCAACGTGACGGGCGAGAGCTTCGATTATGGCCCATGGCGCTTCACGCCTTATTGGGAGGCAGGCTTCACCGCCGCCTATTTCGACCGTCAGGGCCTCTATGCCTTCGGGCGTCAGGCCGAGGCGATCCACTGGGATGTCGCGCAGCTGGCCGTTTCCCTGCGGGCGCTGACGGAGAGCGAGCCGCTGATCGCCGCGCTGGAACGCTTCCCCGATCTTTATGCCGAGGCGATGCGGCAGCGCTTCTGCTGGCGGCTCGGCATCGACTGGCCCGGCGATGAGCGCGCGGCGGTGCTGCTCCACGAAGGCGTGAAGGCGATGGTGGCCGACCGGGTGATGATCGACCGCTTCTTCTTCGACTGGCGCGGCGGCGCGCTGCGGTCGGAGGAAGCGAAACGACGCTATGCGGGCGAGAGCTGGTCCGCCTTCCGTGAAGCGCTGTCCGGCCTTGCGACGGACCAAAGCCTTGCGCATCCCTATTGGCGCGGCGGAGACCCCTGTTCCATGCATATCGAGGAGGTGGAAGCGATCTGGTCGGCAATCGACGAGCGGGACGACTGGCAACCCCTGTATGACAAGGTGGCGGCGATCCGGGCGATGGGCGCCGCGCATCGAGACGCCCATGATGACGGGCCGCCCGCCTTTCAAAGCGGCTGCGAATAGGGCATAGCCCATGGCGATGGTCGATATGCTTCAATCCTTCGAGCCCGCCACCGGCGCCCTTCTCTGGGAAGGGGCATGTCATGATGTCGGCCGGGAGGTGGAGCGCGCCGCCTCGGCCTGGCACCATTGGGCGGGTCAGCCCGTCACCTACCGCATGGAGACGCTGCGCCGTTTCGCCAATGTGGTGCGGGCCAGGGAAGACGCGCTGGCGGATTTGATCGCGCGGGAAACCGGCAAACCGCTCTGGGAAGCGCGAACCGAAGTCGCCGCCGTCGTCAACAAGGTCGATATTTCTATCAGCGCCTATTCCGAGCGCACCGGCCAGCGCACTCTTGAAGGCGCATTGGGGGAACGGCAACGGCTGCGGCACAAGCCTCATGGCGTCCTTGCCGTGCTCGGCCCCTATAATTTCCCCGCCCATCTGCCCAACGGGCATATCGTCCCGGCGCTGATCGCGGGCAATGCGGTGGTGTTCAAGCCTTCCGAAAAGACCCCCGCGACGGCGGAAATGCTGGTCGCCTGCTATCATGAGGCGGGCGTGCCCGAGGATATCGTCCGCCTCGTCAACGGTGGGCCGGATCAGGGCAAGTCGCTGGTGCTGCATCCGGGCATAGACGGGGTGCTGTTCACCGGCTCCGCGCGCACCGGCATAGCGATCAATCGGGCGCTCGCCGCTCATCCGGAAAAGATCGTCGCGCTGGAAATGGGCGGCAACAACCCGATCCTGCTCTGGGATACGCCGGACCTTGCGAGCGCGGCCACCCTCATCGTCCAGTCGGCCTTTCTTTCGGCGGGACAGCGCTGCACCTGCGCGCGGCGGCTGATCGTGCGCGACAGTCTCGCCGCGCCGATCATCGCCGAACTGCGCAAGCTGACGAGCCGCCTCATCATCGACCATCCCCATGCCGATCCTGCCCCCTATATGGGGCCAGTGATCGATATGGAGGCCGCCGACGCGCTGACAGAGGGATTCCTTGCGCTGCTGGAGCGGGGCGGGCGCCCCCTATTGCACATGAAGCGCCCGCAGGGAGAACGGCCCTTCGTTGCGCCCGCCATCATCGACATGACCATGGCGACCGAGCGGCCGGACCGTGAATTTTTCGGCCCGCTGCTCCAGATCGTGCAGGTCGGCGATTTCGAGGAAGCGATCCGCGAGTGCAACGCCACCCGTTATGGCCTGTCCGCCTCGCTGCTGGGCGGCAGCCCGGAACAATATGACCAGTTCTGGACGCAGATCCGCGCGGGCATCGTCAACTGGAACCGCCCGACCAACGGCGCCCCCTCCACCGCGCCCTTTGGCGGCGTCGGCCTTTCCGGCAACCACAGGCCAAGCGCCTGGTATGCGGCCGATTATTGCGCCTATCCGGTCGCCTCCACCGAGGACGAGCATCTGCGCGGCGCCATCATCACCGGCCTTGCGCCCATCGACACCAGCGGAATGGGCGACTAGGCGGATTGCAGGATCAGGGCGCAAGCAAGGTTTTTCCGCCCAGCAAAGATTAACTTCTGCCCTTTCAAAAGATTTTGCGTTGCGGCGCGAGGCCGAAAGCATCATCTGCCCAACATGGCAATCAATGCATCATCCTTTCCCAAGACGGGCAGCGTCGGCACCGTCCATCTGGTCGGTGCCGGGCCGGGCGATCCGGAGCTGCTGACCCTGCGCGCCGCGCGCCTGCTCGCCACCGCCGGGCTGGTCGTGCATGACGGGCTGGTCGCGGATGAAATCCTGTCGATGATCTCCCCTTCGGCGGAGCTTGTCTCCGTCGCCAAGCAGCGTTCGCGCCACTCGATGCCGCAGGACCAGATCAACGCCCTGCTGGTGCGCGAGGCACTCAAGGGCCGCGACGTGGTGCGCCTGAAGGGCGGCGATCCGTTCATCTTCGGCCGCGGCGGCGAGGAACAGGAAGCCTGCCGCGACGCCGGCGTGCCGGTCGAGGTCGTGCCGGGCATCAGCGCGGCGGTCGGCTGCGCCGCCGAGGCGGGCCTGCCCCTCACCCATCGCGGGCTGTCGAGCGCCGTCACTTTCGTCGCGGGGCAATGCAAGGGACTCACCGATCAGAATTGGGCGGGCCTTGCCGGGCATGATCGTACGCTCGTCATCTACATGGGGGTTGCGACCGCCGCCGATATCGCCGAAAAGCTGATGGCTGACGGCATCACGCCCGCCATGCCGGTCGCGGTGCTGGAAAAGGGCACCCGCGCGGACAGCCGCGCGCTGGTCAGCAATCTTGCCGATCTTGGCCGCCTCGTCGCGGAGGAACGGGTGCAAAGCCCCGCCCTCATCGTCGTCGGCGATGTCGTCCGTCAGATCGAACCTGAAGGATTAAAGGCGCTGTGCGCCGCTCATTTGGAGACTGTTGCGTGAAATTGTTGACCGGGAATGACCTCGCCTCCGGCGACGTGATCTGGTGGACCGGCACTGGCTGGTCGCGCCATGTTGCCGATGCCGTCGATGCGGGGGAGGAAGGCGCGGAAATCCTGGCGCGCGAGGAAGCCGCGCGGCGCGTCAACGCCTCCTATATCACCGATGCGACGATGACCGAGACCGGCCCGCTGCCCGATCATATCAAGGAACGCATCCGGGCCTGCGGCCCCACCGTGCGTCTCGATCTTGCCATCAATGCTGACATTCCCATCGTGAAGGCCTGAACCCATGTATCGTTACGACAGCTATGACCAGGCGATGGTCGACGCCCGCGTCGAGGAATTTCGCGATCAGGCTCGCCGCCGCCTCGCCGGGGAAATGACCGAGGACCAGTTCAAGCCGCTGCGCCTGATGAACGGCCTCTATCTCCAGCTTCATGCATATATGCTGCGCGTCGCGGTGCCCTATGGCACCTTGTCCTCGCGCCAGATGCGGATGCTGGGCCATATCGCGCGCAAATATGACAAGGGCTACGGCCATTTCACCACCCGCCAGAACATCCAGTATAACTGGATCAAGCTGGAGGATGCCGCAGATATCCTCGCCGAGCTTGCGACCGTGGAAATGCACGCGATCCAGACCAGCGGCAACTGCATCCGCAACATCAGCTCGGATCAGTTCGCGGGCGTCGCGGCCGACGAGATCGCAGACCCGCGCCCCTGGGCCGAGTTGCTGCGCCAATGGTCGAGCTTCCACCCGGAGTTCACCTATCTGCCGCGCAAGTTCAAGATCTGCGTAATCGCCTCCCCCAATGATCGCGCGGCGATGCGCCTGCACGATATCGGCATAGAGCTGGTGGAGCGCGACGGTCCGAACGGCACGAAGGAAATCGGCGGCCGGGTGTTCGCGGGCGGCGGCATGGGCCGCACGCCGATGGTTGCGCCGGAAATCCGCGATTTCATCGGTACCGACGAGCTGGTCGCCTATCTGGAGGCGTGCCTGCGCGTCTATAATCGCTATGGCCGCCGCGACAATAAATACAAGGCGCGGATCAAGATCCTCGTCCATGAGCTGGGCGTCGACGAATATCGCCGTCAGGTCGAGGAGGAATTCCTCCACATGCGCGAACAGGGCATCCAGCCGCCGATCGAGGAGTTGGACCGCATCCGCGCCTTCTTCGCCGGTCCCGCCTATGAAACGGGCCTCTCCGAAGAGATCGACCGCTCCGACCCCGATTTCGCGCTGTGGCTCGATCGCAATGTCGCCGCCCACAAGCAGCCGGGCTATGCCATCGCCAATATCAGCCTGAAGCCGATTGGCGGCATACCGGGCGACGCGACCGCCGAGCAGATCGAGCTGATGGCCGACCTCGCCGAACGCTATTCGCTCGATGAGCTGCGCGTCACCCATATGCAGAACATCGTGCTGCCTTTCGTGAAGAAGGCAGACCTTTACGCGCTGTGGAAGCAACTGGACGCGGCGGGCCTGGGCACCGCTAATCTCGACCGGATCACCGACATGATCGCGTGCCCCGGCCTCGATTATTGCAGCCTTGCCAATGCGCGTTCCATCCCGGTGGCGCAGAAGATCGCCACGCGCTTCGCCGCAAACGACAAGCAGCATGAGATCGGTGAGTTGAAGCTGAAGATTTCCGGCTGCATCAACGCCTGCGGCCACCACCATGCCGGGCATATCGGCATATTGGGCGTGGACCGGAAGGGCACAGAAAATTATCAGCTCTCGCTCGGCGGTTCGGGCGCGGAGGATTGCTCTGTCGGCACCATCACCGGGCCGGGCTTCACCGAGGACGGTGTGGTCGATGCGATCGAGCGGGCGACCGATTTTTATCTGGCCCAGCGGCAGGAGGGCGAGCGGTTCCTCGACACCTATCGCCGTCTCGGCATGGCTCCGTTCAAGGAGGCGATCTATGGTTGATCTGCTGAACTTCCGCGAGAGCGGCACCACCGAGGAAACGCCCGTTTCGATCGAGGATTTCCTCGGCGCGTCCAACGCCACCGCCGTCCGCATCGAACCGGGCGAGGATGCGCGCGCGCTGCTGCCCCATCTCGATCGCATCGCACTGGTCGAGGTGGCGTTCCCGGCTTTTGGCGACGGACGCGGCTATTCCTCGGCCCGCATCCTGCGCGAGGCGGGTTATCAGGGCGAGTTGCGCGCGAGCGGCGACGTATTGGTGGACCAGCTCTTCGCAATGCGGCGCTCCGGTTTCGACAGCTTCGCGCCCAACAAGGCGCTGGACCCGGCGGTGGTGGAGGCCAGCCTCTCCCGCTATGCCGACGTCTATCAGAAATCCGTGGATGGCCGCCGCCCGATCTGGGCCAAGCGGCATGAGGTAAACTGAACCATGACCGAAGCCGCCCGCAACATCGACCTGATCGATGCCCGCGCCGCCTATGATCAGGCGGACGCGGACACGCTCAATGCGCGTTTCGAAGGGGTCGACACCCAGACCATGTTGCGCGACCTGTTTGCGGAAAAGTCGCTCGGCGAGGTGGCGGTCGTTTCCTCTTTCGGCACCGAAAGCGCGGTGCTGCTGCATCTGGTTGCGCAAGCCGATCCGACTGTGCCGGTGATTTTCGTCGATACGCTGAAGATGTTTCCGGAAACGCTGGACTATCGCGATACGCTCGTCACTACCCTTGGCCTGACCGACAGCCGCGTGGTGGTGCCCGACCCCGAAATGCTGGCGAAGAAGGACGACAAGGGCCTGCGCTGGTCGTTCGATCCCGATGGCTGCTGCGAAATCCGCAAGGTGGAGCCGCTCGCCCGCGCCAAGCACGGGCTCGACGCCTGGATTTCCGGGCGCAAGGCGTTCCAGTCCGTCACGCGCCAGAACCTCCCACGCTTCGAGATCGAGGATGGGCGGCTAAAGATCAATCCGCTCGGCGACTGGACCAAGGACGATCTGGAAGCCTATTTCGGCGAGCATGACCTGCCTCGCCATCCCCTGGAAGCGCAGGGCTATCTATCCATCGGCTGCGAGCCTTGCACATCTAAGGTGCTGCCGGGTGAAGACCCGCGCGCTGGCCGCTGGCGCGGCTGGGACAAGGTGGAATGCGGCATCCACACCGCCTCCACACCGCTAGCGGACCCGGAAGACCCGGCGAACCAGCCGGCGTTCTAAGGCTCCACGCCGTCGGATAAACATAAGGCCCGGCCATCAAGCCGGGCCTTTTTCCATAGCTGGGAAACCAGTCCGCCAGCATTTCTGCTGGATATCCCGTCCATATTAAAGGACGAAAGGCGGGAAGGGACAGGAAATCATCTGGAAATTCCAAGCCAGCCAGCCAGCCCTCTGACAGCGCGCCTTCGGTTCATCAATCCTCATAATCCGCCGGTCCCGGATAATCCCCTTCGGCCAGATCGCTGAACCGCGTGATCTTGGCGTCGAATTTCAGGCGGACCTTGCCGGTGGCGCCGTGACGCTGCTTGGCGACGATGAGTTCGGCGAGGCCGAAGACCCGCTCCATATCCATCGCCCATTTGGCGTGATCCTCATGGACCTTCGCGTCGTCGCCCTCGGTCGGGCGCTTGGGCTCGCGGGACTGGACATAATAATCCTCTCGGAACACGAACCATACCATGTCCGCGTCCTGCTCGATCGAGCCCGATTCACGAAGGTCGGAAAGCTGCGGCCGCTTGTCCTCGCGCTGTTCCACCGCGCGGCTAAGCTGGGAAAGCGCCAGCACCGGGACGTTCAGCTCCTTCGCCAGCGTCTTCAAACCCCGCGAAATTTCCGAAATCTCATTGACGCGATTATCATTGCCGCGGCCCGAGCCTTGAAGCAGCTGGAGATAGTCGATGACGATGAAGCCGATATCATGCCGCCGCTTCAACCGGCGCGCGCGGGTGCGCAGCGCCGCGATCGTGAGGCCGGGCGTATCGTCGATGAACAGCGGCAGTTCCTGCAATTCCCTCGCGGCGCGGGAGAGGTTCTGGAATTCCGCCCGACTGATCTTGCCCATGCGCAGGGACTCGCCGGAAATTCCGGATTGCTCGGCCAGCACGCGCGTCGCCAGCTGATCCGCCGACATTTCGAGCGAAAAGAAGGCCGTCTTGGCGCCCATATTCTTTTCCGGCGCGATGCCGTCGGCATTGTCGCGCAGCCAGCGCGCCGCCGCATTATAAGCGATGTTGGTGGCAAGCGAGGTCTTGCCCATGCCCGGACGCCCGGCAAGGATCATGAGATCGCTATTGTGCAGGCCGCCGATCTTCTCGTTGAGCGCCGTGATGCCGGTGGTGATGCCGGAAAGATGGCCGCCGCTGTTGAGCGCCCGCTCCGCCACCTGTACCGCGACGGTCGAGGCCTGAAGGAAGTTCTTGACCGATCCCGTCTCGCCCTCGCCTTCGGACACCTTGTAGAGCGCGACCTCGGCCGCTTCGATCTGCCCGCGCGGATCGACATCCTCGCTGGTGTCGAGGGCATTTTCCACCAGTTCCCGCCCGACGCTGACAAGCTGGCGCAACAGGGCGAGATCGTACACCTGCACCGCGAAATCGCGCGCACCGATGAGCGAGGCGCCGCTCGCCGTCAGCTCGACCAGATAGGCTGAGCCGCCCAGTTCCTTGAGCGCCGGGTCCTGATCCAGCATCGGTTTCAGCGTGACCGGGCTGGCGACCATATTGCGGTCGAGCAGCTTCAGGATCGCTTCATAGATGCGGCCATGCACCGGCTCGAAGAAATGCTCCGGCTTCAGCTTCATCTGCACATCTTCGGCGACTCGGTTGTCGATGAGCAGCGCGCCCAGCAGGGCCGCCTCCGCCTCGATATTCCGGGGAAGTTCGCGCGCAGCGCCTGCCGTTTCGTCGACCAGTTTCAATGCTTCAGCCATGGCGCCCTTTTCGCGCCAACAGGGCCGCTCTGCAACCCCTATCCCTGCATGGTCCTCTTGTTCGTTCGGCCAATGACAGCAAAGCGCCCAGCCGAGCGCACTGCCCGCGCGCCCGCATCGCCGCGGCGCAATATCCCCTTGATCTTTCCTTCCGCTCGCCGCAGTGCATGGGAACGATGGCCGACCCCCGCATCATAGATATTTCACTCGACCAGCAGAGCATCATCTGGCGCAATGCCGATGTCGAGCAGGAACGGCGGATCGCCATTTTCGATTTGCTGGAGGAAAATCACTTCGCTCCTGCCCGGCATCATGCAGATGGCTATGGCGGCCCCTATCGCGTTCGCCTCAGCACCCAGGAAGGGCGGCTGGTCATCGCCATCCACCGCGAGGACGACAGCCCGCTGGAAGCGATCATCCTGGGGCTGGCCCGCTTCCGCCGCCCGATCCGCGAATATTTCGCGATTTGCGATAGCTATTTTCAGGCGATCCGCAACGCATCGCCGCAGCAGATCGAGACCATCGACATGGCCCGCCGAGGCATCCACAATCATGCCGCCGAAATGCTGATGGAACGGCTGGAGGGCAAGATCGAGGTCGATTTCGATACCGCGCGCCGCCTGTTCACCCTCATCTGCGTACTGCACATCAAGCAATGAGCGTAGGATTTCGAACCGAGGGCGGGACATGGCCCGTGCGGCTTCGCTGGCTGCTGGCCTTGTTGCTTCTTATTGTCGCGGCGGGCGGAGTGCTCTGGCGCTATACCCTGCACTGGGCGCCTTCGTCCGATGAATATCCGATGCAGGGCATGTCCGTTTCCGCCGATCAGGGACCGATAGACTGGCGCACCGTCCGCACCCAGAATGTCGATTTCGCTTATATCCGCGCCACCAGCGGCACCGACCATCGCGACACGAACTTCGCGGAGAACTGGACGCAGGCGCGGGAGGCCGGGCTGCGCTATGGCGCGGAACTGGTGTTCGATCCCTGCAAGAAGGCGAGCGATCAGGCGACCCTCTTCATCACCACCGTGCCGCGCGACAATGCCGCGCTGCCGCCGGTGGTGCGGGTACAGCCGGGCGAGAATTGCACCGGCAAGCCGGGTCGCGACACCATCTTGTCGGAACTGAACACCCTGCTCAACGTCATCGAGATGCATGGCGGAAAGCCCGCCCTCATCCGCATTTCCAAGGCAGTGGAGCAGCAATATCAGGTCAGCAGCGGCATAAACCGCACACTTTGGCTGGAAGGAAATTTCTTTCCGCCCGATTATGCCTCTCATAAATGGGTGATGTGGACTGCCAATGACGAGCGGCGGATCGACGGCGTAGATCGGCCAGTCGAGTGGGATGTCGTGGCGCCATGATCGATGCCCCTTATGCGGAAGATGGCTGGGACGCGGCGCTGGTGGAGGCCGCCCGCGCCGCCATGGCCCATGCCTATGCGCCCTATAGCCGCTTTGCCGTGGGCGCGGCGGTGCGGCTGGACGATGGCGCGATCATCGCCGGCGCCAATTTCGAAAATGCCAGCCTTGGCCTGTCGCTCTGCGCCGAGACAGTCGCCATCGCCTCAGCCAATGCATCCGGAAAGCTCGCGCGGGTCGTCGCCATCGCCGTGATCGGAGGGGCGATGGAAGGCCGCGAGATGGAAGAAGGGGCAGAAGCTTCCTCCCTTCCGCCCATCACCCCTTGCGGGCGATGCCGCCAGATCATCGCCGAGGCAGCCTCTCTTGCGGGTCGGGACATTCGCGTCTACTGCGCTTCCTTGTTCGGCAAGGAGATCGCCGCCTACAGCGTGGCGGACCTTCTGCCCCATGCCTTTTCCGGCGCGGATTTTTCCCGCCCCTCCCGCAACTAAAGGACCCAAGCCCATGTCGATCCTTTCCGACCGCTGGATACGCGAACAGGCGCTCGAAAACGGCATGATAGAGCCTTTTGTCGAGACGCAGAAGCGCGACGGGTGCATCAGCTACGGCCTGTCCTCCTATGGCTATGACGCGCGCGTCGCCGATGAGTTCAAGATTTTCACCAATGTCGACAACGCACTGGTGGACCCCAAGGATTTCGCGTCCAACAGTTTCGTCGACCGCAAGACAGATGTCTGCATCATCCCGCCCAACAGTTTTGCGCTCGCCCGCACGGTCGAATATTTCCGGGTGCCGCGCGATGTGCTGGTGATCTGCCTCGGCAAGTCCACCTATGCCCGCTGCGGGATCATCGTCAATGTGACGCCGCTGGAACCGGGCTGGGAAGGCCATGTGACGCTGGAATTTTCCAACACCACCCCCCTGCCCGCGAAGATCTACGCCAATGAGGGCGCCTGCCAGTTCCTGTTTCTTCAGGGCAATGAGCCGTGCGAGGTCAGCTATGCCGACCGTGCAGGCAAATATATGGGCCAGCGCGGCGTTACCCTGCCCAAGCTCTGAAGCCGCGCTTTGCTGGCGAGCGCCAGCAACCATTCGGGGTTCAACGGCCGCCCAGACAATGAATTTTGCGCCAACGAGGCGGAACGAGCTGTTCCCGCCCGATCAATTGGGCACTTCCCTCAACCGGGCACGTCAGGAAGTTCAGGAACAGCAAAGCTGCGCCCTTGTTCAGCCGCTTGACCTTGCAATCACCGGATCTTTCCACCGTGATGCTCTCCCACGAAAAAAGGGCGCCCCGAATGGGACGCCCTTCTTTTCCAATCTGGCTGGCCGCTCACTTCTTGAGGGTAAGGCCACCGAAGCGCTTGTTGAAGCGGGCCACCTGACCGCCCTGATCGAGGTTACGCTGACCGCCAACCCATGCCGGGTGCGACTTGGGATCGATATCGAGGGCGAGCGTGTCGCCTTCCTTGCCCCAGGTCGAGCGGGTCTTGAACGTTGTGCCGTCAGTCATCTGGACGGTGATGAAATGATAGTCGGGGTGGATGTCCTGCTTCATAAGATGCTCCTCTGATGGCCGGTTCCGACCGGCCTCAATATTCAAGCGAAATCAAGCGCCACCGTTAGCCCTTTTCCTGCCCAAAGGCAAGGAGTATGAACGCAAGCGACGCTCTCAACATTGAAAAATCAGTCCTTGGGCGGATCAGCGATCATCGCCGTGCATTGCGCCTCCGCCGACAGCTTGCCGTAAACATAAGCCTTGCCGCTGAACTTGCAGATGGCGCCGCGAACCTGCGTCAGCTCGACATGGAAATCGACCAGACAGCCGGGCTCCACCGGACTACGGAATTTCGCGCCCTCGATGCCCATGAAATAGACGAGCTTGCCGGAACCGGCCAGCCCGAGCGATTCCACCGCCAGCACGCCCGCCGCCTGCGCGATCGCCTCGACAATCAACACACCGGGCATGATCGGGCGCGACGGGAAGTGGCCCTGAAAGAAAGGCTCGTTCACCGACACGGCCTTCACCGCATGGATCGACTTATGCGGCTCCAGCGAGACGACGCGATCGATCAGCAGCATCGGATATCGATGCGGCAGGGCGGCCATGACGGCGCGGATGTCCATCGGACCCCGCACCGCCTTTTCCTGATTTTCCGTTTCGCTCATCGCGGTTCCTTAGCGGCCCGTCGATGCGCCCGCGGGCGCCTGCTGCTGTCCGCCCGGCTGCCAGCCTGCGGGGGGAACGATGTTGACGCTGGGCACCAGCGTGTTGAGCTCGGTCGTCACCGCGGCGGTGATATCCACGCCCGGCGCGTAGGAAACGGTCGCGCCCGGCTGCAACACCAGATCGACCTTGCTCTTGGTCATCGCGGCCTTCAGCGCGTCGTTGATCTTGGCGCTGATCTGTTCCTCGATATAGGCATTGGCGAGAGCGATCGGCTGACCGATCTTCTGCAATTCCTGCTGTGCGGTCTGCTGGCTCTGCTGGAGACCTTCATACTGGGTCTGGAGCGCCGGGGTGGACTTGCCGCCAGCCGCCTTCACCGCCGCCTGAAAAGCCTCCGCCTTCTGCTTCAGATCGGCGTCGAGCGCGGTCTTGCGGCTGTTGAAATTGTCGATGTTCGCCTTGTAGGTCGTCTGCATCTGGGTGCGGGCGTTGGTGGCAGCGGCGCTCCGGTTCACGGCCTCATCGATGTCGACCACCGCGACGCCCAGCTTCGACTGCGCGATCGCGGGAACGGAAACAGCGGCCATGCCCGCGACGGAAACGGTCGCCAGCGCGACGGCTTTCAGAAAAGTCTTCATCAGAATTGAGTCCCTATGTTGAAGGTGATGAGTTTGGTGTCGTCGCCGGCAGACTTGACCAGTGCCTTGGCGATATCGATCCGGAACGGCCCGAAGGGCGAGTTCCAGTTCACGCCGAAACCGACCGACACGCGGGGCTTAAGCGTATTGCCGTAATATTGTTCCACAAAGCCGGTGTTGGCCTGATAGATCGGCTCCACCGTGGTTACACTGCCGGCCGCGTCCGTATTCGTACTGGCCTGGGTCGAGCAAGCCGCATTGGCCAGCGCCCGTTCCGACGTGGTGGACGTGGATGTAGTGGTGCCCGCGCTATCGACCACCGTGGTCGTCACATAGCAATAGCCGGGGAAGTTGTTCAGCTTCGGCCGCTTGATACCCCCGACCGCGCCCACATCGACGAACAGCGAGGGACGCAAGCCCATTTCACGCGCACCGGCGCCCAGGGGAATTTCCAGCTCCGCATGGCCGAGATAATAGAGGCGGCCGCCCAACGAGTCATCGGACCTGTTGTCGGTTTCGGTAAAGCTGCCGTCCGTGCCAAAAGTGCCATATCTGCGGATCACGCGTGGGCCGACGCCGCGAATGGCGAAGCCGCGCATATAGGGCTCGCCAAGGAAGAAGCGGTCGGTCAGGCGGACTTTTTCGAGAGCATAGGTGCTGCCGTCGATATCCGTGCCGTAGCGCTGCTTTTCGAGGCTGAAGATATAGCCGCCCTCGCCCGTCAGGCTGAAGATGAAGCCGCTGCCGACATTGATCCATTTGCCCGCATTGGCGCGCGTCTTCACATATTTGACGCTGCCGCCGAGGCCCGCGAAATCCTGGCTCAGCGAAACATTGAAGCCGCGCGTCGGGCGGATGCGGTTGTCGCGAGTGTCATAGATCAGCGAGTAGCCGAGAGAGGACGTCACCCGCTTGCCGATCGCCTCGCACAAATAGCGCCCGGCGAGGATCGGATCGCACTCGCCATTGGTGTAATAATCACTGGAGAGCGAGACATCGTCATAGTTGAGTGTATAGCGCAGCGAGGCCGACATATATTCGGTCATCGGCACGCCGGTCCTGATCTGGAAGCCGGTCGTCGACTGCTCATAGGTGGTGTTGCGGCTGCCGTTCGACAGATAGTTGAAGGCGTTGAGGTCGCGGCGATAGATATTGCCGCCCAGCGCGATATTCTTGTCGAACAGATACGGCTCGGTAAAGCCCAGATCGATCGATTTGGAATAGTTGGAATAGCTGCCCGACAGGCTCAGCTCCTGCCCCTTGCCACGGAAATTGCGCTGCGTGACGGAGGCGGAGAAGATGAAGCGCTCAAGGCTGGAGAAACCGGCGGAAAGCGAAAGCTCGCCGGTCGATTTCTCCTCCACATTGGTTTCCAGCACGATGCGGTCCGGCGCGGAACCGGGCTTCTGCTGAATGTCGAGCTTGTCCTGGAAGAAGCCCAGCGAGTTGATGCGGTCCTTCGACCGGCGCACCTGGAAGCTGTTGAACGCATCGCCTTCCGCCAGACGGAATTCGCGGCGTACCACCTTGTCCTGCGTCAGCGTATTGCCGTTGACGTCGATCCGCTCGACATAGACGCGGGGCGCATTGGCGATCTGGAAGGTGATGCCCATGGTGAGGCTGTCTTTGTCGCGCTGGAAATCCGGCTCGACATTGGCGAAGGCATAGCCGAACAGGCCCGCCGTCTCGCTCAGCTGATCGACGGTGTCCTCGACCTGCTTGGCGTTGTACCAGTCGCCCTTGTGCATCGGCAGCATCTTCGTCAGCCGATCGCCGGACAGGTCGCGAATGTCGCTCTTCACCGCCACATCGCCGAATTTATAGCGGCTGCCTTCCTCGACCACATAGGTGATGATGAAGTCCTGCTTGTCCGGCGTCAGTTCGGCGACGGCGGAAATCACGCGGAAATCGGCATAGCCTTCGGTCAGATAATATTGACGCAGCTTCTGCTGGTCATAGGCGAGGCGATCGGGATCATAGCTGGTGCCCGAAGAGAAGATGCGGAACCAGCGCGACTGCTTGGTGACCATCTGGCCGCGCAGCTCATTATCGGAAAATTTCTCATTGCCGATGATGTTGATCTGGCGGACCTTGGACTTCGGCCCCTCGGTGATCTCGAAAATGATATCGACGCGATTCTGGTCGAGCTGCACCAGCTTTGGCTCGACCGTCGCGGCGAAGCGGCCCTGACGGCGATACAGCTCGATGATGCGGGCAACGTCGGAGCGGACCTTCGAACGGGTATAGATCTGACGCGGCGCCATGTGGATTTCGGGCCGGATCTTGTCCTCTTTGAGGCGCTTGTTTCCTTCCAGCACGATCCGGTTGATGACCGGATTTTCCTTCACGGTCACGGTCAGCGTACCGTTGTCGTCACGGATGCGCACATCCGCGAACAGTTCCGTATCGTAAAGATCGCGCAGCGCATTATCGAGGCTCTCGCGCGTATAGGCGGAACCGACGCGCAGCTTCGTGTAGGAAAGGATCGTTTCCGCTTCGAGGCGCTGCTGCCCCTCGAAGGCGATCGCCTTGATCGTCTGCGCGGTCGGGACGACGGCGGGAGGCGGCGCCCCGGTCGGCTTCGCCTTGCCCGCGCCGGTTGCGGCGGCGGGACGGGCTGGCGCCTTGGCCTGCGCCATCGCGTCCGCGGGCAGCATGAGGCCGCCGATCATCGTGCCAGCAAGCAGGGCGGTCGCCATCGGCAATACCGGCTTAGTCCGGGCCATATCAGTCCTTTTCGTCACACTCACCCCTGTATCCTGACCAAAGCTGCATTCTGACCACAGCTGGCCGATTCTTCATCGAAGCGGCGATACTGCTATCGTTAACCGAGAAAACGCGAAAGTCTCCTGCCCCGGATTACTCAACCAATCAAGCCGGAGAGACTGCGCCAAAGACCGAAAGACCCAAGATCGTTGAACGTCACCAGCACCATCATCGTCAGCAGCAGCGCAAGACCGGACCGATAGGCCCATTCCTGCACCGCCGCACTGACCGGGCGACGCTGGATTGCCTCGATCGCATAGAAAAGCAAATGACCTCCATCCAGGATGGGGATTGGCAAGAGGTTGATGAACCCCAAATTAATCGAGATCAGCGCCATGAAAAACAGGAAGCTGTCCAGCCCCATGGACGCCGCCTGCCCGGATATGTCGGCGATCTTCAGCGGCCCGCCCAACTCGCTCATCGAGCGGCGGCCGGTAATGATCTGCCCCAGCCCGTCCAGCGCGGTGCGGGTGATCTGCGCGGCCTGATTGAAGCCGACAACCGGCGCGCGCAGCAGGCTGACGTCCCGCCGGGTGATCTCGCCCGACGCGACGCCGAGCTGCCCTACTCTGTAGACATTGCCGAAGCGATCCTGCTCGATCCGCGTTCCAGCCGCGATATCCTTCTCGAACCGGATGCCGCCGCGCTCGATCTCATAGGTCAGCGCTTCATTGGGACGCAGGCTGACGATGCCCGCAATATCCTGAAAATTCGTGATAGGGCGACCCATGATGCTGACGATACGGTCGCCGTCCCGCAGGCCCGCCGCCTGCGCCGCACTGCCTTGCGCGATATGGCCGATGACAGGCTCGCTCACCGCTTCGCCACGCGCCATGGCGAGACCGCCCAGCAGCAGCACCGCGAACACCAGATTGACGAGAGGGCCTGCCGCAACGATTGCCGCGCGCTTCCCCACCGATTTGGAGGAGAAAGTCCCTTCCCGCTCCTCCGGCGGCAACTGCAACCAGGCCGGGTCGGTCTGGCTCGCCGCGTTCATGTCGCCTTTGAAACGCACATAGCCGCCCAGCGGCAGCGCGGCGATGCGCCAGCGCGTTCCACGCCTGTCGACCCAGCCGAGCAACTCCGGCCCGAAGCCGATGGAAAAGGCCTCCGCCTTCACCCCACACCAGCGACCAACAAGATAATGGCCCATTTCATGGATGAAAACGAGCGGACCCAATACCGCCACAAAGGCCAATATCGTCATCAACATGGCATCACCAGCATGGCGGTTGCACTCATCAGGCCTTTACACTTTCCGTCAACCGCCTGGCGGCGTCCCGTGCATGGCGGTCAGCATCCAGAACGTCGGCAATCGCTGCCGGTCTGTTGCCGCTATAGCCTGTGAGGACGCGCTCAACAATGGCGCTGATGTCGAGAAACCCGATCCGCCGGTCGAGAAATGCGGCGACGGCCACTTCATTGGCGGCGTTGAGCACCGCGGGATAGGCTCCTCCCGCCTCCCCCGCCTGCCGGGCGAGACGAAGCGCGGGGAAACGATCCTCATCCGGCTTCTCGAAATCGAGCCTGCCGATCATGGCCAGATCGAGCGGCGCGGCCGGGCTGGACATGCGCCGGGGCCAGGCAAGCGCGTGGGCGATCGGGATGCGCATATCCGGCGCGCCTAGCTGCGCCAGCGTCGAGTGATCGCGATATTCGACCATGGAATGAATGACCGATTGCGGATGCACCAATATCTCGATGCGGTCGAGGCCGATGGGAAAGAGATGGCCCGCCTCGATCAGCTCCAGCCCCTTGTTCATCATCGTCGCGCTGTCGATGCTGATCTTCGCGCCCATCGACCAGTTGGGATGGCGCACCGCTTCTTCCGGCGTCACCTGCGCCATGTCGGCGATGCTGCGCGCCCGGAAAGGCCCGCCGCTCGCGGTAAGGATGATACGGCGCACCTCCTCCATGCGGCCACCGGCGAGACACTGGAAGATCGCATTATGCTCGCTATCGACCGGCAGCAAAGTCGCGCCGGACGCCCGCGCCGCGCCCATCATCAGCTCGCCCGCCGAGACCAGCGACTCCTTGTTGGCGAGCGCGACCGTGCGGCCACATTCCAGCGCCGCCAGCGTCGGCTCCAGCCCGGCGCAGCCGACAATCGCCGCCATAGTCCAGTCGGCGCCCAGTCGGGCAGACTCGATCAGCGCGCCGGAACCTGCGGCCGCCTCGATCCCGCTGCCTGCAAGCGCATCCCGCAACTCCGCATAACGGCTCTCGTCGGCGATCACCGCGACTCGCGCGCCATGCCGCTTCGCCAGATCGGCAAGTTTCAGCGGATCACTATGGGCCGTCAGCGCCAGCACCTGATAGGCGTCCGGCTCCCGGCCGATCAGGTCGAGCGTCGAACTGCCGACCGATCCGGTCGCGCCGAAGACGCTGATGGTGCGCGCCGCCGTCATATCGCCCCGCATGCCATCAGCACGCCGATCACAGCCGACACGGCAAGCAGACCGTCAACCCGGTCGAACAAGCCGCCATGGCCGGGGATCAGCGCGCCGCTATCCTTGACGCCCGCGCGCCGCTTCATCCAGCTTTCGAAGAAATCGCCCGCTTGCGCTACCACCGCCAGCCCGCACCCGGCAAGGACAAGCCCAACCGCCAGCAACGGATAACGGCCAAGGATATCCGGCAGCGACAATCCCATATGATAGGCATCGACGATCCGCAGCGTCACCGCCAGCCAGACGATCAGCAGCACCAGCGCCGCGCCCGCCATGCCGCCGAATAGCCCTGCCCAGGTCTTGGATGGGCTGATCGCGGGCGCTATCTTCGGACCGCCGAAGCGCCGCCCGGAAAAATAGGCCCCGGTGTCGGTCGCAATCACCGCACCGATCAGCGTCCAGCGCAACAATGCGGGCATCGCGATCAGGCTGTAACAGGCAAGGCCGATATAGGCGACACCGCCCAGCATCCAGAAAAACACCTGCGGCAGCGATGTCGCGAATCCCCGCACCAGTCCCGAAAATTCATACAGCAGGCCGATGCCCACCAACACGATGAACAGCCGCAGCGGCAAACCCCCAAGGGAAAGCGCCGCGCCCCCCACCAGCACCATCACCACGGCGGAGATGAGGCGAACGCGCAGGTCGCTATTGCGGGACCGCGCCGCCTTGCCGCCGCCTTGAATTTCCGGGCCATCCGTCATCAGAGGCCGCCGAAACGGCGTTCGCGCGAGCGGAAATTCTCGATCGCCTCGACGAAGGACGCATGGTTGAAATCCGGCCAGAGCACATCGGTGAAATAGAGCTCGGCATAAGCACATTGCCAGAGCAGGAAATTGGAGAGACGCTGCTCTCCAGAAGTGCGGATCAACAGATCAAGAGGCGGCAGATCGGCGGTATCGAGCAGGCCAGCAATATGGCCCGGCGCGATTATGGCGGGGTCGATCTCGCCTCGCATCGCCTGCTGGGCAAGGGTGCGCGCGGCACGTGCCAGCTCATCCTGCGCGCCATAATTGAGCGCGATAACCAGTGTGCTGCCCTTATTGTCCTTAGTCCGCGCCAGCGCATCATCTATCAACGCCACCGCGCCGGGTTCAAACGCGCGATAATCGCCGATCACCCGCAAACGCACACCGTTTTCGTGAAACTCGTCAATGTCCGCCCGGATGAAATGCTTGAGCAGGCCGGTGAGATCAATGATCTCCTGCTCCGGCCTTTTCCAGTTCTCCGACGAGAAGGCATAGAGGGTAAGGCACTCCACGCCCAGTTCCCGCGCCGAGCGGATGGCGCGCCGCACTGCGTCCACCCCCGCCTTATGGCCAGCGACGCGGGGCAACATGCGCTTCTTGGCCCAACGGCCATTGCCATCCATGATGATGGCGACATGACGCGGACCGGGGCTTCTCCTGTCAAATCCGAAACGCGGCGAACTTGCTTTGCTGGCCATGGATCAGTCTCCTGCTCTGCCGGAAAACAGGCGGTTACTGCCCAAGAATCTCTTTCTCCTTATGCGCCAAAGCCGCGTCGATATCGGCGATGGTGCTGTCGGTCAGCTTCTGGACCTCGGTTTCGGAGCGCTTGCGATCATCCTCGCTTATCTCGCCCTTCTTCTCGTCGGTCTTAAGGCTGTCCATGCCATCGCGGCGGACGTTGCGCGCGGCGACGCGGGCCTTTTCCGCATATTGGCTGGCGAGCTTGGCCAGCTCCTTGCGGCGCTCGGCGGTAAGGTCGGGAATCGGCAGGCGCAGCGTCTGCCCATCGGCGATCGGGTTGAGCCCGAGACCCGACGAACGGATCGCCTTTTCCACCGGCGTCATATTGCTCTTGTCCCACACCTGCACCGAAAGCAGGCGCGGCTCGGGCGCCGAAACGGTTGCCACCTGGTTGAGGGGCATCATCGCGCCATAGACCTCGACCGTGACCGGATCGAGCAACGCGATATTCGCGCGGCCGGTGCGCAGGCCGGAAAGATCACCCTTCAGCGATTCCACCGCGCCCTTCATGCGGCGTTCCAGATCCGCCTTGTCGAACTGGGCCATGTCTTTCTCCTATGCCAGATTGTCAGGCCGCCAGCTGATCGGAAGCGCCCACCGTGGTGGCAACTCCCTGTCCGCTCAGCACCCGCGTAAGATTGCCGGTTTCACGAATGTTAAAGACGACGATCGGGATCTCATTCTCCCGGCACAGCGCCACCGCGCTTGCATCCATCACCTTCAGATTGTCATTGAGCACGCGATCGAAAGAGACCGCCTCATAGCGCTTTGCCGTATCCACCTTTTTGGGGTCGGCATCATAGACGCCATCAACGCTGGTGCCCTTGTAGAGCGCGCCGCAGCCCATTTCCGCCGCGCGCAAAGCCGCCGCCGTATCGGTGGTGAAAAAGGGATTGCCGGTGCCCGCAGCGAAAATGACGATGCGGCCCTTTTCCATATGGCGGACCGCGCGGCGGCGGATATAGGGCTCGCACACCGTTTCCATCGGGATCGCCGATTGCACACGAGTGGGATGGCCCATGCGCTCCAGCGCGTTCTGGACGGCGAGCGCGTTCATCACCGTCGCGAGCATGCCCATATAATCGGCGCTCGTACGATCGAAGCCCTTGGCGGCGGCGGCGAGGCCACGGAAGATATTTCCGCCTCCCACAACCATGCAGATCTCGAAGCCCGCTTCCTTGGCCGAGGCGACCTCGCTCGCGATGCGGTCGACCGTCGCGGGATCGATACCGAACGCCCCTTCCCCCATCAGTACTTCACCGGACAATTTGAGGAGGATGCGCTTGGCGGCAGGGCGTGACATGTAGAAATTTATTCCGCTTGTTTACTTATGGAAATGGCGCGCACCTTAGTCAGCGCGCGCCGCCATGCCAAGCACCGACGGGCGCCCGGAACAAATATTTCCATGCGCCAGACGCCGACACGGCGCCCGGGGCAATTCTTTGGCAGGCGATCAGATGCCCGCAGCCGCAGCCACTTCCGCCGCGAAATCGGTTTCTTCCTTTTCGATGCCTTCGCCCAGCTGGAAACGGACATAATCCTTCAGCGTGATCGAAGCGCCGGCGTCCTTGGCCGCCTTGGCAACGACATCGGCAATCGGCGTCTTGTTGTCGATCACGAAGAGCTGCGAAAGCAGCGCATTTTCCTTGGCGAACTTGACGGCTGCGCCATCGACCATCTTTGCGACGATCTCGGCAGGCTTGCCGCTCTCGGCAGCCTTTTCGGCGGCGATAGCGCGCTCACGCTCGATCAGCGCCGGGTCGATCTGGTCCGCCGACAGCGCGAGCGGGAAAGCGGCCGCGATGTGCATCGCCAACTGCTTGCCGAGGGGAGCCATCACGTCGGCGGGCGCATCGCCCTCCAGCGCGACGAGCACGCCGATCTTGCCGAGGCCGGCGCCCGCCGCATTGTGGATATAATCGACGACCACGCCCTTCTCGACCGAGACCGCGCCGATGCGACGGATGGCCTGATTCTCACCGATGGTAGCGACGTTCGAAACCAGCTTGTCATTGACGGTGCCGCCACCGGGATAAGCCGCCGCGGCCAGCGCCTCGACATCCTGCGTGCCGGTAGCGAGCGCGATGCCGGAAACATTGCGGACGAAATCCTGGAACTGGTCGTTCTTCGCAACGAAGTCGGTTTCGCTGTTCACTTCGACCGCGACGCCCTTGGTGCCTTCGACGGCAACGCCGACCAGACCTTCGGCGGCGGTGCGGCTCGACTTCTTCTGAGCGGCGGCAAGGCCCTTGGCGCGCAGCCAGTCGACCGCGGCGTTCAGATCGCCATTGGTTTCAGCGAGCGCCTTCTTGCAGTCCATCATGCCCGCGCCGGAACGCTCACGCAGTTCCTTCACAACAGCGGCAGTAATCTCGGCCATCAGGTTTTCCTTCAATTCAAATGTGTCAAATTTTCTTTACACGATTTTCAAACCGGCGGCTGCATCAGCCACCTCGAAATCGCTTAGAAAGCGGACGGGCGCCATTCCGGTTTCCCGCAACGCGCCCTGCCCTGAATTATTACGACGGTGCGAAACGATTACGCTTCGACGGCGACGCTTTCTTCAGCCGGGGGCACGTCCAGCGCACCGATGTCGAAACCTGCGGCCTCCTGCGCACCACGGTTGCCCTTGGTGGCAGCGGCGGCGATGGCTTCGCAATAGAGGCGAATCGCGCGGCTGGCATCGTCATTGGCCGGAACCGGGAAAGCGATGCCCGACGGATCGACGTTCGAATCGAGGATCGCAACGACCGGAATACCCAGCGTGTTGGCTTCCTTGATCGCCAACTCTTCCTTGTTGGCGTCGATCACGAACATCACGTCCGGAATGCCGCCCATGTCGCGAATGCCACCCAGCGACAGCTCCAGCTTGTCGCGCTCGCGGGTCATCTGCAACACTTCCTTCTTGGTGAGGCCGTGCGTGTCGCCCGACAGACGCTCTTCAAGAGTCTTGAGGCGCTTGATCGACTGCGAGATGGTCTTCCAGTTGGTGAGCATGCCGCCCAGCCAGCGGTGATTGACGAAGTGCTGACCCGATTTGCGGGCGCCCTCTGCAATGGCTTCCTGCGCCTGGCGCTTGGTGCCGACGAACAGCACCTTGCCACCGGCGGCAACGGTCGCCGACACGAAATCGAGCGCGCGCGCGAAGAGCGGCACGGTCTGGCTAAGGTCAAGAATATGAACGCCGTTCCGGTCGCCGAAGATATAAGGCTTCATGCGGGGATTCCAGCGGTGCGTCTGGTGGCCGAAATGCGCGCCGGCCTCGATCAATTGCTGCATCGTGACGACAGGTGCCGCCATGGTTTTTCTCCTTCCGGTTAACCCTCTGGGATTCAGTGACCGGGAACAGCCCCGGCACCGGTATGTGCGAATCCCATGTGGAATGGCGCAGCGCTTAGCGATTTACCCGACATATGGCAAGCCTCATCTGCCTGTTGACAGCCCGGCAAAATGAGAACATATAGGGAACATGGAACCTTGAAGGGTGCCAAAATGTTCAGGTTCGCAGGTAGCGGATGCGTATCAGTGCCCACCGCTTTACGCGACGGATTGCGGGTAGGATGATGACTATGGTTGCACTATTGGCCGGCCTCCTCTTTTCTTTCGGCTTTGTTCTGGCGCTGGGAACGATCATCGGCATGAGCCACGCCTATCGGGACAAGGCGCTTGCGGCATTGCGGATGGAACATCGCCCCGCCTCGCCCGCTGTAGCAGTGCATATCTGCTACAGCCCGGCGCGCGGCCCCCGCCTCTCTGGCCGTACTGTCAGCCCTTCGCCTACAGCGCTGCGCCGCCATATCCGCGCCGCCTGACGCGAGGAAGGGCAGGCGCGCGCGTCGGATCAGCCTGCTTCGGCAGGAGTGACCAGGGGAGAGCGATGGGCCCTGCGATAGCTGGCGATACCGAACGGGATCATGGCAAGATAGAGTAAGCTTATTATCAGCAGCGTGAGCCAGGGCAGTGTCAGCAGCAGCGCTCCGAGCAGCCCGGCCACACCGATCGCCTCCAGCCTCACCCGACGGCGCAAACGCAGAGCCTTCCAGCTGAAGGTAGCGATGTTGGAGATCATCAGAAAAGCGATCATCGCCGTCCAGGGCGCGACGACATACCATTGACGAAAAATGTCCTCGCCCGTCACGAACCAGGCATAAAGCGGCACGAAGGCAAGCCCGGCGCCCGAAGGAGCCGGGACTCCCGTCAGATAGCCCGCGAGCTTATGCGGCTGATCGTCCGTATCGATTTGCGCATTGAAGCGCGCGAGACGCAGCGCACACATCAACGCATGGGCCAGCGCTATCACCCAGCCGAATTTCGGCATATATTGCAGCGACCAGAGATAGATGATGAGCGCAGGCGTCACCCCGAAGGCGATAGAGTCCGAGAGCGAATCGAGTTCCGCGCCGAAACGGCTCTCTCCGCGCAGCATTCTTGCGATACGGCCGTCGAGGCCATCGAGAACGCCCGCCAATATGACAGAGGCCACCGCCATTTCCCATTCGCCCGCCATAGCGTAGCGCACCCCGGTCAGGCCGAAGCAGAGCGCCATGGCGGTGACGGCATTGGGCGCGACCTGACGCAAAGAAATGCCGCGTCGGCTGCCTCCAGGAATGAACGGGCGCTTCCTCACTGGAAGATTCCGGTGACAGGCTGCGCCTCGTCCAGCTTTGCAATGACGGTTTCACCGGCAATGGTGCGCTGGCCGAGGGCGACGCGCGGCAGGGTTCCAGCAGGCAGATATATATCGACCCGGCTGCCGAAACGAATGAGGCCGATACGCTGGCCCGCCGCGACCACGTCGCCCGGCTTCACGAAGGGCACGATGCGCCGCGCGACAAGGCCCGCGATCTGGGTGAAACCGATGCGCAACCCATCGCCGCGCTCGACCACGATATGCTGGCGCTCATTATCCTCGCTCGCCTTGTCGAGATCGGCGTTGATGAACTTGCCGGAAATATAGACGACCTGCCGCACTGTCCCGCTGATCGGCGTCCGGTTGATGTGCACGTCGAACACGCTCATGAAGATGGAGACGCGCCACATCGGGTCGCCGCCAAGCCCTTCCTCGCCCGCGATCTCGCGTGGCGGCGGCACTTGCTGGATCAACGTGACGAGCCCGTCGGCGGGAGCGATCAGCAGATCGGCATCGGCCGGCGTCACCCGCACCGGGTCGCGGAAGAAGGCGAACACCCAGATGCTGATGCCGACCATCAGCCAGCCGACGATTTCCCATCCAAGGATGAAGAAGAGCAAGGTGATTGCCACCGCAATGGCGCCGAATTTGCGCCCTTCGGGATGAACGGCGGGAAATCGCCATTTCACCCCCTGCTGCGCGGGCGGAGACTGGGGAGCGGCCGTGCCGCCTTCCCCCGAGAAATTATGAGGTTCAGTTTCCATATGAATATGTGTTTAGGGAGAGACGGAAGGGATGACAACGCCATGCCGCAAATATGCGGATATAAAGTCGTACATCCCCTCCCCGGCCTCTTCCGAAAAACCTCCTGCCCAACGCGCATTGCGCGGTTGAACAATCCGCGCGCTTTGCCTAGAGCGCTACGCAACCATCCCCCAGACAGGAAAGCGAAACGCAGCTCATGACGAAAATCAAAGTCAAGAACCCGGTGGTGGAGATCGATGGCGACGAAATGACCCGGATCATCTGGGAATGGATTCGCGAGCGGCTCATCAAGCCCTATCTCGACATCGACCTGCATTATTATGATCTCGGCATCGAAGAGCGCGATCGCACCAACGATCAGATCACCGTCGACTCGGCCAATGCCATCGCCAAATATGGCGTTGGCGTGAAGTGCGCGACCATCACCCCCGATGAAGACCGCGTTAAGGAATTCGACCTCAAGAAAATGTGGAAGTCGCCCAACGGCACGATCCGCAACATCCTGGGCGGCGTCGTGTTCCGCGAACCGATCGTCATCAAGAACGTGCCCCGCCTGATCCCGGGCTGGACCGACCCCATCGTCGTCGGCCGCCATGCATTCGGCGACCAGTATAAGGCGACCGATTTCCGCGTGCCGGGTCCGGGCAAGCTGCGCCTCGTGTTCGAAGGCGAAGACGGCACCCTGATCGACGAGGAAGTATTCCAGTTCCCCGGTTCGGGCGTCGCCATGGGCATGTACAACCTTGACGAATCGATCAAGGATTTCGCCCGCGCTTCCATGAACTATGGCCTGGGCCGCGGCTGGCCGGTCTATCTCTCGACCAAGAACACCATCCTCAAGGCCTATGACGGTCGCTTCAAGGATCTGTTCGCCGAGGTTTACGAGGGCGAGTTCAAGAATCTGTTCGAAAAGGCGGGCATCGTCTATGAACATCGCCTGATCGACGACATGGTCGCTTCCGCGCTGAAGTGGAGCGGCAAGTTCGTCTGGGCGTGCAAGAACTATGACGGCGACGTGCAGTCGGATCAGGTTGCGCAGGGCTTCGGCTCGCTGGGTCTTATGACCTCGGTGCTGATGTCCCCGGACGGCAAGACCATCGAGGCCGAAGCCGCCCATGGCACCGTCACCCGCCATTATCGCCAGCACCAGCAGGGCAAGGCGACCTCCACCAACCCGATCGCATCGATCTTCGCATGGACCGGTGGCCTCAAATATCGCGGCAAGTTCGACGAGACGCCCGAAGTCGAGCGCTTCGCCGAGACGCTGGAAAAGGTCTGCATCAAGACCGTCGAGGACGGCAAGATGACCAAGGATTTGGCGCTGCTGATCGGTCCGGATCAGGCATGGATGACCACCGAACAATTCTTCGAGGCGATCCGCGCCAATCTCGAAACCGAAATGGGCAATTGGAAGTAAGACTTCCCATGCCCCCGGCGTAGTCCGGAAAAATGCAGGAGCCCGCCCGCCTCGACCAGAAGCGGGCGGGCTCTTCTTTTTTCATCCTGGCTATGTTCTTGCCGAACGGCATTTCCCCATCCCCACACGCCCCGGCCAACTCCCCCGGCATGCGCAACGCTTTTCCTTTTCCTGCTAATTCAACGATGACAGCCCGCCTCTCGCCTGCTTAAAGGGCGGATATGGCAATGGATGTGGATCATGCTGGGTTAAGCGATGCATTGGTGATTCTGGGCGCGGCGGGTCTGGTTATCCCGACGTTCGCGCGCTTTCGAATCAGCCCGGTGATAGGGTTTATTCTCGTGGGCCTGGCGGTCGGCCCCTCGGGCCTCGGCTCCATGGTGAAGGACTATCCGTGGCTTTATCATTTCACCATTTCCGACCCCGGATCGATCGCGCCCTTTGCCGAGCTGGGCATCGTCCTGCTGCTTTTTTCGATCGGGCTGGAACTTAGCTTCAAGCGCCTCTGGTCGATGCGAAAGCTGGTGTTCGGCGTGGGCGCGATGGAGCTGATCGGCTCCGCGTTGCTGATCGCGCTGGCGATGAGCCTGTTCGGCACCGCGCCCGCCGCCGCCATCGGCCTCGGCCTGGCGCTTGCCTTGTCCTCGACCGCCCTTGTTCTGCCGATGGTGGGCACGCAGTCGCCGGTTGGCCGAGCCGCCTTCTCGATGCTGCTGTTCGAGGATCTGGCGCTGGTGCCGATCATCTTCCTGCTGGGCGCCATCGCCCCCAATGCGACCGGCGATGGGATAGAGCGGCTGGTCGAGACACTGCTCTTTGGCGGCATCACCGTCGTCGTCATGCTGGTCGCGGGCCGATATGTCCTTCCCCATATCTTCGCGCAGGCCGCCCGCACCAAGAGTCCGGACGTGTTCCTCGCCGCCAGCCTGCTGGTGGTGATCGTCGCGAGCCTGATGACCGCGCTCGCCGGGCTTTCCCCGATCGTCGGCGCGCTCCTTGCGGGCCTGCTGATCGCGGAGACCGATTATCATGGCGAGGTCGAGGTGATGACCGCGCCGTTCAAAGGGCTCGCGCTCGGCGTGTTCCTGCTGACCGTGGGGATGAGTCTCGACATCACCATGATCGTCCAGGCGTGGCCGCAGCTGCTCGCCGCGGTGATAGGCGTGGTCGTCGTCAAGACGCTGGTGACGATGCTGCTGTTGCGCTTCTACGGCACGGGCCGGGGCGTCGCCATCGAGGTCGGCGTGCTGATGGCGAGTCCTTCGGAAACCACGCTGATCGTGCTGACAGCGGCATCCGCCGCCCATATCATCAGTATTCAGACGGCCGCCTTTTGGCAGATCGCCACCGCCATCGGCCTGACATTGACGCCCCTCCTAGCGCGGTTGGGCCATGACATCGCCCGGCGCGCGGAGTTGTCGGGCGGGCGGCAGGAAGAGGATCTGCTGACGAACGCGGCAGAGGATAGCGGCCGCACGGTGGTGATCGGCTTCGGTCGGGTCGGCCATATGGTGTGCGACCTTCTGGACAACCACAAACAGGCCTTCATCGCCGTCGAATCCAACCCGGATGTGGTGGCTGAGGGTCGGCGCGAGGGCTATCCCCTGCTGTTCGGCGATGTCACTCGCCCTGAAATGCTCGACCGGCTGCGGCTCGCCGATGCGCGCGCGCTCATCCTGACGATGGATGATCCGGTGTTGTCGGTCAAAATCACCCGACGCGTGCGCAGCTGGATCACCGATCTACCGATCATCGTGCGCGCCCGCGACGCCGATCATGCGGCGGAATTGTACCGGGCGGGCGCTTCGGCCGCCGTGCCCGAAACACTGGAAAGTTCGCTGCAACTGGCGGAAACCGCTTTGGTGGAACTAGGCGTCGCGATGGGGCATGTCATTGCCTCCATCCACCAGAAACGCGAGGATCTACGCCAGTCGATCAAGGACAGCGCCGATCTGCCCGTAGCGCCGAAGTTGCGCCATTTTCGTCCCGACGAAATCGGCTGACCAGCAGGGTCCAGCTTTATTTCCGCCAGCGTCCCAGCGTGATGCCGATCGCTTCGCCCCGTTCGGACAGAGCAAGCTTGACGATCTTCACCCGGACATGACGGACGTTTCTGTCCTGAAGGAAAACGGTGTCGATGATATGGTCGGCCACCGCCTCGATCAGCGTGAAATGCACATCCCTCGGTAATGCGTCGGTCGCCGCATGTTTGAGGTCCATATAGTTTTTGGAGCAGGACAGCGGCGTATCCGGGTCATAATGATCCGCGACATCCAGCAGCGCGCGCACCGAGATGCGCAGTGGCTGGGGCAGATGCGTTTCTTCCGAATAGATGCCGGTCAAAACGTCCACATGAAGGTCATCGACCTCCAGCACGAGAAAATCTTCCTGATCCGCTGTCATCATCACTTCATCAAATCCCGTGCATCGACAGGCCCATGTCGATTTTCCTTTTCATTTGGGGACAAGGCGCTAAACGCCGCCCCCGTCAGCCTAACCCGTCGGGCGCTCATGCCCGGTAAAGGACAGAACCGCAAGCGTGCCCAAGCTCTTTCCCCTCTCCACCCAGCCAGATAGCGCGATAGAGGCGCTGCTCGACGCCGCTTTCGGGACGGACCGCCATGGCCGCACGGCCTATGCGATCCGAAATGGCATGGGCTGGCTGCCGGAGTTGAGCTATGCCGCGCTGGACGAAAGCGGCGCGATGGTCGGGCTGTTGCAAAGCTGGCCCGTCGCGCTCGCCGATAAGGCAAGCGGCAGGCAGGTGCCCCTGATCATGGTCGGTCCGGTCGCGGTGCAGCCGGAATGGCAGGGTGGAGGCTGCGGCCGCCTGCTGATGGACAAGCTGATCGAGGATGCCGATGCGCTGGCCGATGCGCCGCTGATGATGATCGGCGATCCGGAATATTATGGCCGCTTCTGGGGCTTTACCGCCGAAGGAACCAGCGGCTGGCGCGCGCCTGGACCGTTCGAGGCGCGCCGCCTGCTGATGCGCACCGTGCCCCATGCCCCAGCCATCGATCCGGCGCTGGAGGGAATGCTCGGCCCGCGCACCCCCATGACGGCTACCCGCGCCGCTTCCTGACACTCGCCGCCGAAGAGGGCCTGCAACGTGGATGCGTTTTGACTCCCGATGCGCAGCCGGTCCTCTAATAGCCAAAAGGAAGGCGGCCCGGAATTCCATCCACGCCGCCCTTTTCCTGTAAGCTAAACGCTTTCAACCGAACCGGAGAGCTTCTCGCTTTTGCCAGCAAGAAAGCCGTGTCGTTCGAGAGCGGCCGCCCTCAACCCAGCGCCCCTTAAGCCAAAGCGCCGTGGCAATGCTTGTAGCGCTTGCCCGAACCGCAGGGGCAAGGTTCGTTACGGCCCAGCCCCATGCCCGCATAGGGATCGCCGCCGACCTGCGGGTCGGCCATGCCGGCGCCGATTTGCGGGATGCGCGTGGTTACGAAGCCATCGGCATTGAGGCCGCCCGCGGCGACTTCTTCCTCTGACAAATTGGTGATGAAATCCGGCAGCGTCGGCAATTCGGGTAGCTGCGGATCCTCCATCTGGAACTGCACGCGCGCAATAGTGCGGGTCACATCCTCGCGGATATTGCCGAGCATCCGCTCGAACAGGGCGAAGGCTTCCGCCTTATACTCGTTGATCGGCGTCTTCTGCGCATAGGCGCGCAGATGCACCACCTGCCGCAGCGCGTCGAGCGTCGCCAGATGCTCTTTCCAATGATGGTCGAGATTCTGAAGCAGGATGCTCTTCTCGATGCTGTGCCAGTCCTGCTCGCTCAACACAGAGACCTTTTCCGCGACCGCCGCATCGGCAAGCGCCGAAAGCCGCTCCTCGATGATCTCGGGATCGACCGCGTCCTCGTGCAGCCACGCATCGATGTCGGGCTCCAGATTGAGCGTCTCGGCCACCTTTTCCTTGAGCGCGGCGACATTCCACTGCTCCGGAAAGGTGCCCATCGGGCAAGTGCCGCCGACGATATCATTCACCGTCTCATGGCGCATATCCACCACCACATCATCGACGGTGGCCGCATCCATGATGTCGCTGCGCTGCTCATAGATGACCTTGCGCTGGTCATTCATCACGTCGTCATATTCGACGACCTGCTTGCGGATATCGTAGTTGCGCGCCTCGACCTTCTTCTGCGCGGTCTCGATTGCCTTCGACAGCCATTTGGAGCCAATCGCCTCGCCATCGGCCATATTGGCGTTCATCATCCGGGCGAACAGCGTGTCCGGCCCGAAAATGCGCAGCAGGTCATCCTCCAGACAGAGGTAGAAGCGCGACAGGCCGGGGTCGCCCTGACGGCCCGAACGGCCGCGCAGCTGATTGTCGATGCGGCGGCTTTCATGCCGTTCGGTGCCGAGCACGAACAGGCCGCCGACCTCCTTCACCCTTTCCTTTTCCTGCGCGATCTCGGCCTTGATACGCTCAATCGCCGCGTCCCGCTCCGGGCCCTCGGGCATGTCACGCAGTTCATCCTCGACGCGGAACTCCAGATTGCCGCCGAGCTGAATATCGGTGCCGCGCCCCGCCATGTTGGTGGCGATAGTGACGGCGCCCATGCGGCCCGCCTGCGCGACGATATGCGCTTCCTGTTCATGGAAACGGGCGTTAAGCACGGCATGCTTCACGCCCTCTTCCTTCAGGAAGTCGGACAGCATTTCCGATTTTTCGATGCTGACAGTGCCGACCAGAACCGGCTGGCCGGTTTCCGACTTCTGCTTGATCGCCTTGGCGATGGCGCGGAATTTGTCGTCGGTGTTCTTGTAGAATTCGTCTTCCTCATCGACCCGCTGCACGGGCAGGTTGGTCGGGATGGTGACGACGTTCATCTTGTAGATTTCGAAGAATTCGGTCGCCTCGGTCGCGGCCGTGCCCGTCATGCCGCCCAGCTTCGGGTACATGCGGAAGTAATTCTGGAAGGTGATCGAGGCGAGCGTCTGGTTCTCCGGCTCGATATTCACGCCTTCCTTGGCTTCGACCGCCTGATGCAGACCATCGGACCAACGGCGCCCGTCCATCATGCGGCCGGTGAACTCGTCGATGATGACGACCTTGCCGTCCTTGACGATATAATCGATGTCGCGGCGGAACATCTTGTTCGCGCGCAGAGCCTGGTTCACATGATGGACGACCTGCGTATTCTCGAAATCATAGAGGTTGGAGCCGACCAGCAGGCCCGCATTTTCGAGCAGGCGCTCTACCTTCTCGGTGCCTTCCTCGGTCAGCGTGATGTTGCGCTGCTTCTCATCCTTGTCGTAATCCCCATCGCCCAGTTGCCTCACCAGCGCATCGACGGAGATATACAGCTCCGACTTGTCGTCGGTAGGCCCGGAAATGATGAGCGGCGTACGCGCCTCGTCGATCAGGATCGAGTCGACCTCATCGACGATCGCGAAGTTGAACGGCCGCTGGACCATCATCGAGCGGTCATATTTCATATTGTCGCGCAGATAATCGAAGCCCAGCTCGTTATTCGTCGCGTAGGTGATGTCGGCCTCATAGGCCTCGCGACGTTCCCTCTCGTCAAGGCCGGGCACGATGGTGCCGGTGGTGAGGCCGAGGAAACGATAGACTTGTCCCATCCATTCGCAGTCGCGCTTGGCGAGATAGTCGTTGACGGTGACGACATGCACGCCCTTGCCGGGCAGCGCGTTGAGATAGGTCGCCAGCGTCGCCACCAGCGTCTTGCCTTCGCCGGTGCGCATTTCGGCGATCTCGCCGCGATGGAGGACGATGCCGCCGATCATCTGCACGTCGAAATGGCGCATGCCCAGAACGCGCTTGCCTGCCTCGCGCACGGTGGCGAAGGCTTCGGGAAGCAGGTCGTCCAGCGTTTCGCCAGCGTTCAGCCGCTCACGGAACTTGCGGGTCTGATCGACCAGATCTTCATCGGACAGAGCGGAAATCTGCGGTTCGAAAGCGTTGATCTGATCGACAACCTTGCGGACGGATTTAACATAGCGGTCGTTCGAAGAGCCGAAAAGGGATTTGGCAAGAGCGCCGAACATTGGAATTCCTGACTTTTTCATTGTCGGGAGGCCTGCCGATACAAGCCTGCCACCATACACGCTGCGATGTAGGAGCGAGGCGCCGTCAAGTCAATTGAACGGACCACCCGCGTCCTTCTCGATTCAAGGAAGAAAGACCCTGTTCACGGCCCGGTCTTGTAGGACAGGACGAGGGCTGCCCATCCCGTCCGTTGCGCAGGCGCGCCCGCGGTCTCCGGCGCTGGTTCGAAGCGCATTTGCATGATCGTCGCGCACAGGTCGGGCAGCAGAACGGGATTGCCTTTTTGCCGGGTCAACGAGCATTCCGCCAGACGCCCGTCGGGACGGATGCCGAATTTCCAGACGCTCGCGCCGGACACCACGCGGTCCGGCACATCCCGCAACATCTCATCGACGCGGATCGCATCCAGCCGGATCGCGTAATCCCAGTCCACCAGCCGCGCTTCCTCAGCGCCATAACCCCGCGCGGCAAGCGCGACCATCGGGGGCAAACCCTCGACATCCGGCGGGCAATGACCGTCCAGCTCGGCGCCGGGCAATGTCGCGGTGGTCACGAAGCAGGATTGTACGCTCCCCAGCCGATCGATCGACAGGGTTAAATGAATTTCCGCATCGCCCCAATGTGCGGGTTCTTGATCCGGCAGGCGCCAGTTGACGCGGCTTTCGTAAATGTCCCGCACCGCCTGCCGCCGGGCATTGCGCGCCGGTGTAAATCTCGCGCGCTCTCGCAGCCTGTCGCAGGCCGCCCGGTCGAGCATTTCGAAACCGCTGCTGTTGGTGATCCAGCAGTCCGCCACCTCGCCCTGTTCGTCTATATAGAGCCGGAAACCCGTTATTCCCTGCGCCGCAAACCGGAGGGCAGGAGCCGGATAATCCTCAGCGGCAATCCAGCTCCCCGGATTGTCCGCAGGCGCGGCCCTTGTCCGGGGTCTCGCCGGGACGGGCGGCGCCTTTCCTTGCGGCGCGAAGGGAGGAGCGGCCCTGTTGCCGGGCAAGGGCGTATCCTGCCCCAGCCTGGGAACCGACGCCTGCGCGGAAATCTGGCCGACAATCGTTGCCGCCAGCATCAGCGTTCCGACGGCCACGGCGTCGATCCATCTCGCGAGAATTCCTGTCCCCATCCATCGACGGAATAGGATGGCTCTTCCTGCCATGGCAAGGGGCAAATTCCTGCCCTTCCCGATATTCAACCGGACAGGATGGCCCCGGCCCATGCAATCCCTTCTATGCAGGCAGTCGATTGACGCCCGCTGCAAAAGGAGTATGCGCGATGGCTATGGAACGCTCTCCCCTCGCCCCTGCCGCCTTTCCCGATCTTCCCGCCGTCAATGGCGTAACACTGCGCGTCGCTCGCGCTCAGTATAAGAAATGGGATCGCTGCGACCTCACCTATGCCGAGCTGGCGGAAGGAACCACCGTCGCGGGCGTGTTCACTCGCAATGTGTGCTGCTCGACCGAAGTCGAGATGGGGCGCGAGAGCATCACCGGCGGGCGGGCGCGGGCGCTCATCGTCAATGCCGGGAACAGCAATGCCTTCACCGGCTATCGCGGACGCGAGGCGGTGGAGCAGATTCGCGGGCAGGTCAGCGCGCATCTGGGCTGCGCGCCGGACGAGGTTTTCGTCAGCTCGACCGGCGTGATCGGCGTGCCGCTGCCGCTCGACAAGGCGCAGGCCGGGGTGGATGCGGCGTTGACCGGAGAGCCTTGCGGCTGGGAAGCCGCCGCCGAGACGATCGGCACCACCGACACCTTTGCCAAGGGCGCCAGCGCCACCGCGATGATCGGCGACCGCAAGGTAACATTGAGCGGCATCATCAAGGGGTCAGGCATGATCGCGCCCGATATGGCGACGATGCTGGGCTATATCTTCACCGACGCGGCGATCGAGCCTGCCCTGCTCCAGCAGATGCTGAACGCCGCCAATGCGCGCAGCTATAACTGCATCACGGTGGACGGCGACACTTCGACCAGCGACACGGTGCTGCTGTTCGCGACTGGCAAGGCGGGCAATGCGCCCCTTTCCAGCATGGACGACGCGGGCGCGGACGCCTTTCAGGCGGCGCTCATCGATGTCTGCACGCAGCTTGCCCATCTGGTGGTTCGCGACGGCGAAGGCGCGCAGAAGTTCATCGAGATCGAGGTGACAGGCGCGGTATCGGACGAAAGCGCGCGCCGCATTGGCCTTTCCATCGCCAATTCGCCGTTGGTCAAGACCGCCATCGCGGGCGAGGACGCCAATTGGGGCCGCGTCGTCATGGCCGTGGGCAAGGCGGGCGAGCCTGCGGACCGCGACCGGCTTGCCATTCGTTTTGCTGACAAATGGGTTGCACAACAGGGGCTTGCTGTCGACAGTTATGACGAAGCGCCAATTGCCGAGCATCTGAAAGGCACCGACATCAGCGTCGGCGTCGATCTTGGTCTGGGCGACGGGCGCGCGACGGTGTGGACCTGCGATCTGACGCACGGCTATATCTCCATCAACGCCGATTATCGCAGCTAGGGACGCAACCGGGCGCTGATGCAAGGGACCAGCCTCCTCCTCGCCTTCGCCGTTACCGAGATCGTCGCGAGCGTCATGCCCGGCCCGGCGGTGCTCTCGGTCGCCAGCATAGCTCTGACCGGGTCACTGCGCGGCATGGCTGGCGCGGTGGCGGGCATCAACGCGACCAATCTGATCTGGTACGTCATGGTCGGCGTGGGTCTGGTCGCGCTGGTCCAGCATTTTCCGCTGCTCTTCGCCATTTTGCGCTGGGTGGGCACGGCTTATCTGTTGTGGCTGGGCATTCAGACATGGCGGCATCCCGTCCATCTTGCGGTGAGCAAAGGGCGGGATCGCAAGGGCTTCCGGCGCGGCTTCACGAGCGCTGCCGCCGTGCAAATATCCAACCCCAAGGCGCTGGTTTTCTTCACCGTTTTCCTGCCGCCCTTCATCGACATGCGCCATGCCGTGGCGCCGCAACTCGCCCTATTGGCGACGATCGGTGTCAGTATCGAGGTGGTGGTATTGGTGTTCTACGGCCTGCTTGCTTATGGCGTGGGCAGGCTGGCGCTCTCGCCCCATACCGAAATCTGGATTGCGCGTGGCAGCGGCGCGATTTTGATAGCCATAGCCTTGGCGATGGCGCTATCCCGGACGATATGACCAGCATCAGCCCTGCCCTTTCCGCGTCCGTCGCCGATCTCATGCGCTCGGTCGCGAGCAGCATCATCCTGCCGCGTTATCGCAATCTTGCGGCCGAAGAGATTGAAGAAAAAGCGAAAGATGATCTGGTCACCATCGCCGACCGGGAAAGCGAACTGGCGCTGGCGTACGGTCTGAGCAAAATCCTGCCCGAAGCGCATATCGTCGGCGAGGAAGCCTGCGCCGCCGATCCCGCGCTGCTCGATACGGTGGGAAACGGGCTTTGCTGGATCGTCGATCCGATCGACGGCACCGGCAATTTCGCTGCCGGGCGCGCACCATTCGGCATATTGATCGCGCTCGCCGATGGCGGGGAGATACTCTCGGGGTGGATTTACGACCCGCTGGGCCAGCGTCTCTGCCATGCGGCGCGCGGCAAGGGCGCGACCCTCAACGGCGAGCGGCTGATCGCGCGGGAGAGCGGAGAGGCGCTGCCCATTGCGGGCATTTCGACCCTGTTTTTGCCCGGTGAGGAACGCGACACCATCACCCGGCGCGCACAAGGCAAGCTCCGCATGGTCGATATTCCCCGCTGCGCCGCCGAGCAATATCCGCGCATCGCGCTCGGCGTGAATGATTTTGCGCTGTTTCACCGCACCTTGCCCTGGGATCATGCGGCGGGCGCGCTGTTCGTGGAGGAAGCGGGCGGACGGGTGGCGCGCTATGACGGCTCGCCCTATCGCGTCGGCACGGCGGAAACCGGCATGATCGCCGCCGCCAGCCCCGCCATGTGGGACAAGGCGGCAGATATCCTCTTCCGCTGACGGCAGAAAAGCCCCGGAACGAAAAAGGGCGACCTGCGGGCCGCCCTCTATCCGATCAAAGCTGCTGTTCGATCCACGCCTTGAGCTGGCTCTTGGGCGCCGCGCCGACCTTGGTGGCGACCGCTTCGCCATTCTTGAACAGGATCATCGTCGGGATGCCGCGCACGCCGAGCTTGCCCGGCATTTCCGGATGATCGTCGATATTATGCTTGGCGATGACGACCTTGCCGTCCAGCTCATCCGAAATCTCTTCGAGAGCCGGGCCGATCATCTTGCAGGGACCGCACCATTCCGCCCAGAAATCGACGAGCACCGGCACGTCCGAGCCGATAACGTCGCTGTCGAAACTTGCGTCACTGATAGCCTTGGTCGCCATGTAAGAATCTCCTTCCGATAGGCACGCTATGTAGGGCGGCCCGGCGCCTGGCTCAACGGCCAAGCGGCACAAACATTATTATCCGCCCTCCAAGCCGGGCTTGTGCGGCGCAAGCAGGCTATCGGGCAGCGGGCAGAGCGACGGCCCCGCCGTATAAAGCAGGCTCGCCTCCACCGGCCGGCCCGGAAAAATAGCCTCCAGCGCGGCGACATAGGCCGCCATCTGACGCAGATGCGCGCCCGGCACTTCTCCGGCGGAGGCCGGAATGCGCCGTCCGGTCTTGAAATCGACAAGGCGGATAACCCCCTCCCCGATCATCAGCCGGTCGATCACGCCAGTCACCACATCCTCGCCGACGACCGCCGCAACCGGCGCTTCGGCAAGGGCGGCGGGACCGAAAAGATCGGCATGGGCAGGATCACCGATGATCGCCAGCACATGATCGATCATCTCCCGCCGCGTCGCCTCCTCGTCAATGCCGCCCTGCGTACGCAGCCAGCCATCGGCGGCGACGCGTCGACGGGCAGGTTCCACATCAGGCAGACGCTCGAACAGGCTGTGAAGCATGCGTCCGCGCTCCGCTGCCGCGCGCATCGCGGAGGACGGCGGCGGATAGGGCAGATCATCCTCCAGTTGCAGGGTCGGCGCCAGCGGCCGGGGTGGCCGCGCCTCCTCCGGCGCCGGACGGGCGATCCATTCGGCAAGCGGCGGTCCCGTCACCACCTCCGTTGCAACCACAGGCTCCAGATCCCTGGGCGGATGGTCTTCACTGCCCCGCCAGCCCATCACCGCCGACCAACGCTCTTCCGCTTGCCATTGCGCGCCCATGCCGGTCATGGCGCGCTCCATCGCCGCGAACCAGCTCTGCTCGGGCACCACGCCCTTCGTCCGCACGCCCAGCGTGCCGGTGACGAACAGCTTTTCCTCGGCACGCGTCATCGCGACATAGAGCAGCCGCCAATGTTCCTGCCGCTCCAGCCCATCCTGCGCGGTCGCCGCCGCGTCGATCACGCCCCAGCGCTCGGTCTTGCGCGGTGGGATGAGCGGCAATTTGGCGTCATCGGCAAGGCCGACCTCCAGCACGCCGCGCCCGCCCGGCTGTTCCGGACTGGCGCAGGCGTCGGCGAGGATCACCACCGGCGCCTGCAAGCCCTTGGCGCCATGAACGGTGAGCAACCGCACCGCATCCGCGCTGCCGTCATCCTCGCGCTTGATGTCGCCTTCCTCCCGGTCGAACCAGTCGAGGAACCCCTGCAAGGAAGGCTGCTCGCGCTGCTCGTAGGAAAGCGCGGCGTTGAGCAGCTCGTCCATGCTGTCCGCCGCCGCGATGCCGAGCCGTTCCAGCATGCGATAGCGTCCCCGCATCGGGCCGGAGAGGATATGCTCCAGCATCTGGAACGGCGTGATGAAATCGGCCTTCGCCAATATATCCTGCAACGCCGCCAGCACCTCCACCGGCGTCTGCGCGCTTTCCCGCAGGTGGCGCCATAGGCCGCCCTTGCGCGGCACCGCACGGGCGAGCAGTTCCTCCTGTGTCCAGCCGATCAGCGGCGAAACGAGCAGACCGGCAAGGTTGAGGTCATCCTCCGGCTGGCTGGCGAAACGCAGCGCCGCCATCAGATCCTGCACACCGAGCGGCGCCTGCAACCGCAGCCGATCGACGCCCGCGACCGGCACCCCGGCTTCATAGAGGCGCGCGACGATGAGGCGGGCCAGATCGCCGCGCTTGCGCACGAGGATCATCACGTCGCCGGGGCGCAGTGGCCGCCCCTTCGACTCCAGCATCATGCCCTGCGCCAGCCAGCCCTTGATCTGCCCGGCGATCCGTTCGGCCAGCAGCCGGTCCTGATCGGCGAGCCAGTCCTCCTCGCCTTCCGGCTCCAGATCCTCGCTCTGGCTTTCCTCGCCCTTCCCGTCCTCCTCTGGGCGGACGGCGCTGATCGGTTTCCACAGCACCACCTCGCCCGGTCGCCTGTTCGCAGCGCGATGCAGCACCGTCTGCGGCGACAGGCCCAGCTCTCCGACACCGAGCGCGGCGACAGTTGCATCCACCACCTCCAGCACTGGCGGGGTGGACCGGAAGCTCTCATCGAGCGAGAGGTCGTGGAAATCATGCTCGACGGCGCGGGCAAGGTCGCGGAAATAATCCCGCGCCTGCGCAAAGGCCCGGGGCGAGGTGCCCTGAAAGCCGAAGATCGCCTGCTTGAAATCGCCCACCGTGAACAGCGTTCGCAGCTTCGCGCCGCGCGCGCCTTCGCCCGCGAAAAACTCCTCCACCAGCGCGCCGATGATCGCCCATTGGCGGCTGTTGGTATCCTGCGCCTCATCGACGAGGATATGGTCGATGCGCTGATCGAGCTTGTAGCGTATCCAGTCGGCGATGCCGGGCCGAACCAACAGCGCTGCGGAATGGGCGATGAGGTCGTCATAATCGACCGCCCCTATGCGCCGCTTGGCCGCTTCATAGGCGGCGGCATAAGCGCGCCCGGCTTGCAGCCCCCTGGCGACCAGATCGGCATAAGCGGCCCGTACCCGCAGAGCGCGCAACTCCGCCAGCCGTTCGCCTAGCCGGATCGCCAGTCCGTCATAATCAGGGTCGGCCTTGATCTGCCCGGCGCTGGTCTTGCGCGGCTCGCCCTTGCCGGTGAGGAAGCAGGAGGCAAGCGCATCGAGCCGCTCCACCCGCCCGGAAGGCGAGGCGGCGATCCAGGCGGCGATCCTGTCCGCATGGTCGAGTCCGGTCTTGGTTCCCCATTCGGCATTGGCCCGCGCAATCCGGTGCAGCCCCACCATGTCGAACGCCTCGTCGGAGCAGAGCGCGGCTAATTCTGCGTCAATATCCCCCGTCGGCAATTCCAGTATCTCGAACAGCCAGCCCCGGATATCCGCGTCCAGTTCCCGCAGCACGTCATGGGCCTGCGCGCAGCGGAAGAGATAGGCCTGCGCCTCCTGCTCCCCCATACGCAGCGCCATCGCATGCAGCGCATCGAGCAGCGGCGTATCCCCCGTCTCTTCGGCGCGGACCACCAGTTCCTCAAGGCTCTCGCGCCGCAGATCGGCCTGCTCCCGCTCCTCCATCGCGCGGAAACCCGGCACCAGCCCGGCCTCCAGCGGAAAGGCGGAGAGCAGTTGCTGGCAGAAGCTGTGGATGGTCTGGATGCGCAGGCCGCCGCCGGTCGCCTCCAGCACGCGGGCGAAGAGACGGCGGGCATCCTCCCGCCCTTCGGGGCCGAGATCCTCGCCCAGCGCTTGCAGGTCTTTCGCCAACGCGATGTCGTCCATCTGCACCCAGGCGGCGAGGCGGCTGTGCACGCGCTCCGCCATTTCCGAGGCGCCCGCCTTGGTGAAAGTCAGGCAGAGGATATTTTCCGGCTGCACCCCGCCCAACAACAGGCGGAAAACGCGGGCGGTGAGCACATGGGTCTTGCCCGTGCCCGCCGAGGCGGAAAGCCAGACATGCGCCTGCGGAGACGAAGCATCCGCCTGCGCCCCGCGCAGCCGCAGCAGCGGATCAGCGATCCTGGACATGGGCGCCTCCCTTCCCGGCAACGTCGGCGGTGGCGAGCGCGTCGCCCCGGCCATACCATTCCTCCAGCCGCATCAACTGGTCGTAATCGCCATAGCTCGGCAGGTCCGGATTGAGTTGCGCGGTAAAAGCCTCAGTGCCGGTCAGCCATTTGCCCGCCGCGATCAGGAATTGCGCGGCGGAATGGGCGATCAACTCCTCGGTCGCGATCCGCTTCTTGTCGCCACCCGGCTTCACCGGCAGAAAACGATAGCCGAAAGCGCCGTCCTTGCCCTTGGCAGTCGACCAATATTCGAAGGCCGAGGGCGTCGCCGCACCGCCCAGCTCCGTAAAGCCGCCCCGCTCGGCGATCAAGCCCAGCAGACCGAGTTGCAGCGCGAAACCGTACTTCACCTGCGCGGCGCTCGGCGGCTTGCCCGTCTTGTAATCGACGATGGCGACGGAGCCATCTCCCAGCCGGTCGATCCGGTCCGCCGTGCCGTGAAGGCGCACGCCGCCAAGCTCTATCTCGCCCCGGCACTCGACCAGCGCCAGTGCGCGGTTCTCGGCGGCGTCCTTTGCCACCTCCGCCTCGATCCAGCGGGTCGATTCGACAAGGCGCGGCAACCAGAGCGCGCGCAATATCGGGTGGGCATCCTCGCGAAACAGGCCGCGCGTGCGTTCCTCCAGCCGTCCGGGCGCGCATTTGTCCTCCCGGAACCAGAGTTCCAGCTCGCGATGCACATAGGTGCCGCGCCACGCCGGGCCGGGATCGGCATCGATGCGTTCGAGCACAGGAAGCCGCAAGATGCGCTGGGCATAGAAGGCATAAGGGTCGGCGGCGAGCCGATCCACCTGCGTCACTGCCACGACCTTCGGCCGCAGATCGACCGGCGGCGAGGGCCTTGGGCGCGGCGCGGGGCGATGATGGCCGGGCCGGTCGATCCGCTCCGCCCAATGGCCGACATCCTCGACGCGGGCGAGGTTATCGCCCGCCATCGCCTGTAGGCGCAGCCAGAAACGCGAAGCGACGGCAGGGGAATTGCCGCTGCGGCGCGCGCGGGAAATCACCACCTCCGGCGCGCCCAGCGCACTCGCGAAATCATGGGCGGACAGGCCGATGCGCTGCTCCAGCCCCGGCAGCCCCAGTTCCTGCCGGATGCGCGGCGCCAGCCATGGGTCGGGCGACGGAAGGCCCGGCCATGTGCCTTCATTGAGGCCCGCGAGGATCATCAGATCCGCCTGTTGCAGCCGCGCTTCCAGCAAGCCGTAGATGGCGATGCGCGGATGCCCGCCCTGCGGCGGCCGCACGGCCTGCGCTTCCAGCAGGCGGCGCAACAGATCGGGAAGCGCGGCGGCCTCGACCATCTGCGGGCCGGAAGGCGCGGCGCGCTCCATCTCGCCGAAGAGATCGGACAGCGCCCGGCCCTGATAGCCCGCCCAGATATGGTCCTCGCTCAACAGCCCCGCCAGTTCGCGGACCATGGCGAGCATCGCGGGCAAATCATGGATGCCATCGGCCACGCGGTCGAGCGGCTCGAACAGCGCCCGCTGCCCCTTCCACCACTCGGCGACCGAGGCGCGCAATCGGTTCTGCCGATCCTGCTCATCCTCGGGATGCGGGGCAAGGCGCGCGTCAAGCCCGGCAAGTCCCGGCGCCGGGCGCGGGCCGCGCAGCAGGAGGTCGAGCGCGCGCACCTCATCTAGCCAGCCGAGCCGCCCCTCGCCTTTGCGCACCAGCGGATGCTTCAACAGGCTCAACAACGCGACCGGCGCGAAATGCTCCGCCACGACTTGCGCGATGGCGAGCAGCAGCGTGCCCGGCGGGGTCAGCGCCAGCGGTTGCCCGGCGCTGTCGTCGGCCGCGATGTTCCAGCGCTTCAGATGGGCCGACACGCGGGTCGCCAGCGCCCGGTCCGGCGTCACCAGCGCCGCTGTGCGTCCCGGCGTCTCGACCGCCTGACGCAGCAGCAGCGCGATCGCCTGCGCCTCCAGCGCCGGGGTCGCCAGCTCCATCGTCCGCACGCCGCTCAGCGTCCGCTCGGCGGCCTTCAGCGTACGCCATTTGGCGGTATGGGAGGGCACCAGCATAGCGTTGGAGATATTCCGCGCCCGCACCGCCCGCGCATCATGCCCGCCGCCCCAGCGCCACAGCGCCACTTCCTCACGCGCGACGCCGATCCGGTCGAGCATGGATTTCAGCGCATATTGGGGATGGCTTTCCTGCGCGCGGGGGGCACGGCCCGTGACGGGATCGGGATCGAACGGGCCGATCGCGCCCCATTCCTCCACGCTCATATCGAGATCAAGCTCGGCAAGCACCACCTGCCCGCCCGGCATGCGCGCCACGGTGCGCAGCACATGACAGATAGCGGGCGCCGTGGTCGATATGCCCGCAGCAATCACGAAGCCCTGTGGCGGCGCCTCCCGCCAGCGCTTCGCGACATGATCGAGCAGCCGGTTGCGCCGGTCGGCAAGGTCGATCATGCCGAGACGCTTCAACTCCTCCGGCCAGCGGTCGAGCAATATCGAGAGCAGGCGCAGCGAGGCGCGCCAATGGCTCGACAATTCCTCGCCGATGCCAAGATCGTGCAGGCGGCGCGGATCGACCTGCTCGACATGAAGCTGGTCGATGCTCTGCCCCAGCGCCTGCCCCAGCCGCATCGCCTCGCCCGCATCGACAGGCTGGCCGCCCTCGGCGCGCACCTTCTGGACGAGGCGGGCGAGGATCATCTGCCGCTCCATCGCCGGGATGGCGGGCGGCACGTCCAGCCCTTCGCCCAGCGGATCGAGCGCATTGCCGAGCCGTTCGCCCAGTTCCTCATCGCCGATCGGCACGAGGCGCGGCATCAGCAGGCCACCGCCCGACTGGCGCACGAAGCTGTCGCGCACCGCCCGCACGGCGCGGTTGTTAGGCAGCAGGATGATGCCCCGCGCCAGCGCCAGCGCATCCTTGCCATGGCTCGCGATCACCCCTTTGGCGAGGGCGTCGGAAAAAGCCCTGTGGGCGGGGATGGTGTAGACTGCGGGCGAGCGGCCGGTGTCAGCCATGGCCCATCGCGGCTTCGACCACAGGGATGGCGGCGGGCGTGCCGACATCGAACCACAGCCCCTTATGGGATGCGCCGAACAGCCGCCCCTGCTCCATCGCCCGGTTCCACAGCACATTGGTGGAAAACACATCGCCCGGCGGATCGACAAGCAGACGCGGCGACATGATCTGCACACCGGTAAAGACGAAGGGGGCGACATGGCTCGGCTTGCGGCGCGTCAAACGGCCATTGGCGTCCATGTGGAAATCACCCGGCCCACTATGGCAGGTCGCATGCGCATGCGGGACAAGCAGCAACAGCGCATCCATGCGATCATCGTCCCAAAGCTCCGAGAGCATGGCGATGCTGTCCTGCGGCCCATCGACCCAGAGATTATCGCTGTTGGCGCACAAAAACGGCCTGTCGCCCAGCAGTGGCGCAGCCTTCATCAGCCCCCCGCCGGTTTCGAGCAACTGGTCGCGTTCATCGGAAATCAGCATCTCCATCGCCGACCGATGCGCCTTCACATGTGCGATCACCGTGTCCGCGAGATAATGCACATTGATGATAGCGCGCTCTATTCCTCCCGCTTCAAGCCGGTCGAGCGCATGATCCATCAGCGCCTTGCCCGCCACGCGCACCAGCGGCTTGGGCCGGGTGGCGGTGAGCGGACGCATGCGCTTGCCGAGGCCCGCCGCCATCAGCATCGCGGTCGTCACCTTCGTGCTCATGCGGCCTCCTGCCCCTCCAGCGGACGGAGGCGGACTTCGGGCGGAATATAGGCGTCGAACCATGCCGCGACCGGCGCGAGCGCGGGATGGGCAAGGTCGCGTTCCAAAAGGCCCCACATGCGCGGCAGATAATCAAGATAGCGCGGCTTGCCGTCGCGCTTCCACAGGCGGGTGAAAATGCCGATGATCTTCGCGTTGCGCTGCGCGCCCAGCACCGCATAGGCGGCATCGAAACCGGGGCCGGGCCGCGCGGCCTCCCTGTAAAGCGCCAACATCCGGCGCTCCAGTTCCGGCGAGACGTCGCGGCGCGCATCCTGAAGCAGCGAAACGAGATCATAGGCCGGATGGCCGACCAGCGCGTCCTGAAAATCCAGCAGGCCCAGATCATGGGATTGCGGCCGTCCGTCGATCAGCATGATATTCTCGGCATGATAATCGCGCAGCACGGTGACGCGAGGCGCATCGTCCTGTTCGACCAGCGGCAGCACCGCATCCCATGCGGCAGCATAGGCGGCAGCGTCGACATCCAGCCCCGCCGCCGGGCAATACCATTCGGTCAGCAGCGCGGCCTCCCGCTGATAGACCTGTCCGTCATAGGGCAGCGCCTCGACCGGCGGCAGGCGGTGCAGATCGGCGAGCAGGAGCACCGCGCGGGCGTAGATCGCTTCCTCCCCGGCAGGATGCGCATCCAGATGATCGCGCACCCGCGCATCCCCGAAATCCTCCAGCAGCACCAGCCCCTCGACCAGATCCTGCCCGTAAATGGCGGGCGCGGCGAAGCCCTGCGCGGCGAGGTGCCCCGCAACGGCAAGAAAAGGGCGCGGGTCCTCATGAGGCGACGGCGCGTCCATCAGCACCGCCCGGCGCGCGCCATCGACCACGCGGAAATAGCGGCGGAAGGAAGCGTCCCCGGCGAGCGGAAGGATATCGGCATCCCCCCAGCCCAGCGATTGCAGGAAAGGACGAGCAGCGGCGGGGGGAATCATTGAAACGGCCATCTTTCCTTCCATGCCGGTGGCAGCGTCGCTGTCAAGCGGCGCGTCCCGTCCGCCTCGTCCGCGACGAGGGAGAGCAGCAGCGCATGGGGCCAGAGCCTCGCGCCCATGCGCTCGGGCCATTCCACCACGACCGCGCCGTCATAAAGATAATCATCGAGGCCCAGCTCCTCCAGATCGGCCTCGTCCTCCAGCCGGTAGAGATCGACATGGGCAAGCGGCAGGCGCACCTCCGGCGGTTCATAGCCCTGAACGATGGCGAAGCTCGGGCTGGGCGCCTCTTCCTCAAGCCCCAATTCCCGCAGCAGCCCTCGCGTCAACGTCGTCTTGCCGGTACCGAGGCTACCCTTGAGCGCGACCACGTCGCCCGCGCGCAGCATCTTCGCCAGCGCCGCGCCGATAGCCATCATATCGGCCTCGCTGGCTGCATCGAGGGAAAGCCTCTCTGCTTCAGGCACGGCCCTATGCCCCACCCGCACGCGCACCGTCGGCCCGCGCACCATCGATGCGGGGAAGGTCGCCACGCGGCAGCTCCATCGTCAGCATCGTGCCTTCGCCGGGTTCGGAAATCAGGTCCAGCTTGCCGCCATGCGCCTCGACCAGCTGGCGGGCGAGCGGCAGGTCGAGGTCCAGCGCCTTGCCACGCGCTCCCCCGCCATTGGCGCTGAACAGAGTGAAGGCCCGCGCCTGCGTCTTGGCATCCATGCCCGGACCGTTATCGGAAATCACCAGCCGCGCGCTCTTCACCTGTCCGTCGCCATGCAGCAGGATGCGCCCTCCGCCTGGCAGCGTGGCGAGCGCCTTGTCGATCAGCCGGTCGAGCGCCTGCGACAATCGCCGCGCATCGCCCATCACCCGTCCTGTCGAGGGCTTCACGTCCACGACCATTTCGATCCCCTTCTCCCGCACCGCCTGCGCCCAGCGATCGCGGCAGTCGCCAACCAGCACGGATAGCTCCACCGGCGCCCGTTCGATCGGCAGCGTGCCGGCCTCGCCCTGCGTCGCGTCGAGCACCGTGTCGATCATCCCCGACAATTTGGTGGTCGAGTCGAGGATCGCGGTCACATATTCCTGCGCGGTGGGGGGCAGCTCGCCCGCATAGCCCGCCTTCATCATTTCCGCGAAACCACCAATCGAGGTCAGCGGAGTGCGCAAATCGTAGCTCATATTGGTGAGGAACGAGGTCTTGATCTTGTCCGCCTCGGCCAGCGCCTCATTCTGCTCGCGCAGCACTTCCTCTATGCGGCGGCTGTCGGTCACGTCGAGCATGGTGAACAGCGCATTGCCGTCGGGCAGCGGGATCGCCGCGAAATCGAAGGTACGCCCGTCGGCGAACACCACCCGGCCGTTGCGCTGCTTGCGATCGACGGTGCAGGATCGCATCAGTTCGCGCACAAGGCTGGCCTGCGGCGGCTTGGCGAGCCGGTCGGCCATGCTGTTCATGAAATCGTCGATGCGCGGATGGGCGGCCAGCACCGCCTCCTCGACATTCCAGATGGTGCGGAAGCGCTGGTTCCAGAGGTGCAGCTTGCCATCGGCGGCGAACACGCCAATCCCCTCGAACAGACTGTCGAACGTCGCTGTGCGGACGCGCAACAGGGTATCGCGCGCGCTCGACAACTGGACCTGCTCTGTGCGGTCCTCGAAGATGAGCAGCAGCCCGCCATCGGGCATCGGCTGGGCGAAAACACGCAAATGAGTGCCATCGGCCAGCAGCCAATTTTCCTCCTTCGGCTCGGTCGCGGTGAACCAGCCACGCCGCCCGGCCCGCCAGGCAGGGAAATCGCGATGCTCGGGAATGCGCCCGCCCTCGCGCATCCGATCCAGCACCCGTTCGAATTCCGGATGGTCCATCAGATGCTCGGGCTGAAGCGCGAACAGGCTGATGAACGCCTGATTCCAGAAGCTGAGCGAGCGATCCGGGCCGAATTGCGCGACGGCGGCAGACAGCTTGTCCAGCATGTCGCGCTGGGTCGCGACGAGGCGCGCCTGCTCGGCCCGCGCGCTTTCGAAGTCCTGCCGGTCGAGCGCATAGCCAGCGATGCCGTTGTCGCCCAGCGGCACCTCGACCATTTTCATCATCCGCCGCTCGCCATGCAGCGTCGCGGGCACGATGCGGGCCATCACCTCACCGCGATCCATCGTGAATTTGGCGGCCTGACGCGGCGACTGGCCATCGATAGCCTCGAACAGCTCGATCCCCTGCCCGATCACCTCCGCGGGATTATCCGCCTCGACCGCCTGCACATAGGCGCTGTTGACCAGCGAGAGATGAAGGTCGCGATCCCGATACCACATCGGCAGCGGCGCAGCTTCGATCAGGCCGGAAAGCGCCTCCAGCGCATCGCGCAGCAGCAAGCCGTTCTTCTCCAGCTCCGCAATGCGTTGCTGGCTTTCGGTCGCGTCGAAAATCCAGAGGATCACGCCGCCCATATTGGCGAGGTCCGGCCCGGCGGGCGCGCCCCGGATCAACAGCGTGCGGCTCGATCCAACGGCCTGCACCGCGCGCGAGAAGCTCTTGCCGCCACGCTGCGCGGCCTGCACATCCTGCGCCAATGCCTCCCGATCTTCGTCGCCAAGGCCTCCTTCGCTTTCCGTCAGTTCTGAAAGAAACCCCGGCACCTTTTCCAGCCCCAGCCAGCTTGCAAGCCTGCCTGGCGCCTCAATATGGCCATCGGCGCGGATCAGCACCGGAATGGCCGGGGCCGATTGCAGCAGCCCCGCCAGCCGGTCCGCCTGCTCATGCTGGAACAGGCTCCGGCGGCGCAGCTTGAGGCCGGTCGCCAGCGCCCAGATGCCCGCGCCAAGCCAACAAGCGAGGATAATCCCCGCGATAATCATGACCGTTCCAGAAACCTGCGTCATCCGGCCAGCCCCCGCCTACCCGATTTCAGCCAGCCCGATACCGGCCCATTCGATTCCGAATAGTCCCAATTTTTCCAGCGTCGCCGCTCGTTCGTCCTCATATCCAAGCGACTACCCCAAATAGACGGGCAGGCAAAGCATCTGCTTCGAACCAAAAGCAAAAAGGGGCGGACCTGCGCCCACCCCTTTTCCTGTTTGCTGCGGCGGAAGCCGATCAATAGCGGTAATGATCCGCCTTGAACGGGCCTTCGACCGGCACACCGATATAATCGGCCTGCTTTTTCGACAAAGTGGTCAGCTTCACACCCAGCTTTTCGAGGTGGAGCGCGGCGACCTTCTCGTCGAGATGCTTGGGCAGCACATAGACGTCGTTCTTATACTGATCGGCCTTGGTGAACAGCTCAATCTGCGCCAGCGTCTGGTTGGTGAAGCTGGACGACATGACGAAGCTCGGGTGGCCGGTGGCGCAGCCGAGGTTCACCAGACGGCCCTTGGCGAGGATGATGATCTGCTTGCCATCGGGGAATTCCACCAGATCGGTGCCGGGCTTAACCTCGGTCCACTTATAGTTGGAAAGGCCGGCGATCTGGATCTCGCTGTCGAAATGGCCGATATTGCAGACGATCGACATCGGCTTCATCGCCTTCATGTGATCGGCGGTGATGACGTCCTCATTGCCCGTCGCGGTCACGAAGATGTCGCAGCGCGTCACGGCTTCTTCCATGGTGACGACTTCATAGCCTTCCATCGCCGCCTGAAGCGCGCAGATCGGGTCGATCTCCGTCACCATCACGCGCGCGCCGCCCTGGCGCAGCGAGGCGGCCGAGCCCTTGCCGACGTCACCGAAACCGGCGACGCAGGCGACCTTGCCCGCCAGCATCACGTCGGTGGCGCGACGGATCGCATCGACCAGTGATTCCTTGCAGCCGTAGAGATTGTCGAACTTCGACTTGGTGACGCTGTCGTTCACATTGATCGCCGGGAACGGCAGCTTGCCTTCCTTGGCGATGTGATACAAGCGATGGACGCCGGTGGTCGTCTCTTCCGACACACCCTTGATCGCGGCGACGGTCTTGGTGAGATAGCCCGGCTTCTCCTTGACGAAGGCCTTGAGCGCGCGCTGGAATTCGACTTCCTCGGCATTGCCCGGCTCGGGCAGATCCTCGCCCGCCTCGATGCGCGCGCCCCAGAGCGCGAACATGGTGGCGTCGCCGCCATCGTCGAGGATCATGTTGCAGGGCTCATCGCCCCAATCGAAGATGCGGCCGACATAGTCCCAATAATCGGCGAGGCTCTCGCCCTTGATCGCGAACACCGGGATGCCGGCGGCGGCGATGGCGGCGGCGGCATGATCCTGCGTCGAGAAGATGTTGCACGTCGCCCAGCGCACGTCCGCGCCCAGCGCCGTAAGGGTCTCGATCAGCACCGCGGTCTGGATGGTCATGTGCAGCGAGCCGGTGATGCGGGCGCCCTTCAGAGGCTGCGCGGCGCCATATTCCTCGCGCAGTGACATGAGGCCCGGCATTTCGGTTTCGGCGATCGCGATTTCGGCGCGGCCGAAATCCGCAAGGCCGATATCGGCGATGACATAATCTTTTTCGAGAGCGGCGGTGGCCACGGAAATTCTCCCATGCTGATGGCGACGATCCGTTCGCATCGGCGGAACGGCGAACGCCGTCCTTTAGCAATCGCGCCGCAGCCTAGCAAGGCAATATAAAGTTTTCTTTAAGTGATGAGTGGCAGCAGGCGCTGACGCTCACGCCTGCCCGGCTTTGCCTGCGAGCAGGCGCGCGTCGATGCCGCAATCGGCGAAGCAATGGGTCCAGCGCTGCCGTGGCGTCACTCCATGAAGGCTGGCCGGGATCTCCTTGCCCAGAAACCAGCCATGGCGCGTCATCTCATATTCGAGCTGCCCCGCGCCCCAGCCGGAATAGCCCAGCGCGACGATATAGCGCTCCGGCCCGCTATGCCCGGCGATGGCCTTCAATATGTCGAGCGAGCCAGACAGCGCCCAGTCCGCGCCGACCATCACCGAATCCTGCCCGCTCCAGTCCCGGCTGTGCAGCACGAAGCCGCGCTGCGGTTCGACCGGCCCGCCGCTCATCACCGGCACCTGCTCCAGCCCTTCCGCCTCTATGCCGACGCCTTCCATCAGGTCGGAGAGGAAAACGCCCTCCATCTCCCTGCCGAGGTCGAGGCCGAGCGCGCCCTGTTCGTCATGCACGCACAGCGCGATTGCGGCATGGTTGAAATTCTCGTCCTCCATGCCGGGCATCGCGAGCAACATGCGCCCTCCGTAAAAGCGGGGGCTGCCGTTCGATCGGGGGCTGTCGTCCTGCATGAAGGCAGTCTACCCCCGTCCGCTATCGCCGGGCAACCGGCTTTTGCGACGAACCTTTATATGCATGTCCCTTGACTTGCCTCCTCTGGAAGAGTGCAAAGGCGGAACGCGCAAGAAAGATTGCCCGAGTCAGGTGCAAACGCGCGTCCCATATCAATCATCCTGCCCGATCAGCCGAGGGAGACACATCATGACTATTTCCAAGGGCGACACCCTGCCCCAGACGAATTTCGCCACCATGACCGACAATGGCCCCGAACAGGTGGACGGCCAGAGCTTCTTTGCAGGCCGCACCGTGGCGCTGTTCTCGGTTCCCGGCGCGTTCACGCCGACCTGTTCGGCACGCCATCTGCCCGGCTATATCGACAAGGCCGAGGAACTGAAGGCCAAAGGCGTCGACGAAGTCGCCTGCACCGCCGTTAACGACGCCTTCGTGATGGGCGCCTGGGGCAAAGCCGCGAATGCTGACGGCAAGGTGACGATGCTTGCCGACGGCAGCGGCGATTTCGTCAAGGCGCTGGGCCTCGAAATGGATGCCAGCAAGTTCGGCATGGGCAAGCGCGGCCAGCGTTTCTCCATGATCGTCAAGGACGGCGTGGTCGAGGAACTGAATGTCGAGGCGCCCGGCGACTTCAAGGTGTCGAGCGCGGAGCATATGCTCGGCCAGCTCTGAGCCTCTATCAGCCCAGCATGGAAAAGCCGGAGAGCCTCGCGCCCTCCGGCTTTTTCTTTTCGTCAGTCAGCGGCGGCGCTCACCAGCCGCACTGCTTCCCCTTGTTTTCCTTGTCCAGCCACTGCTTGAGCGGCGCGAAATAGCGGTTGATCGACCGGCCGCTGATCTCACGCGATCCGGTGAAGCGCTGCAAAGCCTCCTGCCAAGGCCGCGACGCCCCCATGTGCAGCATTGCGTCGAGCTTCTTCCCAACCTTTTCCGAGCCATAGAAGGAACAGCGATGCAGCGGCCCCTTCCATCCCACATCCTTGCACGCGGCCTCATAGAATTGGAATTGCAGCAGATGGGCAAGGAAATAGCGCGCATAGGGAGTATTGCCCGGGATATGATATTTGCCGCCCGCGTCGAACTTGCTCTCGTCGCGCGCCACCGGCGGCACCACGCCCTGATAGCGCAGACGCAGATCGTCCCACGCCTTCTGATACCCTGTCGGCGCAATCGAGCCGTCGAACACGCCCCAACGCCATTTGTCGATCAGAAGGCCGAAGGGCAGAAACGCAACCTTGTCCATCGCCTGCCGTAGCAACAGGCCGATATCCTTGTCGGTGGCAGGCACGTTGTCCGCGCCGAGCAGGCCGATCTTCACCAGATAATCGGGCGTGATGGAAAGCGCGACGAAATCGCCGATCGCCTCGTGGAAGCCATCATTGGCGCCGTCACGGTGCAGATAGCTCTGGGCCTGATAGGCGCGCTGATAATAATTATGGCCCAGCTCATGATGGATGGTGACGAAATCCTCGCTGTTCACCTTGGTGCACATCTTGATACGGATATCGTCCTTCGCGTCGATATCCCAGGCGGAGGCATGGCACACCACTTCGCGGTCAAGCGGCTTGGTGATCTGCGACCGTTCCCAGAAGGTCTGCGGCAAGGCCGGCAGGCCGAGCGCGCCATAGAAACCCTCGCCGATCTTCACCATTTTAACCGGATCGTCGCCGCGCGCCTTCAACTGCTCGCCAATGTCATAGCCGAGGTCGCCTGCCCCCTTGGGCGCGACGATATCATAGACATTGCCCCAGCTCTGCGCCCACATATTGCCGAGCAGATCGGCGCGGATCGGCCCGTTGGCGGGCTGCACCGCCTCGCCATATTTCTGATTCAGCCCGTCGCGGGTATAGCAATGCAGCGCATCGTAAAGCGGCTTCACCTCCCCCCAGAGGCGATCCATCATCTTCGCGAATTCATCGGCGGGCATGTCATATTTGGAACGCCACATCGCGCCGGTATCGGCATAGCCCAGTTCCTGCGCGCCCTTGTTGGCGATATCGACCATGCGGGCATAATCCTGCCGCATCGGCGCGCCCACGCCGTCGTTCCAGCTCGTCCACATCTCCTGAAGCAAGGCGGGATCGCGCTCGGTGCCCATCGCCTCCTCGATATCTGAGCCGTTGATCGGCTGCCCGCGCAGCGTGCCCTTGCCCTTGCCGTAGCGGGACTGGAGACCGGTCGAAATGGTGCTCAGTTCCTCGGCGCTGCCCGCCGTTGTGGGAGCAGCAAGCGTCAGGCCCGACCGCAGCATGTCGAGCTTGCGGCGCGTATCCGCCGACAGGTCTGGCGCGCGCGCATAACGCGCCGCCTCGATCGCATAGCGCACGCCCAGTTCCGTCCAGCGCGCTCCGCTCGACGCTGCCAGCGCATCGCTATCGACGGTGATATAGGTGGAGTTGATCCATTGCACCCGGCTGGCGTCGAGAGACTCCGCCGTCAGCCGGTCTTCGGCTTCCTTCAGGAACGCCTCGGCCTGCGCCGCCGTTGGATTTTCATGTGCCGCCGTCTGCGCGAGCGCGGACCCGAACGGCAAAAGCAACGCGACTGCTAACGCTGCGCGCGAAACAGAACTGATCATATTTTTCCCTTTCAGTACCCGACGGGCGGCATTGTGCACCCGCCGGTCCTGCAAGGTCAATCGTTCAGGAAATCACGGATCGCCTGCCCCAGTTCCGGCTTGGCGATGCAGCTCATATGCGTGCCCAGCACCTCGCTGTAGCGGGCATTGGCGAGCGCGGCGGCAAGCTCGATGGCGGAGCCGTTGTCCTGATCCTCATCGCCGCACACCACGCCGATGGGAAGCTCCAGCCGCTTCAGCGCCTCGACATCGATGTCCGCGCTCGATTCGAGCAGCAGACGGGCGGCCTCGGGGTCGATCTTCATCGTTTTCATGAACATCACCGCCATGAAATGCGGGTCATCCCGCTTCACGGTCTCCCGCATCGCGATCGCGTCAAGATAGAAGCGGCTGCGGCCCGACCAACGGTCTAGCCCGGCAAGACCCATGCCCGCCAGCACCGCCTTGCGCGGATGCACGCCCGCGACCAGCAGCCCCGCCGTCGTCCGCGCGCCAAGCGAAAAGCCGCCAAGGTCGAAATCCGGCAGATGCAGATGATCGAGCAGCGCCAGCATGTCCTTCACCAGCACGAAATCGGGATAGGCGGCGGGATCATGCGGCGCCGCCGACAGCCCATGAGCGCGAAAATCGGGCATGATGACCCGATAGCCGCCCGCCGCTATGGTCGCGGCATGGCCATATTTGATCCAGTTCACCTGCGCGCTGGAAAACAGGCCATGCATCAGGAAAAAGGGCCGCGCGCCCTCATCCCCCACCTCATGCACGGCGAGCGCCGCGCCATCGAAACCGGGGAGGGAATAAGTGCGAACGTCCGTCATATCTTCCTCGATCTGGCCCATATCACCGCGGCAAGGCTACCCGCCTGCGCGAGCGCCATGTCCTTTTGCGCATCCCACATATCGCCTTGCTGCCCATTATAATAGTCGGCCGTGTCGCCAGCGGCGAAGAGCGTCAGCGCCCATTCGAAAATCTCATAGAGCGCGCTTACCAGCCCGATAAATGCAAACCCCATGAACAGCGCCAGCCCCGATGCTATGCCATGCCTTCTGACCAGCGCCTGCCGGACCGGCAACGTCCAGAGCAGGCCGAACAGGAAATGCACCAGCCGGTCATAATGGTTGCGGCTCCAGCCGAAGCGATCAGAAATCGTCCTGCCGGTGAGCAGGTTGGCCCAGTCATCATAGGGCATGCAGGAATAGATATAGCGCCCGCCCAGCGTATGAACGAGGAAGAAGAACCCGATCGCCACGACGCTCCCGGTTGAGAGTTGCCAGCGGCGTATCGCCCATGGCGCGATCAGGACCACCGCCACTGTGGGCAGATGCTGGAGAGGCGCCAGATGCGGATAGGGCTGACCGATATTGGCCAGCCCCACCGCGAATATCACGAAAATGATCGTCGCGCGCTGGGCGGCGGGTAGCCCTTGCCAGAGCCTCGCCACGCCCATGCGCCGCCCGTCAGCCCTTCTTCAGGTGACGGCGGCCCAGCAATTCCGCGATCTGCACCGCGTTGAGCGCTGCGCCCTTGCGCAGATTGTCGCTGACGCACCAGAGGACGAGGCCGTTCTCGACGGTCGGATCCTCGCGTACGCGGCTGATATAAGTGGCGGAATCGCCGGCTGCTTCCACCGGCGTCACATAGCCGCCATCCTCGCGCTTATCGACGAGCATGATCCCCGGCGCCTCGCGCAGGATGTCCTGCGCTTCCTTTGCCGAGATTTCATTTTCGAACTCGATGTTGATCGCCTCGCTATGACCGAGGAACACCGGCACGCGCACGCAGGTCGCGGTCAGCTTGATCGCGGGATCGAGGATCTTCTTGGTCTCGACCACCATCTTCCACTCTTCCTTGGTGTAGCCATCGTCCAGGAAGACGTCGATGTGCGGGATCACGTTGAAGGCGATCTGCTTGGTGAACTTCTTGGGCTCTGCCGGATCGCCGACGAAGATGTTGCGCGACTGCTCGAACAGCTCGTCCATGCCTTCCTTGCCCGCGCCCGACACCGACTGATAGGTCGAGACGACGACGCGCTTGATCTTTGCGGCATCGTGCAGGGGCTTCAGCGCCACGACCATCTGCGCGGTCGAGCAATTGGGGTTGGCGATGATGTTCTTCTTCTTATAACCGTCGATCGCCTCCGGGTTCACTTCCGGCACGATCAGGGGCACATCCGGGTCCATGCGGAACAGCGAGCTGTTGTCGATGACGACGCAGCCAGCCGCCGCGGCCTTGGGCGCATATTCCTTGGTCGGGCCGGAACCGGCCGCGAACAGCGCCATATCCCAGCCCGTGAAATCGAAATGCTCGATATTCTTGACTTTGAGTTTTCGCCCAGTGTCGCCATAGTCGATTTCCATGCCGGTCGAGCGCGGCGAAGCAACGGCCGCAATCTCATCGGCGGGGAATTCCCGCTCGGCAAGGATGTTCAGCATTTCACGGCCCACATTCCCGGTGGCACCGACGACGACGACGCGATAGCCCAATTCAATACTCCATCAGATGATCTCGATACGGTATCGAGAGCGGCGCGATAGCCCAAATTCGGGCAAACGAAAAGCGGAATCGCACCCCTTATTCCACATAGGGAATAAATGCTTACCTATATTGCGGCAAGCACCGCCCACCCTCCCCTATTGCGCTTTATCCACGCCAGGCGCGACGCCGGTGCGGGCAAGGAACTGCTCGATCATCCGCCATATATGGACATTGGGGCCTTCCCCGGCAAAGCGATGGGTCTGGCCCGGATAGAGCATCAGGTCGAACGGCTTGCCCAATTCCTGCATCGCGCTCATGAACGCGGTCGAATGTTCCAGCACCACATTATCGTCGGCCATGCCGTGGATCAACAGCAGCGGATCGGCGATCTTGCCCGCTTCGGCTAAGGCGTTAGAGGCCGGATAGGCGCTGTTCTTCGCCTTGGGATCGCCGAGATAGCGCTCGGTATAATGGGTATCGTAAAGCTCCCATTTGGTGACTGGCGCGCCGGAAATGCCCGCCGCGAACACGCCGGGCGCCTTTTCCAGCAGCTTGAGCGTCATATAGCCGCCATAGGACCAGCCATAGGTCGCGATCCGTGCCGGATCGACGAAGCCCTGCTTCTTCAGCCACTCGACCCCGGCCAGTTGATCCGCCACCTCGACCGTGCCCATCGCGTGATAGATGGGGTCCTCAAACGCCTTGCCCCGGTCGGGCGTGCCGCGATTATCTACCGCGAACACCACCCAGCCCTGCTGGACCAGATAATGCTGCAAGGCGCCTGTCCACTGGTTCGTCACCTGCCGTCCGCCGCCGGGGCCGCCATAATGGATCATGAACACGGGATAGCGCCTGCCTTGCTCCAGCGGCGGCGTCAGCAGCCTGGTATAGAGCGTCGTGCCGTCGGCAGCCTTGATCGTGCCGAACTGCGTGGGCACATGCGCGGCCTTGTAGGGGGCATAGGGATGATCGCCCTCGACCCGATTTTCGGAGAGCCAGCGCAGCCGCTTGCCCTCCCGGTCGGCGAGATAGATCTGCATCGGCTGATCGCTGCTGGAGCGGGAGAGCAACATGCGGCTTCCCGAACCGTCCATCACGCCCGCATTCCACCAGCCCTTTTCGCTGAGCAGCCGCACCTCGCCCTTGCCATCGAGCGACGCGCTGTAGACCTGCTGTTCCAGCGGAGTTTCGCGATTGCCCGTGAAGGTCACGACACCGCGCTTCTCATCGACGCCGATCACTTCCTTCACCTCCCACGCGCCGCTGGTGAGCGCGGTCCAGCGGCCATCCTTCACGCGGTAGAGATGGCCATGGCCGGTCTTTTCCGACCACCAGAGGAAGCTGCCGTCATGAAGCGCGCGAAAGGCATTGCTCAGGTTGATCCAGGTCTTTGCCGTCTCGGTCAGGATCACCTTCGACCCACCGGTCGCCGGATCGACCGCCAGCAGATCGAGCCGCTTCTGATCCCGGCTCTGGCGCTGGACATAGAGGGTCTTGCCATCCTGCGACCAGTGGACGCGGGCGAGATAGATATCACGCTCCTTGCCCAGATCCACCTTCACCCGCGCCTTGCTCACCGGATCGATCACATAAAGCTCGACCATCGCATTGGGCGCGCCCGCCGCCGGGTAGCGCTGCGGATAGATTTTCGTGCCCTCCGCGCCAATCGCCGCGCGGTTGACTATGCCGACGCCGCTTTCATCGACCCGCTCCACCGCGATGCGGCTGTCGTCCGGCGCCCACCAATAGCCGGCGGTGCGATCCATTTCCTCCTGCGCGACGAACTCGGCGACGCCCCAGCTGATCGTATCTCTGGCGCCGTCGGTCAGTTGACGCTCGGTCTTGCTGGCAAGATCCGTGACGACCACATTGCCGCCCCGCACGAAGGACGCATAGCGCCCGCGCGGGCTGACAGCCGCGTTCAGTTCGCCCTCGGGCGTGTCGGTGAGGCGCACCACCGCGCCTGCGGTATCGGCGAGATAGAGGTCGCCATCGATCGGCACGAGGATATGCCGCCCGTCCGCCGCCCAGTCATAGGCGACGATCCCTCGTGTGCCGCCGATCCGCGCCCGCTCGCGCTGCATTTTCTCCGCCTCCGAAAGCTCCGCCCCGCTGCCGAGCTTCAGCGAATCGACCAGCATCCATTCCTTGCCGCTCCCCGTGTCGATCGCCCAGAGGTCGTAACGATCCCTGTCCTGCGGACGGTTGCGCAGCAGCGTAACGAGCTTGCCATCGGGAGAGATCTTAAGCGCGCGCGGCTGAACGCCAGCCAGATCGGGGCTGGAATAAATGCGCTCCAGCGTCAGTTTCCGCGGCGTGGCGGCCTGTGCCGGGGCGGACTTGTCCCGAGCCGCAACGGGGGTATTCATCGCTATAACTCCGGCAAGGGTGAGGGGAAGCAGGGAACGGAACATCGTGCATGCCTTTTCGCTTTTTCCCTGCCTAGCCGATGGCGAAGGCGCAAGAAAGGCCCCTGGGCCTCACTGTTGCCGGCCTCCTTTTTTTTCGTTCGGTCCGAACCCTCCATCGGTTGACGCCGCCGCCACGGCAGGCCAAGGCTGCGTCCCGCTCCAACCGCGAAAGTGATCTTATGTCCGTCGGCCTGATCGCCCTGCTCGACGATATCGCCGCCCTCGCCAAGCTCGCCGCCGCATCGATCGACGATGTGGGCGCGGCTGCCACCAAGGCCAGCGCCAAGGCAGCCGGAGTCGTGATCGATGACGCCGCAGTCACCCCGCGCTACGTCACCGGCCTGCGGCCCGAGCGGGAATTACCGATCATCGGCCGGATCGCGCTGGGATCGATCCGCAACAAGCTCGTCTTTCTGCTGCCCGCCGCGCTATTGTTGAGCGCCCTCGCGCCATGGGCATTGACGCCGCTGCTGATGATGGGGGGCGCCTATCTCTGTTTCGAGGGCGCGGAAAAGATCCTCGCCAAATGGCTGCCGCATCAGGAGCATGAGGAAGGCGGGGACGACAACCCCCACGCCGACCCGGCGCATATCGAGCAGGCGACCATCTCCGGCGCGGTGCGCACCGACCTCATCCTGTCGGCGGAAATCATGGCCATCGCGCTCGCCACTGTCGCGGCAACACCCCTATGGGAACAGGCGCTGATCCTTGTCGTCGTCAGTTTGCTGATCACGGTCGGGGTCTATGGCGTGGTCGCGCTCATCGTGAAGATGGATGATGTCGGCCTGCACCTCTATGAAGAAGGCGCGCCTTCGGTAAAGCCGCTCGGTCAAGCGCTGGTCCATGCGATGCCGAGGATATTGGCCGCGCTGGCGATCATCGGCACCATCGCGATGCTCTGGGTGGGCGGCGGCATCATCGTGCATGGGCTGGAGACTCTGGGCCTGCCCTTCCCTGGCCACCCCATTGCAGCGCTGGCCCAGGGCGCGGAGAAGGCGACCGGGGTGCTGGGGCCTGTTTTCGGCTGGCTCACCAGCGCGACGCTCTCCGCCATGGTCGGCCTCCTGATCGGCGCCGTGATCGCGATCTTTCTCGCCATCGTCACACGGATACGGACTGGCGCAGCCTGACGGGCTTTTGCTTGAACCGGCCCTCCAGATACCCTAGACCACGAGCAAATGACAGAAGCGGCACATCAGACCGAAATATCCATAATGGCCTCCGCGCGGCAGGTGCTGATCGCCGAGGCGCAGGCGCTGGATATATTGACCCGCCACATCCCGCAGGATCTGGAACATGCGGTCGAGACCATATTGGCCGCGAGAGGCCGCGTAATCGTTTCGGGCATCGGCAAGTCCGGGCATATCGGCCGCAAGATTTCCGCCACCCTCGCCTCCACCGGCACGCCGTCTCACTTCGTCCATGCGGCGGAAGCGAGCCATGGCGATCTCGGCACGATCACGCAGGAAGATGTGTGCCTGCTGCTCTCCAACTCGGGGGAAACGACGGAACTGCGAGATATTCTGGCCTATACGCGGCGCTTTTCCATTCCCCTCATCGCAATATCGAGCCGCCCGCACAGCACGATCATGCGCTCCGCCGATTATCGCCTCGCCCTGCCCGCCATTCCGGAAGCCTGCCCCAATGGCATGGCGCCCACCACCTCGACCACCATGATGATCGCGCTGGGCGATGCGCTGGCGATCGCGCTGATGGAAGCACGCGGCTTCGCGCCGGAGGATTTCAAGGATTTCCACCCCGGCGGGCAATTGGGCGCACAGATGGCGCGGGTCGATGAACTGATGCACCGTCGTGGCGAATTGCCGCTGGTGCGCCCAGAAGCACCGATGAGCGACGTGTTGCTCACCATTTCCGCCAAAGGCTTCGGCATTGCGATCGTCGTGGATGACGAGAGCCGGCTGCTCGGCGTCATCACCGATGGCGACCTGCGCCGTAACATGAAAAATCTGATGGAGCGGACAGCGGGCGAAGTCGCCACCATCGGTCCGGCGATAATCCAGCCGGACATGCTCGCCGCCAAGGCGCTGGCGCTGATGACCCAGCGCAAGATTTCCGCGCTGCCGGTCGTCGATATCGCCCAGCGCCCGGTCGGCATCCTGCATATCCACGACCTGCTTCGCGCCGGAGTCGCATGACCGTCGCCATCATCATTCCCGCGCGCTATCAATCCAGCCGCTTTCCGGGCAAGCCGCTCGCCCCGCTCATCGGCGCAACCGGCATCGCCAAGCCGCTGGTGCAGCGCAGTCATGAGGGCGCATCGCAGGTTCGCGGCGTCGATGGCGGCATCCATGTCGCCACCGACGATGAGCGCATCGCCGCGGTCGTGCGCGATTTCGGCGGCGCGGTCATCATGACGCCGTCTTCCTGCCGCAACGGCACCGAACGAGCCGCAGCTGCCCTCTCCGCGCTGCCCGCCGACACGGAGATCATCGTCAATTTTCAGGGCGACGGTCTGCTGACCCCGCCCGATCTGGTCGAGCGCCTGATCACGCATATGCGCGCCAACCCGGATTGTCCGGTCGCGACCGTCGCCGTTCGCTGCTCCCCCAGCGCCTACCGCCATCTCATCACCGATCAGGCCGAGGGGCGGGTCGGCGGCACCACCGCCGTGCTCGATGCCAGCGGCAATGCGCTTTATTTCTCGAAGCGGGTGATGCCGCATATCGCGCCGGGCAGCGATCTGGAACGCGACCCGCCGGTGCTGCTGCACCTCGGCCTTTATGCATACAGGCGCGAAGCGCTCGCCGCCTATCTCGCCGCGCCCGAAACCGACCTCGAACGGATCGAGGGGCTGGAGCAACTGCGCTTCCTCGTCCATCGCATCCCGGTCCACGTGGTCGCGACCGATCCGCCCGACTGGGACGTAATCGAACTCAACAATCCCTCCGATACCGCGCCGATCGAAACGATCCTCAAGGCACGCGGCATCGCATAAGGGCAATAACAGGGGACGGACATGCATCTGGCTGGACGGGAGATAGGGCCCGACAAACAGCTTTTCTTCATTTCGGGGCCTTGCGCCATTGAAAGCGAGGCGCTGGCGCTAAGCACGGCGGAAAAGCTGAAGGCCATTGCCGAGCGGCTCGGCGTGCTGCTCTTCTACAAGAGCAGCTTCGACAAGGCCAATCGCAGTTCCGGCGCCTCCTTTCGCGGACCGGGGCTGGAAGAAGGGCTGCGCATCCTCGAAAAAGTGCGCAGCGAGACGGGCCTGCCCGTCCTCACCGATATCCACACCCCTGAGCAGGCGCGCGCCGCCGCCGATGTGGTGGACATGCTCCAGACCCCGGCCTTCCTCGCCCGCCAGACCGACCTCATCGAAGCAGCGGCGGCGAGCGGCAAGCCCGTCAACATCAAGAAGGCGCAGTTCATGGCCCCCGCCGACATGAAGCAGGTCGTCGCCAAGGCCATGGCGGCAGCGGAGCGCGCCGGCATGTCGAGCGATTGCGTGACGCTGTGCGAGCGGGGCACGAGCTTCGGTTATAATAATCTCGTCGTAGACATGCGCGGCCTCGCGATCATGGCGGAAACCGGGCGTCCGGTGGTGTTCGACGCGACCCATTCCGTGCAACTGCCCGGCGGCCTCGGCGATCGCTCCGGCGGCGAGCGGCGGCATGTGCCCCTGCTCGCGCGGGCGGCGGTCGCGGCAGGCGTGTCAGGCATATTCATGGAAACCCACCCCGATCCGGACAATGCAATGTCGGACGGCCCCAATGCCTGGCCGCTCGACAAGGCAGAGGCGTTGATGGCCGATCTCTGCGCGATGAACGAGGCGCGGCAAGCGAGCAACATCACCTCTCTCCTCGCATGACGAGTGAACGCGCAATGCCCGCGCGGCTGATCGTCATCGGCTTTCGGCGGTGGAAGCGTTATAATCTCGCATCGGTCCTGAAATCGCAGGCAAAATCTGTCCACTTCGTCGCCAATGCCAAAGCCGCAGCGAGGCTTCATCCCACGCGCGACGACCGAATTTGCTGGTGGAGCGCCGCCGCGCCGGAGGGCGCTCTCGACCTCGCAGCCGCGAGCGGCACCCCGACTCTAAGGATCGAGGACGGCTTTTACCGGTCGGTCGGTCTGGGATCCGACCTCATCCCACCACTGTCGCTGGTGCTGGACAGCCATGGCCTCTATTTCGACCCTCGCCAGCCCTCCGATCTGGAACATATCCTCGCCACAACGGATTTCTCAGCAGAAGAACTGGAGCAAGCAAGGCATGTTCGCGCCTTCATCATCGAACATGGCCTGACCAAATATAATCTGGAGCCGGAAGGCAAAGCCAACTGGCCCACGGGCGAGCGTTACGTCATTCTGGTGCCGGGTCAGGTGGAAAATGATGCCTCCATCCGCTTCGGCTGTTCGCACGTTCGCACCAATGCGGACCTTCTACGCAAAGCCCGCGAGAGCCACCCCGATGCCTTCATCGTCTATAAGCCGCACCCCGATGTGATGTCGGGCAATCGCAAGGGGCGCGTGGCCCTGTCGGAAGCGGCGCGCTGGGCAGATCATATCGAAACGGACCTTTCCGTCATCAGCTGCATAAAGGCGAGCGATGAGGTTCAGGTGATGACATCTCAGGCCGGTTTCGACGCGCTGTTAAGAGGGAAAAAAGTCGTGACCTATGGTCAGCCTTTCTATGCCGGATGGGGCCTGACAGAAGATCGGGACAAGGGCGGCGCGGCCTTCGCCCGGCGGCGGCGCGTCCTGTCGCTGGACGAGTTGGTCGCGGCTGCGATCTTGCGCTATCCGCTTTATTGGAACCCCGACGAAAACGCCGTCAGCCATTGCACGACAGTGCTCGAAAAACTGGATGCGACGCGCAATGCGCTCGAACGCTCGGGTGGACTGACGCATTTGCACAAGGGCGTGGTGCGCAGGCTGGGGCGCAAAATCGCCGTGCTGGCTCACGCCTTCAGCAGCCGCGGCTAGGCCGCATTTTCCTCGATCCACCGATCGACCTGCCGAAAATGCTCTTCCCATGTCGGGCATCTGAAATGTTTCAGACGCTCCATCTGCGCCGCGCGCGACGGACTTCCTACCTCGCAATAGGCGCGGATCATTTCCTGCCAGCGATCCTCGTCCAGCACATCCACATATTCAGGAATATCGCCCGCCATTTCCCGGAAAACAGCGAGGTCACTGACAATAACGGGCGTACCGGCCACCAGCGCCTCCGCCAGCGGAAGGCCCTGCCCTTCGACGAAGCTCGGAAACAGCAAGGCTCTCGCATGGGAAAGCCAGGCCTTCAGCATATGGTCGTCGCAATGACTTAACTCGATGACATGCGGCTTGAGATCTTCATCCTCGTCCAGAGCCTGAAATATGGCATCCGCCTTCCAGCCACGCCGCCCGATGATAACCAGTTTCGGCGTATCCTGCCCCAGATCCTTTGCCAGACGACGCCAGATCCGCAGCAGGAGCTGATGGTTCTTGCGCCCCTCGATCGTGCCAAGCACCACGAAATAAGGCGACGCCAGCGGAGCTTCACACGCCGTTTCCGCAAAACCCGTTTCGATCCCCAAAGGCACGCACAGGCTCTCCGGCATGGGAAAGCCCCGCCCGTTGGCGTGCGCGTGGAGCGCTCTCAGGCTGTCGAGGCTATTCGCCATCACCAGCGCGCCATGCCGGATAACACTGTCCATCCGCGCGATATGCTTTTCGCGCTCGCCCTCCCGCACAAACTGCGGGTGCGTTATCGGAATGAGGTCATGCACATAATAAGCGGGCCGAATGCCGTTCTTCTTTACCCAGCGCCCATGCCCCGCATGATTGAGGCCGGTATGACCTACGTTGAGATAGAGAGCGCGCCTCCAACTCCCGCGCGGCGCCCGACGCCATGGCAGGCAGGCCCGTGCTGCAAAGATCAGGATAGCGCGTCGGAAATCTTCAGGCCTTCGCCGCAGAATATCGAAAAGCGCAAGGGAGTCCCGCTTGTCCAGCACACAGGTAAAGCCGCCACGCTGAACGACGGCCAAAGCCTGATGCCGATAGCGCCGAACATAGGCGAGGCAGGCGCGGTCAATGCCTGTCGGGAACTGGCCACGCCATGCGCGCCACAGCAAACGGCTTACGTCCAGAAGAAGATCGGGCATAATCCGGAGTTGACGCCCCGCCTAATGTGGAAAAATGGAGCGGGTGAAGGGAATCGAACCCTCGTCGTAAGCTTGGGAAGCTTCTGCTCT
>CAYLKZ010000005.1:71798-76226 GCA_964384275.1 uncultured Sphingobium sp. | reverse complement strand
GACGCCACCTTCGGCTTCGAAGTGCCGGTCGCGGTTCCGGGTGTCGACAGCCAGATCCTCGATCCGCGCGCGACCTGGCCGGACAAGGCCGCTTATGACGCAACCGCCGCCAAGCTGGCGCAGGAGTTCGTCGATAATTTCGCTCAGTTTGCGGACCATGTCGACGCTTCCGTCCTTGCCACCGCGCCAAAGCTGGCCGAAGCAGCCGAATAAGGCATCGGATATCGTAGCGAGGGGCGCTGCTTGCCGGTAGGGCAGGCGGCGCCCTTTTGCTTTGGGACAGGCAGATGGCGCCGGATGTTGCTCTACGCGGTAGATTTTCCACGAGACAGTACAAGCCTTTTGCAAAGCCGTTGCGTTGCCGGATTTTACAGGATCAGCCGCTTTCCGTCGTCGCGAAAGCGTCGCGATCATGGTATCGTTTGCTCTCCTGCCCCGACCGTAGGGCAGCAAGGAGATAATGTGCGATGTTCGACAAGATTTTGGGCAATCTCGATCTCGGCAGCCTGTTGGGCAACCTCGGCAATGTCGAGGAAATGGCCGCGAAGTTCGGTATTCCCGCCGATCAGGTGCAGAATATGATGCAGTCCTTTTCCGGCAAGCTGGGGCAGGGCGGGGATCAGATGTCCGCGCTGTTCGAAGCTGCGCAGGAGCATGGCTTGCCTGTCGAAAAGCTCAAGGAAGTGTTCCAGAATTTCGGGCAGAGCGAAACCGAAAATCCGATCGGCGATCTTGCCAATCTGTTCGGCAAGAGCCTGTTGGGCGGCAAGGAATAAACGCGCCCTCGCGGTGTTGAAAACTTATAAGGGCGCGGCCGTCATCTATGGCCGCGCCTTTTTCTAAAGCGCTTTGTCGTTTCAGGACGCGTGGCTGGCTGCTCTGGATTTCGCGCCCATTTTTTTGCGAAATCCGGTCTCTAGCGAAAAGGTGCCAGCCTTATATCAGGCCGGTTCGACCAGCAATACAGCACCTTGCGCGCCGGTTATGCGGACGGCTTCGCCCGCCTGAATATCCGCGCCGCTGCAATCCCATATGCTGTCGCCGACCCGCACCCGGCCGCGCCCATGGGTGATCGGCTCGGCGACGATCACCACCTCGCCCACCATCCGGGCGATGCGGTCGTTGAGCAGCGGATCCTCCGATTCCACCGGATGATCGATATACCAGCGCCGCCCTATCCACACGCTGCCGAGGCAGAGCACGGCAAAGAGCAGGAATTGCAGCGCCAGTGGAAGGCCGGTCAGCATGGCGATGCCGCCGGTGATGGCGGCGGCGAGCGCGATCCAGATCAGGAACACGCCCGGCGTGACGATCTCGCCAATGCCCAGCATCACCGCAAGGCCCAGCCACCACCATGGGTTGTTTACGAGATGCTCCACCATCGTCATTTTCCTTCGAACGGGCCGCGCCGTCCCGTCGCCGGAACAGCAGCGCCGCCGCCCTGGGTTGGGGTGGAGGGAGAGGCGCCGCCGCCCAGAGCTTCCCTCGCCAATTCCCCGATGCCGCCCAATGTGCCGATGAGCTGGGTTGCCTCGACCGGGAAGAGGATGGTCTTGGCATTGGGCGAAACGGCGAATTTCTCGACCGCATCGACATATCTCTGCGCGATGAAATAATTGATCGCCTGCGCATTGCCGGTCGCGATTGCCTCCGACACCATCTGCGTCGCCTTGGCTTCGGCTTCGGCTTCACGTTCTCGCGCCTCTGCATCGCGGAAGGCTGCTTCGCGGCGACCTTCCGCCTCCAGAATGCGTGCGGCCTTTTCTCCCTCGGCGCGCAGGATTTCTGCGCTCTTGAGGCCCTCGGCTTCCAGAATGTTGGCGCGCTTCTCTCGCTCCGCCTTCATCTGCCGGGCCATGGAATTGACGATATCGACGGGCGGACGAATATCCTTGATCTCGACGCGGGTGATCTTGATCCCCCAGCTATTGGTTGCATGATCGACCACGGAAAGCAGCCGCGCGTTGATCTCGTCCCGCTTGGACAGCGTCTCGTCGAGGTCCATCGAGCCCATGACGGTGCGCAAATTGGTGGTCGCCAGCTGCATGATCGCGACATAAAGCTCTGACACTTCATAGGCGGCCTTGGCGGCATCGAGCACCTGAAAGAACACGACGCCATCGACCGCGACCATCGCATTGTCCTTGGTGATGATTTCCTGCCCCGGGATATCGACCACCTGCTCCATCATATTGATCTTGCGCCCGACCGCATAGAAGAAGGCGGGGTAGAAATTGAGGCCGGGCCGGGCCACTTCGGTAAAGCGGCCGAAGCGCTCAATGGTATATTGATAGCCTTGCCGGACGATCTTGATGCTGGCCGCAAGATAGATCAGCACCAGAATAACCAGCATGAAGGCGATGATCACAGCCATATTTTCCAGATCCCCTCGTTCATAATTGGCTTTCACTATGACCGGAAATAAGGGAGGGGGAAAGGCCATTTCCGTTCCGTTCCGTATTACGAGGGTTTCGCCATGCAGCTTTCACACGCCCGCTCCCTGCTGTTCCTGCCTGCGTCCAATGCCCGCGCGATTGAGAAGGCGCGGGGGCTGGCCTGCGACATGGTGATCCTCGATCTGGAGGATGCGGTGCCCGACGACAGCAAGGAGGAAGCCCGCGCCGCGCTGCGCGAGGCCTTTGCGACGGGTTTTGGCGAGCGGATCGCGGCGGTGCGCATCAATGCGACCGACAGCCCGTATCATGCCGCCGATCTCGCCGCGATCGCCGATGTAGCGGCAGAGTTCGTCGTGCTGCCCAAGGTGGAGAGCGCGGGCGAGGCGGAACGGGTTCATCGGGCGAGCGGCAAGCCTGTGATCGCAATGATCGAGTCGCCGCGCGGCGTCGTGCAGGCGCAGGTGATCGCGGCCGCGCAAGGCGTGGCCGGGCTGTTCATGGGCAATAACGATCTGCGCCATGATCTGCGCATCCCCCTCAATGCGGGCCGCTCTGGCCTGATGCTTGCGATGCAGTCGGTCGTACTGGCCGCGCGGTTGGCGGGGCTGGCGGTGTTCGATGGCGTCTATAACCGGTTCGAGGATAAGGACGGCTTTGCCGCCGAATGCCGGGAGGGCCGCGTGCTGGGCTTTGATGGAAAGACGCTGATCCACCCCAATCAGATCCCCGATGCCAATGCGATCTTCGGGCCGACGGAAGAGGAACTGGCCGACGCCCGCGCGCTCATCTCCGCTGCGGCCAAAGGCGGCGCGGAACGGCATGGCGATGCAATGATCGAGGCCATGCACGTCGCACAGGCCAGGGCGCTGCTGGCGCGGGTCGGGGAGGCGGTCGAGGAGTAAGAGACGGCTCTGCTGCGGCGCAAGGAGTGCCCGGCGGCTTCATTGCCGGAAGGCCCGGCTTTCCTTGCCCCGCAGCGCAACCCGCCTATATCGCAAGCGCGGAAGGGCAGGATTTGCAAATCCGCATGGGCGGAATGTCGATTGGCCCTAGCCGCCGACCGCTGAAATGATTACATGGGCGGCCACGATTCCAAATTCCCCTAGATGAAAGTGGCCCGCCCCATGGATATCCGCCTCGGTCTTACCTTCGACGATGTGCTGTTGCAGCCCGCCGCCTCGGAGGTGCTGCCCAGTCAGGCCGACACCAGCACCCAGGTGACGAAGAAAATCAGGCTCAATATCCCGATCCTTTCCTCCGCCATGGATACGGTGACGGAAGCGGATATGGCGATCGTCATGGCGCAGCTCGGCGGGCTTGGCGTGCTGCATCGCAATCTGACGGTCGAGGAACAGGCCGATGCCGTCCGCGCGGTCAAGCGCTTCGAAAGCGGCATGGTGGTGAACCCGATCACGATCGCGCCGCAGGCAACGCTGGCCGAGGCGCAGGAGTTGATGACGCGCCATCGCATCAGCGGCATCCCGGTAGTCGAGGCATCGGGCAAGCTGGCTGGCATCCTGACCCACAGGGACGTGCGGTTCGCCGAAAATGCCACCCAGCCGGTCAGCGAACTGATGACGAAGGAGAATCTCGCCACTGTAAAGCTCGGCGTCGGGCAGGAAGAGGCGATGCGCCTGCTGCACCAGCGCCGGATCGAGAAGCTGCTGGTGGTCGATGACGCCTATCGTTGCGTTGGCCTCATCACGGTGAAGGATATCGAAAAGGCCGTCACCTATCCGCAGGCGACCAAGGACGCGGCAGGCCGCCTGCGCGTGGCCGCTGCCTCGACCGTGGGTGACAAGGGGCTGGAACGCACCCGCGCCCTTATCGATGCGGAATGCGACCTCATCGTCATCGATACCGCCCATGGCCATAGCAAGATGGTGACGGATGCCGTCACCGCGGTGAAGAAGCTCTCCAGCACGGTTCAGATCGTCGCGGGCAATGTCGCCACGGCGGAGGCCGCGCGCGCGCTGATCGATGCGGGCGCGGACTGCGTGAAAGTCGGCATCGGGCCGGGTTCCATCTGCAC